>NZ_BBCB01000078.1 GCF_001311825.1 Salidesulfovibrio brasiliensis JCM 12178 | reverse complement strand
CCCACTTCGACCACCGCCTCGCCCTCAGCGCCCTCGACGCCGGAATAGACGCCCTGCGCATCAACCCCGGCAACATCGGCGGCCCCGACAAGGTGGACGCCGTGGTTACGGCCGCCAAGCTGCGCGGCGCGCCCATCCGCATCGGCGTCAACGGCGGCTCCCTCGACAAGACCCTGCTCAAGAAGCACGGCGGCCCCACTCCGGCGGCCATGGTCGAGAGCGCCCTTGAACACGTTGCCCTGCTCGAAGAACGCGACTTCTTCGACACGAAAATTTCACTCAAGTCCTCGTCGGTGCTCAATACCGTCGAGGCCTACCGTCTGCTGGCCGAAAAAGTGGACTACCCCCTGCACATCGGCATCACCGAAGCCGGAACCCTCGTGCGCGGCGCGGTTAAGTCGTCCGTCGGCCTCGGCATCCTGCTCTGGGAAGGACTCGGCGACACCATGCGCGTCAGCCTGACCCACGACCCCGTGGACGAAGCGGGCGTGGCGTGGGAAATCCTGCGCTCCCTCGACCTGCGCCACCGCGGCCCCGAGATCATCTCCTGCCCCACCTGCGGGCGCACCGAGATAGACCTCATCGGACTGGCCGAAAAAGTGGAGCACGCCCTGCGCGGAGTGGAAGAAGTCTTCACCGTCGCGGTCATGGGCTGCGTGGTCAACGGTCCCGGAGAAGCCCGCGAAGCCGACATCGGCATCGCCGGAGGGCGCGGCCTCGGCATCATCTTCCGCAAGGGCGACGTCATCAGAAAAGTCAAGGGCAACGAGAACCTGCTGCCCGAATTCCTCAAAGAAATAGAAGCATTCCTGAACGAAAGGAGAAACGGATAAAATGAAGCTGTCCCAGTACTATGCCCCGACCCTGAAGGAAGACCCGGCAGAAGCCGAAGTCGTCTCCCACAAGCTGCTCATGCGCGCCGGGATGATCCGCAAGCTCACCAGCGGCATCTACAACTACCTGCCGCTCGGCCTGCGCGCCCTCAACAAGGTGGCAGCCATCGTTCGCGAAGAGATGAACCGGGCCGGAGCCATGGAAATTCTCATGCCCACCGTGCAGCCCGCCGACCTGTGGCGCGAGACGGGACGCTGGGACTACTACGGCAAGGAACTGCTGCGCTTCAACGACCGCCACGGCCGCGACTACTGCCTCGGCCCCACCCACGAGGAAGTCATCACCGACCTCGTGCGCGGCGAAATCCGCTCCTACAAACAGCTCCCCGTCAATCTCTACCAGATCCAGAACAAATTCCGCGACGAAATCCGCCCCCGCTTCGGCCTCATGCGCGGCCGCGAATTCCTCATGAAAGACGCATACTCCTTCGACAAAGACGACGAAGGCGCGGAAAAGTCCTACTGGAACATGTTCGAGGCCTACAAAAAGGCATTCTCCCGCATCGGCCTGCGCTTCAAGCCCGTTCAGGCCGACTCCGGCGCCATAGGCGGCGACTTCTCCCACGAATTCATGGTCCTTGCGGAAACCGGCGAAGACACCATTGCCTCCTGCAAATCCTGTGACTTCGCCGCCAACCTCGAGAAAGCCAAAGTCATCACCCCGGAAACCACCTGCCGCTGTGACGACGAAATCCCGGCCCTCGAAGACATAGCCACGCCCGGCAAGCACACCGTCGAAGAAGTCTGCGAGTTCCTCGGCGTCGAACCCCGAAAGCTCGTCAAGACGCTGCTCTACATCGTGGACGGCAACCCCGTCGCAGCCCTCGTCCGCGGCGACCGAGAACTCAACGACGTCAAACTCCGCAACCTCATCGGCGGCAACGAAATCGACTTCGCCGACGAAGCGACCGTCAAGAAACTCACCGGCGCGCCCGTCGGCTTCGCCGGACCGCACTCCCTCGACAAGGACGTGCCCATCTACGCCGACGCCGAGCTCTGCCACGACACCGACTGGATCGCAGGCGGCAACAAGGCCGATACCCACGTCAAACACCTCTCCCTCGGCCGCGACTGCACCATCGAAAAGTTCGCCGACCTGCGCATGATCGAAGAAACCGACCTCTGCCCCGAATGCGGACAGGCCATCGAATTCACCAAAGGCATCGAAGTCGGCCACGTCTTCAAACTCGGCACCAAATACTCCGAGTCCATGGATGCCAAATTCCTCGACGAAAACGGCAAGGAAAAACTCCTCGCCATGGGCTGCTACGGCATCGGCGTCTCCCGCATCGTCGCCTCCGCCATCGAACAGAACCACGACGACAACGGCTGCATCTTCCCGCCGACCATCGCGCCCTACGAAGTCGCGGTCATCTCCCTCGGCGGCAAAGACCAAGCCGTCAACGACAAGGCAGAAGAGCTCTACAACCAGCTCATCTCCCTCGGCGTCGACGCCGCCCTCGATGACCGCAAGGACCGGCCCGGCGTCAAATTCGCCGAAGCAGACCTCGTCGGCTACCCCATGCAGCTCGTGCTCGGCGGCAAAGGCCTCAAAAACGGCGTCATCGAATGCAAGAACCGCAAGACCGGTGAAAAATCCGAACTGCCCCTCGACACCTTCGCCGAAGCTTTCCAGCAGTGGCGTAAACAGGTCTGGGCAGACTGGAATCTGAAAATGTAACGGATCAATTTGTGCCTCCGGCGGGCAGGGCGCTGCCCTGCACCCGCCAGGGGGATAATCCCCCTGGACCCTTGGCGGCTCCCGAAACGCAGGAAGGCGTTCGGCAATGCACTTCGTGTCATTGCCGCACGCCTTCCTGCGTTTCGGGAGCGAGGCATTTGATAGAAGAAAAAAGCTGTAGTCTCAGCGCCAACTAAGAGTATTTACAAACAGGCCGATGGCTATATTCTCCGAATACGCAATAGATACAACGACTTTCCACAAGAACGTAAAATGACTTGGTAGCCACCGCCAGACAGCGTGAAGCGGGCTGAGAGATGTCACGCAGTGCATTTCTCAGCCCGCTTCACGCTGTCTGGCAACCCAGGGATTGCAAAGGGGATTATCCCCTTTGCCGGGTGCAGGGCAGCGCCCTGCCCGCCGGAGGCAAAAAAACTATAAATCTTCGAGCTTGTCGTAATCTTTGGTTTCCGGATTGTAGCAGTAGTAGCAGCGATCTTTTTTTCGGAAGAGATAGATGAGGGCCATGCCGGTGAGGAATCCGCCGATGTGTGCCCACCATGCCACGGGTGCCATGGTGCCTGCGTTTTGCAGCAGGCCGGATATAATCTGGACGGTGACCCAGGCGATGAGAAAGAGGATGGCGGGGAACTGGAAGAAGAGCGGAAAGATAAAGATGGGAACGAGTGTCAGGACTCGTCCGTGCGGATAGAGCATGAGGTATGCGCCCATGATTCCGGCCACGGCACCGGAAGCGCCGATGACGGGCACTGGGGAATTGGGTTCGGTGAGGATTTGGACGCCGATGGCCGCGAGGCCGCAGAGGATGTAGAAGAGGACGAAGGTGGCGTGTCCCATGACGTCTTCGATGTTGTCGCCGAAAATCCAGAGCATCCACATGTTCATGATGATGTGCAGCCAGCCGCTGTGCAGAAACATGTAGGAAAGCAGCGGAATGCTGGAGTCGGGATATCCGACGTGCATGGCCCAGTCCGGGGCCATGAAGCGTGCCGGGACAACGCCGAAGAGGTGCATGAAATTGAAGAGTTCCCGACCGTGCAGCGAGGTGGTGTAGAGAAATGCGAGTGCGTTGAGAAGGATGATGACGAGGACTGCGATGGGCGGATGTACGCGCGGGACATTGTCGCGTATGGGGATCATTGATCCGCTCCGTCAAGGCGCAGGGCGAGCTCGGGCCACAGGCTGGCGAGCATCTTCATGTCCTGATCGATTTTTGCCATACGCAGGACATTGAGTTCATTGACGAATGATTCTGCTTCTGCTTGAAGCCCATCGGGATTTCCCGGGTTTTCTATTATGAGATCGCAGGCAGCGAGTTTGTCTTTGGCGGGCCATTGCCAGGAGTCGAAGGTGGCGAGCATTTCCGGGGAGAGGTTACGTGCTTCGCGGAAGGCGCCGGTTCTGAGGGTCTCGTCGCAGTGAATGCAGGCGGCGATGTTGACGAAGTTCCGTTCATGCCAGCCTGATTCGAGCAGGAGCGGGATTTCCGCAAAGACGAGGCCCGCGTGTTTGTTCTCGGTAAAGAATTCCATGCAGGCATGGCGCACCATGGGGTGGATCATGTCCATGATTTCCCGTCGCAGGGAGTCGGATTCAAGCATGGCGTTGAAGAGGGATTTCTTGTCAACGCCGCCGTCCGGGTTTGAGTATGTGCTCCCGAAGCGGGCGTTTATCATGGAGGCTCCGTCTCCGCCGGGGCGGTAAAGCTCGGCAACGCATTCGTCTGCCGAGAAGACGGGGTGGCCGAGGTCGCGCAGGATTGCGCAGAGCCGGGACTTTCCACAGCCCGGCATTCCGGTCAGGCCCACGGTGAGCGGGCGGCGGTGCAGGCATTCAAGCAGGTCGGTGAAATCGTGCGGCGGATGCTGGTGAAACCGCAGCCGTTCGCCGGTCTCCGGATGATTCAGGCAGAGATGGAAGGCATGGAGCATCTGGCGATCCGCTTTGGGGCGACCGGCTGAATCCCATTGTGCCTGACGGCTCGGGCCGTATACGCGATCGCCGACAAGGGGATGCCCGATGTGGGCCATGTGTACGCGAATCTGGTGTGTGCGGCCGGTGAAAATCTTGATGAGCACGAGTGAGGCGCTGCTGTCGGGCATGGCCCGCAGCACTTCGTAGTGGCTTTTTGCCTCGCGCCCGCCCTTTTCGACAACGGCCATCTTGGTTTTTTGCGAGGGGTGACGACCCATGGGCGCATCGATGAAACCTTCGGTTCGTTCGGGCACGCCGTGAACGATGGCGAGATAATGCTTTGCGGTGTTTCGGTCCGCGAAATCTGCGGCGAGCTTCAGGCGGTCGGCCTCTGTGCGGGCCACGGCCATGACGCCCGAGGTGTCCTTGTCGAGGCGATGGACGATGCCGGGCCGCTGCTCGGCCATGCCGGAGGTGTCTGCGCCGAGGTCGGGATACCGGGCAAGCAGGCGGTTCACGAGGGTCCCGGCAGGTTCGCCGGGGGCCGGATGAACAGTCAGCCCGGCGGGTTTATCCAGTACGATGAGGTGGTCATCCTCAAAGACTATGTCGAGTGGGCGTCTTCGGCGCGGGGCAAATCATCGGAAGCTGTACCATCGGGCGCCCGTAGCGTGAGCCTTTCGCCGCCTTCGAGTTTGATTTTTCCTTTGCGGACCGTTCCGCCGTCCACTGCGGCGAGGCCGGATTCAATCCAGCCCTTGACCTTTGCACGCGAGACCCCTTCGGGTTCGAGTTCCCGTGCCCAATATCGATCAATGCGCATCCCCCGGTCCTCGGGCAATGCGACACGGTCCCAATGGCGGTTTTCGTTCTTGTCCATGATTTCGGGTATATACATTTCAGGATTTGAAGTAAACGGACTTTGTTCTTGACACACGCAGCCCGAAAAACTAAGCCCTTGACCCGGCCGTTTTCTTCCGCTTACAACAAACTAATTTGGTCGAAGGCGAGCCCCCCTAGCGAACCACAATATAGTAAGGAGTTGGACCTTGGCTGTACACGTTGTCGAGCACCCGCTCATCAAGCACAAGATCGGCCTGCTGCGCAAGGACGAGATCAGCACCAGCCGTTTTCGCGCTCTTGCCACCGAGATTTCCCGCCTGCTGACTTACGAGGCCACCAAGGACCTTGAGACCGAAAAGGTGACCATCAAGGGTTGGGCCGGAGATGTCGACGTCGACTCCATCAAGGGCAAGAAGATCACGGTCGTTCCCATCCTGCGTGCCGGACTGGGCATGATGGACGGTGTTCTGGACATGGTCCCGGGAGCCAAGGTTTCCGTGGTCGGTTTCTACCGCAACGAGGAGACCCTCCAGCCGGTGGAATACTACGTCAAGCTCGCCAACAACATCCACGAGCGCATCGCCATTATCCTTGATCCCATGCTGGCCACCGGCGGCACGCTGGAAGCCACCATCGAGCTGCTCAAAAAGGCTGGCTGCACCCGCATCAAGGGGCTGTTCCTCGTCTGCGCTCCCGAGGGCATCGACCGCATCCTGTCCAAGCATCCGGACGTGGAGATATACACCGCGGCGGTGGACGAGAAGCTCAACGACATTGGGTACATCCTTCCGGGTCTCGGCGACGCGGGAGACAAGATATTCGGCACGAAATAGCCATTACGGGGTTCGCGGGAAGCGGGCCCTTTTTTTTTGGCCGACGCCTACCATTTACGAGAGGAGGAGATTCCGACATGAGTGTTCATTCCACACAGTACAGCTTCCGGCCCAAGGACGCGTTCCTCGGTGCCCAGATGCTGTTCGTCGCCTTCGGCGCGCTGGTCCTCGTACCGCTGCTGACCGGGCTCAATCCCAACGTGGCGCTCTTTACCGCAGGTGCCGGCACCCTGCTGTTCCAGATCGTCACCCGGGGCCGCGTCCCCGTGTTTCTGGCATCGTCGTTCGCGTTCATCGCCCCGATCATCTACGGGGTCGAGACCTGGGGCATCCCCGCCACACTCTCGGGCCTCGCTGCCGCGGGTGTGTTCTACATCATCCTGAGCTTCCTGATCCGCTTTTTCGGCGTCGAGGCGCTGCGCCGCGTGCTGCCCCCGGTGGTGACAGGGCCGGTCATCATGGTCATCGGCCTCGTGCTTGCCCCTGTCGCCGTGTTCATGGCGCTTGGCAAGACCGGCGACGGCTCGGCCGTGCTGATTGTGGAGTGGAAGGCGCTCATCATTTCCCTGAGCGCGCTTTGTACCACCATCCTTGTCTCCCTGCTCGGCAGGGGGTGGCTCAAGCTGATCCCGATCCTCTGCGGCATCACGGTCGGGTATGTCGCTTCCCTGATTCTCGGCGTGGTCAGCTTCGATGCGATCATCGCGGCCCCGTGGCTTGCGGTTCCGGATTTCGTCATGCCCGAGTTCAGCTGGAAGGCGATCATGTTCATTGTTCCGGTGGCCATTGCCCCGGCTATCGAGCACTTCGGCGACGTGCTGGCCATCGGCTGCGTCACCGGCAAGGACTACGTTAAGGACCCCGGCGTGGACAAGACCATGCTCGGCGACGGACTCGCCACCGCACTGGCATCCGCGCTCGGCGGCCCCCCGAACACCACCTATTCGGAAGTGTCCGGGGCCGTGGCCCTGACCAAGGTCTTCAACCCCGGCGTCATGACCTGGGCGGCCATTGCGGCAATGCTGCTGGCTTTCGTATCCAAGCTCGGCGCGTTCCTTTCCACCATCCCGGTTCCGGTCATGGGCGGCATCATGGTGCTGCTCTTCGGCGCCATCATGGTCGTGGGCATGAACACGCTGGTCAAGGCCGGGCATGACCTCATGGAACCCCGCAACCTCGCCATCGTCGCGGTCATCGTCATCTTCGGCGTGGGCGGCATGTCCCTGCCGTTCGGCGGCGAGTTCCGCCTCGGCGGCATCGGTCTGGCCGGTGTTGTGGGCGTTGTCCTGAACCTCGTCCTGCCCTGCAAGGACTGCAGCGAGCCGCTGCCGCAGGAAAAGGAAGGCTGCAAGACCGACTAGCCGTATCTGAAAAACGACCATCTCGATACCGCCGGGGCTTTCGCCCCGGCGGTATTTTCATTTGAATATTCGTCTGCTTTTGGTAATGAAATAAAGTCAACCAAGGAGACATGCTCATGGACACCGGTTCCTCCGTATTTCTACAGCAGGTGTTTTCGGCAGGGACGCAGTGGCTCACCCAAAACGGCCTGAACATCATCTATGCGTTGGTGATCTTCATCTTTGGCCGATGGGTGGCGGCGCTTCTGGGGCGCGGCCTGCGCAGGGCCCTGCAGCGAATCCCCATGGACAGGACGCTTGCCGAGTTCGTGAGCACCGTGGCCTATGCCGGGCTTCTTGCCGCTGTGGTTGTGGCCGCGCTGGGTCAGCTCGGAGTCGACGTGGTCTCCTTCGTTGCCATCCTCGGCGCGGCCGGGCTGGCAGTGGGACTCGCGCTCAAGGACTCCCTCTCCAACTTCGCCGCCGGGGTGATGCTCATTCTGATGAAGTTTTTCGACCGCGGCGACACGGTCACGGTTGCTGGCGTCACAGGCGTAGTGGAGAGCGTGCGCGTGTTCAACACAACGCTCGTCACGCGCGACAACAGCCTCGTCATCGTGCCCAACGCGACCGCCCTGAGCGGGACCATCGTCAACACCGCCGCGCACGGCCGCCGCTGCCTTGAGCTCCCCCTTGCACTGCCTGCTGACGGTGACTACCGTGAGGCCCGCAGGCTGCTCCTGGCCGTTGCCGATGCTGAAGACTCGGTGCTTGACGAGCCTGCGCCGGAGGTCGTGATGGATGACATAGCTGGCGGGGTGAAGCTGCTGGCACGCCTCTGGGTATTGCCCGAAGACTATGACCGGGCACGCTGGAAACTCAATGAACGGATCAAGACAGCCTTGGACGAGCAGGGCCTTGCGATCAAGTAATAATCTAACGGAATCCGAATACTCTGGGAGGATGCATGCCGGAAGCTGCTGCGAATGAACAGAATCTTGAAGTGGTGAGCGATTTCAGCCAGTGGATCGTTGACGTCTGGCACAACGGTTTCGAGGGGCTTTCGGCGCAGGACACGCTGCTCGCGCTGGGAATATTCCTCTTCTTTCTGATTTTCAGGGGACCGCTATCCCGGCTGCTGCTCGGCAGGCTGGAAAAGGCTTTTGCCCGACTCTTCAAGGCCGACACCCAGACCGTTCGCACCGCGCTGGCAGGTCCCATGGCGCTGCTGCCCGTCATTCTCGGCTTTTTCATCGCCTTCCAGACCATCGAGTTCGGCGAACGGGCCATGTTCTTCCTGAACAAGCTGACCCGGACGCTCCTTGTCATCTTCATCTTTTCCGCGCTGTCGGGACTCTCTTCGCAGTTCCCGAACTTCCTGAACCGCAGGGGCGCGCAGATGTCCGAGCTGGTGAGAGCATGGGGCACCAAAGGGCTTCGCATCGTCATCTGGATTGTCGGGGGGTCGGCCGTGCTCCAGATGTGGGGCATCGCGGTAGGCCCTGTCATCGCCGGTCTCGGCCTCTTCTCCGTGGCTGTCGGTCTCGGCGCGCAGGACCTCTTCAAGAACCTCATCGCCGGGCTGACCGTGGTGACGGAACGGCGCTACAACATCGGCGACTGGGTCAAGGTTGACGGCGTGGTTGAAGGCACGGTGGAACAGGTGGGCTTCCGGTCCACCATGGTGCGCCAGTTCGACCAGTCCCCCATCTACGTGCCCAACACCTATTTTTCCGAGCGACCGGTAACGAACTTCTCCAAGATGACCTACCGCCGCATCTACTGGGTCATCGGCGTCACCTACGATACCACCGTGGACCAGCTCCGCGAGATCCGCAAAGGCATCGAAGAGTATGTGCACGGCACAGAGGACTTCGCATCCCCTTCGGATGCCTCCACATTCGTGCGCATCAGCGAGTTCTCGGACTCATCCATAGACATCATGCTCTACTGCTTCACCCGCACCACCAACTGGGGCGAGTGGCTGAAGATCAAGGAAGAACTGGCCTGCCGCGTCAAGGAGATCGTCGAGGGCGCCGGCTCTTCCTTCGCCTTCCCCAGCACCTCGGTCTATCTTGAAACCATGCCCGAAGGTCGGCCCGAGCCGTTCTCGCCGCCGTCCGGCAAGGCCTCCGAATAGGCCCGGCACACTGTCGCAGATACAGGGGACCGTCTCGTGCGAGGCGGTCCCCTTGTTTTCGGCAAAAACTTGACGGTTTCCCGCAAGTGACCGTTGACAAGCGAAAAACGGTGCTTACTTCTCCCTCTAACGCCGTCCGCCCGGTCGGAACGGTAATGAAATATCACCGAGGAACAGACTGTTATGGCGAAAAAAGATAATGGAAGCGACATCCCCGTCAACGGAGTCGGCGACGAAGCGGCCGAAGGTGGCGAGCAGGCGGCAGAGGAAGCGCAGGAGCTCTCCCTGTCCGAAGAGGAGCTCACCGCCCTGTGCCGCGAGCACGTCTGCCCCGGCTGTGACGTGATGCAGGAGGCCGAAAAGGAAAAACTCCGCGCCTTGGCCGACACCGAGAACATCAAAAAACGCCTCTCCCGCGAGGCTGAAGAGATGAAGCGCTACGCGGCGGATTCGCTGCTCGGCGACATGCTGCCGGTGCTGGACAATCTCGACCTCGCCCTTGCCCATACCGACGGGTTGAACGACTCGTGCAAGAACTTCGTGATGGGCGTGGATATGACCCGCAAGAGCTTTCTGGACACCCTTCGCAATCACGGCGTGGAACGCATCGAGGCCAATCCCGGCGACGAGTTCGACCCGGAATTTCTTGAAGCCATGGGCATGGCCGCCGACGAGAACCTGCCGGACGGCTCCGTGGCGCAGGTGGTTCAGGCGGGCTACCGGCTCAAGGGCAGGCTGCTCAGACCGGCCAAAGTCATGGTCAACAAGCTGTCCTAAAAATCCATCTTCGGGACTTTACAAGCGCGACTGCGTGCTTACCTGTAGCGAAGCACGTTGAGATTCACGAGAACGAGCAAATTTAAAAATAGATTTTGAGGAGGATACACGATGGGTAAGATCATCGGAATCGACCTGGGGACCACCAACTCCTGTGTTTACGTCATGGAAGGCAAGGACCCCAAATGCATCAGCAACCCCGAAGGCGGACGGACCACCCCGTCCATCGTCGCCTTCACCGAAAAGGAACGCCTCGTCGGCGAAATCGCCAAACGTCAGGCAGTGACCAACCCGGAAAAGACCGTGTTCGCCATCAAGCGCCTCATGGGCCGGGATATGAACGCGCCTGAAGTCGCCAAGTGGAAGGACCATTGCCCTTACGCCATTGTCGAGGGCAACGGCGGCGACGCCTGGGTGCAGGTTGACGACAAGAAATACTCTCCGCCGGAAGTCTCGGCCATGATCCTTCAGAAACTCAAGAAGGACGCCGAGTCCTATCTGGGTGAAGAAGTCACCGAAGCGGTCATCACCGTCCCGGCATACTTCAACGACTCCCAGCGTCAGGCCACCAAGGACGCAGGCAAGATCGCCGGCCTTGAAGTCAAGCGCATCATCAACGAGCCCACCGCGGCATCGCTGGCCTACGGCTTCGACAAGAAGGCCAACGAAAAGATCGCCGTGTTCGACCTCGGCGGCGGCACCTTCGACGTGTCCGTCCTCGAAGTGGGCGACAATGTCGTGGAAGTTCGCTCCACCAACGGCGACACCTTCCTCGGCGGCGAAGACTTCGACCAGCGCGTCATCGAGTATCTCGTGGACGAGTTCAAGAAGGAAAACGGCATCGATCTTTCCCAGGACCGCATGGCCCTGCAGCGCCTCAAGGAAGCCGCTGAAAAGGCCAAGAAGGAGCTGAGCTCCTCCATGGAAACCGAGGTGAACCTGCCGTTCATCACCGCCGACCAGAACGGTCCCAAGCACCTGATGGTCAAGATCGGCCGCGGCAAGCTGGAAGCCCTCGTGGGCGACCTCGTGGACCGCACCGTCGAGCCCTGCAAGAAGGCGCTCGCCGACGCCGACCTGAACGCGTCCGACATCGACGAGATCATCCTCGTCGGCGGCATGACCCGTATGCCGCTGGTGCAGGAAAAGGTTAAGGAATTCTTCGGCAAGGAGCCCAACCGCTCCGTGAACCCGGACGAAGTCGTGGCCATGGGCGCCGCCATTCAGGGCGGCATCTTCTCCGGCGACGTCAAGGACGTGCTCCTGCTGGACGTCACTCCGCTGTCGCTGGGCATCGAAACCATGGGCGGCGTGATGACCAAGCTCATCGAGCGCAACACCACGATCCCGACCAAGAAGTCCCAGGTGTTCACCACCGCGGCCGACAACCAGCCGTCCGTGTCCATCCGGGTCTTCCAGGGCGAACGTCCCATGACCGGGGACAACATGCTGCTCGGCAACTTCGAGCTGACCGGGCTGCCCCCGGCGCCGCGCGGCGTGCCGCAGATCGAGGTCGCCTTCGACATCGACGCCAACGGCATCGTGAACGTGTCCGCCAAGGACATGGGCACCGGCAAGGAACAGTCCATCCAGATCACCGCTTCCTCCGGCCTGAGCGAAGATGAGATCGACCGCATGGTCAAGGACGCCGAGTCCCATGCCGACGATGACAAGAAGAAGCAGGAAATGATCGAGGCCCGCAATCAGGCGGACACCCTGATCTACACCACCGAAAAGTCCCTGCGCGAGCTGGGCGACAAGGTGGACGCGACCCTCAAGGGCGAGATCGAGACCAAGGTCGAAGAGCTCAAGAAGGTCATGGAAGGAGACGACGCCGAGGCCATCAAGAAGGCCACCGAGGAACTCTCCACCACTTCGCACAAGCTGGCCGAGCAGCTCTACGCCCAGCAGCAGGCCCAGCAGGGCGGCGCTGAAGCGGGTGCAGCCGGCGCAGCCGGTCCCGAAGCCGGCGGCGAAGAAGCCGGCCCCAAGGATGACGACGACGTGGTCGATGCCGACTACACCGAAGTCAAGTAAGGCCACTTGCCTTACGGCCCCAAGCAAAGTATGACAATACCCGGCCCGCATCTGGCGGGCCGGGTTTTTTTCATGTTGCACCCAACCGGGATGAACGACGATGATTCGCACACGCGCACACCATACCGCCGCCCTTCTGCTGACGCTGCTTCTGCCGGTCCTGCTCGCGGTTTCCGGCTGTCAACCGGGCATGAGCACCGCGCCGTCGCTGGAAAGCGTGACCATGCTCTCCACCCCCGCGCTGCTCAAAGAGGCGGACAAGGTCTGGCGGGCAAAGGATTACCCCGCCGCCGAGCTCTACTACTCCAAGCTTCTTGAGCGGGACGACCTCTCGCAGTCGCTGCAGGCCACGAGCCAGAGCAGGCTCGGGCAGGCCGCGTACCAGAACGGCCACTACAGGCAGGCAAAACAGGCCCTTGAAGCGGCCGCCAACCTTGATCTTGGTGCCCTCTCCGATGCTGGCTGGGAACTGGCCTACCTCGGAACCCTCGCCGAGACCGGCAACACCGAACGCCTCAAGAGCCACCTGAAATGGACACTGGAACAAAAGGCCCTGCCGTGGCAGACCCGGCAGGAGATCGCGCTCTGGTATTCCGGGTATTTTGCCCGCAAGGGCGACGACATGCGCGCCCTCGACGTGCTGGACGGGTTCTACAAACAGGCCCGTACCCCGGCAGACAGAGCCGCCTTTGAGGAAACGCTCAGAAACGACCTCAAGAACTGGGACGATGACGAACTGGACGCCATGGCGCGGCTAGCCAAGCCGTCCAACCAGCTCCGATTCCCCTACGCACTGGTGGCCTTTGAACGCGCCCGGCGTCTTGTGGGCGACGAAGCCCGCTGGCCGCACGCGTGGCGCACCATGCGTGCTGTTGCCAATTCACCGGAACTCATGGACAAGGCCGCGCTCCGCTCGCTCCTGAGCTCCTTTGAATCCGAATACGGCATCCCCCGCGTCGGTCTCGTGGTGGCCGTGCCCCTGACCGGTCCCTATGGACAGGTGGGCGCATCCATCGTGCGCGGCGTCGGCGTGGCCCAATGGCAGCTCGCCAGCACCGGCAACGACGTTGACGTCAAGGTTCTCAACACCGACAACCCCGGCTGGGTCGAGCGTCTCAAGGAGATGCCCGAAAGCTACTCCGTTGTCGGCGGCCCGCTGCGCGGAAGCGAGTTCATGCGCCTGACCGAGGGGACGCCCGGTTCCCGTGTTGTGGACAAGCGCGCAGTCTTCGGCTTCATGCCCGGCCTCGGCGACGCCGAGGAAGGCCGGGACGCATGGCGATTCTTCTCCAGCCGCGAAGACGAAGTGCGCAGCCTCGTCCAACTTGCAGCCGGGGAACTCGGCATCAAGGATTTCGCGGTCTTCTACCCGCGCGAAGAGTTCGGCCGGGCCATGGCCAAGATATTCTACAAGGAAGCCGCGCCGCTGGGCGTGCGCATCCGCGGCATGGAGTCGTATGAGCCGCGCGACCTGCCAAGCTGGAACAAGAGCATCGCCAAACTGCTCAACGTCCCCGACGACTTCAGCGAAAACAAGGAAGCGCCCCTGCCCATGCCGGACTTCGGCGCGGTCTTCGTGCCGGACGGCTGGCGGCAGGCCCAGAACCTGCTCCCCAACTTCTTCTTCTACGAGGCGGAACAGCTCGTCTACCTCGGTCCCGGCCTCTGGAGCCGGGCTCTGGACCGCGCCAAAAGCGTGGAAGAGCATTACTACCGCCTCGCCGTGTGCCCCGGCGCATGGTGGAAAGGCAGCCCCGGGGCCGTGTCCCTTCAGGACGCATTGCGACAGGAAGGCCTCGGCCGCGCCGACTTCTGGGTGGCGCTCGGCTACGACTTCACGCGCCTCGCCGCACGCATGGGCGTCCTGCCCGCCGGATTCGATCCCGAAGACGTCAACACCCGCGTCGCCTCTGCCGACGACATGCAGTTTAGCATGGCCCCCATCCAGTGGGATCAAAACGGCGTGGCCACGCAGGAACTCTTCCTCTTCAGCCCGCGCGCCCACGGCAAGACGCTGGCCGACCCCGAGCGGCTCACCGCCGGGATCAAGCGCGCCACCGAGCGTCGCCTCAAACGCGCCGACGCCTACGAGGAACGCATGAAGGAAGAGGCCGCAAAGCGTGCCGAATCCAAACGCTAGAACGACATCTCCAAGGAGTGACCCGAATATGAAGATCAGCCCGGAAGAAGTGGCAAAGGTCGCCGCACTGGCCCGGCTTGAGCTGAGCGACGAAAAGATCGAAGAGTTCACCGGACAACTCGGCGACATCCTCGACTACATGGACAAGCTCGGCGAACTGGATACCGAAGGCGTGGAACCCATGTTCACGCCCGTGGAGCAGGTGAGCGTCATGCGCGAAGACAAGGCCCGCAAGGATTACTCGCGCGAAGACGTGCTCTCCAACGCCCCCGAGACAGACGGCCAGTTCTTCATCGTCCCCCGCATCGTCTAGCCCCCCAGGATACCAGCATGTCCGATCTGCATACCAAAACCCTGACCGAAACCGCCGCCATGCTGCAGGCGGGCGACATCACCGCCGAACAGGCCGTGCAGGCCTGCCTCGACCGCATCGAAGAGACCGAGCCCAAAATCAAGGCGCTCATCTCCATACAGGCCGAACAGGCCCTCACAAAAGCCCGCGAACTCGACGCCGCCGGACCCGACCCGGACAAACCCCTCTGGGGCGTGCCCATGGTCCTCAAAGACCTCCTCGCCACCAAAGGCGTCAAGACCACCTGCGCCTCCAAAATCCTCGAAAACTTCACCCCCTTCTACAACGCCACCGTCGTTGACAAACTCGAGGAATCCGGCGCCATCGTCATCGCCAAGGCAAACATGGACGAGTTCGCCATGGGCTCCTCCACCGAAAACTCGGCATTTTTCAAGACCCGCAACCCATGGGACACCGACCGCGTTCCCGGCGGCTCGTCAGGCGGCTCCGGCGCAACCGTGGCCGCAGG
>NZ_BBCB01000077.1 GCF_001311825.1 Salidesulfovibrio brasiliensis JCM 12178 | reverse complement strand
CCAGCTTGCCGCCGATGGTATCACCCGTGTCCACGGCTGCCCGCAGTCGTACTGCGGCGCGGATGAGCAGCCCTGCGGCGGCCACGATGAGCGCCGGGTAGAGGAAGTCATAGAACAGTTCCATCTATCCGGCCTCCCCGAGTGACTTGGCCAGCGTGTTCACGGCCTTCCATGCGGTGCCCACGGCCAGCCCGGTGCCGCTCTTCTCGCGTATCCAGTCGTGGCCGGAGAGGATGGCCCCGGCTGCGTGCAGCCTGTGATGGAAGGGCGTTCCGTCATCGTTGAGCGGCCGGAAGTCGTCGTCGAACAGCACGCCGCAGCGGTCTGCCGGGTGGCCGTTTTGGGAGAAAAAGACGTCGTCGTACCAGTCGTCGGGGTCGGCGGGCCGGGCAACGGGCAGGTCGAAGACCGTTTCGCGCATGTCGTGGGTCTGCTGCCGGATGCCTTTTCCGAAGAACCGTCCGGTGGCCAGCACCGCTGCGCGGGCCGAGATGGCGTACTCCTCGCGCGCGCCGCCTGCCCTGAAGCGGAATCCGTCCGGCGAGGGCCGCGCGGTCATGACCGTCTTCTGGCTGAGGGTGCGAACGCCCAGACCGTGCAGGCCCCGGTCGAACGCGGCACGCAGCCGCACACCCATGATCGGCGGCGGCAGGGTCGGGATTTCAAAGACGGTCACGCCCAGCAGTTCTTCCATGTGGCGCGTGACCTCGGCGCAGTCGAGCACGCCGAGCATGGCCGGAAAGCCCGCGTAACGCGCGTCGCCCAGATGCGGGCGCACTGTTTCGGCCAGCGCTTTTCTCCGGGCGGGGTCCGCCAGCGCGTTGGCCATGTGCTCCGGGTAAAGTTCGCCGTCGAGGCCGGGAAACGTGATGATCGCCGAGCGCAGGGCGGGCCAGTTCTTGCCGAGGGTTTCGGTGAGCTGTCGTCCGCTGAAGCCCTTCAGCCCGTCAAAGGAGACGATGAGGCAGGGGGCCTTTTCCCTGAGCGCGGTTGCCCCCGGAGCCATGGTGGCCGGGGCGAGGTAGGTGCGCTTGGTGGTCCCTGCCGGGGTGGGCAGGCGCAGGTTGCGGCCCTCGTTGCCCTGAAAGGCGAGGCCCTGCGCGGTCAGAAAGTCCGTGAAGGCGTTGATGCCGTCGGTGATGTCGTCGCGGTTCAGTCGGGCGTATGGGTGTTCGGAGGACTCGGCCCGAAGCGAGGCCACGCCTTGCCACGGTTCGTCCAGTTCCCTCTTTTCGGCCACTGGGTGCACGCCCAGCACGTCGATGAAGCCGCTGCCGAAGTCGATGCCGCCGGTGGTCCCGGCCTGCACCACGCTGAGGCCGCGCTGCGCCGCGAACAGTGCCGCGGCCATACCCGCGTGTCCCGCGCCGATGACCATGACGTCGCATTTGAGCTCGATCATTCGTCCTCCCCGGTCAGTTCCAGTTCCAGAAGCGCGCAGTGCAGTGCCTCCTGCAGCTCGACCTGTTCGGCGGTGCGGCCCCACATGATGGGCTTCTGCCCCTTCCAGCGGCGCTGGATGAACGACTTGAGCTCCTCAATGCCCCGGGTGCCGGAGAGCACCTCGCGGTCATATAGATATGAAGTGACCCGCGGGCCGCAGAACGCGCCCTGACACGGGCCTTTGCCCATGCGGCTGCGCATTCCGATGGCGTTCAGGGCGGAGCGGCCGCGCATGTTCTCGAGATTCCGGGTGATCTCTTCTATGACCGAGCGGGAGATGAGCTCGCATTCGCAGAGCATCACGTCGGTTCGGCCTGTCTCGGCGGCGAAGTTTCGGGGCGCGAGGCCCGGTTCGGTCCAGCGGCCCGAAACCGATGCCGGAAGCGGTTCCTCGCGGGTCCGGCAGGGGGTGTTTTCCCCGAGCTTTTCACATACGAGGTCGGCGGCCTTTTCTGCCATGAGCCGGTAGGTGGTCAGCTTGCCGCCGGAGATGGTGATGAAATTGTCGATGCCCTCGTGGTCGTGGTTTACCAGCGAGAACCCCCGGCTGACGTTGCGGTCGTCGCTGCCGCCGAGGCTGATGAGCGGACGGATTCCGGCGTAGGCTCGGATGTAGCGGGTGGAGGCCAGCACCGGCATCATCTTCGCGGCGTCCTCCACCTGCCGGACGCATTCCTCGCGGGTGGGGGTTGCGTCCTCTGGCGAGGGCACGCGCACGCTGGTGGTGCCGAGCACGGAGACCGTGCCGCCGGGCACGAGGATGTCGCCGTCAGAAGGCTTTCTGAGCCGGTTGATGACCCGGGTGGAGAGACGGTCCTGCGTTACGAGCAGCGTGCCCTTGGAGCAGATCACGCCCACCTGCGCCCCGGCCATGGTCGCGATTTCTCCGGCCCATGCTCCGGCAGCGTTGACCACCAGTTCCGGTTCCACGATGAACTCGCGGTTCTCGGTCTCGTCCGTCACGTGGACGCGGCGGATACGGCCTTTTTCAATATCAAAAGAGCGGACCCGGGCGTTGCGCATGGTTTTCGCGCCGAGCGAGACCGCGTGGGCCACGTTGTCCAGCGCGAGCATGAAGGGGTCTATCGAGCCGTCCTGCACCTCGTAGGCCGCGAATGTGCGTTCGGAAAGATACGGTTCCAGTTCGCGGGCCCGGGCTGGATCAAGTTCCTTGCATGGGATGCCGCAGCGCTTGCAGTTGCCGGGAAAGTCGGCGGCAAAGGTTTCGTCGTCGCCGTCCACGGCCACGAACAGACCGGCGGTCTCCTCGATGCACTGGGGCGCGAGGCGCTTGAGTATGTCGCCTTCCTCGCGGCATTCTATTGCGGCTTCGGCATCGCCCGAGACGTAGCGTCCGCCGCTGTGCAGCAGGCCGTGGTTGGCCCCGGACGCCCCCGCGTTGAGGTCGCGTTTTTCCAGCAGGAGCAGGAGACGCCGCGTAGGGCGAGATCTCTTGCCAGCCCGGTGCCGGTGGCGCCGCCGCCGATGATCAGGACGTTCGCTTGCATGTGTTTTCCGCTCCAAAAGTGCCTGAATTTCGGATAGCGAAGGTAGCAGATGCGGCGCTGTTTCGCCACGGATTTTTCAAGGAGCGCGAGCGTGGGGGCCTTTTTTGAAATATGTGGCCGCTGTTGTGTTACAGGCGGGCGTTTTTTGTTGAGAGATCGTTAAACAGATGCTACAAATTCCCAGTTCTTTGGCCCATAAACCCAGAGGGGTCGAACGAGGAACGTTGGAGTTATCATATGGGGCTTGTTCTTAATGACGTAGAGAAGATTGTCGGTCAGGAAGTTCATCTGAAAGACATCAATCTGGAGTTGGAGCCCGGAAAGCGCTATGTGCTGCTTGGAAGGACTCTGGCTGGGAAAACCTCGCTTCTGCGCATCATGGCCGGACTTGACCGGCCTTCCCGGGGGGGGCGTCCTCATGGACGGAAAAGACGTGACCGGCATGTCGGTCCGTCAGCGCAGCGTTGCCATGGTCTACCAGCAATTCATCAACTATCCATCACTTTCCGTTTACAAAAACATCGCGTCGCCGCTCAAGATCGCGGGCACTGCCAAGGACGAGATTGATCGTCGGGTGCAGGAGGCCGCGCGGATGCTGCACATCGAGCACCTGCTCGACCGGTTGCCGTCCGAGCTCTCCGGCGGACAGCAGCAGCGCTGCGCCATCGCCCGTGCGCTGGTCAAGCGCGTGGAGCTTCTGTTGCTCGACGAACCGCTCGTCAACCTCGACTACAAGCTCCGCGAGGAGCTGCGCGAGGAGCTGCAGCAGATTTTCGAACGGCGCGAATCCATCGTGGTCTACACCACCACGGAACCGACCGAGGCGCTCATGCTGGGCGGCCATATCATCGTGATGCACGAAGGCCGCATCCTGCAGCACGGGCCCACCGCCGAGGTCTACCTGAATCCGGCCACCACCAAGGTCGCGGAGGTGTTCAGCGATCCGCCGATCAACTTCGTGCCCGCAAAGGTGGAGAACGGCACCGTCCGTCTTGGCAGGGAGCAGGTCATCCCGCAGCAGGGCAGGCTGGCCGGGCTGGAGCCGGGCGAATACCGCTTCGGCGTGCGGTCCAACCGCCTGTTCCTCGGCGACGACGGTGTCCGCACGGTCCGTTTCGACGGCCCTGTGGGGCTTTCGGAGATCAACGGTTCCGAGACGTTCATTCATTTCACGTATGAGGACGTCCCGCTCGTGGCACAGGAAGACGGCGTGCACCAGCGCGGCGTCGGCGATACGGTTTCCGTGTATCTTGATCCCAACGACTTTTACGTGTTCGGTGCATCGGGCGAGCTCATCGTCTCCCCGGCCCGGGCCGACTAGACTTCTGGAGGGGCGCAATGGCGCGCATTGATCTCAACGAGATTGCCCACAGCTACAAGCCCAATCCGCAGGGGCCCGATGATTACGCCCTCAAGCGTATCCACACCACCTGGGATGACGGCGGGGCGTACGCCCTGCTCGGGCCGTCCGGCTGTGGCAAGACTACCATGCTGAATATCATCTCCGGCCTGCTGGAGCCGTCGCAGGGCCAGATCCTGTATGACGGAAAAGACGTCTCCAAGCTTCCGCCCGAAAAGCGGAACATCGCGCAGGTCTTCCAGTTCCCGGTTCTCTATGACACCATGACCGTGTACGAGAACCTGGCCTTCCCGCTCAAGAACCGCAAGGTTCCCAAGGACGAGATCCACAAGCGGGTGCTGGAGATCGCGGAGATTCTGGACCTTTCCCCGGACCTGAACAAGAAGGCCGCAGGCCTTTCCGCGGACGCCAAGCAGAAAATCTCGCTCGGTCGCGGGCTGGTCCGTTCCGACGTGGCGGCGATTCTCTTCGACGAGCCGCTCACGGTCATCGACCCGCACCTCAAGTGGCAGCTGCGCCGCAAGCTCAAGGAAATCCACAAGCGCTTCAAGCTCACGCTCATCTACGTGACCCACGACCAGGTGGAGGCCATGACCTTCGCCGACAAGATCGTGGTCATGTACGAGGGCGAGCTGGTGCAGATCGGCACGCCCGAGGAGCTCTTCGAGAATCCGGAGCACACCTTTGTGGGCTACTTCATCGGCAGCCCGGGCATGAACCTGATGGAATGCACCGTTTCCGGCGGCGTGGCCCGCGCGGCGGGCATGGACATCCCGGTTTCCGGCGTGGGAACGCGCCGCGCCGAGGAGGCCAGCGGCAAGCAGAAGGTCGAGGTGGGCATCCGGCCCATGTACCTCGACGTCCGTGAGCCGGACGCCGAAGGGCTGCCCGCGCGGATCATCAATGTCGAGGACCTGGGGAGCGCCAAGATCGTGACCCTCGAGTTCGGCGATACAACGGTCAAGGCCCGCGTCCCCGAGGACAAGGCCCTGCCCGCCGAAGAATGCAAGCTCTTTTTCCCGCCGGAGAAGACCAAGGTCTTCATCGACGGGAGACTGGCAAAATAAGGGGAGGACGCCATGCAAAAATGGGCTGACAACCGGGCCTGGTTCCTCATCCTGCCCGTGTTTCTCGTGGTCGCCTTCAGCGCGATCATTCCGCTGATGACCGTCGTGAACTATTCGGTTCAGGACATCCTCGGCCCCGGAATGAGCGTGTTCGTGGGCTCCGAATGGTACAAGGAAGTGCTTCACAACCCGCGTCTGCACGACGCGCTCTTTCGCCAGCTGACCTTCTCGTTCTGCGTGCTCGCCATCGAGATTCCGCTGGGCGTGGGCGTGGCGCTGACGCTGCCCAGAAAGAAAGGCGTGTGGGCCTCCACCTGCCTCGTGCTTCTGGCGCTGCCGCTGCTGATTCCCTGGAACGTGGTCGGCACCATCTGGGTCATGTTCAGCCGTCCGGACATCGGGCTGGCTGGCGTCACCCTGAATGAAATATTCCACTTCCCCTACAACTACACCGCCGATCCGCTGCACAGCTGGCTGACCGTCCTTGTCATGGACGTCTGGCACTGGACGCCGCTGATCGTGCTGCTGGGATACGCCGGGCTTCAGGCCATTCCCGAAGCCTACTATCAGGCGGCAAAGATTGACGGGGCCTCGCGCTTCGCGGTCTTCCGCTACATCCAGCTTCCCAAGATGCGCGGGGTCTTGCTCATCGCGCTCTTGCTGCGGTTCATGGACAGCTTCATGATCTACACCGAACCGTTCGTCCTCACGGGCGGCGGGCCGGGCAACTCCACCACCTTCCTCAGTCAGTTCCTGACCCGGCTGGCGGTGGGGCAGTTCGACGTGGGACCGGCTGCGGCCTTCTCGCTGATCTACTTCCTGATCGTGCTGCTGTTCTGCTTTGTCTTCTACACAACCATCGTCAACCTCGGCAAAGGAGAAGCGCAATGAGAATGAAGAAACGCACGGTTGCGCTCCTGTGCTACCTCATATTCCTGTTGTTGCCGATCTACTGGCTCGTCAACATGTCCTTCAAGACCACCGACGAGATTCTCTCGGTCTTCAACCTGCTCCCGGAGAACTTCACCTGGGCCAACTACGCCATGATCTTCACCGATCCGTCGTGGTACACCGGGTACATCAACTCCATGAAGTACGTGGCGCTCAACACCATCATCTCCCTGACGGTGGCGCTGCCCGCGGCCTACGGGTTTTCGCGGTACAACTTCCTGGGCGACAAGCACATGTTCTTCTGGCTGCTGACCAACAAGATGGCCCCTCCGGCGGTCTTCCTTCTGCCGTTCTTCAACTTCTACCAGACCGTGGGCCTGTTCGACACGTCCATTGCCGTGGCACTGGCACACTGCCTCTTCAACGTGCCGCTGGCGGTCTGGATTCTTGAAGGCTTCATGTCCGGCGTCCCGAAGGAGATCGACGAAACCGCGTTCATCGACGGATACAGTTTCCCGCGGTTCTTCACGACCATCTTCATCCCGCTCATTCGCGCCGGTATCGGCGTCACCGCGTTCTTCTGCTTCATGTTCAGCTGGGTGGAACTCCTGCTGGCCCGCACGCTGACCGCGGTCAACGCCAAGCCCATCGCGGCCACCATGACCCGTACGGTCTCGGCTTCGGGCATGGACTGGGGCGGACTTGCGGCGGCAGGCGTTCTGACCATGATTCCGGGTGCCATCGTCATCTGGTTCGTGCGAAACTACATGGCAAAGGGCTTTGCCCTCGGCCGGGTGTAAGGAGGCGAATCACATGGATATGTCATGGATGGTATGGACGCCGGTCACGGCAGGGTTCTTCATCTTCATCGCCATCATGCTGGTCTGCATGACCATCTGGCAGGTGGTGTCACCGACGATCGAGCGGAAGGGATTCCTGCCCATCGTCACCACCCGCGGCGACCGCCTGTTCATCGGGCTGCTCGGCAGTGCCTACATCTGCCTTGCCTGGCTGGGCCTGACGGACAAAGAGTTGTGGTACGGCGTGGGAATTTCCGTTGCATGGCTTGTCACGGTCATGCGTTGGGGGTAAAAGGGTAAAACTGCGGTTTGAATCCGCTTGGTTGTCCAAGAGGAAAGCAAGCGGATGTTGTTTTGGGTGTGACTTGTTACAAATTCTAACTCGGGAGGATAGGTTATGTCTTCTGGTCTTTCCAAATCCGCCTGGCGCCTCGTGATGACCCTTACGGTCGTCATGGCGTTCATGCTGTCTGCCAGCGTGAGTTCCGCCGACGATGCCCAGTACAAAGCTGCCGCTGAAAAGTGGGTGGACTCCGAATTCCAGCCCTCCAGCCTGAGCAAAGAAGCTCAGATGAAGGAAATGGAATGGTTCATCAAGACTGCCGAGCCGTTCCGCGGCATGGACATCAAGGTGGTCTCCGAGACCATCGCCACCCACGAGTACGAGTCCAAGGTGCTCGCCAAGGCGTTTGCCGAAATCACCGGCATCAAGGTCACCCATGACCTGCTCGGTGAAGGTGACGTCATCGAAAAGATCCAGACCCAGATGCAGTCCGGTCAGAACATCTATGACGGCTACATCAACGACTCCGACCTCATCGGCACGCACATGCGCTACGGCTTCGTCCTGCCCCTGTCCGACTTCATGGCCGGCGATGGCAAAGACGTGACCCTGCCCACCCTGGACATCGATGACTTCATCGGCAAGTCCTTCACCACCGGTCCGGACGGCAAGCTCTACCAGCTGCCCGACCAGCAGTTCGCGAACCTTTACTGGTTCCGTTACGACTGGTTCCAGAAGCCCGAGCTCAAGGCCAAGTTCAAGGAAAAATACGGCTACGAACTCGGCGTTCCCGTCAACTGGTCCGCCTATGAAGACATCGCCGACTTCTTCACCAACGTGGTGAAGGAAATCGACGGCGTCCGCGTTTACGGCCACATGGACTACGGCAAGAAGAGCCCCGACCTCGGCTGGCGCTTCACCGACGCATGGCTCTCCATGGCCGGTGCCGGCGACAAGGGCCTGCCCAACGGCAAGCCCGTCGACGAATGGGGCATCCGTGTTGACGGTTGCCGTCCCGTGGGCGCTTCCGTTGCCCGCGGTGGTGCCACCAACGGCCCCGCTGCCGTGTACGCTCTGACCAAGTACATGGAATGGCTCGAAAAGTATGCTCCGCCGGAAGCTCTCGGCATGACCTTCTACGAGTCCGGCCCGGTTCCGGCTCAGGGTCACATTGCCCAGCAGATGTTCTGGTACACCGCCTTCACCGCGGACATGGCCAAGGCCGGTACCCCGGTTGTTGACGACAAGGGCCTGCCCAAGTGGCGCATGGCTCCGTCCCCGCACGGTCCCTACTGGGAAGAAGGCATGAAGCTCGGCTATCAGGACTGCGGTTCCTGGACTTTCCTGAAGTCCACCCCGGAAAAGCGCCTGAAGGCTGCCTGGCTCTACGCCCAGTTCTGCGTGGCCAAGACCACGTCCCTCAAGAAGACCATCGTGGGCCTGACCCCGATTCGCGAATCCGACCTGATGACCGACGCCATGAGCGAACTGGCTCCGAAGCTCGGCGGTCTGGTTGAATTCTACCGCTCCCCGGCACGCGTTGCCTGGACCCCGACCGGCACCAACGTTCCCGACTACCCTAAGCTCGCGCAGCTCTGGTGGCAGAACATCGGTGAAACGCTGTCCGGCGAAGTCACCCCGCAGAAGGCCATGGATAACCTCGCCGCTGCCATGGACAAGGTTCTCGCCCGCCTCGAGCGTGCAGACGTCCTCGGTGCCTGCGGTCCGAAGCTGAACCCTGAAAAGTCCCGCGAATACTGGCTGAGCCAGCCCGGTGCTCCGAAGGCCAAGCTCGACAACGAAAAGCCGCAGGGCGAGACCGTCAGCTACGACGAACTCGTCAAGGCATGGCGTGAAGGCCGCGCTCGCTAGAACGCACCCCTTCATATGACATCAAGAGGCCCGCTCAGTGCGGGCCTCTTTTTTTGTATTCCACAGTCATATTGCTGGAGCACTTTCCTTGCTGTGAAGGTGCCTGTGTCTGCCAAGGGGACCATGGGTATCATGAGGGAGGGTGCCGGGGCGCGTGGTATGACCGTGAACATCATGCGCCCGAGTCGATCCCGAGGCCGCATGATGGGTATGAAAAGCCCCCTGCTCCGCACCGTGGCGCAGGAACAGGGGGCTGGGAGGAGCAGGGTTAGCGTTCGGGATCAACGTAGGATTCGGGATCACCCTCGCCGCTGTATGGCTTTCTGCCCAGATGGTGGACGTTATCCTTTACTTCCTTGAGGTGGCAGACGCCGCAGTTACTTTGCGCCGATGGCGCGCGGGTTGTCCTGATACTGCAGGGGACCGAGGTTGTCGCGGTTGCGACCATACTTGTTTACCGCCGGGTAGTTGGCGTGCGGGCTGTTGTGGCAGGCGATGCACATCATCTTTCCGGCCTTGTCCAGGCTCAGGCGGTAGAGCTTGTCGCCGCCCTCGGTCCAGGTGTTGAACCCGAGCGAGGTTTTGCGGTCCGGCTTGCTGCCGGGATCGGTATGACAGGTCCTGCAATCGGGTTCCTGCATCCATGGCAGGCGAGGATTGATGCCCGCCACGCTCTTGGCGTACCTCGGCTCCAGATTCTTCATCAATCGTTCTGCCCCGGCCTTGCCCTTTTCCTTTTCGTACTTGAGAAGCGACAGTGCGTGGTCCTCAAGGTATCCGTGGCAGCGCACGCAACCGATGTCGGCCTGTGCATGAACTCCGCGCAGGCACTTGGTGGGACCGTCCGGACGGTTCGGGTGGCAGAACTCGCATGCTTCCGAGCCGCGTCCCGACAGGAAGTTGGCGTGCAAGCCGTGGATGGCTGCGGGCAGGTTCAGCAGTTCAGGCTGTCCCTTGGCGTTGAGCACCGGGTCGGGATGGCATTTCTGGCAGAGCATGGGGTTGCCCGCGGCCGCTGCCTTGACAAGCTCGGTGTTGCTCAATCGGTCGTGCGACTTGAGCACGTCCCGGCCGCTGACCTGCGAAATGCCCGCGAGGTTGTCCACCCGCCAGGGACCGCCGTGGCAGTTCTTGCAGCCCATTTCGGTCGCTGTGGGGGCCACGGTCTTGGTGACGGCCAGCAGTTCCCCGGTGGTTGCGTTACGCGCCTCCACCGTGAATATGGGGTAGGGGTTGTATCCGCCTTCCTCGGGATACGGTTCCACCGGGATCAGGCTGGCCTCGAAGCTGTTGAGCGTCTTGTGCAGGTGCAACTCCCCGGACATGCCATTTCCGGAAAGGCCGACATTGTCCGGCGGCTGTGCGCCGAAGAGCGACTTGACGTGCTTCCAGAACGTGGAGCGGTCCGCCGGTTTTTCGAATCCCGGCTCCACCGTGTAGGTCAGCTTCACGTTTTCCGTCACCACCTGCGGCTTGTCGCCCCGCTTGATGAGCTGGGCCCAGATGTCGTTGGCCGGGGGCAGCAGCACCCACTCGGAGTAGCTGTCCGAGATGCAGTGCATGCCGAGGTTGTTCCACGCCAGCAGGACATACTCGTCCTTTTCCCTGTCAAACGGCGGCACCTCGAAGGGCAGGTCCTTGCCGACAAAGACCTCGTTTTCCGGCTTGCCGCCGTGCAGGCCGTCCACGATGTAGGTTGCCAGCGCGAGGCGTTCTTCCTTGGTGCCGATGTACTTGGGCATCATGGAAGCGATCTTGCCCATGCCCGAGAGCTTGGCGTCCATGCCCACTACGGGATACTTTTCGGTGAGCGGCATGATGTCGTTCATGGGGCCACCGATGGAGTGACATGAGGCGCATTGCAGCTGGAAGAGCTTTTCGCCTGCGGCCATGGTGTCGCTGACGTCGGCGCGGACCCATTTGGCAGAGGCCAACAGTCCGGACCTGTTGAGCTGGGCACGTCCTGCACGCGGATCTGGTTGGAGTACATGTAGCCGTGGATGACGTACGGCTTGCGCGCTGCCTCTCGCAGAAACTCGAAGGAGCCGATGAAGCCGAAGCCGAGCACGAAGAGAATCAGCGACAGGGCCACTCGGGCCTCCTTGGGCAGCCGGATCATCATGATCGCGCCCAGCACGAAGAGGGCGACGCCGATAATGGGCACGAGGTGGTAGAAGCTGGTGATGCGTGCCGCCGTGAGGCTCAGGCGTTCAAGCGCTTGGGGCGGAAGCACCGAGAAATACCACCAGCCGAGAGCAGGGCCAGCACCACGGGCACGACGGTCCAGCGGGCGCAGGCGCGATACACTTTCTCGCGCACGGCCTCGTCCATGATGCGGTGGGCGGTCAGGAATCCGAACAGCCCGGCGATCATGAAGGCCATGAAGGTGCGGAAGAAGAGGCTCGGCCAGAACGACGGGTTGAAGAAGCCCTGCCAGAAGTCGCGGGTTTCCAGCCACCCGCCGGGTGTGAGCATGTAGCCGATGATGCCGTTGATGAGGAAGAGCGAGAGCCACGCGAAAGCGAAGTACAGCCAGCCGACGATGAGGTGGTCGCGGCGGTTCATGCTGTCGAACTTGTAGTAGTAGATAAGCAGGGCGATGATCTCCGCGAGGAAGAAGACCCATTCGGTGGCCCATGCAAAGACGAAGGTGTGGATGAGCGATGAGGTGGCGTCCGGGGCGATAACCGATATGGTGTACCAGATGCCGACGCCGGTCATGCCTCCGAGCACCATGGTCAGCAGCAGGAAGAAGCGGGTGTGTTTCTTGACGTATTCAAGCAGCGCTGGCGAGTTCTCCCGCGCGGCCATGGTTTCGAAATAGGGCAGGAACAGCCCGCCGCCTACTGCGAAATGGGCTATGAACACATGGATTACGGAAACCAGGGCGATGAAGAATCCGCCGCCGAATGTCGTGAGTTGCCAGATGGGATATTCCATGACCTAGCCCTCCCGTTGCGGCTTGAGCGCCAGCTTGAGCATGTAGCCGACAAGGATCAGCCCTGCGGCGAGTGTGACGAGAAAGAGCACCAGAGGGGTGTATTCGCCAGTTACCGGCAAGTTGGCGGACGAAAAGTACGGCTTCAGCGTCAGGGCACGCACCGTGGCGCGCAATCCCACCATGGCCAGCACTGTCAGCCCGGTCCATACGGCCGCGCTTCTGGGCTTGTTGGAGAACCCTGCTATCAGGGCGGGGAAGGTCAGGCCGACGGCTACCAGCAGCAGCGCGGTGGCGAGCGGGTTGTCGCCCATGAACTGCAGGAGCACCGGGCGTTCCAGCGCCATGAGCCACCAGAGGCCGGTGGCCATCTGCAGCAGCGTGGTCGTGGTGAATACCTTGATGCCCATGGTCCCGGCCTTGTCGTCAAGGCGACCGTAGCTGGCAAGCAGGGCCACAAAGAGACCGCCGATGGCGAGACAGGCAAGCAGGAAGTGCAGGTAGCGCGGTACGGTGGTGGTCTCGAAGAGGTTGAGCACGGTCCCGTTTGCGTTGGTGAAATACTTGATCCACAGTTCGGGGTTTTCCACGGTGGTCATGACGCTCGTGAGCACCACCGATATGCACAGCACCATGACCAGTCCGGCAGCGAGGAAGAGCGGAGCCTTCATGGGGCTCTTTCCCTGCCTGTACTGGTTGACGTACATGGCGTAATAGCCGCCGATGAGGAGCAGGACGATGCCCAGCCACCAGACGGCGGACATGGTCGCGCTGGTGTAGAAGAACTGTCCGTGCACCACTTGCAAAAAGAGCAGCGGAGCCACGCCGAAGTTGACGGTCAGGGCGAAGATGGTCGGCAACTTGTCCGACACGGATTTGACAACGGGGTTCTGTCTGTCAGTGAGGGCGACGTAGAGTGCTATCAGGCTGCCGCCCACAAGCACGTTGACCATGACGAGATGTATGGCAAGGGTGAGTATGCCCAGCCCCTCAAACCACCAACTGGCGACGGGCAGCGCATCTGCCGTGGGAATCAATGCATTCGGATTCATCATCCACCTCCATTGACTCAATAAACAGGCAGACGCTTCAATAAACCATTATAAAATCGCATTGACTATAGGAGAATTGTCGCGGCGCAAAAAAAGGCGGGAACCTTTCGGTTCCCGCCTTGAATTCCACTGATGTGGACGGATGCGAACTAGACGCAGCCGGTGGGCTTGGGCAGGCCAGCCATTTTGCAGGCTCCCTTGCCGGGTCCGGAGGGGAACAGCTCGTAGATCTGCTTCAGCTTGAAGCCGGTGACCTTGGAGAGGATGCGGACCATCGGCGCGATGCCGTTCTTCTTGTAGTAGTCCTGCAGGAAGTCGATGACCTTCTGGTGGTCTTCGGTCATATCCTTGATGCCTTCAGATTCCTTGACGTACTCAACCCATTCCGGGGTCCAGTCTTCAAAGCGCTGCAGGAAGCCGTCTTCATCGACTTCGAAAGATTTACCCTGAAATTCAACAACAGCCATTTGTTCCTCCTAAAGGTTGTTACCTCGAAACTGCCACGGGCTTAACGGTACAGTCCCATGACGGATTTCTCCATGTAAACCCGGCAAGCGGAAATTTCAAGAGGAAAACGGCCCCGGAGGGCTTCGGAATGCGAGTTTTCCCGAGAAGGCGATAGGGGCGGCTCGCGGCTTTATTTTTGGCCGCGCGGCTGATACGCTGAATAAAACCGAAACAATGACGGAATAGTGCATCATGAAAGTCGCAAAGACCCGATACGCGTTCCCGCCGGGCGAGAGCCTGCCCCCGCCGCCGGGACCGGCGCAGTATCCGCTGCCCGTGCCCACGGAAGAGGAGTGCCTCGCCCTCTGGGAAGAGACGTCCATGTTCAACAACGTGCGCGAGCATAGCTTTGCCGTGGCTGCGGTGGCCACGTTTCTGGCCGAGCGTGCCCGCGAACTGGGGCGTGAGGTGAATGTCGGCGCCGTAAGAGCGTCCGCGCTCCTGCATGACATCGCCAAGACGTACTCCATCCTTTACGGCGGCAACCACAGCCAGCTCGGCGGGGCATGGGTCGCTGAATACACCGGCAACCCGGTCATCGCCTCGGGGGTGGCCCATCACGTATTCTGGCCGTTCGAGCTTGATCTGGAAAGATACTTCCTCCAGCTCGCGGTCCTCTATGCCGACAAGCGCGTGACGCACGACCATCTGGTTCCCATCAACGAGCGGTTCGAGGACCTGCTCGACCGCTACGGCAGAAACGGCCTCATCCGTGAACGGATGACCGTGATGCACGAGCAGGTCGAAACGGTCGAGGAACTGTTCTCCACTACACTGAAGGTTGATCTGAATGAATATTCTCTTGATAGCGGGCGGTTGGTCCAGCGAGCGTGAGGTGTCCCTTTCCGGTGCGCGGAAGATCGAGGCATCGCTTCGTTCTCTGGGGCATCAGGTTCGTTTTTTCGACCCTGCGCTCAAATTCGACGAACTCCTCGACGCTGCGGAAGCTGCGGATTTCGCGTTCATCAACATGCACGGCTCACCGGGTGAGGACGGGCTGATTCAGGTGCTTCTCGATTCCGTGGGCTGCCCTTATCAGGGGGCGGGCGCGGCTGCATCGTTCCTGACGCTCAACAAGGCCGCGAGCAAGCTGCTCTTCCGCAAGGCGGGCATTCCCACGCCCGACTGGCAGCTCGTCACAAGCAGGCCCGATCCGTCATGGCGCTGCACGCTGGACCTGCCGGTCTTCGTGAAGCCAAACTCGGGCGGTTCCAGCGTGGGCATGGGTCTCGTGAAAAAGGAGAAGACCCTTCTCCCTGCCTTGAACGAGGTCTTTGACCTCTGCGACGAGGCCATCATCGAGTCCTACAAACCGGGCGTGGAGCTGACCTGCGGGATGCTCGGGGGCAAGGCCTTGCCGCTCATCATGATAAAGCCCAAGGCGGGCGCGGATTTCTTTGACTACGCCAACAAATACGACGCGGACGGGGCCGAGGAAATCTGCCCGGCACCGGTCGATGAAGAAGTGACCGAGCGGATTCAGGAATTGACCCTCAAGGCCAACAAGGCGCTCGGCCTGAGCGGATACAGCCGTGCGGATTTCATTCTTTCAGACGGTGAGCCGTGGCTGCTTGAGGTCAACACGCTTCCGGGCATGACTCCCACCAGCTGTTGCCGCAGGCCGCGGCCGAGATCGGGCTGTCTTTCGACGATCTGATCGCCGATCTGATCCGGCTGGGCATGGAGGAGCGGGGCTGATGCGGTCCTCTGTCCGGGCCGCAATGTCGGCCTATTCGGCGCTCTGGCGCGCCGCCGTGCCGCTGCTCAAGGG
>NZ_BBCB01000076.1 GCF_001311825.1 Salidesulfovibrio brasiliensis JCM 12178 | reverse complement strand
CGTTTTGGGATTCTTAAACCCTTTTGGAAAAGGGTTTGAGCCCCGGAGGGCCGCCGGAGGCAAAAGTCTTGGAGTGTCGCAGGAGGACTTGTATTGACAAAAAAAGAGAGAGCGGCCGGGGCCGCTCTCTCTTGAGAGTGCAGTATGGTCAGTAAACTGACTGACTACATGTCGGAGCCGGAAGCAGCCTTCTGCATCTTGACTTCGACCTTTTCGGTGAGACCTTCGTAGTATTCGCGCAGGAGCACGAGCACTTCGTCACGACCGAAGTGATCCGGGACTTCGGTGCCTTCGGAGAGGGCCTTACGCAGCTTGGTGCCGGAAAGGATGACGCGGTCTTCCTTGGTGTGCGGGCAGGTGCGCATGGAGGCCATGCCGTCGCACTTGTAGCAGTAGAAGGTCCAGTCGATGTTCATGGCCTTGCAGAGCAGGGCTTTGCCCGGATCGGGGCATTCTTCCTTGGTGTAGGGAATGCGCTCGAAGATGTCCTGGGCTTCGAACAGGCCGTAGAAGTCGCCGACGCCAGCGTGGTCGCGGCCGATCAGCATGTTGTTGATGCCGTAGTTCTGGCGGAAGGTGGCGTGCAGCAGGCCTTCACGGGGACCGGCGTAGCGCATGTCGAGCGGGTAACCGGCGTTGATGACGTTCTCGGGAACGAAGTAGTTGTCGATGAGGGTCTGGATGCACTTGATGCGGACGTCACCCGGGATGTCGCCCGGCTTCAGGTTACCGATCAGGGAGTGGATCACGCAGCCGTCGCACACTTCGATGGCGATCTTGGCCAGGAATTCGTGGGAGCGGTGCATGGGGTTACGCAGCTGCAGAGCGGCAACGTTGGACCAGCCACGCTTTTCCATTTCGGCGCGGATCTGGGTCGGGGTCAGGTAGACACCGGGGAAACGCTCGGCGTAGTCGCCTTCGGAGAGGACCTTGACGGGACCGGCCAGGTTGTACTTGCCCTGAGCCATGACCATCTGGACGCCCGGGTGATCATCCATGGCGACTTCCCAGAACTTGCCGTCGACGGAGTCTTCGCCTTCACCCTTGTAGACCATTTCGGATTCCCACTTCTTGTCGGCTTCCGTCATTTCGTACTTTTCGGTGATCTTCATGGTGGCGTAGACGTCGCCTTCGTGCACCAGAGCGATTTCATCGCCTTCCTTGACGTCTTCGTCATTGGTGTCGAGGGTGACCGGGACGGGCCAGAAGGTGCCGTCGGCCATGAGGAACTTTTCGCAGACGCCCTTCCAGTCGGCCTTGGTCATGAAGCCGTCCAGCGGAGAGAAACCGCCGATACCCATCATGATGAGGTCGCCTTTGGCGCGGGGAGAAATTTCGATTGTCTTCAGGCCTTCAGCCTTCTTCAGTTCAGCGTCGCGCTCTGCGCCTTCGAGCAGGCAGCAGACGAGACCCTTACCACCGTGGGGAGCAACCAGTTTGGACATGTTAGCCTCCTGATAAATTAATAAACCATTCCTCTACCGTTGCAGTTCGAAATCCCGGCTCCGGGGGAACTGCCGGATATTACCTTCATTAGGTTCGGGAAAGTCCTTATTGCTCTTTGTGAAAGTCGTGTCAAGCTCAAAATTGGAACCGTTTCCAATCCGCCATATATAAGTGAATTGTATATGAAGGAGCGTAGAAAAAGTTTGAAGAAACTCTAGAGAAGCGGCTGAAATGGGCCGTTTAAAATAGCAGGAAAAACAGGTGGTTGAAAATTGATTGTCGCAGGATGTGATTGTGCGAAAAAATGAGTTGCAAAAGACGCTCGTGTTGCACTAATAGCGGGGTAGGATTTTGATGGGAGAACTCCGCATTGTCCTCGCGAAGGCCGACCTGAGGGTTTGGTCAGCGCGCGGAGAAGGGCTCCCCGAATCCCCGGGAAAGTGAACCCATTCTAGCTTGTTCAAAAATTCACTTTCACGTTGACATCGGATTGTGGTCTTGCTAGTCCACAGTTTCCACTCGCAATTCGAGCGAGTTGTCAAATGAATTTGGTTAGAGGACGTCGGTAATAGGCATCAAACAAACCCTTTAGGAGGAGAAGTTATGCCGACCTTTGTCAACCCGGAAAAATGTGACGGCTGCAAGGGTGGCGAAAAGACCGCTTGCATGTACATTTGCCCCAACGATCTCATGATTCTGGACCCTGAAGCCATGAAGGCTTACAACCAGGAACCTGAAGCTTGCTGGGAATGTTACTCCTGCGTCAAAATTTGCCCCCAGGGCGCTATCGAAGCCCGCCCCTACGCTGACTTTGCCCCGATGGGCGGAACCTCCATCCCCATGCGTTCCGCTGAAGACATCATGTGGACCATCAAGTTCCGTAATGGTTCCGTGAAGCGCTTCAAGTTCCCCATCCGCACCACCCCTGAAGGCTCCATCAAGCCCTTCGAAGGCAAGCCCGAGCCGGGTGATCTGGAAAGCGAACTTCTGTTCACCGAGACCGAACTGGTTACCCCCAAGGAAGTCCTGAACAAGAAGATCGAAGTTTCCGACGCTGATGCTTCCCGCGTGTGGAAGGAAGGCGAATTCGAAGGCTAATTCGTTCTGGTACTGAGCCGTTAGCGACTCATTAACCGAACCTATTTCAGAGTTTTACTCTCAGGAGGATAACATGGCTCTGCTTCCCATTAACGAAGCTCCCAAAGGTGTTGAACTTGGCGAGCCGGAGATCATCGAAAAGGATGTTGACATCCTGATGGTCGGCGGCGGGATGGGTAACTGCGGTGTTGCTTTTGAAGCAGCCCGCTGGATCGAAAAAGTTGATCCGTCCATCACTATGATGCTGCTTGACAAGGCCTCCCTCGAGCGCTCCGGCGCCGTTGCCCAGGGTCTGTCCGCCATCAACACCTACATCGGTGAAAACGACGTCGACGACTACGTCCGCATGGTCCGCACCGACCTCATGCACATCGTTCGCGACGACCTCATCTTCGACCTCGGCCGTCACGTTGACGACTCCGTCCATCTCTTTGAAGAGTGGGGCCTGCCCTGCTGGATCAAGAAAGACGGCAAGAACCTCGACGGTGCCAAGGCCAAGGCTGAAGGCCTGTCCCTGCGCAACGGCGACGCCCCCGTGCGTTCCGGCCGCTGGCAGATGATGATCAACGGTGAGTCCTACAAGTGCATCGTGCTGAAGCTGCCAAGAACGCACTGGGCGAAGACCGTTACATGGAGCGTATCTTCATCGTTAAGATGCTCCTGGACGCCAACGAGCCCAACCGCATCGCCGGTGCCGTCGGCTTCTCCACCCGTGAAAACAAGGTCTACTACTTCCGCTGCAACACCGCTGTTGTTGCCTGCGGTGGTGCCGTTAACGTGTACCGTCCCCGTTCCACGGGTGAAGGTATGGGTCGCGCATGGTACCCGGTCTGGAACGCTGGTTCCACCTACACCATGGTTGCCCAGGTCGGCGGCGAAATGACCATGATGGAAAACCGCTTCGTCCCCGCCCGCTTCAAGGACGGTTACGGCCCGGTCGGCGCATGGTTCCTGCTCTTCAAGGCGAAAGCCACCAACTACAAGGGCGAAGACTACTGCGAAACCAACCGCGCCATGCTGAAGCCCTACGAAGATCGCGGCTACGCCAAGGGTCACATCATCCCGACCTGCCTGCGTAACCACATGATGCTTCGCGAAATGCGCGAAGGTCGCGGCCCGATCTACATGGACACCAAGACCGCTCTGCTGAACACCGTCAACGGTGACCTCACCAGCCCCGAGTGGAAGCACCTTGAGTCCGAAGCTTGGGAAGACTTCCTCGACATGTGCGTTGGCCAGGCGAACCTCTGGGCCGCCACCAACTGCGCTCCGGAAGACCGCGGCTCCGAAATCATGCCGACCGAACCCTACCTCCTCGGCTCCCACTCCGGTTGCTGCGGTATCTGGGTCTCCGGTCCGGACGAAGACTGGGTCCCCGAAGACTACAAGATCAAGGCTGACAACGGTAAGGTCTACAACCGTATGACCTCCGTCAACGGTCTGTTCACCTGCGCGGACGGCGTTGGCGCCTCCGGTCACAAGTTCTCCTCCGGTTCCCACGCTGAAGGCCGCATCGTCGGTAAGCAGATGGTCCGTTGGGTTGTTGACCACAAGGACTTCAAGCCCTCCCCGAAGGAAAACGCTGCTGATCTCGCCAAAGAGATCTACCAGCCGATGTACACTTACCTCGAAGGTAAGGACATCTCCACCGACCCCGTTGTGAACCCGAACTACATCACCCCGAAGAACTTCATGATGCGCCTCATCAAGTGCACTGACGAATACGGCGGTGGTGTTGCAACCCTGTACATGACTTCCAAGGCTCTGCTGAACACCGGCTTCTGGCTGCTCGGCATGCTCGAAGAAGACTCCAAGAAGCTGGCCGCTCGCGACCTGCACGAACTGATGCGCTGCTGGGAACAGTTCCACCGCCTGTGGACTGTCCGCCTGCACATGCAGCACATCGAGTTCCGCGAAGAATCCCGTTACCCGGGCTTCTACTACCGCGGCGACTTCATGGGTCTCGACGACTCCAAGTGGAAGTGCTTTGTGAACTCCAAGTACGATCCGGAAACCGGTGAGACCACTGTGTTCAAGAAGCCCTACTACATGGTTGTTCCCGAATAAGGGATGACTCTACGGCGCCGCAGGCTTCGGCCTGCGGCCGCTTTCTTTCTCAGACCTTCGCAAAATGGTCTGAATCCGGATTGGAACGCACGATATCGGATTTCCAGGCCGGATTTAGGCCATTTTGTTGGCTGTGCCTCAACATCATTAGGGAGGAGTGTGAGAATGTCGAACAACAGTATTCTCGTTGTAGGCGGAGGATTCGCCGGGATCACCGCCGCCCTCGAGGCCGCTGAGGTCGGACACGAGGTTTACATCATTGAAACCAAGCCGTACCTCGGTGGAAGGGTGGCGCAACTGAACAAATATTTCCCCAAGCAGTGTCCTCCTTCCTGCGGTCTGGAAATCCAGTTCCAGCGCATTAAGAAGAACCCCAATGTGAAATTCTACACCATGGCCGATCTGGTCTCCGTCTCCGGCGGACCCGGCAGCTATGATGTGAAGATCAAACAGCGCCCCCGCTACGTGAACAACAAGTGTACCGCGTGCGGCGAATGTGAAAAGGCGTCCTGGACCAAGTTCGAAAACGAATTCGAATTCGGCCTCGTCAAGCGCAAGGCCGCGTACAAGACGCACCCGTTCATGTTCCCCATGCAGTATGTAGTGGACGGCGACCGCATCGACTCGTCCGAGCTCGAAGCCATCAAGAACGCCTGCCAGTATGACGCCGTCGAAGTTGACGACGCCGAACGCAGCTTCGACCTGCAGGTCGGTTCCATCGTCTGGGCCACCGGCTGGAAGCCGTATGAACTCGAAAAGCTGGAAACCCTCGGCGGCGGCAAGCTGGCCAACGTGGTTTCCAACATGCAGTTCGAGCGTCTGGCTGCCGCCAACGGTCCCACTGAAGGCGCCATCGTGCGTCCCTCCGACAAGCAAGCGCCCAAGCGCATCGCCTTTGTCCAGTGTGCCGGCTCCCGCGACGAAAACCACCTGAACTACTGTTCCTACATCTGCTGCATGGCTTCCCTGAAGCACGTGCGCTACCTGCGGGAACAGAATCCGGATGCCGCCATCGTCATCTATTACATCGACCTGCGTACCCCGGGCCGCTACGACAAGTTCAAGGCCATGACCTGCGATGATCCCAAGCTCACGCTCGTCAAGGGTAAGGTCGCCGGCATCGTTGAAGACGCCGGAAAGAATCCCATCGTCACCGTCGAAGACGCAGTCTCCGGCATCAAGAGCGACGAGATGTTCGACATGGTCGTGCTCGCTACCGGCATGCAGCCCAGCACCGCCGGTCAGCAGATTCAGATCGGCGCACAGGTGGACGAGGAAGGCTTCGTGGTAGGCGGAGACGACAAGGGTTTTGTTGCCGCCGGATGCGCCAAGCAGCCGCTTGACGTTATGAAGACCGCCCAGTCCGGCACCAGTGCCGCTCTGAAGGCTATCCAAACCGTTGTTGGGAGGTAAATGATGGCTGAGAAGCTTGGTGTATACATTTGTGAGGGCTGCGATATCGGGAAGGATCTCGATATTGCCGCCATGGCTGAGCTTGTGGGCAAGGGTAAATACTCCAGCGTCTGTCAGGTCGTGAAGACCAACAAGGTGCTGTGCAGCCCCGAAGCCAAGGCCGAAATCGAGGCCGACATCAAAGACAACGAGCTGGACGGCGTGGTTGTCTGCGCCTGTTCCCCCCGCGTCAAGTGGGACGTCTTCGAATTCGGAAAGACCATCTGTGAGCGCGTCAACCTGCGCGAACAGGCTGTCTGGTCCTTCCGCGAAGACAAGGCCAACCCCGGCCAGCTCCAGGAAATCGCACGCGACTACATTCACATGGGCCTTGCCAAGGCGTCCAAGTGCAATAACCCGGACCCCGAAATCCCCGAATGTCACAAGACCATCATGGTCATGGGCGGCGGTTTCACCGGTCTGAATGCCGCGCTCTACGCAGCCAGCATGGGGCACGACGTCGTTCTGGTCGAAAAGGAAGCCGAACTGGGCGGCAAGGCGAAGAACTTCGCCAAGTCCTTCCCGTTGGCCTACCCGTACGACCAGACGCAGGAAACCGGTCTTGATTCCCTGATCAGCGAAGTTCAGGGCAACGACAAGATCCGTGTGATGACCGGCGCCACCGTCGAGAATATCGAAGGCGCTCCGGGCCTGTACGAAGCCACCGTCTCCGGCGAGACCCTGCCTGTTGGCGCGGTCGTCCTGGCCACCGGCTGGGTTCCGGGCGAGGCTGAATTCCTCAAGCCGCTCGGTTACGGTCAGTCTTCCAAGATCGTCACCAGCGTGGAATTCGAAGCCATGGCCAAGAACGGCGAGAAGATGCCCGAAAACGTCGCGTTCATCTGCGACCCCGGCAAGCTCGTCGAAAAGGTCGACTACGTGAAGGGCGATGTCTGCGAAGCAGTCGAACCGCTTCCCTGCGACACCGACACCGAAGAGGCTGCCGCCGAAGGTGAAGGCGAAGGCGAGGAATGCGAAACCTTTGTCTACGAAGACAAGGAATCCGCCCGCCACCTGGCATACAGCTCCGAAATCACGTCCCTCGTCGCCCTGAAGCAGGCCAACTACGTGGCCGACGCCGGCGGCATGGGCTACATCCTTTATGACCACATGATGGTCCCGGGCATCAACGAGCAGTACTACAAGGCCGCTCAGGACAATCCGGCGTCATGCTCTCCAAGGCTTCCGTCACCTCCGTGAAGGAAGAGGGCGGCAAGGTCGTGGTGACCGCCAAGAACACCCTGCTCGGCCAGAGCATTGAACTGGCTGTCGACATGGTCGTTCTGCCCACCGCGCTGGTGCCGACCACCGCACACGATCCGACCATCAACCTCGTCTACCGCCAGGGCCCGGCCTTCCCGGACCTCGAGCTCTTCGACGGTTTTGCGGATTCCAACTACATCTGCTTCCCGTACGAAACCCGTCGTACCGGCGTGTACGCCGCTGGTTGCGTCCGTCAGCCCATGGGCCTCGGACTCTGCCGCGAAGACGCCGCAGGCGCGGTGCTCAAGGCGGTTCAGTGCATCACCTCCGCCAACCACGGCGTTGCGGTGCACCCCCGCTCCGGCGACCTGAGCTACCCGGTGTTCAACTTCACCCGTTGCACCCAGTGCAAACGCTGCACCGAGGAATGCCCGTTCGGCGCGCTGGACGATGACGAGAAGGGAACCCCGAAGCCGAACCCGACCCGCTGCCGTCGCTGCGGTACCTGCATGGGTGCCTGCCCCGAGCGCGTCATCAGCTTCGACAACTACAACATCGACCAGATCGGTTCCGCCATCAAGGAAGTTCGCGTTCCGGACAAGATCGACGAAGGCGGCCCCCGCATCATCGTTCTCGCCTGCGAAAACGATGCTTATCCTGCGCTGGACATGGCTGCCATGCGTGGCCGCAGCTGGAACCCGTTCGTTCGCTTCCTGCCGGTGCGCTGCCTCGGTTCCGTGAACGCCATCTGGGTTGCCGACGCCATGAGTAAGGGCGTGGACGGCGTGATGCTCCTCGGCTGTAAGTACGGTGACGACTACCAGTGTCACTTCATGAAGGGCTCCGAGCTCTGCAGCCGCCGCAAGGAAAACATCGCCGAATCCCTTGGTCGCCTGGGTGTCGAACCCGAGCGCGTGGAACAGTACGAGGTTGCCATCGACGATTACGACAAGGTCGCTGACCTTATCGAGGACTTCGTCGAGAACATCACCAAGAACTTCGGACCGAACCCCTTCAAGGGTTACTAGGAGGTACGGATCATGTCGAACACCGTTAGGGTTCAACCGGATCTCAAGTTCGTCAAAGAACTGCAGACCGTGGGAGGAGACTCCCTCAAGAAATGCTACCAGTGCGCTACCTGTAGCGTCGTGTGTCCGCTTTCCCCGGCCGACAGCCCGTACCCCCGCAAGGAAATGGTCTGGGCGCAGTGGGGTCTGAAGGACCGCCTGGTCAACGATATCGACATCTGGCTCTGCCACAACTGCGGAACCTGTTCCGACCTGTGCCCCCGCGGCGCAAAGCCCGGCGATCTGCTCGCCGCGCTCCGGAACATGGCCTACCGCAATCTGGCCCCGTTCGGATTCATCGGCAAACTGATGTCCAACATGGGCGGCGCGCTGATGCTCGCCCTCGTGCCCGCGGTCATCTATCTGCTGATCTGGTCCGCACAGGCTGCCAAGTTCGGCACCGCCTTCCCGCTGTTCACTGCAGGCGAAGGCCACGGTGCATGGGAGCTCGCCAAGGACGGACAGGTCATCTACGGCGGCCTGTTCCCCGGCGACTACTTCATCGACCCCATCTTCGGCGCGGCATTCGCGTTCATGGTGGTTTGCTTCTACCTGGGCATCCAGAAGATGCTCAAAGGCTTTGATTCGCAGCCGCGCGTCTTCGACCTGACCGGCGTGAAAAAGCCCGGCATGCTCGAAGCGTTCATCGACACCCTGAAGTACGAAGTCTTCAACCACACCCAGTTCAACGACTGTGGTGACGACGAAGAAGACAAGAAGCGCGCCAACGGCCACCGCATGCTGATGTTCGCGTTCATCATCCTGATGTTCGTCACCGGCACCATTGCTGCCGGTCACTGGGTCGGCGGCTGGTTCCTCGAGCACGTCCTCGGCCTGCACATCGGCCCGGTCGAACTGCTTGCGCGCCTCGGCTCCACGCCGCTGCCGCAGGATAGCGTCATCAAGGTGCTCGCCAACATCGGCGCCGTGCTGATGGTCTTCGGTCTCTGGCGCCTCACCAAGCGTCGCCAGAGCCTCGATCCCAAGAAGTTCGGTTCCAGCTTCTACGACTGGTTCCTGCTGTACGTGATCTGGACCATCGCGCTGACCGGTATCGGCTGCGAGATCCTGCGTCTGCTGAACATCGAATTCCTGGCGTACCCGACCTACTTCATCCACCTGATCGCGGTCTTCATGCTGATCGCTTACCTGCCGTGGACGAAGCTCGGTCACCTGGTCTACCGTACGGTGGCCCTGACCTACGCCAAGAAAATCGGTCGAATCCCCATGGGTGCCGCGAAGTAAGGGCGCATGGGCTTACAATAAGAGACAGCTTATTCTGTAGGAGGAATACAAATGTCCGAAGCAAAGGTTTTCCCGATGAACACGTTCGTGTCCGTCCTTCGCGGCCGCTCCGCCGACCAGGAACAGCTTGACATGATGGCCTTCATCCTCGGTCTGGAAGATATCGACGTGGATTTCGCTCCCGTCGCCCAGTCCCTGACCAAGGCCGCCATCTATGAAGCCGAGCCCGGTCTGACCAAGTACGCCGAAGGCGACATCACCAAACTGGGCAATCAGGTCAAGATCGCTCCGGTCGAAGACAACAGCGCCATTGAGGCCGTCTTCGAAATGCTCAACGGCATGAAGGCCGAAAACGAGCAGCTCAAGGCCGAGAACTCCGACCTGTCTTCCGCCAAGGAAACCGCCGAGACCGAAGCCAAGACCCTCAAGGCCAAGGTCAAGACCTTCGAAGACTTCTCCGCCGCTGGCGAGAAGAAGATCGTCGCTTCCAGCACCAAGGTGGATGAGCACATCAAGAAGCTCAACGAACTCATGGCTGAAGTCGAGCGCGTGAAGAAAGAAGGCGTTGTCGTGGCCGGTGCTGCTGAAGGCGCTGCCGCAGGCGGCGAAGCCGGTGGTGGCGACTCCCCCGACACTGGCGGCGAACCTGAAGCCGACTTCGGTTTCGGCTCCAACCCCTTCGCCGACTCCGACTGGTAGTCACGAAGGCGCAAGACGCCACATAAGAATGAATACGCCCTCCCGGCTTACAGCCGGGAGGGTTTTTTGTGCTTTGTTTCTTCGGTGAGCACCACGAGATGGTAGGCAAAGGCGGAGGCGTGTTGTATGGTCCTGATACCTTCGCTCCCGGCGATCTTTGACAGGGAGCAGGGGGCCTAGTCGAAAAGAGGTTGAGGCTTGCCACAGGTTTTTCCCAAGAGAAATCTGGTCGCAATCGGCATAGTGTCCAAGGGTGTCTCTTGAGCAAAAAACGGTTGTAAAACGGTTCTTGCTGCCCGTTCGGAAAGAGATGTTGCGTCTGAAAACGTATGTTTCGCTAAGTTTGGGCTTTCAGAGAAGAATGTTTGGAAAGTCTGAAGAGATTCGGCCGAATGTTCTGCCTGCCTTCTCGTTGTTTTAACATTTTTCAAAAATCTCTTGCGAATAATGCAATGATATACGCTGGCTTTGACGCGAAAGAAAAGAAGACCCGTCTTTGGTCCGCGTTGGTTTTTTTGACTTGAAATTTTTGGCGATTTTCAATATGTAAGTCTGTAATTATGGCGAATCTCATTCTACACGATGTTTGTGTCCGTTTCGGAGGATTGCAGGCGCTCACCGACGTGAACTTTTCTCTTGAGGAAGGTGAGGTCGTCGGTCTTATCGGGCCGAACGGGGCAGGGAAGACCACGGTGTTCAATGTCATCACCGGTGTCTACAAGGCCTCGGAAGGCAAGGTGACGTACGACGATAAAAAGCTGACCGGCCTGCGTCCGTATCAGGTGCTTTCACTGGGCATTGCCAGAACGTTCCAGAACATCCGTCTCTTCTCACAGATGACGGCGCTGGAGAATTGCATGGTGGCCCAGCACGCCCGGTCCAAGAAGGGCGTATTCGGTTCCGTTCTGCGGACCCCCTCGCAGCGCAGGGAAGAAGAGCGCATCCGGGAGAAGTCCCACAAGGCGCTCGATTTCATGGGCCTCGGCGACTATGCGCATGAGACCGCATCAAATCTGCCGTACGGCCACCAGCGCAGGCTGGAGATAGCCCGTGCGCTGGCCTCCGAACCGAAAAGCATCCTGCTGGACGAACCGGCAGCGGGCCTGAACCCGTCTGAAAGCCGCGCGCTGATGGATTCGATCGGGCATATTTCCGAGCTGGGCATCAACGTCCTCATGGTCGAACACGACATGAAGGTCGTCATGGGAATCTGCCAGAAAATCGTGGTGCTCGACCATGGTGTCATGATCGCAGAGGGCTCTCCTGAAGAGATTCAGAAAGACCCCAAGGTGATCGAAGCATATCTCGGCCAATAGGCTGTAATCTTCAACCAAGGGAGAGTGGTAGATGAAACGCATTCTTACTCTCGTGCTCTGCATGTCCCTCGTCATGACGGCCGGCGCTGCCGCCGCCAAGACGCTGGTTATCGGCAGCATGAGCCCGCTTACCGGTCCCTATGCCGCGGACGGCAACGATATCGCCAACGGTGTTCGCACCGCTGTGGAGGTGGTCAAGGCCAGCGGCGGAATTCCCGGTTACGACGACATCAAGGTCAGCGCACAGGACACCGCCTGCGACCCGCGTCAGGCAGTGGCCGCAGCCAACAAGCTCATGAACGAAGAAGTCCCCGGTGTTGTCGGCGCGTACTGCTCCGGCGCGACCATCCCGGCTTCCCAGACCCTTGACGAAGAATCCATTGTCATGATCACCCCGGCCTCCACCAACCCGGTGGTTACCGAGCGTGGCCTGAAATACATGTTCCGCACCTGCGGCCGCGACGACGCGCAGGCTCCCGCAGCCCTGAAGTTCATCGCCGGTCCCCTCGGTGCCAAGAGCATCTACCTCGTGGACGACAAGACCACCTATTCGCAGGGTATCGCAGACCAGCTCGAAAAGATCGCCCCCGAAGCGGGTGTCGAGGTTCTCGGGCATGACCACATCAACCAGGGTGACAAGGACTTCTCCGCCATCCTGACCAAGGTCAAGCAGGCCAATCCGGATCTGTTCTACATTTCCCTGCAGAACTCCGCCACCGGCGCGCTCATGGTCATCCAGGCCAAGCGCATGGGCCTCGACGCGGCCCTGATGGGTCAGGACGCGGTCTACCATCCGCAGCTCATCGACATCGCCGGCAAGGACGCCGAAGGCATGTACCTGACCTTCGGCTACACCGATACCGAAGCTCCCGCGTACAAGGAATTCATCGCGGCCTACAAGCCCAAGTACGGTGATCCCGGCGCATACTCCGCGTATGCCTACGATTCCGCAATGGCATACCTCAAGGCCGTCAAGAAGGCCGGCACCACCGATCCCGACGCTGTCCGCAAGGCCATCATCGAGACCGACTTCGACGGTGCTTCCAAGAAGATCGACTACCAGGAAAACGGCGACTCCGGCTCCAACTACGTCATTCGCAAGGTTGAAGGCGGCAAGTTCACCAACCACTGGAACCCTGAAACCGGCAAGATGTTCTAGCCGGTCCCGACTGTCACCAATAAGGCCCGGGCCGCCACAGGCCCGGGCCTTCACTGCCAAGGCGATACTTGATGGATTACTTTCTCCAGCAGCTTATCAACGGAGTCACCCTGGGCGGGGTGTATGCGCTTATCGCCCTCGGGTACACGATGGTGTACGGCATCATCCAGCTCATTAACTTCGCGCACGGCGAATTCTTCGCCGCGGGCGGATACATGGGCGTCATTTTCATTTCCTGGCTCGCCGCGCAGGGGCTTGATCCGTATGTGTGCCTCGGCCTCTCGCTGGTCCTGACCATGGGCTATTGCGCGTTGCTTGCCATGGCCGTGGAAAAGCTGGCCTACAAGCCGCTCAGACACGCCTCGCGCCTCAGCGTGCTCCTTTCGGCGCTCGGCATGTCCATTTTCCTGCAAAACGGCCTCATGCTCACGCAGGGCGTTTACGACAAGCCGTACCCTACCGAGATCACTCAGGGCGGATTCGAGTTCGGCCTCATCAGCATTTCCTACATGCAGATTCTCATCGTGGGCATTACCGCAGCCCTGCTTGTGGGCCTGAATCTGCTCGTTTTCAAGACCAAGATCGGCAAGGCCATGCGCGCCACCGCGCAGGACAAGATCATGTCCGGCCTCGTGGGCATCAACTCCAACCGCATTATCTCCACAACCTTTGCCATCGGCGCGGGGCTTGCCGCAGCCGCGGGCATCATGGTCGGCCTGTATTATGGCTCGGTGCGCTATGACATGGGGTTCGTGCCCGGCATCAAGGCGTTCGCCGCAGCCGTCCTCGGCGGCATCGGCAACATTACCGGCGCCATGATCGGCGGGCTGATCATCGGCATGGTGGAAATTTTCGCCGCAGGCTATCTTTCCAGCGAATACAAAGACGTGTTCGCCTTCATCATCCTGATCGGGGTACTGTACTTCAGGCCGACCGGAATCATGGGAGAGAACGTTGACGACACGCGTGTCTAAGAAAATCTGGGTCTATCTGGCGTCGGGCTTCTCTGGTTCCTCGCGCTTCTGTGGCCGCTTCTCGGCATCAAACCCGAGGGCCTCGAATTCGGCAAGACCTTTGCGGTCTGGAGCAGGGTGGCCATCGCCGCCTTCATCATCGCCGTCTTCTATCAGCTGCAACAAAACGGCGTCTTCGGTTTTATTTCCCGTCCTGCCACCAGCGTCAGGGACGCTCTGGTCAGGGGCATCAACACGGTTCCCAACTGGGTTTGGTATGCCTCATCATCGTGCTGGCCTGCATCTACCCCTGGATGACCTCTCGTTACGGCCATGACGTGGCCATCAGCGTGCTCATCTACATCTGCCTCGGCCTCGCTGAACATCGTGGTCGGTCTGGCCGGCCTGCTCGACCTCGGCTACATCGCTTTCTACGGGGTGGGCGCGTATACCTACGCCCTCATGTCCGTGCATTTCCAACTGTCCTTCTGGCTCTGCCTGCCCATCGCGGGCCTGTTCGCCGCAATCGCCGGGTGCATCATCGGCTACCCGACGCTGCGAATGCGCGGGGATTATCTCGCCATCGTGACTCTTGGTTTCGGGGAGATCGTGCGCCTCATCCTCAACAACTGGATGGAGCTGACGAACGGTCCCAACGGCATCCTCGGCATCAAGCGCCCGGGCCTGTACTGGCCCGACTTCGCCAACGGGTTCAGCATCGAGCACCTTTGGGTCAAGAAACTCTGGCTCTACTACTACATCATCCTCGGCATCACGATCTTCACCATCGTCGCCGTGTACCGTCTCAACTACTCGCGCATAGGCAGGGCTTGGGAAGCAATCCGCGAGGACGAAACCGCAGCCGAGCTTATGGGTGTGAACACGTTCCTGCTCAAGCTGCTGGCCTACGCCTCGGGCGCCACCTTTGCCGGTTTCGCTGGCGCGTTCTTCTCGGCAAGGATGCGCTTCGTCAGCCCGGAGTCATTCACGTTCCTTGAGTCCGCCATGGTGCTGGCCATGGTCGTGCTTGGCGGGATGGGGTCCATACCGGGCGTCATTCTCGGCTGCATAGTGCTTGTCGCGCTGCCCGAAGCGTTCCGAGAGTTTGAATTGTATCGAATGCTCGTCTTTGGGGCGGTCATGACCGGCATGATGCTTGTGCGGCCCAAGGGTCTCTGGCCCGCTGCGCGACTTGGCAAACGCTCCGAGGAATCCGAATAGGGAGAAACGCGCCACATGGATAGCAAAGAACCGATTCTCGAACTCAACGACGTCGTCGCCGCCTACGGCAATATCGAGGCGCTCAAAGGCATTTCCATCAAGGTCATGCCCGGCGAGATCGTCTCCATCATCGGCGCCAACGGCGCGGGTAAATCCACCACGCTCATGACCATCTGCAACGTGGTGCAGGCCGTTTCCGGTGACATCTTCTACAAGGGCGAGCGCATCAACGGCGTCAACTCCGACCAGCTTCCCGAGCGCGGTCTCTGTCAGGTTCCCGAGGGACGGCGCATCTTCCCGCGTCTCACAGTTACCGAAAACCTCGAAATGGGTGCCTTCTTCCGCAAGGACCAGCGCCGCATCAAAGAGGATATGGAAAATGTCTTTGAGCTTTTCCCAAAACTCCTTGAGCGGCGGAAGCAACTCGGCGGAACCCTTTCCGGCGGTGAACAGCAGATGCTCGCCATTGGTCGGGCCCTCATGAGCCGTCCCAAACTGCTCCTTCTGGACGAACCGTCCATGGGGCTCGCCCCCCTCATCGTCAAGCAGATCTTTGACATCATTCAGGACATCAACAAGCAGGGCGTCACCGTGCTGCTTGTGGAGCAGAACGCGAACCTCGCGCTGCAAGCCTCCAAGCGAGGCTATGTGCTTGAGACAGGAAAAGTCGTGCTGCACGACGAAGCTCAAACTCTGCTGGACAATCCCGAGATTCGCAAAGCGTATCTTGGGGAATAGTGTTTTCTCATACGAATTGGGAAGCCCCGCTCTTTTTTGAGCGGGGCTTCTTTTTTGGGTAGTGGATGGAGGCTGAGCCCGCCTTTCGGCGGGAGGGGACGGGATACTTTTGTGTTTCCTGACATTCTTGGGTGCGGGGCCCGCCTTCGGCGGGAGGGACGGGAAGCGGGATCCGTTTTGTTGTG
>NZ_BBCB01000075.1 GCF_001311825.1 Salidesulfovibrio brasiliensis JCM 12178 | reverse complement strand
CCGCGCTGCTGGACGAACGTCCGGACGTGGGGCTTGCCGGGTGCCGCGTGCGCTTCGGCGGCTGCCGGGAGTCCTGTGCCGGGTACGCGCATTACGTGGACTGGACCAACACGCTGCTCGACCATGAGTCCATCAGTCTGAATCGCTTCGTTGAGTTTCCGGTTCCCAACCCGTCCATCATGTTCCGGCGCGAGAGCGTGGAGGCTTATGGTCCATACAGGGACGGGGATTTCCCCGAGGACTATGACCTGTTGCTGCGCTGGCTGGAATCCGGTGTCGTGGCTGCCAAGGTGGACGCGGAGCTGATGATCTGGAACGACCCGCCGACACGTCTTTCACGCAACCACCCCAAGTACACGGTGGAGGCGTTCTACCGCGCCAAGACCGGGTATCTGGCCCGCTGGCTGGAGCAGAGCAATCCACAGCATCCCGAGGTGCACATCCTCGGCTCGGGCCGGACGACCCGCAAGCGCGCGGACCTGCTCAAGGACCACGGCATCCGCTTTGCCGCCTATTACGACGTGGACCCGAAGAAGGTCGGCCATGTTGTCAACGGCGTCCCGGTCGTGCACAGAGAGCATGTACCCGCTCCCGAGGATGCGTTCTGCCTTTCCTATGTGGGCAGCCGCGGCGCGCGTGAGGACATCGCCGCCTTTCTGGAGGCTCGCGGCTACATCCTTGGCCGTCACTGGCTTCCTGCGGCCTAGACGAACGCCCTCCATGTGCTGTAAGGGGATTCGTTATCAAACGCTCAATCTGCATTTCATTGGAGAATATTCATGTACATCAGCAACGTAGAATCCATCCCCGGCAAGCGCGTGGTCAAACACCACGGCATGGTCACCGGCAGCACCGTGCGTGCCCGGTTCTTCCTCGTGGACTTTGGTCAGTGGGTCAAAGGCATTTTCGGCGGCGAACTCCGCGGCTACTCGAAACTCATTTCCGACACACGCCAGCAGGCGCTTGACCGCATGACCGCGCAGGCCAAGGAGCTTGGCGCCAACGCCGTGGTCAATGTCCGGTTCTCCACGTCCACTGTCTCGCTCGGGTCTTCGGAACTCTACGCATACGGCACCGCAGTGGAGGTCGCTGATGCTTGAGCAGGTTCTCATTCAGTACCTGCCGCTGTTGATCCTGCTGGTGGTGACGTTTTTTACCGGGCGGATCATCGAGCGCAGGCACTACAAGTCCATCCTCAAGTGGGAAGAAGAGTTTTCCCGGCTGCGGCACACCAGCATCGGCAGGCGGGTGAACGGCGGCGCGGGCGTAACCGAGTCGCGGCTTGTCTGCGGAGAGGCGGTTGTTTCGGTGGAATTCTTCCGCTGGTTTGTGGGCTTGCTGCACAGCATGTTCGGCGGTGCCATGCGCGAGTATGAGTCCTCGCTCGACCGCGCCCGACGTGAAGCGATTCTTCGCATGAAGCAGTCTGCGGCCGGGGCCTCAGCCATCGTCAACGTGCGAATCGAGCATACCCCCATCAGTTATGGCATGAGCCGCTTCAGCGGGGTGGAGGCTATTGCCTGGGGCACCGCAGTCTATAAGGATACGGAGATATGACAGGCGAATACGGCCAGAAGCACAACCCGAACGTCACGCCCGGTTCGCCGCTGCTCGGGGCGTTCAAGGTACTGCTCGGCGCGGCGATTGTGGCCGTTGCGCTCTATTTTTCCATCGGTATCGCAGTGGATTACGTGGTGCCGGTTCTGCCCGACAGGGCCGTGAACTGGGCCGCACGCAAGGTGACGTGGGTGCGGGTTCCGGAAACGGCCAGAGACCTTGACGCGGAGCGCTCCGTGCAGCAGCTCGCGGACCGGCTCATGGAGGCCAACCCCGGCAGCCCCGAGATCAGCGTTCTTGTGGTCAAGCGAAACATGGTCAACGCCTTTGCCTTTCCGGACGGCACGGTGATGATCTTCAAGGGGTTGCTCGATCAGATGAAATCCGAGAACGAGCTGGCGTTCATCCTTGGGCACGAGATGGCCCACGTGAAAAACCGCGATGCACTCCGCAGGCTGGGTAGAACCTTCGTGTTCGGGCTGATTACCGATGCGGCAGGCCTTGGAAGCGAGAACGTGTTTGACAACCCTGCCGCGCTTTCCGAACTGGCCTTTTCCCGCACGCAGGAGAGCCGGGCGGACCGGGAGGGTATGGACTATGCCCACAGCCTGTACGGTCACGTGGGCGGCTGCGATCAGTTCTTTGTGGACATGACCCACGAGAAGGACGATCCGGCGTGGTCCAACTACTTCCGTTCGCACCCGCTGGCCGACGACCGAATTCAGGACCTCGCCGACCATGCAGAGTCCATGGGCTACCAGACTGGCGAAGTGTTCCCGCTTATTCTGCCCGGACCAGAGGATCAGACCATTTAGCATAATTCCTTCACCATCCCTCTGGACAAGCTCCTGATAATGGCTACCATCTGAAAATGGACCGGGCGAGGCCATATTGCGGCAACCTTTGAACTCAATTCAGAGTGAGCAAAGAAGGAGCTATTGACACGGTTTGATGCAAACACGCTGGCAATGATGGAATACGCCGTCCGTTGGTCGGACGGCAGGGATGAATTCGAGGACCGCTTCGTGGGGCGGCGCATCAACGCGTGGCGCGACATTTTCCCTCCCGGCATGGAGCAGGGATTGCGCGGCCTCGGTGTTGGTGAGAAGGCCGTGGCGGATTATTCCCCCGGTGAACTCGTTGTTCCCTACCGTGAAGAACAGGTCTTCACCCTCGACAGAAAGGCCTTTGCCGAAAAAGTGGTCGCTGGTCGCCGCATCACCCCGCGCCTCGGGAGGTTTTATCCGCAGGGGATGCTCCGGGGCCTCAAGGGCGTGTATGCGAGCACCGCAACCCCGTTCCGGGTGGTCGGCCTTGATGGTGAATCCATCACCGTGGACCTGAATCATCCGCTCTCCAGCTTTCCCGTGCGTGTGGAAGCGACCATCGAATATCTTGAAAGAAAGCGCAGCGACACCGGCGGCACTCTCATGCACTGGCCCGAGGAAATCTGCGACAACGGCCCCGGCATGCAGGCCGTGCCGCAAGGGTGCCCGGTTGATTTCCTCGCCGGGGACTTCTTCACGCGGGCCGATGACGACGACGCCTTGTTCTATGCCGACCCGCGGCTCATCGGCCATGTGGACCGGCAGGCGCATGCCAACCTCAAGCGCGTTTACGCCCGCTTCCTGAAGCCGGGCATGAAGGTGCTCGACCTCATGAGCAGCGTGGAGTCGCACCTGCCCGAAGACATGGACCTCGATGTGACGGGCCTCGGCCTGAACGGTGAGGAGCTGCGAGCCAACGCGATGCTCTCGCGGCATGTGGTGCACGACCTGAACGCCGATCCCGCAATCCCGCTCAAGGGGCCGTTCGACGCAGTCGTTTGCAGCCTCTCAATCGAGTACCTGACCGACCCGCTTGCCGTGCTCGGTTATGCGAGGTCCCTTTTGCGTCCCGGCGGCGTGCTGCTGGTAGGCGTGTCCAACCGCTGGTTCCCCACCAAGGCGGTGCAGGGCTGGCTGGACCTGCATGAGTTCGAGCGCATCGGCTTCGTGCGGGAGTTGCAGCGCAGGGCCGGATTCGACGGCCCGTCCGGGGCGGTGAGCATCCGCAACGACTGGCGTCCGCAGGACGACCCGCACTTCCTTGAAACGCGGGGCGTCAGCGACCCCGTGTTCATCATCTGGACCCACCGCGAAGGCTAATTCGAAACGTGCCGCGCCGGGACCGATCTCGTCCCGGCGCGGGCACTTCACAAAACCGGACTTGCAACCCGCCGTGATGCATTGTAGAGAAACGCGTCCCGGCGGTTCGGCCGTCGACCACCAAGATCATTCAGGAGACCAGTCATGTCCTTGAGCATAGGAATCGTCGGCCTGCCCAACGTGGGCAAGTCCACTCTTTTCAACGCCCTCACCAAGGCCCAGAACGCGGAAAGCGCCAACTACGCCTTCTGCACCATCGAACCCAACAAGGCCGTTGTGCCGGTGCCCGACAAGCGCATCGAGAAGCTGGCCGAACTGGTCAGCCCCCAGCGCGTCCAGCATTCCACCGTGGACTTCGTGGACATCGCGGGTCTCGTGGCCGGGGCAAGCAAGGGTGAGGGCCTCGGCAACAAGTTTCTCGCCAACATCCGCGAGACGCAGGCCATTCTGCACGTGGTGCGCTGCTTCGAGGACGACGACGTTGTTCACGTCTCCGGCTCGGTGGACCCCATCCGCGACATCGAAGTCATCGAGACCGAGTTGATTCTTGCCGACGTGCAGGTGCTGGAAAATCGCCTTGAGCGCATGAAAAAGCAGCTCAAGGGCGACAAGACCCTTGCTCCGCTCATCGACGCCTCCGAAAAACTGCTCGACCACCTCGGGGAAGGCAAGCTGGCCGCAACGTATCCCGATCTGGAGAACGAGCAGGTGCAGGCCATGCTGAACGAGCTGCGCCTCATCACCGCCAAGAACATGATTTACTGCGCCAACGTGGACGAAGACGGCCTTGGCGAGGACAACGACCACGTCAAGCAGGTCATGGCGCTGGCTGAAGAGCGCGGCTGCGAGTTCGTCAAGATTTCCGCAAAGATGGAAGAAGAGCTTGTGGGCCTTGAGGACGACGAGTATCAGGAATTTCTTGATTCCTACGGCGTCACCGAGGCCGGGCTGGACAAGATCATCCGCACCGGGTTTCATACCCTCGGCCTCATCAGCTACTTCACCGCAGGCGTCAAGGAAGTCCGGGCGTGGACCATCCACGACGGCGACAAGGCACCGCAGGCCGCAGGTGTCATTCACACCGACTTCGAGCGCGGCTTCATCCGTGCCGAGGTTATCGGGTACGACGATTACGTGCGTTGCGGCTCGGAAGCCAAGTGCAAGGCCGAAGGCGTCATGCGCGTGGAAGGCAAGGAATACGTCGTCAAGGACGGCGACGTGGTGCACTTCCTGTTCAACGTCTAGTCGCTTTCGGAGGCTGGACGATCTCGTCTGGCGTTCGGTTGAATAAGGTAAAAAAACAGCCCGGTGCAGTTAACTGCACCGGGCTGTTTTTTTGATCCGGGCGGAGGTGGGCGTCGGGGCCGGAACTCGTTTTTTTAATCAATTCTGTAACTGTTAGTTCCCGACCGCTCCGGCCTCACCGGCGTTCCAGATCTACCTTGTTATTAGCAGAAGGCGTGCCAATCAGAAGTTCTCAAAGATTTCCGCAATAATTTCAGAGGTGGGTTGCGTAGGCGATTCCGGCAATGCCGAAAAAAATGCCGGGTCCGTCAGGTTGCTGACAGGCCCGGCCTTGGTGTTGCCGTAGTGTTGTGTCGGTGGGCTGACGCCTAGAGCCGTTCAAGCTCCTCGCCAAGTTCGCCGAGGTATTCCTCAAGCATGGCCGGGGTCATGTCGCCCATGTGTCCGATGCGGAAGAAGGCCGCGCGGCCTGCTTCCTCAAGGCGGGTATTGAGTTTGCCGTAGCCGGGGTCGAAGAGGTAGCCGCGCTCGCGCATGCGCTCCTTGAGCACGTTCTTGAGCGTGGCCGCCGTGACGCCCTTGGGGCAGCGCACCGTGGTCAGGGTGGGGGAGCGGTATCCTTCCTGCGCAAAAAGCTCAAAACCGTCCAGCCCGTTCACGAAGCCGTGGACCATGTCGCGCATGGTCTCATGCCGGGCAAAGCGGGCCTCTACGCCTTCAGTGTGCTCGATGTGGTCGAGCTGAATGGCCATCTGGTTGAGCAGTGCGGTGTTCGGCGTGGTCAGGCACTGGCCGGATTCGGCCTTGGCGAGCTGCTTGAGGATGTCCGAGGAGTGGCCCTTGTTGGTCACACGCTCGGCCTTTTCCATGGCGTCCGGGCCGACGAAGCCGATGCCGAACCCGGCGGGCAGGGCGAGGGACTTCTGCGTGGCCGTGCAGTAAATGGCCGGGCGCGCCTCGGCCAGCCGCAGGTCCGCGCCGCCGAAGATGGACACTCCGTCCACCAGCGGCATGGCGTTGTTGTCCCGGATGAGCTTGCAGAGCGAGACGATGTCGTTGGTTACGCCGGTGCTGGTCTCGTTGTGGGTGATCGTCACCACGCTCGGGTGGTGCTTGTCCATGGCTTCAACCAGCACGTCGGGGTCGATGGCCGAGCCGGGCTCGAACTCCAGCTTCACGGCCAGCTTGCCGTTTGCCAGTGAAATGGTGTGATAGAGGTCGCCGAACGCACCTACCGTGACGTTCAGCACCACCTCGTCGTCAGCAACGAGAGAGCGGATGGAGGCTTCCATGCAGGTGGAGCCGGAGCCGTTTATCAGAAAACTCCGGTAGTCATCCGGCAGCCCGGCAAGCGCCTTGAGGCCCGAGAAGATCGGGGCGGAGCGCTTGTCGTTTTCCCTGTCCCGGTGTCCGAATTCCGGCAACGCGGCTGCCTTGCGGATTTCCGGGCGGATGTATGTCGGGCCGGTGATGAACAGCTTCAGGTCGGCGAACTCGTCGATGCTCATGTAAACCTCTCGGTAGTGGTCCTTGGGAAAAAGGGAAACTACCCTTGCGTGTTGCGGAAGTCCAGTCCCATCGGTTGCGGATCAGAGGCGGCCTTCGCGGCAGTCTTCAAGCCCCTGCATGTCCTCGATGGTGACGCGGCTACCGTCCACGCTGATGAGTCCGTCGCCCGCCATCTTCTTGAGGGTTCGGGAGAGCGCCTCCGGCGTGACGCCGATGATCTTGGAGAGTTCGCGGTAGGACATGCCCAGCTCCACGTTGCCCTCCTGCTGCTGGCTGAGAAAATAGGCTGCCAGCCTTGATGGGATCTGCTTCAGGGCCAGCGAGTCGATCATCTCCATGGCTTCCTTCAGCCTGCGGGACATGACGCGCATCATGGTCAGCAGCACCGAGGCGTCCTCGTGCACCATGCTTTCCAGCTCCTCCGGCGTGATGAACATGACCTGACTGTCTTCCAGCGCGCTCAGGTTGGCGGGCATCTTGCCGTCCGAGAAGGTGGAGCAGAGGCAGAAAGGCTCGCCGGGGCCGAACACGAAAATGGTCTGCTCCTTGCCTTCCTCCGAAAGCTTGAAGAGCTTGACCTTGCCGGAAAGAAGAACGTGCATGCCCTGCGTGGCCTTGTTCTCGCTGAAGAACATGCCGCCCTTGGGGATTCTGGTCACTGCGGCGTGTTCGACCAGCTTGTCGAGCTGCGTTTCATCAAGTTTTGAGAAGAGCCGAAACTCCCGCACCGTCGCCTTCATCACGTCCTTGTCCATCAAAAAACCTCGAAAAGCCGGGCGGATTGATCGAGATCAATGCCGCGTTTCTCCCACAGGGCTAGAAAAGGGGCAAGCATACCGAAAGGAGGAAGCCATGAGCACGGCAAGAGTGCGTTGTCCCAACTGTAATGCCGACCAGGATATCCCCGTCCACGGGGATTATCGCCCCTTTTACGTCAACTGTACCCAATGCGCCAAGCGTTTCATAGTCGAGCCGGTGCAGAACGGCACCGTGGTCTACAGGGATGGCGAGGCCCCTTGCTGTTCCGACCCGGAATGCCGTGAGACCGAGCTGGGCGACTCCGGTCAGGAATAGCCAGGGAGGCACCATGTGGATTTTTCTCAGAACAGTCACCAAGAATCTCACCATTGCCATCCCCGTGATGATGGCCGCGGGCTTTGTGTACGGCGTCTCTGCCGACGCGTCGTGGATCAAAAGCCTCATCGTTCCGTTCACTTTCCTCATGGTCTACCCCATGATGGTCACGCTGAAGATCAAAAAGGTTTTCGAGGGCGGTGACGGCAAGGCGCAGGTGCTGACCCAGCTTCTCAACTTCGGGGTGATCCCGTTTCTCGCCTTCGGGTTCGGTTCGTTCTTTTTTGCGGACAAGCCCTATATGGCCCTCGGGTTGCTGCTGGCCGGGCTGGTTCCCACCAGCGGCATGACAATCTCGTGGACCGGGTTTGCCAAGGGCAACATGTCCGCCGCCGTGAAGATGACCGTCATCGGCCTGATCTGCGGTTCGCTGGCGACCCCGTTTTTCGTCAAGGCGCTCATGGGCGCGACCATCGAGATGAGCCTCATGGCGGTCCTGAAGCAGATATTCTTCATCGTCTTCCTGCCCATGACCCTCGGCTACGTCACCCAGCGCATTCTGGTGAAGCGTTACGGCCAGCCCGACTTCCAGAAGAGCATCGCCCCGAAGTTCCCCATGCTCTCCACGCTCGGCGTGCTGGGCATCGTGTTCGTGGCGCTGGCGCTCAAGGCTAGAACCATCGCTTCGTCGCCCGAGGTGCTGCTGAATATCCTCATCCCGCTGGTCATTCTTTATGCGCTCAATTTCGCGCTCAGCACCATGGTGGGCCGCTGCTTCCTGAAGCGTGGGGACGCCATCGCGTTCGTCTACGGTTCGGTCATGCGCAACCTTTCCATCGCGCTTGCCATCGCCATCAACGCCTTCGGCCCGCAGGGATCGGACGCGGCTCTGGTCATCGCCATGGCCTACATCATTCAGGTTCAGTCCGCTGCCTGGTACGTCAAGTTCACGGCCAGAATATTCGGTCTGCCTGAAGAGCTGTCAACCGCCTCGGCCAGCGGCAGGGCCTGATCAACCACAGGAGAGAATCATGCAGAAAATGGTATTCGTTTTGAGCAGGGATGAACATGAGGCCGCGACCCGTTGTTTCCTTTTCGCCAAGATCGCGCACGAGGGCGGGCACGACGTAAATGTGTTCCTTATCGACGGCGGCGTGCACTGGGCCGACAGCAGCCGAGACGGAAGGCAGCGCTGCGAGACCGGCGACTGCGTGTCCGACCACCTCCCATACCTCGTGGAAAACAACATCCCCACCGGCGTCTGCCTGCCCTGCGCCAAGGGGCGCAATCTGAGCGAGGACGCATTTTACCCGAATATGCGGCTCGCCAAAGGCAAGGAGCTCATCGAGATGTGTGCGGTTGGCAGCACCTTCAATTTCTGACCCGAAGCATGTTATAATCCGATCTGTTTTGTCCCGAAATAGTGGCAAAACAAATGGAAATATGCCTATAAAACAGAGGAGAATGCGGTCTTGTCAGGGGTTGGCCGCATCCATGGGAGCATTCAACGAACAAGGAGGGAGTTCATGCTCAAGCGGAAGGGAAGATGGCTGGCGATGACGCTTGCCGCGGCGCTTCTCATGGCCGTGCCCGTATGCGCGTCGGCCGCCGTCGAGGAAGACGGCGCCCCGGGCAGGCGGATGGCCATTCAGGCGACCAAGGCAAAGCCCATCGTGCGGACCATCACGGCGGATCACAGCAAGTTCAAGGAACTGCAGTTCGACCCGGAACAGGAAAAGACCATGCGGCCGGAAGAGGTCACGCAGACCTGTCTGAAGTGTCACAACCAGGCCGCGTTGCAGTTCCATCAGACCATTCACTGGACCTGGCGGGATTTCGACGAGAACGGCAAGCCCACCGACCTCGGCAAGGGCGGGCTTTCCGTCAACAACTTCTGAATCAATACCGCAAGCAACGAGGCTCGTTGCACATCATGTCACGCCGGTTACGGCTGGAAGGACAAGAATTTCGACTTCTCCTCTCAGGAGAAGGTCGACTGTCTGGTCTGTCATGAGCAGACCGGTACGTACAAGAAGTTCCCTTCCGGAGCAGGATATCCCGCAAAGTACATTCCTGATCCGGACAATCCCGACAAGCAGAAGGGCAAGCTCTTCAAGGGCAATGGAAAGACCTACTACTCCCCGGACTGGTCCAAGGTGGCCCAGAGCGTGGGCAGGCCCTCGCGCCAGAACTGCGGTTCCTGCCACTTCTACGGCGGTGGCGGAGACGCGGTCAAGCATGGCGATCTGGACTCCTCGCTAGTGAAGCCGGCCAAGAACCTCGATGTTCATATGGGAACGCTCGAATCCGGCGGACAGAACTTCACCTGTTCCCGCTGCCACACCACCCGCAATCACCACATCGCGGGCCGCATCTACGACAAGCCTGCCGCGCTGGAGCGCAAGAGCCTGCTGCAGGATGACCTCGGCGACAAGATCATGTGCGAATCCTGCCACGGCATGCAGCCGCACAAGAGCGGGGGCATGGACTCAAAGCTGAACGATCACGTGGACAAGGTCGCCTGTCAGTCCTGTCACATTGCGGAGTTCGCGAGATCACAGCCCACCAAGATGTCCTGGGACTGGTCCGTTGCCGGGCAGCTTCGGGACGGAAAGGCCAAGGTCAAGGGACCCGACGGCAAGGCCGTGTTCGTGAAGAAGAAGGGTGCCTTTGTTTGGGAGCAGAACGTCGTGCCGGAATACTACTGGTTTGACGGAACGCTCGACTACGTCACGGTGGAAGATCCCATCGATCCCACGGGCGAGGTCTGGCTGAACCGTCCCAACGGCTCCTACGACGACCCGTTCTCGCGGATCATGCCTTTCAAGGTTCACCGCGGCAAGACGCCTTACGACAAGGTCAACAAGGTCATGGTCATTCCGCACCTCTTCCCGAGGAACAAGGAAGACAAGGACGCCTACTGGAAGAGCTTCGACTGGCAGAAGGCCATCAAGTCCGGCATGAAGTACGCCGGGCAGAAGTACAGCGGCGAATACGGGTTCGTGGACACGGCCTATGTGTTCCCCACCACACACATGGTGGCCCCGCGCGAAAAGGCGCTTGACTGCGCCCAGTGCCACACGAAGGACGGACGGCTTGAGAATCTCGAGGGATTCTACATGCCCGGACGTGACTCGGTCGAGCTGATCAACGCTGCGGGATGGACCGGCGTCATCGGCGCGCTGGTGGCGGTGTTCATCCACGGCGTCATGCGCTTCGTGGCCGGACTCAGAAGGAAGGAGGACTAGGCCATGAGTGAACACAAGATGAAGAAGATATACCTCTACTCCAAGTTCGAGCGCTTCTGGCACTGGGTTCAGTCCGTGCTCATTATCCTGCTGCTCGTCACCGGGTTCGAAGTCCATGGCTCCTTCGAACTGCTGGGCTTCATGAAGGCCGTGGACATACACAACACCATCGGCCTGACATGGCTGATTCTGTTCGTGTTCATCGTCTTCTGGATGTTCGTCACGCACGAGTACAAGCAGTACATCCCCACCACCAAGAAGCTCTTCGAGGTGGCCATGTACTACTCGTCCGGCATCTTCAAGGGCGAGCCGCATCCCGTGCAGAAGAGCAAGAACGCCAAGCACAATCCCATGCAGCGCCTCACCTATCTGGGCCTGACCGCAGTGCTGCTGCCGTTCCAGATGGTCACCGGCCTGCTGTACTGGGCCTACAACGACTGGGCGGACTGGGGGCTCGGCTTCCTTGATCTGGAGGTGTTGGCCCTGCTGCATCTCATCGGCGGGTTCGCCATCCTCATCTTCCTGATCGTGCATGTCTACATGACCACGACCGGCCATACGATCACGGCGCACATCGCGGCCATGTTCTCCGGCTGGGAGGAAGTGCCCGAGGAAGAGACCGTCCCGGACTGGGAGCGCAAGGCAGAGCGGCACTAGTCGCTGCCAAGGCGAAAACAGCAAGGCGGGGTGCCAGACACCCCGCCTTTTCTTATGGCTTGTTCTCGAAGGCCTCGAACAGCTCCTTGAAGGTGTCGAATTGTTTCTGGCGGCCGATGAGAGCCAGCATGTCGCCGATGAGAATCTGTTCGTCCGGGCCGGGGTTGGTGTGCAACCCCTCCAGCCGCAGGACCGCCACCACGGACGCGCCGGTCTTTTCCCTGACCTGTGATTCCGCGATGGTGCTGCCCACCAGCGGGGAATCTGCGGTGATATTTACCCAGCGCACGTCGAGCACGCTGCTGCCGTGGCGGATGACCTTGTGGATGTCGAGGCTTTCCTCCATGCCGGTGATGGGCGCGTAGAGGTCGCGGTGTACGGTGTCCGTGAAGTTCGTCACCTGCGTGGCGGGCAGGCCGAGGTGCATGAGTGCCTGCCGTACGAATTCCAGCGCGGCCTCGTAGTTGGGCTGCACGATCTCGTCCATGCCGTTGCTGGAGAGGTCCCGCATCTGTTCTTCGTTGTTGGCCCTGCCGATGACGGGCACCTTCGGGGCCATGCCGCGGATCACCTGTGTCACGGCCTTGGTGATGATGAACGCCGGCGTGGTCACGAGGATGATGCTGGCGCGGTCGATGTGCGCGGCCTCAAGCACCACTTCCATGGTGGCGTCGCCGAAGATGACCGGATGGCCGTCCTTCTTGAGCTTCTCCATCTGGCGGAAGTTGTTTTCGATTACGACGTAAGGTTTGCCGAAACGGCGCACTATGGCGCAGACCGCCGACCCGATAATGCCGCCGCCGATGATGGTCACGTGTTTCGAGAGGGTCTCGGAGTCGACGTTCATGGTCTCGAACGGCGGCGTCGAGGTGAAGCGCTGTCGCAGGCCGTATAGCTGCCCGGCAGCCTTGGACACCAGCGGGGTGAGCATCATGCTGACAACGGCGGCGGCCATGTAGATGGCGAACTGCTGCTGGCTCAGGTCGCCCTCGGCGAGTCCTGCGCGGGCCAGAAGGAAGGAGAGTTCACCCACCTGCCACATGGTCAGGGCCGTGGCCATGGGCACGATGTTCCGGTAGCCGAAGGCGCGGGTGACGGTGAAGAGGATGATGCCCTTGCCGAGGAACAGCAGCAGGGTCAGGAGCGCGATGGTACCGGGGTTATCCAAAATGACTGCCGGGTCGAGGAGCATTCCGGCCGAGGCGAAGAAGAGCAGGGCAAAGATGTCGCGCAGGGGGAGCACGTTGCTCATGACCTGATGCGCGTAGTCCGACTCGCTCAGCAGCAAACCCGCCATGAATGCGCCCAGCGCGAAAGAGAGCCCCGCGAGGTGCGTGGCGTACCCGATGCCCAGCCCGATGGCGCAGGTGCACAGGAGAAACATCTCCCGCGAGTTCCAGCTCGCGATACGGCGCATCATCCACGGGATGGCCCTGCGGCCGAGGGTTATCATGGCCGCAAGGAACACGGCGGACTTGACGAACGCCACGCCGAGCGTGGTGATGCCGGAGCCGATGTCGCCGATTTCGGGCAGGATGATGATGAGCGGCACGAGGGCGAAGTCCTGCACGATGAGCATGCCGATCATGACCTTGCTGGAGAGCGTGCCGAGGACCTCCTGATTCTCGAGCGTCTTGAGCACGACCATGGTGCTGGAGAGCGAGAAGAACGCACCGAGCCACAGGCTGGCTTTCCACGGCAGGCCGAAGAGGGCGCCCACGCCGAAGCCGAAGGCCATGGTCAGCAGAATCTGAAGAATGCCGCCGAACACGGCGACGCGGCGGACCGGCTTGAGTTCGTTGAGGGAGAATTCCACGCCCAGCACAAAGAGGAGCAGGGCCACGCCTATTTCCGCCAGCAGTTCGATGTCGTGGACCGCGCCGATGGACACGCCGCCGGTGTGCGGGCCGACGATGATGCCAGCCACGATGTAGCCGAGGATGAGGGGTTGTTTCAGTCTGCGGGCAACAAAGGCGCAGAGGAGCGAGGCGACGATTATGATGATGAGATCGGCTGCAATGCCCATGGTGACTCCGTTGGAAGTTTTGCCGAGGATAGACTGAATGGCCGTGTCTGAAAAGGTCCAACCCTGTGGCGGCATATTCGCCCACGTCTTCTTGAGCTTGTCCGGCTTTTCTTCTACCATGCCTCGGACTTTTGTGAACAATGCGATCAAACAACCGTTCAAGGGGAATACATGCCTGTAGTCATGGGTACCGCCGGGCATATCGACCACGGCAAGACCACGCTGGTCAAAGGGCTGACCGGCATCGATTGCGACCGCCTCTCGGAAGAGAAGAAACGCGGCATCACCATCGAACTCGGATTCGCGTTTCTCGATTTTGACGACGACACCCGGCTTTCGGTGGTGGACGTGCCGGGGCACGAACGCTTCGTCAAGAACATGGTGGCCGGTGCCGCAGGCATCGACTTCGTGCTGCTGGTCATCGCCGCGGACGAGGGGATAATGCCCCAGACCCGCGAGCATCTGGAGATCTGTTCGCTCCTCGGCATCGAGACCGGCCTCGTGGCCCTGACCAAGACCGACATGGTCGACGAGGAGTGGCTGGAGATGGTCGAGGAAGAGGTGGCCTCGTATCTGGAGCCGACGTTCCTCGGCGGCACGCCCATCATTCCCGTCTCGGCCCACACCGGGCAGGGCATCCCCGAATTGCGGGCCGAGCTCAAGAAGCTCATGGACCGTTTCGCGCCCAAGCGCCGCTCGGACATCGCGCGGTTGCCCGTGGACCGAGTGTTTACCATGAAAGGTTACGGCACGGTCGTTACCGGCACGCTCATCTCCGGCAACTTCAAGGTCGGCGACGAAGTGGTTCTTTATCCTGACGAGACTCCGGCCAAGATACGAAATCTCCAGTCCCACGGCGAATCGGTGGAGGTGGCCCCGGCAGGGCGGCGAACCGCCGTGAACCTGCAGGGCGTGGAAGTGCAGGACGTGACGCGCGGCGAAGTCCTTGCCCGGCCCGGCACCATGTTTCCGTCCGACGTCTGGGACATCGAGCTGACCATGCTCAAGTCCTCGCCCAGACCGCTCAAGCACCGCAAGGAAGTGCATTTTCACCACGGCTCGCGCGAGATAATGGCCCGCATCTACCTCAATGACCGCGAGAAGCTGAAGCCCGGCGAGACAGCCGTGTGTCAGGTGCGGTTCACCACGCCGCTCAGTGCGGTGTATGGCGACCGCATCGTGATGCGTTCCTTTTCGCCGCTCAGAACCATCGCGGGCGGACGGGTGCTCAGTCCGCTCGGGCACCGGGTCAAGCGGTTCTCCGACGACCTGGAAAAGCTCTCGGCCCTCACAGCCGAGGCCCCGGACGAGGTCATCGTCGCCCAGCTTGAGCTGGCAGGCCCCAAGGGTGTCAGCTTTGCCGAGCTGCTCATCATGACCGACCTTGAGACCAAGGCGCTGGAAAAGACCCTGAACGGACTCGCGGGCAAACAGCTCGCGCTCATGTTCGACAAGGAGGAACGACGGTATGCCTCCGGTCGCCTCGTCACCGAACTGATGGAAGGCCTTGTGAGCTGGCTGGGCGAGTTCCACAAGAAGCATTCCATGAAGCCCGGTGTGCAGCGCGGGGAGCTTGCCTCCACGTGGGGCAGGGGGATTCCGCCCAAGCTGCTGCATCTGGTGCTGGAACGGCTCATGAAAAAGGGGATGTGGTCGGCGATCAGGAAATCCTGAGGCTCAAGGATCACAAGGTCTCACTGGCTTCGGACACCGCCAAGGTCCGTGAGCTCATCCTCGGCGCGTACGAGAAGGGCGGCATCCGGCCCCCCAACCTCAAGGACGTGCTGGAGCCCACCAAGATGGACTTCAAGCAGGCCGCGCCCGTGTTCCGGCTGTTGCAGGAGCAGGGGCATCTGGTGAAGATCAAGGAGGAGATGTACTACCATGCGCCCGCGCTGGAGGACATCCGCAACCGGATCATCGCCTTCTTCGAGGACAATGAGGAGATGGGCGCGCAGGACTTCAAGGGCCTGACCGACCTTTCCAGAAAGTTCGCCATCCCGGTGCTTGAATACTTCGACAAGGAGCGGCTCACGGTCCGTGTGGGCGACGTTCGCCGCCTGCGCAAGTCCGGAGTCTAGAAATGGCTGCTTGACAGTCTTAAGGGGCGCATTTAGGGCATGAACATGAGGCTAATTATTCGATTCGCAGCCATGTGCTGCGCCCTGTGCGTCCTTCTGTCATTGCTCATGGGCTGTGCGCCCGTCAAACGGACACCTAACGACTATACGGGTGCCGCTGCCGCCCTCGATGCGGACGCGACTTCCACGCTCCAGCGTTTTCTCGACAAGGACGAGTCCGGCCATCTGGCCGCGTTCCTTCGCGAGGCCCATGCTGTCATGGTCGTGCCGACTTACGGCAAGGCGGCGTTTCTGTTTTCCGTGCGCGGCGGTTCGGGCGTGCTGGCGGCGCGTGGCGCAGACGGGCGGTGGAACG
>NZ_BBCB01000074.1 GCF_001311825.1 Salidesulfovibrio brasiliensis JCM 12178 | reverse complement strand
TTCACGGCGGCCATGGCTTCGGCAAAAACGCCGGGCACTGTCCAGTCGATGGGACAGCCGAGCGCCTCGGCCGCGTCGCCAGCTTCAATGCCGCCGTTCTTTGTCACCCGGGAGGCCACCACCTTGAGCTTGCGCGAGGCGTCGGGGTCTGCGCGGCGGATGGCGTCCACGGCCTTCTTGGCAGCGGCCAGCGAGGGCATGGTCAGCTCGGTGACGAGCAGGATGTCGTCGGCAAATTCGGCGCTGCGGGAGAGGTGGCCTTCCGGCTCCATGGAAGCGTCCACGATGACGTGGGGATACGAGGAGCGCAGGGTCTCGAAAAGCGCCTGCAGGGCCTCGGGGGTCGGGCTGCCGCCGCCGGAGGGGGCCGCGAGCACGGCGAGATTCCCTGCTTCGGCCACGGTGCTGGAGAGATACGTCTCGTCCAGACGGGACACGTCTTCAAGCAGGTCGCCCCATGTGTATTCGCAGGCCACTTCGAGGAAGAAGGGCACTTCGCCTTCGGGCCGAGCCAGATCGGCCAGCAGGACCTTGCCGGGCGCGGCCTTGGCAAAGATGGTGGCGAGATTCACGGCGATGGTGGTGCCGCCCACGCCGGGACGCGCGCCCAGCACCACGCTGATGCGGCCGTTTTCCGAGCCTTCCGAGGCAGTGTTCACGCGGCTTCGGATGCGCATGAGCACGCTGCGGACCTGCTTGGGGTCCAGCGGATAGGGAAGGTATTCGCGGAAGCCGCGGCGCATGGCCTCGATGAGCACTTCGGGTGCGGGCTCCGCGCCCACGAGCACGACGTCGGTGGCCGAGCCGGATTCGAGGGCTTGAGCGATTTGCTCAAGGTCCTCGGCGGCCTGCGGGCCGGGTTCGTAGAAGATGACGCCCATGTGCTCGGCGTCGTCAGCGGCCATGGAGGCCCACGGCAGGGCCTCGGCCACGCGCCCGAGCAGGGTTCGCTGCGCGTTGTCCGCAACGATGGCGGTCATGTTCATGCGGCCGGTCATCGGATGCCTCCGTTGGTGGATGCGGTTTCCTCTGCGACCTGTTGCGAGGGCTGGAGGGGCTCGTAGTGAAAGCTGTCGAGAACGAACACGTCCGTGAGGATCACGGCGGCCATCACCAGCATCAGCAGCAGTTCGCGCCAATAGGCGATCTTGTTTTCCATGAACATCATCATTGCAACATCTCCCCAAGTGTCTTTTGGAACAGGCTCTGGCTGTCCTTGCTGCTTGGTTCCGGGCCCTTCTGGTAGTTTTCAAGCACCTTCAGGGCATATTCTCCATCCGCGCCCGTGACGGGATCGGTCCCTGCGGGCATGGGGTTGAGCTTTTGCGCCTCCACGGCGTGACTGACCGAGGACCCGAAGGGGATGGTGCTCTCCGTGTGCTCGACCTGCATGCCGCCGCAGCCGGTGAGTGTCGCGGCCGCGAGGAAGAGGGTGATGATCGTGATGCGTGTCATGGCAAATCTCCTTGGGTCCTAGTTGGGCAGCGAGTGACCGAGGTCGCCGTCAAAGCCGTTGTCGGGGCGGACCACCGGGCCGGGCTTGCGTGCCGCGTTGTGCGCGACGGCCGGCTCCTTGCGGCGGCCTTCAAGCAGGCCGAGGAGGTAGAATTCGTAGTCGTCCGGCTCCTTGAAGCCGTCCGTGGGCAGGGACTGCGAGGCCACGTCGAGCGGCTTGACCAGATGCGCGGTGACGATGAGCACCAGCTCGGTGTTGTTCTTGCGAAAGTCGTTGCTGCTGAAGAGCGAGCCGAGCACGGGGATGTCGCCGAGGACCGGGAAGCGGTTGGCGTTCTCGCGCAGGGATTCGCTTATAAGCCCGGCGATGACGAAGCTCTGTCCGTCGGCCAGTTCCACGGTGGTGGATGCCTTTCGGGTCTGGATGGCCGGGATGGTGTAGCCCTGAAAGGTGACCGCGTTGGAGTAGTCCAGCTCGGAGACCTCGGGCTTGACCTTCAGGTTGATGACGCCGGAGCTGAGCACCGTGGGCGTGAACTTGAGTCCCACGCCGAATGGCTTGTACTCGATGGAGACCATGCCCAGCGCCTGCGGGATGGGGATCGGGATTTCCCCGCCCGCGAGAAAGTCGGCGGTTTCGCCGGACACGCAGACGAGGTTCGGCTCGGCCAGAATCTTGACCAGCCCGTTGGCCTTGAGGGCGTCGAGGAAGGTGTGCAGGTTGCCGCCCGCGAGGTCGTTGTGCAGGACGCCGTTGATGCGGTCGGTGAGGTTGATGAGCGTGCCGTCCTCGTTGAACGAGGTCAGGCCGTTCAGGAACGAATAGGCCGCGAAATTGCCTGCCATGTAAGCGAAGTTGAGGCCCATGCGCTTGAGCACGGTGCGGGTCATTTCCGCCACGCGCACTTCAAGCATGACCTGCATGACGCCGTCCACGCGCAGGAGGTTCACGACCTTGTCCGGTGCCACGCTCTGGGCCAGCGCGTTGGCGGCCTTGAGAGCCGAGGCGTTGCTCACGTGGCCGGTGAGGGTCACGGATTCCGCGCTCGCCAGCACGCTGATGCCGGTCTCGGACGGCAGCACCTCGTGCAGCATGCGCTTCAGGCCGGTGACGTCGGGCACGACCTTGATGTCCTTGACCACGAGGCCCTGCGCGGTCCACATGGTCAGGGTTGTCGCGCCGAATTCCTTGCCGGAAATGTAGACCTGCGTGGGCGAGAGCAGCAGCAGGTTGGCCACGTCGGGCGAGCCGATGGAGACGCGGTTCACGGGGGCCTCGGAGTCGATGACCACGGACTTGCCCTTGACGAGCATGATCTCGTCCGGGGACTGGGCCGCGGCCGGGACGGCCAGAAGGACCAGCAGAAGGGCGGTTATGGCGATTGGGTATCTCACGTCGACTCCTAAAACTTCATCTTGGTGCGCTCGCCGCCGGTGATGACTTCCACGCTGACCCGGTTCCTGCGCTGGACCTTCCGGCGCGGGGCGGGCTTGCGATAGGCGGCCAGGGTGCTTTCGACGGTGGAACCGGCGGTGAGCACGGTCTCATCGTCGTCGCCGTTGCGAAGGGCGAAGTGCAGGGTCCCTCGGGTGGCGGCCAGCGCAAGGCGTTCACCTTCCTCGGGCGTAAGTTCCAGCGTGTAGACGTCCACAGACGCGGTCTTGCCGTCGCCCTTGGGCGAGGAGAGCTCGGTGCCGGTGGCCAGCACGCGGACCCGTTCGAGCACCAACTTGGTGACGGGCTTCTCGTCGCTGCCCTTGGTCAGGGAGACGAGCACGTCCACCCTGTCGCCGGGGAGCACGAAGCCGGAGAGGCCCATGACCGGGTTGCCCTTGACCGCCATGGCGCGCTTGCCGGGCGTGATCATGGCGCTGACGCCGGAGACCACGAGATTGAGCGGTTCGAGGCTGGACGCGGTGATCGGGGCGCCTTCAGCGATGTCCCTTGCCAGCACGCGGCCCACGACGGGGCCGGTGGAAAGAAAAATGTCGGGCGGGGTCGTTTCGTCGGCCTTGCCGCGCAGGACAATGGCTTCGGGGCCGATCTTCATGCCCTTCTTGAGTTCGGCGGAGGCGATGACGTGATAGGTCGGGGCCGCTTCCTTGACGCCCTTGGGCTGCTGCTGGGCCATCCAGCGGAAGACCATGAAGGCCGCTGCCAGAGAGAGCACCAGAGCGAGGGCTATCTGGGTGATTGCGCGTGTGGATCTGGACATTGTTCCGCCTCCTTAGCGAACGAACGGTGCGCCGGTCTCGGCCATGGTCAGGACCATGGAAATGACGGTTCCCGCGGCAATGGCCACGCCGTAGCAGAGCCGGGGGAGGGCGCGTTCGGTGGCCACCGGAGTATAGTCGATTGTCCGGGTGGAGAGCAGAACGAGGAGGGTGTGCTTGAAATTGGCGAGCACCGCCTTGAGGTGGTCCATGTGGCGGAGCATCATGCCGAGCGCGTACACGCCGCCAGCAAGGCAGGTGACGAGGAACGCGGCGAACGCGGTCTCCACGCCGAGGCATGCGCCCACGCCGGCCATGAGCTTGACGTCGCCCGCGCCCATGACGCCCAGCAGGAAGGGCACGATCATGACGCCGAGTCCCAGCCCGAACCCGCCGAGCGAAAAGAGCAGGCCGTCCCAGCCGCCGGTGACGGCGTGGATGACCAGCCCCGCGATCATGAGCGGGAAGGTGAGCAGGTTCGGAATGCGCTGGCTGCGTATGTCCGTGACAACGGCCACGGCAAGGGCGCAGAGCAGTATGGCGGTGATGACGATGTCCATGATTCTCCCCCGAATCCGGTCAATGACTCCTGTCGTTGATGTGGTGGTTTGTGTTGCGGAGCTTCCGGGGCCTGCGGTTTCTCCCCTCCGCAGGCCCCCGATCCGAAGATGCTTCCGGACTAGGACCCGGCAGCACCGGTCATGCTGTTGGCGATGGTGGTGAAGGTGTTGGACACGGTGGTGCCCAGGGTGGAAACGGCGGTGACGATGCCGGCGGCGATGAGAGCCGCGATGAGACCGTATTCCAGGGCGGTGGCGCCTTCTTCATTACGGATAAGGCTGATCAGTGTCCTCATTAGATAAACTCCTTGTGCTTTTCCACGCCTAGCTGCCGGCCGCGCCGGTCATGCTGTTGGCGATGTTGGTAAATGTGTTGGACACGGTGGTGCCCAGTGTCGAGACCGCTGTGACGATGCCGGCTGCGATGAGAGCCGCGATCAGGCCGTATTCCAGGGCGGTGGCGCCTTCTTCGTTCCGAATGAGCTGCATGATGGTATTCATGGTCTTTCCTCCATTCGGCCTAGGAGCCGGCAGCGCCGGTCATGCTGTTTGCAATGTTGGTGAATGTGTTGGACACGGTGGTGCCCAGAGTGGAAACGGCAGTGACGATACCGGCAGCGATCAGCGCCGCAATCAGGCCGTACTCCAGCGCGGTTGCGCCTTCTTCGTTACGGATCAGATTCATCATGGTCTTCATCTTTCTTCTCCTCTTTTAGTGAAGATCTTTCAGGGGCGCATCGCGCCTCATCGAACACGCTTTCCATTGAGCAACGGGCGTGCCACAGAGGAGGAAAGACTCTCAGATTGTGCGCATCTTGCTGCACATTCAGGATATTTTTTTTGAGCAGGCACGTTGGAGCCGCTGGCGAAGCTCCACAAAAGGGAAAACAAACAGCCCGCTATCCACAGAAAATGGATAGCGGGCTGTTGTGCTCGGCGTTTGAGCTGCGGAAGAAGAGGTATTTTAGTGCGTTGGGTGTCTACAAAAAATGGATTAGCGGATGTAGCTTGCTGCGTCGATGTTGTGCTTCTGTAGCTTGTTCCAGAGGTTCTTGGGGCTTATTCCAAGAATTGAGGCGGCTTCTGTCTGCACTCCACGGGCTCTGGAGAGAGCGCCCTCGATCAGGCGGCGTTCGAAGGCGATGAGCGCCTGACGAAGCGGCAAGCTCTGCTCGGGAAGCGGCCCGGTTCCGCCGGACTCCTGATCCGTGGAGCGCGAGAAGGCCAGCTCCAGCTCGGAGGAGCGTATCACGTTGTCCTTGCAGAAGATTGCGGCCCGTTCAATGGCGTTGGCGAACTGGCGCACGTTACCCGGCCAGTCGAACTCCATCATCTTGCTGATGGCGTCGCTGTTCACGCCGTGGATGTCCGTGCCGAGCTTGACGTTGGCTCTTTGTATGAAATGGTCCGCCAGCCGGGGGATGTCCTCGCGCCGGTCGCGCAGGGGCGGGATGTTCACGGAGGCCACGTTGAGCCGGTAGTAGAGGTCGCTTCTGAAGGCCCCTTCGTCCACCTGTTTTTCAAGGTCCTGGTTGGTGGCGGCGATGATGCGCACGTTGAACTTGATGGGCTTGGTGCCGCCCACGCGCTCCACCTGCTTCTGTTCCACCGCGCGCAGCAGTTTCGGCTGCAAATGCAGGGGCATGTCGCCGATTTCGTCCAGCAGGATGGTGCCGCCTTCCGCCTGCTCGAACTTGCCGGGCCGGGCCGCGGTCGCGCCGGTGAACGCGCCCTTTTCGTGGCCGAAGAGTTCCGATTCCAGAAGGGATTCCGGGATGGCCGCGCAGTTGAGCTTCACGAACGGTCCGGACGAGCGGGAGCTGAGGGCGTGGATGGTGTCGGAGACGAGCTCCTTGCCTGTCCCGGTCTCGCCGATGACCAGCACGTCGCAGTCGAGTTCGGCGATGCGGCGGATACGGTCCTTGACCTCGTCCATGAGCGGGCTGTCCCCGATGATCTTGTCCAGATGGCCGGACTCGCCGAGGTTCTTTCGCAGGGATTCCAGCTCCGCCTGCATGCGGCGCTTTTCCATGGCCCTGCGGATGACCACTTCCATTTCCTTGATGCTGAACGGCTTGGAGAAATAGTCGTAGGCCCCTTCCTTGATGGCCTGAATGCCGGTGTCGCGCGAGCCGTAGCCGGTCATGATGATCACGTCCGTGTCCGGGGCCACTTCCTTGAGCTTGGGCAGCGCTTCGAGCCCGGACATGCCGGGCAGCTTGAGATCATGTAGCACGAGGTCCAGCCCGCCGCGTCCGGCGCGGATGATGCCGTCCTCAGCGGAGCCTGCCTCCTCCACGCTGAATCCGCGCTCTTCGAGGGCCTCCACAAGCATGCCCCGGAAAGCGTGATCGTCGTCTACTACCAGCACTCGTTCTGCCATCTGATCCATTCCCGTTTGATTCGTTGTATCATGTAGCTTTCGTATAATCCACAAAAAATAGACCATCCGCCACGACAAAAACCTCCCGCATGGCGGGCCCTGCTTTGGTCGCAAAACTGCTTATCTACAGTATACGGGGGTTCCATGGGGGTGGTCACAAAAAAAATCCACTTTTTTTGGAGAATGGCATGAGCGTTGCTTTTCCCATGGCAAACGCGGGTCGCGACCGCCGGAGGTATGGAAGGATATGCGACGCAGCAAGTCATCGAATAAGGGAATAGCCGCAGCGGAACTGGGTCTGGTGCTGCCGTTCGTGGCGCTTCTGCTCTTTCTGCTTATGGAAGGCGGCAACGCCATGCATGCTTACTCCTCGCTGGTGGAAGCCAGCCGGGAAGGCGCGCGCATCGTCCTGCTGCAGGGTGAAGGGACCTCCAATGTCGAGGCGCTTGTGCGCTCGCTGGTTCCGGACCTGCCGCCCGAGGACGTGTCCGTGCTCGTGGAGTCCGATGAGGACGCCCGCACCGTGACCGTGCTCGCCAGCTACGAATATCAACCCATGATCGGAGGCCGAGATGCGCTTGAGATGCTTTACGGCGGCGACCCGCTCGTCATCAGAGCGGGCACCACGATGCCGCTCCCGTAAGAATGCCGAACTCGGCGCGGTCAGCATGGTCATGGCGCTGGTCATTCCGGCGGTCATGGCCATGGTCGGGCTCGCCCTCGACCTCGGCAACATTTATACGGCGCACACGCGCCTGCAGGCCGCCGTGGACTCTGCCGCGCTGGCCGGAAGCCTTGAGCTGCCCTACGATCCCAAGCTGGACAAGGGGCTTGTTCAGGCCGCCGTGGCCGGTATGCTCGAAAAGAACTACCCGGGCGCGGAGCTTGACGCCGTGACCCCCGGCACTGAAATTCGCAGCGTGAACATCGAGGCCCACGCCGACGTGGACCTGCTGATAATGGGTTTTCTGGGCCTCTCCAGCCAGCGGGTGGACGCGACCGCCAGCGCGGGCTTCAACAAGCTCGAAGTGGTGTTCGTCATCGACAACTCCGGCAGCATGAAGGGGACGCCCATTACCATGGTCAAGCAGGCCGCCATTGAGCTGGTGGATCTCATCATCCCCGATGGCGCGCAGACCGACACCAAGATCGGCCTCGTGCCTTTCCGCGGCAAGGTCAACATCGGCGAGGACGCAGGCGACGGTCTTTCCGGCTGCCGCAACGCGGACGGCTCCATCAACAACGGCATCCACGAGGACTTCATGCACCTCTACTGGGAGCTGCCCTACCAGTACCGCAGATACATCAGCCTCGACACCTGTTCCAGCATCCCGGAAGCACAGGCGCTGACCACGGACAAGTCGCTCGTCACGCAGGCCATCAACAGCCAGACCGCCACGGGCGCAGCCTCGGGAACCATCATCCCCGAAGGCATCAAGTGGGGTCGCCACATGCTCACCGAAGAGGCCCCCTACTCGCAGGGCGGCAGCAAGGACGACTTCCGCAAGATCATGATCCTGCTCACCGACGGCGACAACGAAGACGGCCAGTGCGGTGGCCCCTACCGGGCCTATTACGAGCCGAACAGCTACTGGACCAACGCCTATTATGGAATGAAGATCACCGACGCCCACTGCGAGGACGGCGGCGTGCTCAACGAGCACATGCTGCAGGAAGCGCAGGCGGCCAAGGACGAGGGCATCGAGATATTCACCATCCGTTTCGGCTCCTCGGACAACACGGACAAGTCGCTCATGAAGCAGGTCGCCTCGAGCAAGCCCGGAACGGACGACCACTATTTCGACGCCCCGAGCGTCTACGACATCGACGACGTGTTCAAGAAGATCGGCCGACAGCTCGGCTGGCGGCTGCTCAATTAGGAGGACGACATGCACGCAAGACGAAACCACGCCCGACAGGGCATGACCCTCGTGGAGTTCGCGCTGCTCATGCCCGTGCTGCTCTTTCTCCTTCTCGGCGTCATGGAGTCCGGGAACATGTTCTTCTCATGGCTGACCGTGCAGAAGGCCGCGCAGGAGTCCGTCCGCGTGGCGGCCACGGGCATCGGCGACGAGGAAGGTACCCGGATGACGCTCATCGAGGATGCGGCCATGGAGCGGCTGGACCCGCTGGACGGAACCAAGACCGTGACCGTCACCAGCTGGCCGGGCATGGACGCCAGCGGCCCCGGCATCGAGGGCAGCGCGGGCGGGCCCTGTCAGGTGGTGGAAGTGAAGGTCGCCTATCTGTATTCCCCGCTGGTTCCGCTTATGGAGCCGATCCTGCCGGAATCCATGACCCTGACCAGCGCGGACCGCAAGGTCAACGAGCCGTGGAAGCCCTGCGAGTGATCGCAAGAAAATAGCCACCCCCCCCCTCCCAAGGGGCTGCCCTAACCGATGGAGGCCGGGCGGGATTGCTCCCGCCCGGCCTCGCTCGTGTCCTCCTCTTGATAATCTGCTAGGAGCCGTTCATGACGGTCACGGAGCCGGAGCTGTTGGTGGCGACCAGCAGGTCCACGGCGGCTGCCGCGGCCACGCCGGTGCAGGCGATGATGATGTCGCCGGTTTCGAGGTTGTATTCTTCGGCAGCGGTGTCGAAGTAGCCGGGCGCGGTCACGTCGGCAACGTCGTCGGTGCTGCGGAACAGGAAGAGCTGCTGGCCGGGAACCCCGCCCATCAGGCGCATGTCTTCGGATTTGTATGCCATGGTTCGTTTCCTTTCGGGCTGGGGGTTACAGAATCTGGGCGTCGTCGTCGCACTGCAGCTCCACCACGCCGCTGGCGTCGATGAGGCAGGCTCCGGCAGAGAGCATGTGGTCCACGAGGTGGGCGGCCTTTTCCGGCACCCAGTCCACGTAGGCCTTCACTTCCTGACCTTCGGCGAGGCCGAGGGCGTTCTTGTGGTAGAGGAAGCACTTGCGCACGCCGCTTTCCACGGGCAGGCCGGTGTGGAACATCCAGTTGATGCCCAGCCACGTGCGGGACTCCGTGCCCTTGAGCCACGGGAATTTTTCCCCGGCGTAGTCGGCGCTCTTGAACTCCTCGATGTTCAGAAGTTCGTTCCACTGGTGCGGGCCGACCACGGCGAAGCGGTTGCCGTCGTCCGGCACGTCGTTGGCGTTCATGAGGCCGAAGCCTTCGAGAATCTTGCCCTTGGTCAGGCCGGTGCCGCCCTCGGGGATGACGGACGAGGTGGTGTCGAGCTTGGTGATGACCAGCTCGTCGATCTTGCGGCCGAGCGCCCACGCCCCGGCGCTGGCTGCCACCTGACGCTCGTCGATGTTGTGCTTGAGCTCGTCGAGCTTGTCGATGTACTCCGCGGCGTACCAGTCCTCCAGCGTGCAGGAGACCGTGGAGTGGTTGAGGTTCATGAGCGGCACGTTGCCGTGGCGGGTCTTCTTGCCCGCAGTGCCCTTGCCGCTTTTCTGGAAGACGCACTTGGCGCCCTGCACCTTGGTCTTGAGGCGCACGGTGTTGCGCATCTTGGAGCCCTGCTGCTGATAGGCGTTGTGCACATCGGCGCAGTAGAGGTTGATGAACGAGTTGTCGATCTGCGTGGACATTTCCAATTCTCCGATTTCGGTTGTCGGTTGATCCTTTCGGGCCGACGGGTATCCCGGCACTCATGTCCGGGGCGGGAGTCGCATCGAATGCGGCCGCCGCAGGACGGGCCGGGGCCGAAACATCGCGGGCAGTATACCCCCGCTTTCGGGCGCAGGAAGAAATTGGACGGTCTACGGCCATGAAAAAGCACAAGATCGTCTATTGACAGGGGGGCCGAAAGCCCCTTTTTCGGGAGGGTGATGTCAGCGCGACATCTTTGAGCGGAAGAAGGAGCGGACGGCCCGGAAGCCGATAAACACAAACAGCCCCGCGCCAAGGATCAGGAACAGCCAGCCGAGGGGAATGAGGGCGAACGGTTCGCGCAGCAGCCCGGAAGCGTCCACACTGGAGCCGATCAGCCGAAAGGCAAGAATGCAGAGACCGCCGAGTACCGAAAAGAGAATCGCGAGAATCGTTGTGGTGCGCATTCGGGACGGATAGGCCTTTATCCTCTCCCTGTAAACCGTTTTGCACCCCCTCAAACCCCGTCACCGGCCCCCGCCGTGAATCTCCCCTTCATATCCGCCGCGACTTGCTGTATCCACAGGGGAGCCAAAAACCATTCTGGAGACGATACAATGCTTGATCTGAAGCTGATGCAGAAGAACCCCGAACTCGTGCGGGAGTCGCTCAAGCGCCGGGGCTCGACCCTCGATGTTCAGGAATTCCTGACCATGGACGAAAAGCGCAAGGCCCTCATCGCCGAAGTCGAAGAACTCAAGGCCGAACGCAACAAGGCCGGAGGCGAGATCGCCCGCCTCAAGCGCGAAAAGCAGGACGCGTCCGAAATCATGGAGCGCATGGCAGTGGTCTCCGCCCGCGTCAAAGAGCTGGACGGCGAACTGAACGAAGTGGAAGCCGCGGAAAAAGAATGGCTCATGGCCGTTCCCAACATCCCCCACGAAGACGTCCCCTTCGGCGAGTCCGAAGACGACAACCCCGACGTCCGCTACTGGGGCGAAAAGCCGACCTTCGACTTCGCCCCCAAGGAGCACTGGGAGCTCGGCGCCGAACTCGACGGACTCGACTTCGAACGCGCCGCCAAGCTCACCGGCTCCCGCTTCTGCGTGCAGAAAGGCTGGGCCGCCCGACTCGAACGCGCCCTCGCCCAGTTCATGCTGGATACCCACGTCACCGAGCACGGCTACACCGAAATGGTCGTGCCCACCATCGTGAACCGCACCACCATGACCGGCACCGGCCAGCTCCCCAAATTCGAAGAGGACCTCTTCAAGCTCGAAAACTGGGAATACTACATGATTCCCACCGCCGAGGTCCCGCTCACCAACCTCTACTCCGGCGAAGTGCTCGACGAGGACCAGTTCCCCATCCTGTTCTGCGCCCACACCCCCTGCTACCGCTCCGAAGCGGGCAGCTACGGCAAGGACACCAAGGGCCTCATCCGCCAGCACCAGTTCTACAAAGTGGAAATGGTCAACTTCGCGCACCCCGATCACTCCTACCAAGCGCTGGAGAACATGACCGCCTGCGCCGAGACCATCCTCAAGAAACTGAAACTGCCCTACCGCGTCATCGAACTCTGCACCGGCGACATCGGTTTCTCCGCCGCCAAGACCTACGACATCGAAGTCTGGCTGCCCGGACAGGACAAGTACCGCGAAATCAGCTCCTGCTCCAACTGCGAAGACTTTCAGGCACGCCGGGCGAACATCAAGTTCCAGCCCAAAGACTCCAAGAAGAAACTCTACGCACATACCCTCAACGGCTCCGGCCTGGCCGTGGGACGCACCCTCGTCGCCGTGCTGGAAAACTACCAACAGGCCGACGGCTCCCTCGTCATCCCCGAAGCCCTGCGGCCCTACATGGGCGGACTCGAAGTCGTCACGCCCTAGCTGGGTGATGGAATGAATAAAAAGGTCCCCTTTCGTTGAGACGAAAGGGGACCTTTTTTGCCTCCGGCGGCCCTCCGGGGGCTTAAAACCTTTCGGGAAAGGTTTTAAGAATTCCAAAGCTTTTTGGTTTGCCTTCGGCGGAATTGTCCGGTTGCGCCCGGTTTTCGCTTGCGTCAAACGCCTTCAAGTCAGGGAGTGCAGAGGGGATTATCCCCTTTGCCGGGTGCAGGGCAGCGCCCTGCCCGCCGGAGGCGCACCATACCCGAAACTACTTGACGACCAGCACCGGGCAGTGGGAGGTGTGCAGCACCTTGTGGGTCACGCTGCCGAGCAGCAGACCTTCGAGGTCGCTTTTGCCTTTGGAACCCATGACGATGATGTCGCAGCCTTCGGCCTTGGCAACGTCTGCGATGACTTCGCCGGGCCGGCCGCCCACGATGCTGTCGCGGTAGGTGATTCCGCCTGCCGAGAGTTGTTTGCGGTAGGGGTCGAGGATGCTTTCGGCGTCTTCGTTGTAGTGTTTGAGGACCCATTGGATGTTGGGTTCCCCGAGTTCGTTGGGCACGGGTTTGCGGCAGGTGAGGAGTATCACTTCCGCGTTGGAGGAGCGGGCCATGTCCATGGCGTGTTCGGCGGCTGCGTCCGAGTGGCGGGAGCCGTCCACGGGGAGAAGGATTTTTTTCACGTTCATGGGGTCTCTCCTTTGTTGTCGTTGCCTGCAAAGGGCTCGGCCGTGGCGTGCCCGTCCTGTGTAATGCCTTCGCGTTTCAGGACTCCGGCCACGGTCATGAGAAGAATCCTGAGGTCCAGCGCGAGCGTCCGGTTTTCCACGTACCAGACGTCGAGTTCAAATTTTTCCTGCCAGCTGATGGCGTTTCGTCCGTTGACCTGCGCCCAGCCGGTGATGCCCGGCCGGACTTCGTGCCGCCGTGCCTGCCGCTTGCTGTAGAGGGGCAGGTACTGCATGAGCAGCGGCCTCGGGCCAACGAGGCTCATGTCTCCTTTTAGCACATTGAGCAGTTCCGGCAACTCGTCCAGCGAGGTGGCCCGGAGTGTGCTTCCGAACGGGGTCAGGCGCTGGTCGTCGGGCAGGGGGGTGCCGTTTTTGTCTTCGGCGTCGAGCATGGTGCGGAATTTGAGAATGTCGAAGGGCTTGCCGTGCAGGCCGGGGCGTGTCTGGCGGAAGAGGATCGGGCTGCCGAGTTTGACGCGGACCAGCAGGGCCACGGCGATGAGCACCGGCGACAGCAGGACCAGCGCGGTCAGGGAGGCGAGGATGTCGAAGAGCCGTTTCATGCCGCCCCCATGGTTTCGAGGATGATCTGGTTGACGCGGTTCACGTCGAAGCGGTCTTCGGCGAGCCTGCGGCTGGCGAGACCCATGGGCCGGGTTTTTTCCGGGTCGGTGATGAGCGTTTCCATGGCCGACTCCAGTGCGTCTGCGTCTCGTGGCGGGACCAGCAGGCCGTTGTCCTCGGCAACGGTCAGGCGGCAGCCGGGCGCGTCCGTGGTGATGATGGCGCGTCCGGTGCTCAGGGCTTCCAGAATGGAGCGCGGCACGCCTTCGCGGTAGTAGGTGGGCAGCACGTAGGCCGTGCATCCGGCGAGCAACGGGCGGACGTCTTCCACGGGGTCGAGGATTTCCACGGCCCCGTCGCGTTTCCAGTCCCGGATTTCGTCGGCGGTGACGCCGTCCGCGCCGTCCTCCATGGCCCCGGCGATGCGGAAGACCGCTTCAGGGTGTCGTTTCTTGAGGCGCATGGCCGCATCTGCAAACAGGCCCACGCCCTTGGAGCGGATCAGCCGCGACAGGCACAGAAAGACCGGCGGGCCGTCCGGCGGTTCGGAAAAGGCGTAGTGGTCGAGGTCCACGCCCGAGCCGTTGGTGATGACCGTTTCGGCTCCGGCAGGGATGACCCCGAGGCGGGAGAAGAAGTCGAGATCGTCTGGGTTCTGGAAGAGCACGGCGCGGTTGCTGCGCAGTCCGGCGGCGTAGAGTCCTCGCACGAGGTTGAAGAGCACGCGCCGGCGCAGACCCCGGTCTTCCACGAAGGCGTATCCGAGTCCGGTGATCATTGAGTAGGAGTTCGGGACGCCCGCCATTTTTGCGGCCAGCGAGCCGTAGACCACGGGCTTGATGGTGTAGGAGAGCAGCGCGTCCGGCCGGATGTCCTGCAGGATTCGCTTGATGGAAAAGAGGGATGCGAGGTCGTTGAGCGGGTTCAGGCCGCGACGGTTCAGGGGCACCTCGCGGTACTGCGCGCCCATGGCTTCGAGCTCCGGGCCGGGCGAGGGCGAGTGCGGCGGGGCAAGGGCAACCACGTCGTGGCCGCGGTCGAGCATGGCCCGGATGAGCGGGCCGCGGAAGTTTATGAGCGAGGGGGCGTATCCGCCGAAAAGTGCTATTTTCATGGGCTATGTCCAGCGGTCCAGCCATGTCTGGAGCATGAGCACGGTCCAGAGCTGTTGTTCGTTGTCCCGGCGTCCGGACATGTGCTCGTTCAGGGCGCGGGCCACGGGGATGGAGTTCAGCAGGCCCTGTTTCTCCAACCGCCGGGGTTGCAGCAGGTCGTCGGACCACTCTCTGAGCGGGCCGCGCAGCCAGTCTGCCAACGGCACGCCGAAGCCGGTCTTGGGCCTGTCCGTCAATTCTTTTGGCACGTGCCTGTCCAGAATGTCCCGGAGCACCCGCTTGCCCACGCCGCCGGAGACGTTGAGCGATTCCGGCAGGGTCCATGCAAGCTCCACCACGCGGTGGTCGAGGTAGGGCGCGCGCGTTTCAAGCTCACGCCCATTGCCGCGCGGTCCACTTTGGCGAGGATGTCGCCCGGCAGATAGGTCAGGGTGTCCGCGTACTGCATCCACTGCCGGAAGGAGAGGCCGTCGGGCGCGTCTGGCAGGACGGGGGGCGCAGGGGTTCCGGTCAGCTGTTCGGGGTGCATCCATGTGGAGCACAGCGACGCGTACATGGCTTCGCGGGTTTCGGCGGCCATGACTCGGGCCAGCTTGTGAGCCTTGAAGCCGGGGTTGGTCATGCGCCGTTTTCCCGGCAGCAGCGGCTCGAAAAACGCGTAAAGGCGGTCCAGCGTGCGCGGGGACATGGCGAGCACTCCGGAGGCGGTCAGGCGGCGCAGGCCTTGGGGAAGGGCCGAGAGCCGGTTCCAGAGCGGGGGCGCGGACACGTGCCGGTTGTAGCCGCCGAAAGATTCGTCCCCGCCGTCGCCGGAGAGGCAGACCGTGACGTGCTGCCGGGTCAGCTCGGAGACGAGCGCGGTGGGCAGCATGGACGTGTCCGCAAACGGTTCGTCCCAGATGTCCGCCAGCCGGGGGGATGAGGTCGAGGCAGCGTTGCGGCGGCACGATGAGCTCGGTGTGGTCCGTGCCGAGGTGCTCCGCGACCTTTCGGGCGTGGGGCGCTTCGTCGTAGGCGTCATCGTCGTAGCCGATGGTGAAGGTCCGAACTGGCGAGGTTGAGGCCTTCTGGGCCAGCGCGGTGATCAGGCTGGAGTCGATGCCGCCCGAGAGGAGCGCGCCGAGCGGCACGTCCGAGACGAGCTGCATCCGCACCGCGTCCGTGAGCAGGGCCTCCATCTCGCGGGAGGCGGCCTCTGCGTCGCCCGAAAAAGGTGTTTCGCGGCCGCGCTCCACGGCGTCGGCAAGGTTCCAGTAGCGCGTTGTGCGAAGCTGTCCGTCGTGGTTCACGCTGAGGAGCGTGCCGGGCTCGAGCTTGGAGGCTTCCCGCCAGATGCATTTGGGGGCCGGGACGTACTGGTAGCGCAGGAAGAGCGAGACCGCTTCCGGGTCCACGTGGCGGGGGAAGTCGGGATTGGCGGCAAGCGACTTGGTCTCCGAGCCGAAGAGGAACAGGCCGTCGCGCATGGACCAGTAGAGGGGCTTTTCGCCAAAGCGGTCACGGGCCAGATGGAGCGTTTCCGTCTCTGCGTCCCAAAGCGCGAAGGCGAACATGCCCAGCGCCCGGCGCAGGGCCGCCTCCACCCCCCATGCCTCGGCGGCGGCCAGCAGGACTTCGGTGTCCGA
>NZ_BBCB01000073.1 GCF_001311825.1 Salidesulfovibrio brasiliensis JCM 12178 | reverse complement strand
CGAAGCTGGCCCCGCACGCCGCAGCCGTGCGCCGCAACGTGGCCCGGCTGCTCGGGCTGGAGGAATCGTTCGTGAATTTCAAGGCCACAACCGAAGAAAAGCTCGGCTTTACGGGCGAAAAGAAAGGCGTCAAGGCCATTGCCTGTGTCAGCGCCGTGAGGACGGTCTAGATGTCCAGAGCCATCAAGGTTCTCGTGGTCGCCGCGCTGGTGGCGGGTGCACTGTATTTCGGCATCACGTGGTACGTGGACAGCAAGGTGGGCGACGGCATCCGCCGGGCCGCCGAGGCCCGTGGCGCGTCCGTGCGCTGGGACGGGCTTGACGTGGACATCATGGACCGCACGGTCGTCCTGACCGGCGTGCAGGTGCACTGGCGCGAGAATGATTATTATGCCGAGCAGGTGGACTTCCGGAGTCTGGATCACAAGAACAGGCCGCCCCGGTTCGCCCATGTGGTTGTCACCGGCGCGGACGTTCCCGTGACCGCGGAGCTGTTCGACTGGGCCACCCCGGTGCTCGTCGGCATGGATATTACCGATGTTCGCGGTGACATGACCCTTGACTACGCCTTTGACACGGGTGACAACTCCCTGCACGTCAGGCGGTTCGATGCGGACCTTGAGGGAGTCGGGGCCATGACCCTCAGCGCGCGTCTGCACAACGTCGATCCGAATGACCTCGGGGCGGAGCGGCTCGTGGGCCTGCAGTTTGGCAGAACCGCTCTCAGTTTTACGGACGCAGGGCTTTTGGACAGGCTTTCGACCCTGCTGATTCCCGGCCCCGAAGGTGAGCGTCGCCAGCAGTTTGCGGCCACGTTGGCCTTGCTGGCAAAGGGAGCCGAAGCGGGCGGTCAGCCCGAGTCGGCCGATGCGTACGCCGCCCTTGGCCGTTTCGTCCGCGACGGCGGCACGCTGGCCGTGAACGCCACGCCCGATGAGCCGGTGCCGTGGCTGTACATGTACATGGGCAACTCCCCGGACCGCATGATCCGGTTGCTCAACCTGACAATTTCGACGATCCGGTAATACCGAGATCGTCCAATACGATACACGGAGCAGAGCATGAAACTCTACAACACCCTGGCTCGGGAAAAACAGGAATTCACCCCCTTGAACGGCAACGATGTGTCCATGTACGTCTGCGGCATCACCGCCTACGACCTGTGTCACATCGGCCACGCCCGCTCCAGCGTGGTCTTCGACGTGCTGTACCGCTACCTGTTGCACAAGGGCTACGACGTCACGTTCATCCGCAACTTCACGGACATCGATGACAAGATCATCAAGCGCGCCGCCGAAGTGGGACAGGACGCCGGAGAGATAGCCGAGAAGTTCATCGGCGAATTCTACGTGGACATGGACCGCCTCAAGGTCAAACGCGCCACCGTGGAGCCCAAATGCACCGAGCACATCCCGGAGATGATCGTCCTTACGGAAGAACTCATTGAAAAGGGTCACGCCTATGCCGCCGAGAACGGCGACGTCTATTTCCGCGTGCGCTCCTTCGAGGGGTACGGCAAGCTCTCGGGCCGTCAGATCGACGAGCTCGAATCCGGGGCGCGCATCCAGCCGGGCGAGATGAAGGAAGACCCGCTCGACTTCACCCTCTGGAAGGGCGCCAAGCCGGGCGAACCGTCCTGGGATTCCCCGTGGGGCAAGGGCCGCCCGGGCTGGCACCTCGAGTGCTCGGCCATGAGCGAAAAGTACGCCCCCCTGCCGCTGGACATCCACGGCGGCGGGCAGGACCTTTCCTTTCCGCACCACGAGAACGAGATCGCCCAGTCCGAGGCCGCCCGCGGCAAGGACTTCGCCCGCTACTGGGTGCATAACGGCTTCGTGCAGATCAACTCCGAGAAGATGTCCAAGAGCCTCGGGAACTTCTTCACCATCCGCGACATCCTCGCCCAGTTCCTGCCGGAGACGCTGCGCTATTTCCTGCTGACCATGCACTACCGCAGCCCGCTTGATTTCTCCTTTGACGCCATGGAAGAGGCCGAAAAGGGCATCAAGCGCGTCTACACCGCGTTGGAGCAGATCGATCAGGCGCTTGAGCGCGCCAAGTGGAAGAAGTCTCCGTTCCCGGAAGAGCTTCCGGCCGAGCTGGACGCCATCGAGCCAAGTGGGCCGAGGCCATGGAGGATGATCTGAACACCGCTGCCGCGCTGGGCCAGCTCTTCAATGCCGTGCGTCTTGCCGGGCGCATTGCCGAGGACAAAAAGCTGCGCCAGTCCGAAGGTGCCCGCGACCTCTGGGCAAGAATCCGCAAGGACGTGGCAGAGTGGGCAAAGGTCTTCGGCGTGTTCGACGAGAACCCGGCCGAGTTCCTGACCGCCCTGCGCGACAACCGCGCCGCCCGCAAGGAGATTGACCCCTCTGCCGTGCAGACCAAGCTGGACGAGCGCCAGCAGGCCCGCAAGGACAAGGACTTTGCCCGCTCCGACGCCATCCGCGACGAGCTGGCCGACATGGGCGTGGAGGTCAAGGACACCCCGCAGGGTGCCACGTGGGACGTCATCTAGGCGATCCGTAAAACAGACAGTTCAAGGCCGCTTCCTGATGGAGGCGGCCTTTTCTTATGGGCACAATCACGCAGTGAAACACCTCAACAACAGGAGCGGGCCGCCGAGGAGGTGGCGGCCCGTGTCCTGTTGCAATGAGGGGGTAGGAGGGATGAGGATGGCCGATGCGGTCGGCCGTCTCTATTGCGTGACGGCATCAATGGTTCGCCGAGGGCCGTGCAGGGACCGCCTGAGGGGGCGTGGCGGGCCTGCACAAAGCGAGGGGGCACTTGTTGACCCTCGATCGATGCGTCTTGTCGCTGCTTTTCAAAGTTCCCTTCCTGGACCGGTCCATCCGGCATGGACCCGGTCGGAGAGGAGGTGTGTCAGTCTTGCTGTCACAAAAAGGATTGAGTGCAATGCTTTTCTGCCTGAAACCCTTTAAGTCCAGATAAGCATGAGGTGTGCCAAACTCTAAGCAGTTGATTTTATTAGCTGGAGATGCGTGAGGGAAAGTTGAATGTGCAAGGAGTGTCTCTGCACAACTTGCACATTTTGCACAAAAGATCAGCCGAGGAAGGCGTAGCAGATGGCCACGAGGGTGATGCTCAGGGCGCGAAGGCTCTGGTTGACCACGATGAGACGCGCGGCCATGCGGGGCTTGAATATGCCCGCATAGTAAGGGAATTGGTGGCGGAAGGCGCGCATGGGCGAGGAGAGCACGTTGCCGGTCAGAAGAGCCAGCACGACCACATGCACGTCGAGGGCGGCCTCCTGAATGAGCGCACCTGCGGCGGCAAGCCCCACCGTGAACTCCCCTGCCACGTGAAAGGCCACGATGCCGAGGGCTTCGGGCGGCAGCCACGTAAAGAAGGAAACCTTCGTGGCCATGGTCTCCTGCATGGCGTCGAAGAACCCGTAGTGGCGCAGCAGAAAGAAGAGGATGTAGATGGGGACCGTGAACTTGAGGATTCTGGGCAGCCGTTTCTTGAAACGCCGCCAAGTCTTTTGCAGGGCCGAGCCCTTGAGGTCCGGGGCTTCGTCCAGTCGGCAGGGAACGCAGCCGTCCGGCACCGGCGGAAGCATGAACCGACCCATGCACACGATAGCGGCGGTCCGGAGCAGCGCGGCCCCGGCGGTGATGCCCACATAGATGAAAGCGGCCGAACCGATAAACGGCGCGGCGATGAAGAAGATGGTCGGCAGGTGCAGAAAGTAGGTGGGCAGGCTGTTGAAGAGGTTCGAGAGCAGCAGTTCCCGGTCCGAGATGGTCTCTTTTTCATGCGCCTCGGCCAGCATGGTGTTGGCGGTGACGCCGGAAAAGAAGGCCAGTGAAAAGGCGGCGGCGGAAACGTCCTTCAGCCGGGCGCGGCGGGCCAGCGGCTCGGCAATGCGGGCCACGTGTCGCGTCCAGTTCAGCGATTCGATCAGGTTGCCCACGAAAAGGCCTACGCTGATGAAGAAGGTCAGCCGGATCAGCGGCCAGAAAAGCCCCTCCCAGAGGAGGGGCCAAGAGAGTAGCGATTCCATCTAGCGTTTTGCTTTTTTGATTTTCTTGAGCTTGCCCAGTTCTTCCTCGCCCATGTGCAGGGTGTGCTTTTCGGCGGGGAAGTGGCCGTGCCGCACGTCTTCGCAGTAGCGGCGCAGGGTCTCGGTGGAGAGTTCGCCAAGCTCGGCGTAGCGGCGCACGAACTTGGGGGTGAACTTGTCGAACATGCCCAGCACGTCGTGGTAGACGAGGATCTGTCCGTCCGTGACCGGCCCGGCCCCGATGCCGATGGTGGGCACGCTCACGGCTTCCGTGATGAGCTGCGCGGCCTCTTCGGGCACGGCCTCGATGACGATGGCAAACACGCCCGCCTCTTCAAGGGCAAGGGCGTCGTCCAGAAGGGCCTTCACGCCGTCGGCGGTCTTGGCCTGCGCCTTGAAGCCGCCGAAGCGGGCCACGTGCTGCGGAGTCAGCCCGATGTGGCCGAGCACGGGGATTCCGGCGTCCACGATGGCCTTGACCTGCGGCACCACGGTCTGCCCGCCTTCGAGCTTGACCGCCTTGGCCCGGCCTTCGGAGAGAAAACGGCCCGCGTTGGTCAGGGCCTGCTCCACGCTCACGTTGTAGGAAAGAAACGGCATGTCGCCCACGAGCAGGCCGCGTTTGACGCCCCGGCTGGCCGCGCGGGTGTGGTGCAGCATCTCGTCCATGGTCACGGAGAGGGTGTCTTCATGACCGAGAACCACCATGGCCACGGAGTCGCCCACAAGAATGAGGTCCGCGCCGCTCTGGTCGGCGATGAGGCCTGTGCAGTAATCGTATGCAGTGATGCAGGCGATGGGTGTTTCGCCCTTGCGGGCACGGATGCCCGGTGCGGTGACGGGTTTGGCGTCACCGGAGGTCGTGCTGTGAACGCTCATGCATTCTCCTTGGATTGACAGTCTGTTCAGTCGAGGCGGCAGGTGTCGGAGACGAGGCGGTTTCGCCCCTGCCGCTTGGCTGTGTACAGGTGATCGTCCGCGCTTTTCAACCCCTCATGCAGGGAATCGGGGATATTTTTGCACATTCCGATGCTGACTGTCACGGAAATGGTGTGGCCGCAGACGTCGATGTCCATGCTTTCAATGGCCTTGCGCAGCCCTTCGAAGGCCGGTTCCATGGAGTCGCCGGGAGCGTGGTCGGCAAGAACAATGAATTCTTCGCCACCAAAACGCGCGGGGATGGTCTCGCTTTCCGGAACGCCTTGGCGATGAGTTCGGCGATGTGTTGGATGACCATGTCTCCGACGTCGTGCCCGTAGGTGTCGTTCACGTGCTTGAAGTGGTCGATGTCGATCATGGCCAGCGTGAGTTCGGCCCCCCGTGACCTGGCGGCATCCATGAAGGGTTCTGCAGACTCGAAGAACCAGCGGCGGTTGGGGAGCCGGGTCAGGTGGTCCCTGTATGAGAGGTCGCGGATGGTCTGGATGCGTTCAAGCATGTCAAGGGCGTGCACCACGCGACAGTAAAGCTCCTCCGGAAGGTAGGGCTTGTTCAGAAAGTCATTTGCGCCGTGCTTGATGAAGCGGGCCGAGAGCACGTTGTTCCCCAGTGCCGAAAAACCGATGATGCCGAGGCGGTCCTTGTCGTAATCGTTACGGAGCTGACGGGTCAGTTCAAAACCGTCCATGCCCGGCATGTTGTAGTCGGTGAGCACCAGACGGATGTCATCCTCCCGCTTCATGATTTCAAGCGCTTCTTCCGCGCTTGCCGCGCTGAGGACATCGTAACGGTGGGTGCGAAGCATCTTGGATGCGGCGGCCACGGCCGTGGGCGAGTCGTCCACCACCAGGATTCGCGTCTGCGGGTTTGCCTTGAAGCGCCGGATGGTATCCAGCACGGTGGTCATGGCGTCCGGGTGCTGCTTGACAACGTAGTCGGCCACGTTCATGGCGGTGATGCTTTCCCGGGTTTCCGGGTCGAAGGTGGCGGTGAACACGATGACCGGAACCGCAGCCTCAGAGAGGTGGGAGATGAGCTCTCCGGCGGGAGCGTCAGGAAGGGTCAGGCCCGTTAGGGCGGCCACGAATTGATCAGACCCCGACTCGAGCGCCTGAAGCGCCTCGGCCATGGTTTCGACCCAGACCACACTCAGGTCGAGCTCGGATTCTATGCGCTGACGCACCATCTGGCCGAAAAAGCGGCTGTCCTCGACGAGAAGTACGGTATGTCCGTTCATGGCGATCTCTCCTTTTGTTCCCATAGCCTTTTCGGCGGGAAAAGAAAAACCGCCGCATCCTCGGGGATGCGGCGGTCCTTGAATGCTGAGTCGGGAGTTTCCCCTAGACGGTGCCGATGTCCTGCAGCACCCAAATCACGCGGCCAACGGTACGTGCGTCCATTTCGTCGGCCGGGATGGTCAGGTCGGAGTACTGGTCGTTCATGGCTTTGAGCACGAACTCTCCGTTTTGTAAAAAGACCCGGCGGATCATGATGCCCTGATGGGGGAAGTGCACGGCGCAGAGATCGCCATCCGGATGCTGGGTCTGGGCGCGGTCGATGCCGACGTATGCGTCGCGCTGGATCACCGGCTCCATGCTGGCGTTGTCAACCTTCACCACTTGCAGCTTGGGGCGGAAGTAGGTCTCGGGAATTGCCAGTTCCTCGATCGGCTGGGGGTCCCAGTTCTGGGCGGACTTGTCCAGCCCGGCCATGTTGGAAACAGGAGCCACGCGGGAACGTGCATTGTTGCGACCATACGGGGCCGGGGTTTCGCGCAGAACGGTGTCGGCGGGAATCTTGGCCTTGTTCGGGTTCAGGTAGACAGGCTCGGTGCCTTCCGAGAGCCAGTCCGGGGCCAGTCCGTGGCTGCGGTAGAGCTTCAGGAACCACTCCGCAGGAATGGAGCAGCGCCGCTTCGCATCGGAGATACTCGACTGGCGGACGTCGAGGACTTCGGCCAGCTGAACCTGCGTTCTGGCACCGGTGGCCTTTTTGATACGTTCAAGGGCCTCGTCAAACCACTTCTGCTGGCCTTCGTCGCAGCGTTTTTTAGGCTTCGGCATTCGAATCTCGCTTTATTGCTGGTTGGTCGAGTATACCGCATACGCAGAACTCTACGATTATATTCAAACGGAAACCTCCGCGAGATGACCGGAAAGAGACGAATGAGAAGAGGTCGGGAGAAAGTACGGTCATAACTCGGGAGAATCCCCTAGACGATTTAGGGGATAGCCTGATTTTTTTCGTTAGTCAATAACCATTATAGGTACGCGCAATAGCAAACCTCCTGCATCTATCGACCGATAGGCAGCGTCTTCAATTGCTTACCAAGAAAGTATGCTAATCGGAATTATCTGAAAAACTTCAGATAAGGCGTGTCAGGCGTAAGGATAAACCGCGAGCCTTCCTTGAGCGACTGCCTGTAAGCCTTCAGGCTGCGCTGGAATTCGTAAAACTCGGGAGATTTCCCCAGAGCCTCGGCATACGTTTTGGTAGCCAGGGCATCCCCTTCGCCTCGGATGACCTCTGCGGAGCGGTTCGCTTCCGCGAGAAGGATGGTCCGTTCCTTGTCGGCCTTGGCCTTGATCTTGTCGGCGGCCTCCTGACCTTCGGAACGGTACTGCTTGGCCTGACGTTCACGCTCGGCCTTCATGCGACCATAGATTGCGCGCTGGTTCTCGGCGGGCAGGTCGGTGCGCTTGATGCGCACGTCCACCACTTCGATGCCGTAAGGCGCCAGAACCTCGCGGCTGCGCTTGGTCACGTTGTCCATGATTTCGGGACGCTTCTGGGAAACGACCTCAATCAGCGTGTAGCGGCCCAGTGCCACGCGCAACTGGGAACGGATGATATCGTCCAGTCGGGCCTGGGCAGCGGGGATGTTGCGAACGGTACGGTAGAACTGAAGCGGATTCACGATTCGCCACTTGGAGTAGGAATCGATATCCATGTACTTCTTGTCCTGGGTGGTGATTTCTTCTGGCTTGGCGTCGTAGTCGAGGATACGGGCGTCAACGTAGACCACGTTCTGGACCACGGGCAGCTTGAAGTGCAGTCCGGGGCCAAGAGCGTGCGGTGATACGGGTTTCCCCAGTTGCAGGACGATCGCCTTCTGGGTCTGGTCCACGGTAAAGACGCTCTGGCTGAGCACCGCCACCGCGATAAATATCAGGGCCAGGAAGAATATTACTTTCTTTTGCATGTATTACCGGGCCTCGCTTACTGTGTTTTGGCCGGGGCGGTCTTCTTGGGAGACACGCGGTCCAGCGGCAGATAGGGCAGGGATTGCTTGAGCGCTTCGTTCGAGAGGATGACCTTTTCGGCATCCGGAGAGGAGAGCACCTCTTCCATGGTCTCGAGATACAGGCGCTTGCGGGTGATTCCCTCGGCCTTTCGGTATTCCTTGAGCACGGCCAGGAAGCGGGATGCGTCACCCTCGGCCTTTCGGACCGTGGCTTCGCGGTGTGCTTCCGCAGCGTTGATTATCCGTGCGGCCCGGCCTCGCGCCTTGGGCAGGATGTCGTTGCGGTAGGCTTCGGCCTCGTTGATGAAGCGGCTTTTGTCCTCGCGGGCGCTGGCAACGTCCTTGAACGCGTCAACAACGGCGTCCGGCGGATGCACGTTCTGCATCTGCACGTTTTCGATGCGAATGCCGGATTGATAATTGTCGAGGATTTCCTGCATCAGGGTCCGGGTCGCGGCCTGGATTTCCTGCTTGCCGGTGGTCAGGGCGCGGTCGATCCTGCTTCTGCCGATCACTTCGCGCATGGCAGCTTCGGCAGCATTCTTCACCGTGGATTCCTGATCAAAGACGTTGAACAGATAGTTGACCGCGTCCTTGATCTGGTACTGTACGATGAACTGCACGCTGACGATGTTCTCGTCACCAGTGAGCATGAGCGATTCGTTGGGAACGTTGCGCCCCTGCCCCTGCTGGAAACCGCTGCGCGAGGTGTTCAGCGAGCGGAAGCCGAACTCGACGCGGCGGACGCGCTCGACGTTCAGGGTGGTGGCGCTTTCCACCGGATATGGAATGTGATAGTGCGGTCCGGGCGTGGTCATGTCCCGGTATTCACCGAAACGCTTGACGATGCCGACCTCGCCGGGTTCCACTATGTAGACGCCCGATATGAGCCAGAGGCCGAACGCCGCAAGGATGAGCAGTTTCCATCCCGGAAACTTAAAGCGGCGAAGTTTCTCGAACTGTTGGTTGAAGTCATCAAATCCAGGCGGTTTCGAAGGACCACCTTTGCGCCCCTGTTGCTGCTTCTGCAGTTTTTCCCAGTCCCAATTCATAATGAGTCGAAAATAGGCGGAAAGACGAGTATGGTCAAGATGATCCGGAAAATGATTGAGCTTTTGAGGAGCTGGACGTGAAAAAAATAACGGGTGATATCTTTCGGGCCTATGATATACGCGGGGTCGTGGACGTGGACTTCGATGAGGAATGGGTCCACGAACTGGGTCGGGCGTGTGGCCGCTATTTTCGGGAAAACGGCCACAACCGGGCCGTGGTGGGGCACGACTGCCGCCACAGTTCCCCGGCTTATCAGGCCGCGCTGGCCGAAGGGCTCGCCGCCACCGGCATGGATGTCATTGTCCTTGGCCGAGTCCCGACACCGGTCTTTTATTTTGCGGTGGGACACCTCGGGCTGCAGGCCGGGGTCATGATAACCGCGAGCCACAACCCGCCGGAGTTCAACGGTTTCAAGGTCTGGCAGGGGCCGACCACCATCCACTCCGAGGAAGTGCGAAAGCTCTACCACATAATGAAGGAAGGCAAGTTCCCCGAGGGCGGCGGCATGATTTCGCGTCACGACATCCTACCCGCCTATGAGGAGGCACTGCTTTCGCGCTGTACCATCTCCCGCCCCCTCAAGGTGGTGGTGGACGGCGGCAACGGCACCAGTGGCGACATCACCGCCGATATCCTTGAAAAAGCCGGGGTCGAGGTGGTGCGCCAGTATTGTGAGCCGGACGGAGATTTCCCCAACCATCACCCCGATCCGGTTGTCGAAGAGTACGTGGAAGACCTCAAGGCCCGCGTGGTGGCCGAGAAGGCCGATTTCGGCGTAGGCCTCGACGGCGACGGCGACCGCATCGGTGTTGTGGACGAGAAAGGGAATCTGCTCTTCGGCGATCAGCTTTTGGCCATCTACGCCCGCGACCTGCTCAAGGCCTCACCGGGCGAGACCGTGGTGGCGGACGTGAAATGCAGCCACCTGCTTTTTTCCGACATCGAGGCGCACGGCGGCAAGGCGGTCATGTGCATCACCGGCCATTCCATCGTGAAGGCGAGGATGAAGGAGCTCGGCGCGGCGCTTGGCGGCGAGATGAGCGGCCACATGTTTTTCGAAAAAGGCTTTTTCGGCTTTGACGACGCCACCTACGGCGCACTGCTTGTCGCCGGGATCATGAGCCGCTCTGACCGGCCCGTGTCCCGCCAGCTTGAGGACTGGCCCGAGACGCACAACACCCCCGAGATACGCGCGGACTGCCCCGAGTCGGCCAAGTTCGAGGTCGTGCGACGGGCGCAGGAGCACTTCCGCAAGGACTATGACGTTATTGACATGGACGGCGCGCGCGTGGAGTTCGGCGACGGATGGGGGCTTGTGCGGGCTTCCAACACCCAGCCCGCGCTGGTGATGCGCTTTGAAGCCGAGAGCAAGGAGCGGCTGGCGGAGATTCGCGAGACCATGGAAAAGCCCATCCACAGCTGGATCAAGGAGCTCGGCGGCTGACATGCGCCTGTTGTCGTGGAAAGGGATATTTCGTCGCCTGAGGGCGGACATCCTGCGCCGCGGCGTACGGGTGGAGGGTTCCTGCCGCCTGTGCGGCCGGTGCTGCCATAAAATAATCCTTATGGATGAAGGGCACTGGGTCAAGCATGAACGGGATTTCCGCAGGATGTGCGAGGAAAACCCGCAGTACGAGCGGTTCGTCATCAGCGGAGAGTCGGACGAAGGGTTCCTGTTGTTCGATTGTCGCATGCTGGGCGTTGACAATTTGTGCTCGGAGCATGATTCTCGCATGGAACTTTGCAAGCGGTTTCCCACGGAAACCGTCTATTACAGCGGGGGCGACCTGTTGCCGGGATGCGGCTACCGCTATGTGGAATGGCGTTTTCGCGACGCGTACCGGAAGCTCATGGGTATCGCCCCCCCGGACTTTGACACCATTCTCGAAAACGAACTGGGCAGACTGGACGATCGGAAGAAGAATACATGAAGAAATATCTCATCATCGCCGTAGCCGTGCTTGCCGTCGGCGGCGGCCTGTGGTTCTGGCTTGGATCAGGCGGCGCAGACGAAATCAAGATCATCCGCACCGCTGCCGTGGAGCGGGGTGACGTCCGCAAGGTGCTGGAGGCCACAGGCGTCGTGAAAGCGCAGGTCGGGGCCATGGTCAAGGTCGGGGCGCGTTCCACCGGGGAGTTGGTGGAGGTGCGCGTCCGTGTCGGCGATGAAGTCCGGAAGGGTCAACTGCTGGCCGTGGTGGACGACCGCGAACTGGAGGCCAAGATCGCCGAAGCCAAGGCCCGGTTCAGGTTGGCCAAGGCCAAGCATGAATACGCCATGAAAAATCTGCCCCGGCGGGAACGGCTGGTGAAGAAGAATCTGGAGCCGCAGGACACGCTGGATCAGGCCATACAGGACGCCAACGTGGCCCGTTTTGAAATGGAAGCGGCCAAGGCCTCGCTGGAGACTCTGGAGGTGCAGCAGTCCTACACTCGCATTCTCAGCCCCATTGACGGTGTTGTCAGTCAGGTTGCGGCGCAGGAGGGAGAGACCATCGTTTCCGGCCTGAACGTTTCCAACCTCGTGACCGTGCTCGCTCCGGAGCGGCTGGAGATGTGGATTTACGTGGATGAAACCGACGTGGGGCGGGTGGAGCTGGGCCTTCCCGTCGAGTTTACCGTGGACGCCCGGCCGGACCGGATTTTCAACGGCACCATCGACCGCATCTACCCGGAGCCGGAAGTGCGCGACAACATCGTCTACTACCGGGCGCTGGTGGAAGTCGGGCCGGATGAGGCACGCCTGCTTCGCCCGGAGATGACCACCCAGTGTCGCATCATCGTGGAAGTCGCGCGGGACGTACTCTCCATTCCCAACACCGCCCTCAAGTGGGTGGGCGGCAAGCAGCGGGTTTTCCGCGTGACCGGCGAAGAAAAGCCCGAGGAGCTGGAGCCGAAGCTCGGCCTGCAGGGGCTTGAGCGCAGTCAGGTGCTTGAGGGGCTTTCCGAAGGTGACGAGGTGGCCACCCAGCTCGTGCTGCCCGGTCGCAAGAAGGCGGAAAAGGGTATTTAGATGCAGCCTGCCATCAGCTTGAACAACATCACCCGCACCTTCTTTCAGGGCGCGGACGAGGGGCCGGGCATCGAAGTGCTCAAGGGCATCACCCTTGAAATCGGACAGGGCGAATTCGTGGCCCTGCAAGGCACGTCCGGTTCGGGAAAATCCACGCTCCTGCACATCATCGGCCTGTTGGACCGCCCTACGGCAGGAGTCTACAAGCTCATGGACCGGGACGTTTCCGGCCTGGACGATGACGAACAGTCGGATTTTCGCAACAAGACCCTCGGGTTTATCTTTCAGAGTTTCTACCTCATCCCCTATGCCACGGCGCTGGAGAACGTCATCCTGCCCGGCCTGTACTCGGGCAGGGCGCAGGCCGAGCTGCGCGAACGGGCCGAGTACCTGCTGGAGCGTGTCGGGCTGGCGGATCGCATGACCTTTCGCCCGAACCGCCTCTCGGGCGGGCAGCAGCAGCGCGTCGCCATGGCCAGAGCGCTGCTCAACGAGCCGGACGTCATCCTCGCGGATGAACCCACGGGCCAGCTCGACTCCACCACCAGCGGCGAGATCATGAACCTCTTTCACGACGTGCACGAGTCCGGAAAGACCATCGTGCTGGTGACGCACGACGTGGAAGTTGCCGACACCGCCCAGAAGATCATCCACCTCTCCGACGGCCGGGTCGCGTAGGCGCGGCCCGTCGGTCCATCCCTCCGGCTTCTCAGGACAACCTATAGACCATTTGAGTGGTCCCCGCTTGTGTCGGATAGACGAACGTGCTATTCAAACGACAAATTTGTCTCAGGGGGACTTTCCGTAGTGTCATAGTTTGTAACCATTTGAGGAGGAGGGTGCACATGTACCGCATTCAACAGAACGTCTCGTGGGTCGGGGGCGGCATTTTTGCAGCCACGGCCGCGCTGCTCGCGGCAATCTGGTTCTCGCACGGTCCGGGCTGGCTGCTCTGGGGAGGCATCGCGCTTCCGTTCGTGCTCTACGCCCGCTACGCCACCAACCAGTTCTGGGAGGTGGACCCTGCAAGCAGGACCATTTCCAAACCAAGAGCCCTCTTCTTCAGGTCCACGGTGCCGGACAAGAGCATTGCCGTGGAAACGGAAATCAAAAAGGACGACCATGGCGCGCAGTATCTGCTGCACGTCTCCGGCAGCTTCGGCACCATCACCAGAAAGCTTCCCGATTACGAAGCGTATGTGACCATGCTGTACACCAAGATGGCCGGACAGCTCGGGCTGGCGTAGTCGAAATACACTGCGGAACAACGATGAAAAAAAGGCCCCGGCAGCGCTGCCGGGGCCTTTTCGTGTTTTGAAGATTCGTCGAATCAGGGGTTCCTGCGCGAGAAGAGGCTCATGATGATGGCCCCGGCCTGTGCCACGTTCAGGGAGTCAAACTCCCTGCGGAAAGGGATGTTCAGTGTCCGGGTGCAGTGCTTCTGCACGCCGGGACGCACGCCTTTCTCCTCGTTGCCGAGGACCAGCACCGCCGGGGTGTTCAGCTTGGCCTCGAAAACGTCTTCTGCCTCCTGACCGGAACCGCTGGCGTAGATTTCATAGCCGCGCTGGGCGCAGTCCTTGAGCGTCTGGGCGAGGTTGTTGGCCTTGGCCACCGGCAGGTGGTTGATGGCGCCCGCGCTGGATTTCACCGCGCCGGTGCCGAGATATGCCCCGTGATGGCGGCAGACGATCAGCCCGGCCGCGCCCATGGCGTATGCAGTGCGGGCCAGCGCGCCCACGTTGCCGGGGTCCTGCACCTGATCGAGGGCCACCAGCAGCGGCAGCTCGGTCTCTGCAGCCTCGTCCATGAGCTGTTCGATGTCGACGTATTCCAGCGCGGCGACCTGGGCCACCACGCCCTGATGGTTTCCGGAGTAGGCACGGTCAAGCTCCTTGGCGTCCGCGCCCCGGAAGGCGATCTTGTTCTTGCGGCAGAGCTCGACGATTCTGTCCAGCGTCTTGTCGTGCCGTCCCTTGCGGAACATGACGTGATCGACCCGGCCGGGCGAGCTTTCCAGAAGCTCCATGACCGGCTTGGTTCCCACCACGTAATCCTTGCCGCCCCGGGAGGGGCCGCGTTTTCCGTCCTTGTTTCGCATTTCTTCGCCTCGTTGACCTTTTGGGGCCAGAATCGGCCTTCATTCCGGGTAGTCCTTTTCCGCCGCTATTGCAATCGCGCGAAAGGTGGGATAGCACGTACTCTCAAGTGGAATGGTTAATCAAGACCTTTTCTAGACTTCCGGGAAACTCGCCTTTCTGATAAGGTGGGCTCAACGTTGGAGGCTCGATTGAATATTAGTAAATGTTTCCGCGGTCTTCTGGTCGCGCTCTTCGCCCTTGCCTTTATGGCCGGTTGTGCGGAGAAAAAGGCGCCCTCCCCCGAGGACACCGAAGTACCCGCCGTTTTCAGTGAAGCGGACGAGGCGGCGCAACCGCTCGAAGAGGCTGTCGAGGCCACGCCCGAGGTGGATGAATCGACCCTCACCACCACGGAAAAGAGCGTGCTGGACTCAAAGTTCGGCCTGCTTTTCGACCTTGACTACCGTGAGACAAAGGAAGTCAGCCAGTACTTCACATATTTCACGCACAAAAAACGGCGGGTCATGGAGCGCTGGCTCAAGCGCGCCGAGCCCTACCTGCCGTACATCCGCGCGGAACTGACCAAGCGCAACATGCCGCAGGACCTTGCCATGCTGCCCTTTGCCGAATCCGGATACAACCCCTATGCCTATTCATGGGCAGGCGCGGGCGGCATGTGGCAGTTCATCCGTGGCACCGGCCGCAAATACGGCCTGCGCATCGACTGGTGGATAGACGAACGCCGTGACCCCTACAAGGCCACCCACGCCGCGCTCGACTACCTGCAGGATCTCCATGAACGCTTCGGCGACTGGTATCTGGCCCTTGCCGCCTACAACGCCGGGGAAGGCAAGATTTCCCGCGCGCTGCGCAAGACCAACAGCGACGACTTCTTCAAGCTCTGCGCCAACAACCGCAAGCTGAAATATCGCTACCGCCTGCGCAAGGAGACCCGCCACTACGTCCCGAAATTCATCGCCCTTTCCAAGATATTCCAGAACCTTGACACCCTCGGTTTCGAGCCGGTCCGCTGGGATCAGGCCCACAAGATCACTCCGGTCGAGGTGCCGGGCGGCACCGACCTGCTCGCTCTGGCCAAGGCTGGCGGCATGACCTGGAAGGAATTCCGTCACCTGAACCCGGCCTTCCGCCGTCAGGTGAGCCCGCCGCACTGGACCACCACCGCCTATCTGCCGGTGGAGAATGCGCCCAAGATGATGGCCTACCTGAACGATCCGTCTTCCAAACCGTATGCAGGATACGTGGCCTACCGCGTCCGCCGGGGCGACTCCTGGTGGAAGATATCCCGCAGGTTCGGGGTCCCCATCTCCGTCCTGAAAAAGGTGAACAACACCCGCTCCAATACGCTGAGCATCCGGCAGACCGTCATGGTTCCCGGACGTGGCGGCAGCCGCTCGGTGCCCTCGGCAACCGCCAGCAGCCGAAAGGCTCCAAGACCCGCCGTATCGCCAGCTCCAAAGGCACCTACGTCGTGCGCCGGGGCGATACCCTCTGGTCCATCGCCCGCCGTTTCCGCGTCAGCCTGAGCACGCTCCAGAGCGCCAATGGCATCAACAATTCGCGCATGATCAAGCCCGGCATGCGGCTGGACATCCCGGACGGCAGCGCCAGCGCGGCCAAGAAGGCCAAAAAAGGTGCCGACAAGGTTCGCGCCAAGCTGGTCAAGTATCGCGTGCGCCGCGGCGACAACCTCTACACCATCGCCCGCCGCTTCGGTGTGACGGTTTCCGAGCTCAGGCAGTGGAACAGCCTGAACCGAAAGGGAACCATCTACCCGAATCAGCACCTCAAGGTTTACGTGCGCTAGCAGTATCTGAATAAGAAGAGAAAAGGCGGCATCCCACAAGGATGTCGCCTTTTTTTGCCTCCGGCGGCCTTTCGGGGAGCAGGGCTCTGCCCTGCACCCGGCAAAGGGGATAATCCCCTCTGCACTCCCTGATTTGAAGGCGTTTGTATCAAACGGAAGCATTGTGGAACCGGACAATTGCGCCGAAGGCGAGCCAAAAAGCTTTGGAGTTC
>NZ_BBCB01000072.1 GCF_001311825.1 Salidesulfovibrio brasiliensis JCM 12178 | reverse complement strand
CTTCCGCCAGACCGGCGGGTTCGGCGGCCAGCGGTTCCAGCAGCGCCCCCGGCGTGGACAGGACTCCGAGGCCATTTATGAGCTCTCGCTGGAAGAAGCGTTTCAGGGCGGGCAGAAGACCATCACCCTGACCGAAACAGGACCGACGGGCGCACCGACCACCAAGACACTGGAGTCAACGTCCCCGCAGGCATCAAGGACGGCCAGAGGATACGGCTTTCCGGACAGGGGCACCCCGGCGCCAGCGGCGGGCCTGCCGGTGATCTTTTCCTGAAAATCAAGCTAAGGAAGCATCCCCGCTTCAGCGTGGACGGCGCTAACATCACTCTCGACCTGCCGCTGACCCCGTGGGAAGCGGCACTCGGCACCAAAGTGCGCGTCCCGACCCTCGACGGCGCGGTTGAAATGAACATCCCGGCCGGGATCGGCTCGGGCAAGAAGCTCCGCATCCGTCAGAAGGGACTGGGAACCGGTGCCAAGCGCGGCGACCAGTTCGTGCGCATCATGGTGCAGGTGCCGGAAAAGCTCAGCCGGGAAGAGAAACGGCTCATGGAAGAACTCGCGGAACAATCGTCCTTCAAGCCGAGGGACTTCTAGGGAGGAAAACCGTCTATGCCCACTCGCAGACTCAAACAGACGCTGCTGAAGATGCCTGGCTCAATCTTCCGGAACGCTCGGACAACGTGGTCTGGGCGCAACTCGTGGAGCTCACCGGCATCACGCCCACGGCCATGGCCGAGCTCTCCGAACTCGGCTGGGTAGAACCGGGCATGACCGCCTCCGAGGAATACATTTTCACCCACAGGGATGTCTTTCGCATCCAGAAACTGATGCGGATTTGTAAAGACCTTGACCTTACCTTCACCGGTGGAAGCATCATCGTCGATCTTCTGGAGCGAATCGAGGAACTCGAAAACGAGATCGAAGAATTGAAGCGCTAGAAGGCGTTTCAAGGAGGTGCATACATGGACCCGAACAAATTCACGAAAAAAACTCAGGAAGCCGTATCCGAGGCCCAGAACCTCGCCATACGCTTCGGCCATCAGCAAATAGACGCAGAACACCTGCTCTACGCCCTTGCGACGCAGGACAGCGGCCTTGTGCCCCAGATTCTGTCCAAGCTCGGCGTTGACGCGCAGGCATATACCGGAGCCATCGAGGCGGAGATCAACAAGCTGCCCAAGGTCTCCGGTCCGGGCGCGCGGCCAGACCAGATCGTCGTGACCCAGCGGCTACAGAAAGCCCTTGTGGAAGCCGAGGAGAACGCCAAGCGGATGCAGGACGAGTACATCAGCGTGGAGCATATTTTCCTCGCCCTGATGGACGACTCCCCCTCCACCGGCGCAGGCCGCGTCAACCGCCAGTTCAAGCTGGACAAAAACCGCGTGCTCGAAGCTCTGACCGCCGTGCGCGGCAACCAGCGCGTGACCTCCGACAACCCGGAGGCCACCTACGACTCGCTCAAGAAGTACGGGCGCGACCTCGTGGAAGCGGCTCGCAGCGGCAAGCTCGACCCGGTCATTGGCCGCGACGCCGAGATTCGCAGGGTGATCCGCATTCTCTCCCGCCGCACCAAGAACAACCCGGTGCTCATCGGTGACGCGGGCGTGGGCAAGACCGCCATCGCCGAAGGGCTGGCCCAGCGCATCGTCAAGGGCGATGTCCCCGAAGGCCTCAAGGAAAAGACAATCTTCGGTCTCGACATGGGCGCGCTCATTGCCGGGGCCAAGTACCGCGGCGAGTTCGAGGAGCGCCTCAAGGCCGTGCTCAAGGAAGTGGAGGAATCGTCCGGACAGATCATCATGTTCATCGACGAAATCCACACCATCGTGGGTGCGGGCAAGACAGACGGAGCCATGGACGCGGGCAACCTGCTCAAGCCCATGCTGGCGCGCGGCGAGCTGCACTGCATCGGCGCGACCACCACGGACGAGTACCGAAAGCATATTGAAAAGGACCCCGCGCTGGAACGCCGCTTCCAGACCGTGCTGGTGGACGAACCCTCCGTCGAGGACACCATTTCCATCCTGCGCGGTCTGCGCGAACGTTTCGAGGTCCACCACGGCGTGCGCATCTCCGATGGCGCAGTGGTCGAAGCGGCGGTACTTTCCAACCGCTACATCTCCGACCGCCAGCTCCCGGACAAGGCCATCGACCTCATTGACGAGGCCGCGGCCCTGATCCGCACCGAGATCGACTCCCAGCCCTACGAACTGGACAAGGCCAACCGGCAGGTCATGCAGCTCGAAATCGAGCGTGAAGCCCTGCGCCGCGAAAGCGACGAGGCCTCCAAGGAACGCCTGGAAAAACTGGAACGTGAGCTTGCGGACCTCAAGGAAAAGCAGTCCCGACTCATGACCCAGTGGGAAAACGAGAAGGAAGGTATTGAACGCCTTCGCGCGCTCAAGCAGGAAATCGAGGCTGTACGGCTCGAAATCGAGGAAGCCAAGCGCATTCATGATTACAACCGCGTCGCCGAACTGGAATACGGCCGCCTGAACGCCCTTGAAAAGGAACTGGCCGCAAGAAACGAGGCCATGGAATCCGGCGAGGAAGGCCCGCGCATGGTCAAGGAAGAGGTCGGCCCGGACGACGTGGCGCAGGTCATCTCCCGCTGGACCGGCATTCCGGTCTCCAAGCTGCTTGAAGGCGAACGCGAAAAGCTCCTTCGTCTCGGCGACCAGCTCCACGAGCGTGTCATCGGGCAGGATCAGGCCGTGCAGGCCGTTGCAGACGCGGTTCTTCGCGCTCGCGCGGGCCTCAAGAATCCGTCACGGCCCATCGGCTCGTTCATCTTCCTCGGCCCCACCGGGGTGGGCAAGACCGAGCTGTGCAAGACGCTGGCCCAGTCGCTCTTCGACTCCGAGGACAACATGGTGCGCATCGACATGTCCGAGTACATGGAAAAGCACACCGTGGCACGCCTCATCGGCGCGCCTCCGGGCTATGTGGGGTACGACGAGGGCGGCCAACTCACCGAGGCAGTCCGCCGCAAGCCCTACTCCGTGGTCCTCTTCGACGAAATCGAGAAAGCGCACCACGACGTGTTCAACGTGCTGCTGCAGATACTGGACGATGGCCGCCTGACCGACTCGCACGGCCGCACCGTGGACTTCAAGAACACGGTCATCATCATGACCTCGAACCTCGGCGCGCAATACATGCTGGAAGGCATCGACGAACAAGGCGAGTTCCGTGAAGGTGTTGAGGGACAGGTAATGAACACCCTGCGTCAGCACTTCAGGCCCGAATTCCTGAACCGCGTGGACGAGACGGTCCTGTTCCGGCCGTTGCACATGGACCAGCTGGTCAAGATCATCGACCTGCTGGCCGAAGGTGTCAGGCAGCGCCTCGCGGACCGCAAGATCGAGCTGGAGATTTCGGAAAAGGCCAAGGCCTTCATGGCCGAAGCCGCATACGACCCCAGCTTCGGCGCTCGCCCGCTGCACCGCTACCTTCAAGTGCACCTCGAAACGCCGCTTGCCAAGCGGATCATCGGGGGAGAACTCCTCGACGGCGAGACAGTGGTCGTGGACGTTGAAAACGGGAAGATCGTCTTCAAATAAAACAAAAAAGCGGGGCTGAACGGCCCCGCTTTTTCATTTCAAATCCCTCTTTCCTAATCGACCACTATCCCGGCGTAGCCGACCACATGACCGTAGTCGCCTGAGGCATCGGCGGAGGTTGTGTAGCCCACCAGCTCGGCGTTTTGTGCCCCGAGCTCTCCGGCAGCGGAAAGCGCAAGCGTCATGGGCAGCACCCCGCACATGGATATGTCGTTGGTTCGGACCGTGTTCCAGAGCTGCGCGGGGTCGAGCGTCAATGCCGCCTCGACTGCCAGTGCGTCCCGTTTTCTGGCCTCTTCGTCGCTGATGAAGTGGCTCATGTCCGAACTGACCACCATGGAGACGGGCTTATCAAGCGATTTGAGCACCTCGGCCACCTGTTTTCCGGCATCAAGAAGCCGGTTCGGGTCCGGGTCGGAGATGGCCACCGGCACGATGCGCGTGGACGGATTCAGACGGTGCAGGAACGGCACGATCACTTCCAGCGAGTGCTCGGTTGCGTGGGCCTGCGTGTCTGCCTCGAACGAATCCACTCCGTCCAGCAGCAGCCCGGCCAGTTCTTCGTCCACGGCAAGCGATCCGCCGGGAAAGGCCCACTCCCCCTGACTCCAGAGGCTCATGGGCGTGCCCAGCCCGGTGTGATTGGGACCAAGCATGAGGATGGTCTCGGAAAGGTTGGCCCGGGAAAGCGTCGCACCGCAGAGCGAGCCGGAAAAAACGTATCCCGCATGGGGGACCATGGCCACGATGGTATGTCGTTCACGTTTTTCCCCTACTAGGCCGAGCATGGCGTCGAGTTCGGCGACGAGGGCCGCCGCGTCACCCGGGTAGAACCGACCGGCAACATGGGGCTTTCTAATCATGACTCCTCCTATTGGGGGCTTGGAGCGTATTCCTGGGCTCGCTGCTCAAGCTGGTAGGTTTCCAGCTCGGAGCGGGCAAGGTCGGCCTGCAGGGACTGGGGCTTCTTGTCCACAATGTCCTGCAGGAGCGACTTCCACTCTTCCATGGCACCGGCCTTGCGATAGATTCGGGCAAGCTTCAGACGAGTGGGCGCCCATTCGGGATGATCGGGACCGATGTACTTGTCATACTCTCGCGCCCAGCGGAGGGCCTGCTCGTAACGACCGGAACGCTCAGTGGAGTTAATCGACATCAGCACGGCATCCTTAATTTTTTCCGGATCACCGTCGTTTTGCAGCAACAAGGCCAGTGCCTCCTGCGAGTACAGGAAGACGCGACGCAAGTCCTGCTTCTTCATGGCGTTCTTGGCCAGATAATACATGGCGTATCCCCGGAAGGACGGATCCACTTCGGGGTTTTTGGCAAGCTCGGCCCAGAGAGGCACGGCCTTGGTCTCGTCGCCGAGATTCTGCAGCGACATGGCCCGCGCGTAATTGAGCTGACGGAGCTGCTTGGGATCAATATCCCAGTTCGCTTCCGCATGCTTGACCAGTTCATTGATGGCGTCCCAGTTGTACTCACCGAGATACACATTGACCGCAAGGTCGAGCGCCTTGTCGGAAACACCGGGAATCTGCTTGTCGAGGTACGGTTGAAGCAAGGCCAGAGCCTCCGCGGGCTGACCGAGTTTCCAATAAGCGGTGGCGACCATGAGCTTTGCGTCGTCGTCCACCTTGGTCTCTTCTTCGCCGATGAAATCGTAATCTTCCCAGTAACGCACCACGCGCTTGTAGTTCTCTTCCTGAATCAGGCCCGGCAGCGCCCTGACAAACACGCTGTCTCCGAGTTCACGGGCACGATTGGCCAGCTTGCTGTCCGGGAAGAGGTCAAGAAAGTCCTGCGAGGCGGCCAGCGCTTCGGCATATTTGTCGTGGAAGGCGTACCACATGGCAAGCTTGAGTTGCGCCACAGGAGCCAGCGGGCTTTCCGGGTGCTTCTCCACAATATCGGTGTAGATGTTGACCGGCTGCAGGTTGTAAGGCCTGTCGAACACCCCGCCCATCTGGACCAGTGTGGGATCGTCGTAAATACCCTCCTCGGCCAGACGCATCTTGGAGATCAACCCGCCTTCCTCGTCCGGATAATCCTCGGCGGCTTTCTGATAAATCTCCTTGGCGGGCTTGAGCTGGTCGAGCTTGAGGTACAGGTCCCCTATCTTGGCCAGTGCGATGTCCGCTTTCTCGGCCTCGGGGTTGAGGTTGTAGTAGGTGAAATAATGATCTTTGGCCGGAGCGTATTTGCCAACGCGCTCCTCAATGCCGCCAGCCAGCAGAAGGAACTCCGGCTCCTGCATGTAGAAATCGGGCCAGCGCTTGTCGATGTAGTCGGTGACCTGAAAAGCCTGTTCGTCATAGCCAGTCTTCTCAAGGGATTTTGCGAGCATGTATGCGGCGGACTTGACCAGCTCGTGTTCCGGGTACTTCTGGATCATGTACTGGAACTGGTCGGCAGCCTCACGGTAGTCGCCCTGCTTGAAATAATAATCGCCCCAGTAGTAACTGATGGCCGGAATATTCTGGTCGTCCGGGTATTTGTTGCGCAGGATGTTGAAGTACGCCTTGGCCTCGGGGATGTTGCCCGCCTTGAGGTTCACCAAGCCGAGATTCAAGAGCGCATGCGGGACGCGATCAGACTCGAGGTTGGCGTTCAGGGCCTTGAGGTAGGCGTCGTTGATGGGATCGAAGAACCCTTTAGGGTCATCCTTGTGCATCTGCATGGCGATGTCGGCCACGGCATAGAGAATTTCCTCGCGCATGTCCTCGGGCAGATACGACCGGGTCAGCAGGTCATCATAGGCGCCTTGGCCCCTTCGAGGCTGCCGTTGAACATCAGGGACTGGGCGTCATACATCTTGTTCTTGACCAGCAGGAGCTTCTGCTCCTTGGTCAAATCCTCTTCGGGAACCCCCTCGGGCAACGTCACGGGCTCATCCACGGCGTCGCTGGCATTGGCATCCGCAGCAACCGCCGCTTCGGGCTTCGGAGCCTCTTCAGCCACGGCCTCAGGGGCTTCGGCTGTGTCCTGCTCCGGCTCGGGACGGGGCTGTTCGGAGGGCTGCTCCTCGGCCACCGGCGGCTGAACAGGCTGCACCTCTGCCGTCTGTACCGGCGGGGATACGGCCTGTTGCGTCTCTTCCTCCGGCTGCTTCGCAGCAGGCGGCGGCGCTACCTGACCACCTGCCTGCATGCCGGGAGGCGGTGCCACCGCGCCGGTCACCACACCGGGAACAGCCTCAGGGGCTTGCGCCTGAGCTTCCTGTGCGGCACCGACGCCGGGAGCTTGGTCCACCGGTGCAGGCTCAACCGGCGCAGGGGGCTCAACGGCCCCGGCAACCTGCGCCTGCGGCGCTTCCGAAGCGTTGGCCTGCTGAACCGGCTGAGTCGGAGCAGGCTGCTGGGCGGCCTTGGACACGCCCTGCAACTCGGTAAGCTTCACATCCTCGGCATCGCGCTGAACCGCCTGAAAACGTACTTCATCCTCACTGCTCGGGCCGGGCGGACGCGGGCGACCTTCCTGCTCTTCTCCCGGTGCGGGCGGCGGCGTCACGGAACTGCGTACAGAATACGGGACCGAGTAAAACGGTTTGTCCGGCGACTGGGCTCCCATGGCGGGCGGAGCCTTCGGGGCAGTTTCCTGCGCCTGCGGCACGGTTTGCAAAACAGTCTGGGGCACAGGCGACGAAGTTGCTTCCGGGCCATCAGCTGTAACAACCGGAACATCAGATTCGGCGGTTTCCGGCTCCTCTACGAGATCTCTCTCAGTGGGGGCAGGTGTGACGTTCTTGAGCTTTTCAGCGATGTCGCTCGCGGTTTCACGGGGCTTTTGAGGCTGCTCGGCCTTGTCAGACTCGGCAGCGGGAGCCGGGTCAGGATCAGGCTCCGGCTTTGGCGCAGGCTTTTGAGCAGGTTGCGGTTCAGGCTTTGGGGCCGGAGCCGGCCTTGGAGCGGGAGTGGCAACATTTCGCTGCGATTCCGGTTTCCACCGCGCCCCGATGGGGTCGCGAAAGACCTGAAGAACAAATTCGGGCTTGCCCGGAGAGTTCAGGCGCATGTATCCGAATGCGTCCGTTCTGGTCCTAATGACCAGTGAATTGCCGGAAATATTTACCGAGTCTACCAGCTTGGTGCCATTGAAGGTGGTGGTTGAAAGTCGGTCCTCGTTCTGCCAGAAGCCGGGCGGGAAGCTGACGGTGATCTCGCGCTTGCCGGTTCTCTTGACGGAAAACTCCGGTCTGGCTCCATCGAACGTAAACGTGAAACGGTCCGAATCCCCGCGCGGGGCAAAGGATACGCGCAGGGCGTGTGCCGGTGTCGCGAGGAGCAACCCGGTCAGCAGTGCGGCAAGCAGCCAGAAGGTTCGGTGCACACGTTTCACAGTCACGAGGGTTGGCCTTGCAAGTTACGTGCTGCAACCCCGGACTCACCGGGGAACCTTATTGGTTTTTTTCCAGCAGTTTGCGCTTTTTCAGTTTCTCTATGAGCGTGGTCCGCTTGATGCCGAGCAATTCGGCGGCCCGGTTTTTGACCCCTTCGGCCTCGTCCAGCGCCTCCAGCAGCAGTCGGTCTTCCACGGCCTCCAGAAAGCCCTTCAGGTCTCCGGCCTTGTCATTCATGTCCGACAATTTCGGCCACGCGAATCCGGCCGGGCGCACAACCACGTCCTCGACCTTCTTTCGCGGTTTCTCCCCGATATCCTGCCACATTTTATCCGGCAGGTCTTCGGGCAAAATATGGTTCTCATCACAGAGGATGGAAAGCCGCTCCATGAAGTTTTCCAGTTCACGAACATTGCCGGGCCAGGAATAGGTAAGGAACATCTCCTTGGCCTCGTCCGTGACGGTCAGGCGCTTGCGCCCTTTGTCCGTGCAGAAACGCCCGAGGAAATGCCGGGCCAGTTCGAGAATATCGGCCCCGCGCTCGCGCAGGGGCGGCAGATGGAGCGGAATGACGTTCAAGCGATAGAAAAGGTCCTCGCGGAAACGACCGGCCGCGACCTCTCCCTCAAGGTCCCGGTTGGTTGCCGCCACTACCCGGACATCCACCTGCTTGATCGACGCGCCCCCGACCCGCTCAATCTCCCTCTCCTGAAGGACGCGGAGAATCTTGACCTGCAGGCTGAGGTCCATTTCGCCTATTTCGTCAAGAAAAATGGTCCCGCCGTCCGCCAGCTCGAATCGGCCGGGACGGGAGCGGATGGCGTGCGTGAAAGCGCCCTTTTCATGCCCGAAGAGTTCCGACTCCAGAAGCTCCTTCGGGATCGCACCGCAGTTGATTGGCACGAATGGCCGTTCGCGACGCTTGCTGTTGCGATGCAGCGCACGCACCAGAAGCTCCTTGCCTGTCCCGGATTCACCGGTGACAAGCACGGTGCTGTCCGTGGGCGCGACCTTTTCAAGCACCTTGAAAACATCGGCAAGCGCCGGACTTTCACCGATTATGCCGTCAACATTGAGCGCCATTGTCCCTCCGCGTGAATACGTGGCCGGGCAGCCGAAACGGTTCTACCCGACATACACTACGAACTTCACTGTCAACAAAATGACAGGCTGTCAATGGCGCGGTGATGATTTTTTAAAAATTTTCTAAAAAGTGCCGGTTTCCCGAAGAACAGGGACGGCTAGTCGGAGGAGGTCCGGTTCCAGACGGGCATGGGCGTCTGCTCGACCGCCTTGGCGATGCGATCACGGACATCCTGCGGGACAGTGCGAGAGCACATTATATGGCGGGTCTCGCCCTTGGGCATTCCCTCGGGCACGTACCATGATATCTTGCCCTGATGCGAGCCGGTAAACTCGATGAGTCCCGATATCCCTTCTGGCGAGAGAAAAGCGTAATCAAGCCGCTCGCTTTCAATCATGCGGACGAGGTGCTCAAGGTCCGCCGTAGCTTGGCGCACCTTGCGAACGCGCAGGCTTATCTCCCTGTCCATGCGACTGCCGAGTGAGTAGCCGTTTTGCAACCCGAGCACGAGGTCCGGGCTGTCGAGCACCTCGTCAAGATTCCTGAGTTTGTCGAAACGCGTGTCGCTGGAGCGATGAACCACGGCAAGGGGGGCATTGCGGTATGTGGGCGGCGAGAACCATGCGAACGACTCACGGCCCGGAGTGCGAAACGCGGCAATGGCGCAGACCGGCTCACCGGCCATCATGAGCGTCACGATGCGCTTGCCGGGCATGGCCTGATACGTGGCGTCAATGCCAGCCCTGCGCATGACCTCACGGGTGGCGTCGGCAAGAATTCCCCCGAGCTTTCCGTCTTCGGTGTAGCTATACGGCGGATATTCGATATACGCCACCTTCAACTCCTCGGCGGAGCCAGGTGCGGCCATTGCGAGAATGGCAATAAGGATGAAGACAACGGCAAATCGCATCACCGAGAAACGATATACCAAGGGGGCGTTTTCAACAAGCCCGACCGGACGTCAAATCCGGCCGGACTGTTATTTTTTCCAATCAGGAAGCGCGCCTGATGATTTCCTTGGCTGGCACGAGGGCTGTTGCGGCTGCGGAAACGATGTTCCCGGCCACTCCCGGCCCGTCTCCTGCCACAAAGAGTCCATCAACGGCGGTTTCGAGCTTCTTCGAGGTGTCCACCTGCGTGGCGAAGAACTTGATCTCCGGGGCGTACAGGAGGGTTTCATCATTGGAAACGCCCGGCACCACGGAGTTGAGCTGCTCCAGTCCGTCAACGAGGTTAGTGACGATACGCTCGGGCAGAGCCATGGCGATGTCGCCGCAGACCACGTCCTTGAGCGTCGGCTCGATGGAGCTGTTTTTGATGCGGTTCCATGTGGAGCGGCGTCCGCGCTTGAGGTCGCCAAAGCGCTGCAGAATCGGCTTGCCGCCACCGATGATGGTGGCGAGCCTGCCGATGGATTCGCCATAGGCGGTGTTGTTCTCCACGGGATCGTTCAGCACGATCTTGGAGAGGAACGCGAAGTTGGCGTTGTCGGACTTCTTGTCCATGTAGGCGTGGCCGTTGACGCACACGAAGTCCTGATAGTTTTCCAGCGCCACGAATCCGCCGTAGTTGGTGCAAAACGTCCGGGTCTGGTCGTCGTACTTGGTGGTGCGAACGAAGAAGGTGGGGTCGTAGATCACTTCGCAGAGGTCCTGCATGATCTCGTTGGCCACTTCCACGCGGACGCCGACCTCGATACCGCGCTGGGACACGTTGATGCCGTGCCCCTTGACCACCGAGGCGACCCATTCGGCACCAACACGGCCGGGGGCGAGAATGACGTTTCCGGCGGTGTACTCACCACGGTTGGTCACCACGCCGGTCACCTTGCCGTCTTCCACGGTGACGTCCTTCACCTCTTCGGAAGTATGGAAGCTGACGCCTCGCTCACGGATGTAGTCGGCCATGCCCGCGATGTGGCCCGGCAGGTTGTCGGAGCCGAGGTGTTTCTGCTTGATGAGCAGAAGATCGATGCCGTTCTTCTTGGCTTCCTTGCGCACGGACTTGGCGCTGTCCATGTCGGTGGGATAGACCTTCCCGTCCATGTTGAAGCGGTTGAAGATGCTCTCGGTTTCGTCAATGAGCGCCGTGGCCTCGGACATGGACATGAACTGGGTGAGGTCGGTCTTGCCGAGCCGGGGGATGAAGTTGAGCTTTCCGTCGGAAAACAGCCCGGCCCCGCCAACGCCGCAGAGGATGTTGCAGGGGCGGCACTTCACGCACCACTCGTCACCGGCAATGGGACATTTGCGCTTCAGGGAAGGCTTGCCCTTTTCGATGACCAGTACGTCGAGGTTGGAGTGTTCGGCAAAGTAGTAGGCGGCGAACAGTCCGGCAGGACCGCCGCCGACGATGATAACGTCAAAATTGGTTTTGGCAGGCTTCGAGGGTGCCATGTTCTCTCCTTCTTATAGGGCACAAGTATGGCCCGCAGGCGCACGGGACCGCGCGCAGACGGGCCATGATTGACGATATTATCGAAAATCGCCAAACGTCAAGAAGAAAAAAAACACTACCACCTTGATGGCGAAGCCGCCCCGCATGACGCTCGGGACGGCTTCGCGCAAGGACCGCTTATCGGCACATCCTGCGGACGCCGATGACGCTCAGGAGACCGGCCAGCACCAGCACGATGGAGGTCGGCTCCGGGGTGGGAATCTGTTCCGTGATCTCACGCTCAAGCTTCAGGGCGATGGCGGACTCGAAATCATCGAAATCGTCCGCAGCCTGAATGAAGCCGTCGCTGGTAATCACGTTATTAAGATAATAATCCGCGATGCTCGATCCGATGGGCAGGCCGTTGATGGTCACGCCCGCGGACTCGGCAGCCGAGACTGCGCCGGGAACGTCGCCACCGTCGTTCTCGGAACCGTCGCCCGAGAGATCAAGCACGAGACGGGTGCCTTCATACGCGTTATCGAAAAGCGAAACACCGTAGTTGATGGCCGCGCCGACACCGGTGACGCCGCCAAAAGCTCTGGACACCCCGGAGAGCACCGAGGCGAAGGCCTGCGCGTCAGCAACCGTGGAGATCAGCGTCCAGTCCACAAGCTGCTGCTGCTCGTTGGAGCTGGACCATTCATAGTAAGTCACGGCGAACGGCTCGAACGAACCGAACGAAGCGATGTTATTGAACGCGTTCACATACCCGTCGCGCTGGAGGGTGTACTCCGAAGAACTGACCGACCCCGAAACATCCACGCCCAACGCCAGTTCAAGGTTGATCGGAGCCGCGAACGCCCCTGCCGGGAAGAGCAGGATTAACGCAAGCAGAACGGCTGACAGTGTCCTCTTCATGCTAACCTCCTAAGCGACCACACGGCCACATATGTTTGCTGTCTGCAAACCATGAAGCAACATGCGTTCCGAACTGCAACACCTTGATACAACTGTCTATTTTTTGAAGCACCCTTCAAAAAACGTCGAAAAAAACGACAGTTTGAGGCGCAAGATGTAAAGCCTCACGACAGGACGCAAAGGTCAAGTGGAGAGAAAAAGACAGGAAACGGAAAAGAAGGACGGCCTAGACGACCATGTTCAGGAGGTGTCCGGTCATCTCCTCGTGGGCGCGAACCACGGCGGCATTGGCACCGACCATGTGCTCGTTGCGCATCAGGCCGACCATCTCGCGGCCGATGTCCGTGTTGGAGCCTTCCACGCCATTGATGACGGGACCGGGGGAATCGTCTCTGCGGATGTCCGAAACGCGCACGCCGTTACCGCCGGGGCCTTCCTCGAAAGCCACGGAGGACGCCTTGAATTCGTCGGTATTGACGTTGGCGATGTTGTTCGCGCCCACCTGCTGCGCCACTGACGCGGCAGAGACCGCCTGTGCTGCCGATTCGATTCCCATGGCTTTATTTAACCATATTCGGGGCGAGGGTGCAAATAGCGGATTGTGTTGCCAGCCGGGACGCCTCGCGTTATTCTGCCCGCATGACTATTCAGGTGAAATGTTTTGCGACTCTGGCCTCGCACCTGCCCGAAAACAGCGACGAATTTCCCATCGAGCAGGGCGACACGGTGCGCTCGGTGGCTCAGCGGCTGGGCATAGGCGAAGAGGAACTCCACCTCATCTTCATCAATAACGCCCGCGCCGATCTGGACTCCGAGCTCTCAAACGGCGACCGGCTCGGTCTCTTCCCTGCTGTCGGAGGCGGCTGATGCCCGAGGTACCGGCCACCGCCCCTCGAATCATCGAGGCGCTTTGGGAGCGCGCCCAGCCAGATGAGATGCCCGGCGGCCCTGCCCCGATGCTTTCCTGCGCCGATGTCTCGGAAGTGGCAGAACGCTTCGGGCTTTCAGGCTGGCAGGTGGAAGCGGCGGCCCTTTCTGAAGGCATGGTGCCTCGCCGGTACAGCCGGAGCATGAACGCCGTCACGCCAGCGCAGCAGGCCACGATCCTGAGCACCCGCGTCGCGCTCGTGGGCCTCGGCGGACTTGGCGGCACGCTGCTCGACCAGCTTGCCCGCACCGGTTTCGGCCGCATCCACGCCGTGGACGGAGACGTCTTTGAGGAGTCCAACCTCAACCGGCAGGCACTCTCCACCATGAAGACCGTTGGCACGCCGAAAGCCGAAACCGCTGTCGCACGCTGTGCCGAGATCAACCCGTCTGTTGAGATCGAAACCACAAATGCCTTTCTGGACCGGGACCAGTTCGCCGCATTCCTGCAGGACGCCGACATCGCCGTGGACGCCCTCGGCGGGCTGCGCCACAGGCTTGCGTTACAGGAAGCCGCAGCGGAAGCAGGTATCCCGCTCGTCACCGGAGCCCTTGCAGGCTGGACCGGCTATGTCGGAACGGTCATGCCCGGACAGATCGGCCCCGCCTCCATAATGGGTACGGACAATTCCGCCGAGCAGACCCTCGGCTGCCCCGCACCCACCGTCTCACTGGTGGCCTCCATCATGGCCGCCGAAGTCGTGGCGCTCGCCACAGACCGCCCCGCCTCACTTTCCGGTAATATTCTGGTCATCGATCTCGACTCGGGCAGCTTCGAAAAAGTTTCCCTTTAAAAGTGTCAAACCTCGGGCTATTATGTCGCCCTTGACCGAATGCATGCGCTCATGCATTCGTATGCCAATACTCAAGTATTACGGGACGGTTTTGATATGACAAAAAGAAAATCGGGCGCCACGCTTCGGCTGAGGGTCTGGATAGAGGAAGAACAGGATCTCTACATCGGTATTGGCAGCACCCTGCTGCTCAAGAAGATCGACGAGCTCGGCTCGCTCAAGAAAGCGTCCGAAGAGCTCGGCATGAGCTACCGCCGCGCGTGGGGCAAGCTCAAAAAAACCGAAAACCGCGTGGGCACCAAGCTGGTGACCAAAATCCCCGGACAGGGGCAGCGGTTTGCCCTCTCGGATGAAGGCCGCGACCTGATGGAACGGTTCCTCGCCTTTTACGTGGATGTCGAGCGTTATGCCCGCAAGCGGGCGTCAGAAATACTGGAAAAGGAAATCCGGCCGAGCCATGAGTTCGGCCTCAGTGACACCGAGTAAAACAACCTTTGAGGAGGACCCCATGAAATTCATGAAAGCCGCCCTGATCAGCCTCGCCATGACCGCTCTGCTGGCCGCTGCCGCATTTGCGGGCGAGACCCTGATGATGGCAACCACCACCAGCACCGCCAACACCGGCCTGCTGGACGAGCTCATCGTTCCCAAGTTCCAGAAAGACACCGGCGTCGAACTCAAGTTCGTGGCCGTGGGCACCGGCAAGGCTCTCAAGATGGCCGAGAACTGTGACGTGGACGTGGTGCTCGTGCACGCCCCCGCAGCCGAGCAGAAGTACGTTGACGCTGGCGTGCTGATGGACCGCAAGGAGCTGATGTACAACGACTTCGTCATCATCGGCCCGGCCTCCGACCCCGCAAAGGTCAAGGGCATGAAGGTCGTTGAAGCCATGAAGACCATCGCCGCCGCCAAGGCAGCCTTTGCCTCCCGCGGGACAACTCCGGCACCAACAAGAAGGAAATCTCCCTTTGGAAGGCCGCCGGAATGGCTGTCCCCGACAAGGCCGAATGGTACGTGCAGACCGGTCAGGGCATGCTGCCCACCATCACCGTGGCCAACGAAAAGGGCGCCTACACCATGACCGACCGCGGCACCTACATCAAGTACAGCGCCAACCACGACGGCAACCCGCCGCTGAAGGTGCTGGTCGAAGGCGACGAGATCCTCTTCAACCAGTACAGCGCACTGGCCGTGAACCCGGAAAAGTGCCCCAGCGCCAAGTACGATCTGGCTGGCAAGTTCATCGCCTGGATGGCCAAGCCCGACACCCAGAAGGCCATCGGCGACTTCCGCCTGCTGGGCAAGAAGCTGTTCATCCCCAACGCCAAGTAATGTGACCCCCAACCGGCGCGGCGTACGGACTCCCGTGCGCCGCGCGTCTTAAACGGACAGGTATGGACTTTCTTCTCGACGGTTTTCTGCGGGCGTTCGGCCTGCTCTTCTCCGGCGACCCGGAGACCTTCTCCGCAGTGTGGACCACCGTGGCCGTATCCACCCTGTCCATTGTCGCCTGCCTGCTCTGCGGCATCCCGCTGGGATTCGCCCTCGGGCACAACGAATTTCGCGGCAAGAAGGCCATCCGCACCGTGGTGGACACCCTGCTCTCCTTTCCCACCGTAGTCATCGGTCTTGTTGTCTATGCCTTCCTTTCCCGCAAAGGGCCCTTTGGCGAGGCAGAACTGCTCTTCACCATCCCCGGCATCGCCGTGGGCCAGTTCATGCTCGGCATGCCCATCGTCATCGCCATGACCGCCAACGCCGTGGAAAACCTTGACCGCAGGCTGCGCCCGACCCTCGTCACCCTCGGCGCGACCCCCGGCCAGATGCTCTGGTCCACGATTCTCGAAGCACGCTACAGCCTGATGCTGGCCGCTGTTGCCGCCTACGGGCGCATCGTCTCGGAGGTGGGCATCTCCATGATGGTCGGCGGCAACATCAAATGGCACACCCGCACCATCACCACGGCCATCGCGCTGGAGACCGGCAAGGGCGAGTTCGACATGGGCATCGCCCTCGGCATGGTCCTGCTCGCGGTGGCGTTCGCCGTGAACATCGGTGTTGCGACGCTCAAGCGGAGGGCCGCCCAGTGACCACTCCGCTTTACTCGCTCCGAAGTGTTACCCAGCAATATTCTGGACGCACGGTGCTCGATCTGGAGTCGCTGGATATCGCCTCCGGCAGCATCGTCGGCATCAGCGGCCCCAACGGATGCGGCAAATCCACCCTGCTTCGCATTCTGGCCCGGCTGGAAACGCCCTGCGGTGGAAACCTGCATTTCAAAGGCCACCCCATCGACATCCGCGAGGCTGACGGACACCGGGAAATCACCCTGCTCCTGCAGGAACCTTTTCTGCTCAAGCGCTCGGTCTTTGCCAACGTGGCCTTTGGCCTGCGGGCCAGAAAGGTCGCCAACGCAGATGCGCGCGTTGCCGAGGCTCTTCAAATGGTGGGGCTTGATCCTGTCGCGTTCTCGTCCCGAAAATGGTATGAACTCTCCGGCGGCGAAGCGCAGCGCGTGGCGCTGGCGGCGCGGCTG
>NZ_BBCB01000071.1 GCF_001311825.1 Salidesulfovibrio brasiliensis JCM 12178 | reverse complement strand
GACGTGCCGAGGCGGTTGGCCCCGGCTTCGAGCATGGCCCGGGCGTCGTTGAAATTCTTGATGCCGCCGCTGGCCTTGACGCCGAGCGCGTTGCCCACGGTATTTCGCATCAGGCGCACTGCCGAGGTGGAGGCGCTCCCGGTGCCGAAACCGGTGCAGGTCTTGACGAAGGCCGCCCCGGCTTCCATGCAGAGTTCGCAGGCCCGCACGATTTCCGAATCGGAAAGCAGGCCTGACTCGATGATGACCTTGACGGGCACGCCGCCGGCAGCGGCAACCACGGCCTTGAGGTCCTTGAGCACGGCCTTGTGGTCAGACGCCTTGAGGCAGCCGACGCTCATGACCATGTCCACTTCCGTGGCCCCGAGCTTGATGACCGCTTCGGTCTCCCGGACCTTGCATTCGGTGAGGGTCGCGCCGGTGGGAAATCCGACCACGGAGCAGACGCCCGGCTCCTCGCGCTTGAGCAGCCACGCGGCCAGCTTCACATGGACGGGATTGACGCAGACCGTCTTGAAACCGAAACGCACCGCCTCGGCGCAGAGCTTGTCCACGTCGGCGGCGGTTGCGTCGGCCTTGAGTAATGTATGATCGATGAACTGCGCTGTTTCCAGCGGTCTCTTTATTTCCATTTACCTGTCTCTCGCCTGATATCGTGACAACTGTTTTTCCATTCTGCGGCTCGTAGAGGTGAGCACGTAACAGATGATGAAATACAGCACGGCGATGGTGATGTAAATCTCGGCGGAGGCGTTCATCTCGCGGTTATCCACCTGCACGGCGGTACGGGTCAGCTCGTTCACGCCGATGACGTAGGCCAACGAGGTGTCCTTGGTCAGCGAGACGAACTGGTTCACGAAGGACGGAATCATGTTCCGAAGCGCCTGCGGCAGGATCACGAACATCATGGCCTGCGTCTGGGAGAGTCCGCTGCCGCGCGCGGCTTCGAGCTGGCCGCTCGGCAGGGCCATGACGCCTGCGCGAACGATCTCGGCGATGTAGGCCCCGGTAAAGATTATGAAGGCGATCAGCGAGCTGTAGAATCCGGGGATGTTGTGGCCCAGCATGATCGGCGCGAGAAAGTAGAACCAGAAAATGAGCATCAGCAGCGGAACGCCGCGGATGGTCTCAACGTAGATGATGCTCGGCAGCTTGAGCCAGCGTTTTTTGGAAAGGCGCATCAGCCCGAAGGCCATGCCTATCCAGAAGGCGAAGAATATGCCGAGCACGGCCAGAATGATGCTTGCCAGCAGGCCGCCGACATCGTGAATGAAGGGGAACGTTCCGTCGAACTTGGTCGCTCCCCACAGGAAATAATCGAAATTATCCCAGACAACTTCCCAGTGCATTGCGGCCCCCTAGTATTTCACCTGCAGCATGAAGTGCTTGTTGTACATGTTGATGCAAAGCGACACGACGAGCGAGATGCACAGGTAGACGATCGTGGCAACGGTGAACGCTTCGAAACCTCGGAAGGAGTAGGACTCCACCTGCCTGGCCATGAAGGTCAGCTCGGAAACACCGATAACCATGCACAGCGAGGAGTTCTTGATGAGGTTCAGGGACTGGGAAATAAGCGGCGGGACGACGATTCTGAGCGCCTGCGGCAGAATGACGAACCGATAGGCCTGCATGAAGGAAAGCCCCACGGCGCGGGACGATTCCAGCTGGGTCTTGGGAATCGAAAAGATGCCTGCCCTGATCTCTTCGGCGATGAAGGCCGACGTATAGACCGTGAGGGCGATGACGCCGGAGAAAAACTCGACGTTCAAAAGCAGCCATTCGCCGACGAATTCATGCCCGAACAGCGTGAACGGGCCGGGAACGAACAGGTAGAGTTCGTTGAGCCAGGTCATGATCCCTTCGGGGACGACCAGATAGGCTCCGAAGTACCAGAACAGCACCTGCACCATGAGCGGCGTGTTGCGGAAAAATTCCGTGAAGGCCAGCGCAAACCATTGGAGCGGTCTGAACGGCGTCATGCGCATCACGCAGATCAGGGTGCCGAGGAGCATCGCAAAGAGCAGCGATACGGCGGAAATCTGCAGGGTCGTGACAAACCCTTCGTACAGCCACTCGGCGTATTCGCCGGAGAGGACGACGTCCCATTCGAAAGTATAGTTCAAGGCGCAATCCGTCGGTTAGTGGTTGTGAGAAAGAAGGGAGCGCCGCGCGAGGCGGCGCTCCCCGGATTGTCGAATCAGGACCTACATGGGCCAGATTTCCATCTTCCAGGTGTTGGGCAGGTCGTAGCCCATCCACTTCTTGAAGAGGGTGGCGTAGGTGCCGTCGAGCCACATTTGCTGCAGGGACTTGTTCACGAAGTCGCGGAAAGCGGAGTCGTTCTCGGGAACGCCGAGGCCGTAGGGCTCGAGGGAGAAGAATTCGCCCACGATTTCCCAGTTCTCGGGATTGTCGTCACCGGCCTTGAGACCGGCCAGAATACCGGAGTCGGTGGTGACGGCCTTGACCTTGCCCTGCTTGAGGGCCATGAACGCCTGCGGATACTCGTCGTACGCGATGACGCGGGACTTCGGGTTGGCGTTCTTCATGTTCTTTTCAGAGGTGGAACCCTTGACGGTACCGACCTTCTGGTTGGTCAGGTCGTCGGTGGAGTTGATGCCGGAGCCCTTCTTCACGAGGAGCTTCTGGCCGTCCATGAAGTAGGTGATCGAGAAGTCGATCTTTTCGTCACGGGAGTGCTTGTGGGTCATGGTCGCGGCGAGCATGTCCACGGAACCCTGCGCCAGCATGGGGATGCGGGTGGCGGAGGAGACGACCTTGAACTCGACGGGAACGCCGAGCTTCTTGCCGATTTCCTTGCAGATGTCCACGTCGAAGCCGGTCAGCTCCTTGGTGTCGGGGTCAATGAACCCGAACAGGTTCACGGAGTCCTTGACGCCACAGATGAGCTTGCCGCGTTCCTTGATTTCCTCCAGCTTGCCCGCATTGGCAACGCCGGCGCAGAAAACGAAGGTCAGCATCAGTGCCAGGATGGTAGTCAGCCGTTTCATTGTGCCTCCTCGAAAGGGTTGGTGTTACTCTCCAAAACCGTAACTGTTAAAGGATCTCCTTCAGGAAAGCCTTTGTGCGCTCGTGCTTGGGGTTCTTGAAGAACTCGTCCGGCGGAGCCTGCTCCACCACCACTCCGCCATCCATGAAGATGACGCGATCCGCCACTTCGCGGGCAAAGCCCATTTCGTGGGTGACGCAGAGCATGGTCATGCCTTCGCGGGCGAGGTCCTTCATGACGTTGAGCACTTCGTTGATCATTTCCGGGTCCAGCGCCGAGGTGGGCTCGTCAAAGAGCATGACCTTGGGCTTCATGGCCAGCGCACGGGCGATGGCAACGCGCTGCTGCTGGCCGCCGGAAAGCTCGGCAGGATATTTGTGCGCCTGATCGTGGATGCCCACGCGCTCGAGAAGCGCCAGCGCGACGGTCTCGGCTTCGTCCTTGGGCATGTTGCGCACCTTGAGGGGAGCAAGGGTGACGTTCTTCAGAACCGTCAAATGAGGATAGAGGTTGAACTGCTGGAAGACGATGCCGATCTCGGCGCGCAGTTCGTTGATGTCGACGCTCTTGTCCTGAATATCCTTGCCGTCGAAATTGATGGTACCTTTCTGATAATCTTCGAGACGGTTGATGCAGCGGATAAAGGTACTTTTTCCCGATCCGCTGGGACCACAGATGACGAGCACCTCACCCTTGTCCACGTTCTCGGTGATTCCCTGCAATACGTGGAAATCCCCGTACCATTTCTGAAGATTGTTCACTTCGATCATTGCCATAGGTTTTCTACTCCGAAAAGAATTTCGGCGCAGGGCTCACTGCTCGTGACGGCCCCCGCCGCTTATGACCGGCAAAGGAGCCGGGATGTATCCATGATAGCGCGTATGGTGTGCAATAAAATAGCAAAAAAGTCAAGGCGCACACACCAACAACTCGCAACGAAGACAACCCTTTCCATAATTGTAAGAGCTTCCACTCTGACATAACTCCCATAACCACTTGCTTAAGAGACAGCCCCCGGTTTTTCCCCCGCCAAACGCCCTTTTCGTGCCCTCTGCCGCCATGCCCCGCGTCCCGGATGTCTCCCCCGAACCGCGAGCCTTGATAATTTGAAAGCTCTCATGGATTCCTGCCCCGCTTCATCGTATGGTTGAAGCGTGGAGGACTCTCTGATGTGGGCACGAATGCAGGAAATGGGCATCCGGCGTGAAGCGCCGCTCCCTATGGAGCCGGGAATGACGGTCGAAGGGTATCGCGTCAAGGAAACGCTTAAACCCGTCACCGGTTTTCGCCGCTATACCGCCATGAAGGACTGGCAGGGATACGAGCTTCGCCAGTTCTACGACGTGAACACCGACGCTTCCTGCGCTGGCAAAATCAGGCCCGGCTGGTCCCGATTCCCGATTCACCGTCAATGCTTCACGCCCACGGGGAATGGAGTGGCGGCTTTGCCCTGCCGGACCATCGCCTGCCCTCCCTCGGATCATGGCTTCCCGAGGACCACGGCGTGAGAGTGACCATAGCCGCCTCGCTGGCCGCCCTGCTCGCCGGGCTGCACCGGGCAGGATACGTCCACCACGACCTGCACCCCGGCGCGGTGCTACTCCGCAGGGGAGAACCGGTGCTGCGGCACTTCAGCCGCTGCGCCCTCCGGGGGCATCAGGACCTCTGGCACGCCTTTGCCGGAAACCGCGACCCGTTTTACGCCGCCCCGGAACAAGTGGCCGGGCAACGTGGCACCGCAGCCTCGGACGTATACGCCTTCGGCCTGATTCTCATGCACCTGTTTGAGGAACGCCTGCCGCCCCGCTGGCTGAAGCTCTGCCTGTGCACTCTTCACTGGGGCTGGGATTCGGCCAGAACCGCCTTCACCCCGCGCCGCATGCCGCAGGAGATGGCCGAAATCGTCTCGGCCGCCCTTGCCCAGAACCCGACTGACCGTCCATCCATGGAAGACGTCTGCAAGCGATTTGGCATCCGCCCGCTCCCGACCCCGGCCATTCCGCCTCCCGAGCGGCGCGGCACGGAAAAAGTTCTGGCGCTCATCTCCGCAGACGCCCATGACCGGGCCATTTTCCACCGTGCCTCCGAACTTGGCAGCGCCGGAGCAAGCGTGCTCGTGGTCTCGCTCGTTCCCGTCAACCTCGTTTACGGCGAGCTGGAACTCTTCAAGGTCCGGTTGTTTCGCAAGCTGGCCCGAGGACTCCGCGAGCTTCGCGCAAATGGCGTTGACTGGGGCATCCTGTTTCGGGAGAATGTGGACCCCAACGCGGCCGTGCGCCAGATATGCCAGAGGCTGGAGCCGGACCTCGTGCTCTGCGGCCCGCCCTCCAAACGCGGGGTGGCGCGCGCGTCAACCCTGGAGTGGGCAACGTCATCGCGCAGACGGGATGCGAGGTGGAGCGCCCCTCAAACATGGAAGGATGACCATGCCGAAGCATCAATTCGAAGTGTTCGTGAAGAGCGTTCCCTGCCCGTGCAGCCCCGGCCTTTCGGACAGGGACGCGGAAAAGGTCTACGCTGTTCTGGAAGAAGTGAAGGCCCGGCTTGGCGAGGGCATGACCTACACCGTGCACGCGCTGAACAATCTGGCCGCCTTCAGGGCCAACGAGCAAATGGCCGCCCTGTTGCGGGACGAAGGCCATGACTCCCTGCCCGTCTTTTTCGTGGACGGCGAAATGGTTTCCAAAGGGACGGTTCCCGAGGCAAAGCGCCTTGTGGACGCGGCCCGCTGATCACTTCACCCAGAGGCTTCCGTCAAGAAACGAGTCCAGCGTCTCCTCGTCCGAAACGCCGATGAGGCGATCCACCTCCCCGCCCCTGTGAAAGAGCAGGTAGCTCGGCGTTCCGGAAACCACGTAATGCCGCATCCCCGTTTCAAGATTGCGCTGGGTGTACATGATGCAGCGCACCCGGTCGGCGTATTTTCTGGAAGCAGCCTCCAGAAGACGCACCTGATCAGCCGAATCCATGGTCGGCCTGATGAAGGCAAGCAGCACCAGCTTGTCGCCGGAGCCAACCTCCTCGAACGCTTCAAATGGTTCAACGGTTCTAATCATGCTGGACCTCCGCAGGGCACGATTGGCGAGACATCGCACGCAGAGGCACAATACGTCCCCCGTTTATGGACAGGGAGGCCGTTAGAGCTGTTATAATCTTGACCTGAACATGAAAGGCGATTGATTCAGACCGGTTGCGAGCAAACCATTTTTCATGGACATTCTCACATTATCATTCCGCCAGACCTAATCGCTTCATCTTGCGATACAGCGTGGCCCGATGAACGCCGAGAATGTCCGCAGCACGTGATTTGTTGCCGTCCGCTGCCTCAAGCGCGGCTATGATCTCCTCGCTGTCTGCGGAGCGCCGCCGGAAGACGCTCATGCGGGACTTGGGCACTCCGCCGCGCATGACTTCCAGCGCATCAGGGCGCACGTGCCGCACCGCGATGATGCGCTCCGGGCACAGGATGCAGGCATGCTCCAGCAAATGCTTGAGCTCGCGGATGTTGCCCGGCCAGTCATAGCGCAGAAACAGGTCCATGACCTCCTCGGCCACGCCGTCGAGCTTCTTTTTGAATTCCTGTGAGAACTCCTTGAGAAAGTGGGCGGTCAGCAATGGGATGTCGCCCTCCCGCTCCCGAAGCGGCGGCAGATACACGGGCATGACGTTCAGGCGGTAAAACAGGTCCTCGCGGAATGTGCCCTCGTCGACCTTTCGGCGCAGGTCCACGTTGGTGGCCGCGATAATCCGAACGTCCGCCTTTCGCGTGCTGGATTCCCCCACCCGCTCGTACTCCTTCTGCTCCAGAAAACGCAGCAGCTTGAGCTGGATGATCGGAGATATATCCGCGATTTCGTCGAGAAACAGCGTCCCGCCCTCGGCCGCCTCGATGCGACCGACCTTGTCACGCACCGCGCCGGTGAACGCGCCCTTGACGTGGCCGAAGAGCTCACTCTCCAAAAGGCTCTCGGAAAGCGCGGAGCAGTTCACCTTGACCATGTGGGCCGAAGCACGGGCTCCGCCGTAATGAAGCGCGTCCGCGGCAAGCTCCTTCCCGGTGCCCGACTCGCCGCAGATCAGCACTGTGGCGTCCAGCGGCGCAAGCTGCTCCAGCAGCCGGTAGACGTCCTGCATCACCCGGCTTTTGCCCACGATCCCACGGAAGCCGTGGCGTTCCTGCAGACGTTTCTCAAGGTCGGCAATGCGTGAAATGTCCTTGACGACAAGCACGGCGCCGCTGAAATTGTGCTGCTCGTCCAAAAGCGGGGAGCAGCTCAACTCGACCATGCGCTCACCCGTCGAAAGGGTAAGCTCCGCCTGAAACCCGCGCACGGTCCGGCGGGTTCTGAGCACCTGCTTCAGGACGCTCAGGCAGGGATTGGGTTCGCTGGACATGAGCTCCTCAAGCGCCCTGCCCCGCGAATCGCCGGGCGCAAGCTCGCAGATTTGCTGTGCTGCGCTGTTGGTGGCGATGACCCGCATGTTCGCATCCACCGTAATGATGGCGTCCGGGATGCTGCGGAAGGCTGCTTCGAGGTTCAGGCGAAAACGCTCCTTTTCCTCGTTGGCTTCGCGCAGGGCCTTTGCCGCGAGGCGGCTCTCGGTAATGTCGCGTCCCACGGCCTGAAACTCGCGCAGCTCGCCGCGATGGTCGAAAATGGCCCGGTTCATCCAGTGCACCCAGTGCGTTTTGCCGTCCGCGCCCTCGTTGCGCTGTTCAAGCTCGATTGAGGGCTTGGCCGGGGAGACGTTCTCGATCCACTCGGCCAACGTCCGCCGCGCCCACTCGTCCGCGATGCGGGACATGAAATTCACGCCCACCAGCGAGTCCTCGCTGTATCCGAAAAATCTCGCATAGGCCCTGTTTACGAAGGTCAGTACCCCGTCTGGCCTATAACGGCAGATGAGCTCGGTCTGGTCCTCGACCACGGCGCGGTAAAGGCGCGCCCCTTCGCGCAGGGCATCCTCAACGACCTTCCGGCTGGTGATGTCACGCACGAACACGGTCGCCATCTGCTCCCCGCTGACCGCAAAGGGACTCAGCGTTGCTTCAGCCGGAAAAACGTCCCCGTCCTTGCGCCTGTGCTTGCGAACGGGCATCCGGCCCGCCTCGGCCGCGAGCACCTCCGTCCCCCTGTCGGGTTCGGCGGCAAGATCGCGGATATAGTTGAGCGTTTCCATCTCTTCGGCGGTATAGCCAAACAGCCGCCGCGCGGCGCGGTTGCAGTCCAGCACGTCGCCGCTGGCGCGGTTGACGATAAGCACTGCGTCGCGCCCGGCCTCAAAGACGCTTCGATACCGCTGCTCATTTTCGATGAGTTCCTGCTGCGTACGGTGCAGGGAGGTCACGTTGCGGGCAAGCGCCACCATGCCCACCAGCCTGCCGTCCTGCCGGACGGGGGTGACGTAGGTTTCCACCTCGCTGCCGCCCCGGCGGTGCAGGATGCGTTCGGAGTCGCTGCCCGAAACGATGGACTCCATGGCCTGTTCGCAGAGACTTCTGAACGGGTCGCGGACAATATCCACGAAGCGGCTGTTGCGTATGCTTTCGTAGTCGGCTCCAATGACCTGAACCCCGGCCTCATTGACTTCAAGGATACGGCCTTCGGCGTCCAGAAGCGCGGCTGGTTCGTCATAACTTTCAAGGATGGAGCGAAGATATGAATTGACGCGACGACTCTCGTCGAGCACCTGCAGGCCGTTGACCACATTCTCCCGCGAGCGAAGGGCCAGACTCACCACCTCCATGACCCGGTGCATGACCAGCGGCTTGCGCAAAAAAGCGAACGCGCCGGGACAGGCTTCGGCCAGCGCGTCATCCATGCACTCCTCGGCAGCCATGACGGCAAAAGGCCTCTCCAGACCGCCGCACTTGAATTCGCGAAGCATGACGCCGATCGCCCGAGGATCGCCATCAGACCCCGCAAGAACCATGTGCGGCGAAAATGGCGAGAAAACGCGCTTTGCGGACTCTACGTCGACAACGCCCATGGTTTCGTTCCCTGCGGCGGAGAGTGCGTCGCACAACGATTCTCGAATTTGGGCGTCTGGCTCGACAACCAGAATTTTCCCCTGCACGGCCACTCCTTCTGGATGATTGCTCGATGATTCTCCATGCCATGTTCGGCAAAGCTGTTCAAGCGTACGCAAGATTCTCATGTCCCGCGAGCATGCGCGGACTTATTTCTATAGCATGAGAAACTTTCTACATTTGGAGGACTCCCATGACACAGTACAGCGAAACAGACCTTCCTGTTGACGTCCATCACGGAGAGATTCTGACGCTCGAAGATTCGACCACGGTCAGGTTCGAATCCAACGGCGAAGCAAGGACGTCATGGTCAATGACTCCTTTGCACCGGCAGTCACGTTGTTCCCGGGCAACGAGTTCGTGCTCGACACATCGCAGGGGCAGTACAAGCTGACCTGCACATTCGAGGACAGCATGCACATCGAAAAGATGTAGCAACGTGTTTCGAGGACGGTTAATACCGTCCTCCACCGTTATTTTTTCCTCCCCCGGAAACGCAGGGTGTGGACATGGAACTTCTTTTTATCGTATTCATGATCAGGGAGGAAACACTGTGATGGCCAAAATACTGATAGCAGAAGACGACAGGATTTCACAAAAGCTTGCGGTGAAGATTGTCGAGGAGATGGGACATCAGGCCTACGTCAGCCCGCACGGCAAGCACGCGTACGAAGCGCTCATGGCGAGCAACGACTTCGACATGCTCATGACCGACATCATGATGCCGGAGATGGATGGTCGGCAGTTGATCCAGACCCTGAGGGGCGACCAGCAGTTCGCGAATTTCCCAATCATCATCATGTCGGCGGTGGTCGGGGTCAGTGAAATATCCAACCTGCTCAAGCTTGGCGCCACGCTCTTTCTGGCAAAACCTCTGGATCGAAAAGAGATTCAGGAGTATATAGAGCGCTGCCTGGCCTGTTAGTAAACGATTCTGCCATGTCTCGCATCGGACTTGCCGCGGAATGCATAATACTGTTTGCGGTCCTGCCGGGAGCTTATGCTCTCGGGGAATTGGCGGCCCCCAAAATTATCGTTTTGGGGGCCGTAACGCTTTTCTGCATCGCCATGCTTGTGCGTGGAGGCATCCGCTGGAAGGAGGAGTTTCGCTTCTCTGGCCTTCGGCGCTTCACCCCGCTGCTCGTGGCCCGACTGGGACTTGTGGCCGCAGGATCCCTCTGTCTGACAATGCTCATCGTCCCGGACCACCTCTTCGCCTTCCCGTCCGAAAGACCGAAGCTCTGGCTGGCGGTCAGCATCCTCTATCCCTTTCTTTCGGCGCTCCCGCAGGAGATCATCTACCGCAGCTTCTTCCACCGCAGATACGCACCGCTTTTTGGCGACGGGTACGGGCTGCTGCTGGCCAGCGCGGCGGCGTTCGCTCTGCTGCATGTGGTGTACGGCAACCTGCCGGCGGTGGTCCTCTCATTCGGCGGGGGCATTCTGCTGGCGAGCACCTACGAACACAGGCGGTCACTGGCCGCAGCGTGGGTTGAGCACGCTGGCTACGGGGTAATCATCTTCACGGTGGGGCTGGGGAGATTCTTCTATTCGGGTTGAGCCCCGACGGACAGATAGGGTTTGCCCGAGCGGTAAAGCTCCAGTCTGGCGCGGAAGCCTTCAAGCCGTTTCCCGTCGAGGCTGCCGGAAGCCTTTTCCAAGGCATCTTCCTGCATTTCAACCGCCTCTTCGAAATCCCCCCTGCTGGCCAGCGCCGCAGCGAGCGTGTCCATGACCAGAGGATTGTCCGGCGAGAGGTTCAGGGCGCTTCTGGCGTACAGCACGGCTCTTTCGGGGTTGCGAAGCTCCGGATCGGGGCAGACAGCGTAACCCCAGGCGGCCTGATTGAGCACCTTCCAGTTGCGCGGGTTGATGAGCAGGGCCTTGTTCAGGTCGGCCAGCCACTCGTCATAGTGCCCCAGCCGCCTGCGGATGTCCGCCCGCTCCATAAGCACTTCCACGAAACCGGGGCGCTGCTCCAGAGAAAGATCAAAGGCCTTGAGCGCGCTGTATTCACGGTCCAGCCTACGGAAGACCCGCCCCAGCTCGGCTGCGGCGTCCGCACTGGTCCCGGCCACCTGCGCCAGATGCACCATGGCCCGCTCGTCCATTCCCTTTCGCACGTACACCCTGCCCAGCGTCTCATGAACGGCGGCACTGTCGGCCCCAAGCGCAATCGAACGCTCAAGGTCCTTCATGGCCCCGTCCACGTTGCCAAGCGAATTCCTGTACGCGCCGCGCATGGCAAACGCTTCGGCGTCGTTCGGGACAGACGCAAGATACACGTCCAGATCGGTCACGGCCCCTTCCACATCGCCGGTTGCGGCACGCAGCCGGGCACGCAGCTTTCTGGCGCGGGCAAAGTCCGGCGCGTCCTTCACGATGGCATCAATGGCGGCCGTTGCTTCCTGCTGCTGCCCGGTGGACAGCAGCACGCCGGCAAGCTCAAGTCGATATTGGGGATTGCCGGGACGCAGCTCCAGCGCGCGTTCATAGGACTTGCGCGCCTCCTGCGGCCGCTTCAGGGCCATGAGGCAGCGTCCCCGGGCCATATGCGCGTCCGGAAGATCGTTTCGCAGCGCGGCCATGGTGTTGGCGTCATGCAACGCCTCTTCATACCGGCCAAGGGAGAACAGCAGCTTGCCCCGGGCCTGCAGCGGCTCCAACGCAACAGGGTTGCGCTCGATGGTCCGGGCGTACAAGGCAAGCGCCTCGTCCACGCGACCCATGGCTTCAAGGGCCAGCCCCTTGCCGATAACCACCGGCATCTGCTGTGCCCCGAGTCGCTCGGCCTCACCATACTCCTCAAGGGCCTCGGCGATCCGGCCGTTCATGCGCAAAAAATCTGCGCGCAGAAGACGACCCTGCGCCCAGTCCGGGGCGACCTCCACTGCGGCCTTGAAATCTTCGGCAGCTTCAGCTTTCCTGCCGAGCATGGCGCGACAATACCCGCGATTGGCAAGGGCGGTGGCCTGATCCGGCTGTTGGGCGAGCACACGGTCGAACTGCAACTCGGCCTCGTGAAACTCGCCGTTGGCCATGAACGCGGCCCCGAGGCGGGAATGCACGGCCATATTGTTGGGGGAGCGCGCCGCAGCGCGTTTGAAATCCAGCAGGGCTTCCTTGCGCCTGCCCTGCCGCATGCGGATGGTACCGCGCGTCAGGTAGGCGTTCACGGAATCGGCGTTGAGGCGAATGGCGGTGTCGAGCGCCTTGAGCGCACCCTCAAGGTCGCCCGCGTTCAGCCTGCCGTTGGCGACGCCCTCGTGGGCGCGAGGCGAGTCGGGCCGAAGGGAGGCGGCGCGTTCGTAAGCTTCCAGAGCTTCTTCCGCCCTGCCCGCCGCTTCCAGCGACGTGGCCAGCGTGATGGCAAAGGCGAAGCGGTCGGGACCGAGCTCTGCCGCCGCCTTGAGGTCTTCGATGGCCTCGTCGCGCTTGCCGAGCCGTTGCAGGGCAAGGGCGCGGTTGTAGCGGTATTCGGCCCTCGCCGGGTCCGCATTGATCGCCCTTCCGAACTCCCGCACGGCCTTGTGAAACTGGCCGGTACGCACGTACTCGTTGCCCTGCGCATAGTGGCGCATGCCCTCCTGCGAAGAGGCCATGGCGGGCACGGCCGTCAGCACGCAGAGGGCGAATATGATCGCTCTGAGAAATTGCATTACAGGGGTACCCTAACGACGACTGTCGTCCGGGTCCACGTAAAGATAGCGTTTGATCTTGTGCGTCGGGGTCTTGTCGAACGGCTCCACCTGCTCGATGATGCGGGAGACCTTGCAGAAGTTGGAGACGTTGGCGTTGACCTGCTTGAGGATGCCCGACAAAACCTCGTCCAGCTTCAGGCGCGCCTTGGACTCGGTCATCTTCTGGGTGCCGTACTTGGCGTCCAGCGCGTCGTCGTCCAGATGAACGCGGGCGCAGAGCTTGCCGTCCTGCCGGAAAACAAGCGACTCAAGAACATACTCACAGTCGTTGAAGTGCGCCTCGATCTCCTCGGGGTAGATGTTCTCCCCGCTGGGACCGATGATGACGTTCTTCAGGCGGCCGCGAATGAACAGGTAGCCATCCTCGTCGATGTAGCCGAGATCGCCGGTATGCAGCCAGCCGTCTTCTGTGAGCACTTCTTCCGTGACCTTGGGGGCCTTGTAGTAGCCCGTCATCACGTTGGGGCCCTTGACCAGGATCTCGCCCTCGCCCGTTTCCGGGTCCGGGTTGTCGATGAAGATTTCCACCTCGGGGATGGGCTTTCCCGCCGCGCGGAACCGGGTGTCTTCGGGCTTGCTGCCCGAGACCAGCGGCGAAGTCTCGGTCATGCCGTAGCCGATGGCGTAGGGGACCTCGGCATTGCGCAGGAACCGCTCCACCTCGGGAGCCAGAAACGCGCCGCCGATGGGGATGCATTTGATGTTGCCGCCAAAGGATTCCATGAGCTTCTTGCCCGCGATCTGCTGCAGCTTTTTCTTGCCCGCCCCGAACTTCATGAGGTTTCGGCCAATGGCATTACCGGAAATCTTGGGCAGGATGCGGTTGCGGTAAATTTTCTCGATGACCAGCGGCACGAGCAGAAGGTACGTGGGCTTGATCTTCTGCATGGCCGGAAGGAGTGTCCTCGGCGTGGGCGGGCGCTGGAGATAATAGACGGACGCGCCCCGGATGATGGGCAGCATCAGGCCGAGAGTGCATTCATACGTGTGCGAGAGCGGCAGCACCGAGAGAAGACTGTCCTCTTCGGTGACGTTCACGATCTCGGCGGTGGATTCGGCATCGAAAACAATGTTGCGGTGCGTGAGCATCACGCCCTTGGAGTGGCCGGTGGTGCCGGAGGTGTAGAGGATGACCGCGAGGCTGTCCGGGGTGATGTCCGAGGAGCCGCGATCGAAATACTGCATGACCTTCTCGCGGGTGCGCTCGTACCATGCGCGGGCCTGCGTCATGGCCTCGCGATAGTTGGTCTTGAGCGAACCTTCGTCCGCGAGCATGGAGAGGTCGTCGAGCACGATGCGGGTATGAAGCGTATCCTCGTCGAACTCCTCCACCTTGTCGAAATACCGCTTGGAACAGAAGACCACCTGTGCTTCCGAGTGGCGCAGGATGTGGTGTACCGCGCTGACGTGGAATTCCTGAAGGATGGGGACGGCCACCGCGCCCATGCAGGTCACGGCAAAGTAAGCCACGCCCCAGTGCGGCATATTTTCGCCGATGATGGCGACCTTGTCGCCGGGGCCGATGCCGCGACTCTGCAACAGCAGGGACACGTCACGGACCATCTCGTAGAATTTGGCGTAGGTCAGCGGCTCGCCGTCCACAAAGGACAGGGCGTTGCGCTCGGGAAACAGCTCCGCGCTGCGTTCCAGCGCGTGCTTCAGGGTTTGGACTTCCAGTCGTTTCAAGGCGGGCCTCCTCGGAGATTAGTGCGGCCTCGGCTCGACCGCGCGGGGAACCTTAAACGCGCCCGGAAATCCGGTCAAGTGCAGGATTACGACCCGGTTTCACCGTCAAGGGCCGCGTTTACGGCCGCCAGCGCATGAATTTCGGTGGTATCGAAGCACGGCAGCGAAACATCTTGGGCACCTACGAGCATGCCGATTTCCGTGCAGCCGAGGATAACGCCCTGTGCGCCCCGCTCTCGCATATTCTCGATGATGCGGACATACTCGTTTCGCGAGGCGTCGCGAACGGTCCCGAGGCAGAGTTCCTCAAAGATGACCCGGTGCACGAGATCAAGGTCGTCGCCCTCGGGCAGGACCACCTCCAGCCCCTGCTCTTCCAAACGTCCGCGGTAGAACTCCTCCACCATGGTGGGCCGGGTGCCGAGCAATCCGACACGACCGATGCCCTCACCCTTCACCGCGCTTGCCGTGGCGTCGGCAATGTGCAGCAGCGGGATGGATATGGCCGCCGAAACCTGCGGGGCCAGCCGGTGCATGGTGTTGGTGCAGATGAGCAGCATTTCCGCCCCGGCCGCCTCCACACGGCGTCCGGCACCGGCAAGCGCTTCGGCAAGCCCGTCCCAGTCGCCAGCAGAGAGCATAGGCTCTATTTCGCCGAAGTCCACGCTCACCAGCGCCACCTTTGCGGAATGCAGCCCGCCAAGACGCTCGCGCACGGTCTCGTTCAGGATTCTGTAATAATGGCGGGTGGATTCCCAACTCATGCCGCCGATGAGGCCGATGGTCTTCATTTATCCTCCAAGAAAATAGCGCCCTGCGGCAACAAGGCCCATGCCCAGCGCCACGGTTCCGAAAAAGCTGCGGGTCTTGATGGCCAGCGCAAACGCCGGGATGGCGGCCCACAGGAACAGGTTGTCCATGCCGAAGTCGAAGGAACCCTCACGCAGGACCAGCGCCGGGGCCAGCATGGCAGAGAGAACGGCCACGGCACGTAGGAGAGCCAGCGCATGACCGGCTCCGGGATGCCTCGCGCCGCGAGCGCCAGCATGGGCGCGGCCCGAGGCACGTAGGTGACGACCGCCATGCCGACAATGGTGAGAAAGACTATTTTCTGGTCCATGTTTCCACTCCCGCGCCAAAGGTTGCGCCGATGACCGTTGCCATGATGACACTCCATTGATCCAGCCCGGCCTGCACCAGTGCGATGGCGACCAGCCCGGTAAAGCCTGCCGTGAGCCACTTGAGGCCGTTCTCCGCCTGCATGGCGAGCAGGCCGATGAACATGGCCGGGAGCGCGTAGTCAAGCGCCAGCGGCTCCACGTCCGGAACACCGCTCCCTGCCAGCGCCCCGGCCCACGAGGAAAGCACCCACACGGTCTGGGCCATGGCATTGATGAGAAATGTCTGCCGCATGTCGCGGTCGCCCCTGCCGAAGCGCATGGAATGCAGGGCAAAGGTCTCGTCGGTCAGCTCATAGCAGAAGGCTGCCATGCGAAACGGCCCCCACTTGCGGAGGTGCGGCGTCATGGCGGCGGACATGAGCAGGTGGCGCAGGTTGACCACAAAGGTTGTCAGCACGATGCTGAGCGGCGGCATCCCGGCGGCGAACATGCCCACCGCGATGAGCTGCGCGCTGCCCGCGTAGACAAGCACGGACATGAGCACCGTGTTCACGAGGCTCAGCCCCGCCTTCTGGGCCAGCACGCCAAAGGCCATGCCCACGGGAATATACCCCATGGCGAGCGGCGCGATCTTTCTGGCTGCCTGAAACACTGCTTCTCTCCCCTGCACGCTTTGTGCGGCGTTTCCGTCCACGTCTCCTCCGCTGGCTACAGTACCCGACGGACAGCATCCGTCAATTCTTGTTCATCCTGCCCGCAAAGCTAGCGCACCTCGCTGTCTTCAAAACAGATACAGTTCACCGAAATTTGAACCATGACAGTTTGTCCTTAACCTTAAAAAAAACATTCCTGCACCACGGAAACAAAAGGACACGTCTTGAGCCGGACTTCCGCACAAAACCGTTCGGCCATGCTGCAAAGCAAGGCATTACGCCCTTTGGAGTCGCACCTGCATTGCAAAGTGACAGAAGCGGTGCTACCAGAACAGATATGTTTTTCCTGAACCAGGATCGGAACAGTTTGTGAGGCAGAGATGAACGAATACCGCTATCAGGCCGTGGAACAGCGCATCATGGACATGATCGACAACGGCACGCTGGGGCTGGGGGACAGGCTTCCTTCGCTCCGAAAGCTCGGCCGGGACATGGGCGTGAGCATCTCCACGGCGACGCAGGCCTACACGGAACTGGAACGCAAAGGCGTGGTGGAAGCCGCCCGAGGTCCGGATACTTCGTACGACACACCAAACGCCGCTTCCCGGCCCCGCAGGCCGAGCCGCGACCCGCGCA
>NZ_BBCB01000070.1 GCF_001311825.1 Salidesulfovibrio brasiliensis JCM 12178 | reverse complement strand
GACGGAACAGGCCGCGAGACTCCGACCCAAATCAAGCCCTCCCCAAAGCGACACCCTAAGGGTGAGCGACTTACGCAGACGCAATACGGCAGCGTTGTCTCCCGAGGCTTAGAGGCTCTTATGTGCTGCTCGCGTGGACCCGGTTGTCTGTTCGCTGGCGAACCTTTCGACCGGGGCAGCGAGCACTCTTAGAGCCTCTTGCCGAGTGGAGGCCGGACACGGAACAAAAAGCGCAGTTTTTGCCTTCTTTTTTCTGCGCAAGCAAAAAAGAAGGTCGGCCCGCTTGTGGGCCGAAACCCACAACGTAACGGGTTCCGCTTCCCGCCCCTCCCGCCGGAAGGCGGGCTCAGCACCCAAAAATGTCAGGAAACACAAAAGAATCCCACCCCCGTCCCGTCGAAGGCGGGAAACAAAAGATTTACGCCCCCGCAGACATGCCGACTCGGACATCTGCCTCGCCTTTTCAAGAGATGATTAGATTCGCTACGGACAAGCTACGCAGATCTTGCGAGTCGCAAAACTCCCCACCTTTGTTTCTCCGGAGCTTATGCAGACCCCAGTGAGGCTTATGATTCGGGCTGGACTACTGAATCGTGAGCGTTCTCTTGCCCCTGAACAGGTTTTCGAATCCACGCCGCCGCAGCTGGACTTGCTGATCTGGCTCAGGATGACGTCAAAGGTGTAGCTTCCGGGGGCATGGAAGGTGATCTGCGACTCCGGGTAGCCGGGGAGGACTGAGGGGGTTGTAGCGTCCGGCTTTGAAAGGAAACGGATATTGATCGATGTGTACTGTCCCTGCGGGACCTCGTACCCGCCGAGATCGAAGGTGAGGGTCACGGGAAGCCCGGATTTCAGGACACCGCTGACGTGCATGGAGGCGTTTGGTACAGCTTCCTCCGCCTCGGCGGTGAGTGGCTGAAGTGCTAGGGCCAGTGCGGCACAGGCAAGGATCGCCAGAATCATGGGGTGGCGTTTGGATGTCTTCATGTCTTGATAATAGTTCATTGCGCGAATAAGACAAGTACACTGGGTAGTGGATGGGTATCACAGAAAAACGTGGAGCGCAGATGGCTGAGAGCGGATATGCAGGCCGATACATGGAACTGATCCGGATGCTCGCCGAGCATGAGGAGTCCTACCTTCAGCACTGGTCCGAGAGGATGCGAAGCGCGGGGTATCTGGAACATACCACGGCCAAGCGTGTGGATTGCCTTCAGGCATTGGGCGATTTCCTGCAGCCGGTCCTCGCTCATGCGCGGGAGCGTGCAGAAGGCGTCGACTTCCCGTGGCTCATAGCCCATCACGGTGAATGGGGGCAAAGGCTGATCGAATCTGCCAGACGCCACAGAATGCGCGGGATCACTGCGGACATGTTCCTGGGCTGCTTCAAGACCTTCATTCACGCCGTGCTGGACGTGATAGAGGAGAGCGACGGGTTCCCGGAGACGCAAAAGATATTGGCTCGCAGGCATATCCGACTCTACGGCGATGCCCTTGAGGTGCTCTTTGTGCAGGACTGGACCCGCACCCTTCCCGATTTGACCCGGCAGCGTCTGGACGAGGCCAACAGGCTGCTGACCCTTGAGAAGTGCCGCTTTGAGAACATCCTTGATTCGACTTCGGACCTCATCGTGGTGGTGGATTCCGAGGGCATCGTCACGGATGCCAACTCCGCCATGAAAGAGGTTACGTCGCTGGATGACATCCTGAACCGTCCGGTCTGGGACGCCCTCGGGCTGGAAGGGCAGACAATCGACGAACTGCTCAAATACTACCCGCCGGGAATATCCTGTGAAATGAGCCTGTTTGAAAATGATTCGGTTTACCGGATGCAGGTAAATCCACTGAGCAGCGTCAGCCTTGCCAGCGATCAATACATGATAATGCTGACCAACATCACGGCGCAGGCCGCCCAGCGTGAGGTGCTCGAAACAATCGTTACCGAAAAGACCGACGCGTTGCGCAGGGAAAAGGAACAGCTGGAAGAGATGAACATCACCCTTCGCAATGTCCTCAAAAGCATCGACAAGGATCGCGGGGAGATGTTCGACGAGGTGTCCGCCAAGATAAACAGTCTCGTCGTTCCGGCGCTTGAGCGCATCGAGAGCGAGGATGATCCTTCCATCCGCAAGGGATATCTTACCGTCGTCCGCGACCAGTTGAGCCGCCTTGCCCCGGGCAGCGCGAACTCCGATCCGCTGCTTTTGAAACTGACCCATATGGAAACCAAGGTGGCCCAGTTCATCCAGTCCGGCTACTCCTCCAAGGATATCGCCCACAGCCTGAACCTTTCCGTGGAAACCGTGCAGACGCACAGGAAGAACATCCGGGCCAAGCTCGGCCTGCGCGGGAAGCGAACCAGCCTGTACGCCCACCTGAAATCCGCAGGGCTGTCCTCCTGACCGGGTAGAAAAAACTACCCAATCTACCCCCTTTTTCCCGTCTGTCCCTGTTTCTGCCGGTTATAATATCAGGGATGCATGAGCAATGTATCCTATTCAGATATGAAACCGCATCAGATATCCGGAGGCATCAGAGGGCTGCAGTTCCTCAGGGATTTCTTCGCGGCACAGGACGCAGACGGCATCCGCGCTGCCAGTGAAGGAATCTCGCGGGAGTTCGGCTCGCAACTGCCCGACGTAGTGGACTGGCTGGAGGTCGAATACGACTTCAACCGGCTTTTTGTCGGTCCGGCCGCGCTCCCTGCACCTCCATACGCTTCGGCATACGAAGACGATCCCACCCTCATGAGTCCGCGCACGCTGGAGGTGCGAAACCTTTATCGCCGCATGGGTCTGGCCACGCCGGATCAGGGAAGTATTCCCGACGATCACATTTCGTTTGAGCTGGATGCCCTTCTCGGTCTTGTGGCTCTTGAAAACGCCGGTGGCCCAAACGCCCCGGATGCTTCGGCCATGCGGGAATGGCTAGTGCTCAATCACATGTCCCAATGGGTGCCGAGGTTCATCACCGCCGTAACGGAAGAAGACGCAAGTGCGCCCGTGCTGCTGGCGATTCGTTCGCTGGAGCGCTGGCTGGATGCGGAACGGGACCGCTTAGCCGACACCCAAACGGAACAATCAGGAGAGGAGGATGTCCATGACCAGAAAAGGTAATTCGTTGAGCCGCAGAGGGTTCCTCAGGGGAACGGCGTTGGCCGGAGCTGCGGCCATGCTGCCCTGCGGCCTGCTCGTGCCCAACAGCGCCGAGGCCGCGGAAGCCTTCAATCCCGGCGATTTTACGACCTTCCGCAACGCCTGCCCGCGCAACTGCTACGACACCTGCAGCATCAAGACCTACGTCAAGGACGGGGTGGTGCAGTTCATCGAAGGCGCGCAGGAATCCACGTTCACCAAGGGCGGCCTGTGTGTGAAAGGCTACTCCTACCCGCGCAAGCTCTACAGCCCCAACAGGGTCAAGTATCCCATGGTTCAGGATGGGCGCCGCTCCGGCAAATGGCGCCGTGTCTCGTGGGATGAAGCCATGGACCGCATTGCCAAGAAGATTCTGGAGCTCAAGGAGCGCGATGACAATCTGCTTGGGCTGGGCCTGACAAAGTATTCCGGAAACTTCGGCATCACGAACTACGTGGTGGAAGGCATGATGTCCTCGCTCGGATACACCACGCGCTTCGTGGGAACGCCTTGCTGGCCCGCGGGCATCGACGCCCAGAACTACGACATGGGCAACATGTGGTGCAACGATCCCGAAGATATGGTGAAAGCCAAGTACATCATCGTCTGGGGAGCAAACCCGGCGTGGTGTTCCGTGCACACCATGAAGTATATCATGGAAGCCAAGCGGCGCGGGGCAAAGGTCGTGGTCATCGACCCGGTCTTCACCCAGACCGCTGCCAAGGGCGACGTCTTCTGGCAGCCCGAGACCTCCAGCGACGGCGCGCTTGCTCTCGGCATGGCCCGCCACATTCTGGACAAGGGCATGGTGGACCGCGAGTTCGTGAACACCTACGCCATCGGTTTCGACGAGTTCGAGGACTACCTGCGAAACAACGTCACCGTGGAGTGGGCCGCTGAAAAGAGCGGCATCCCGGCAGAACAGATTCGCGAGGTGGCCGAGGAGTTCGCTTCCGCCGATCCCGCGACCATCTGGATAGGCTACGGCCTGCAGCGCCACGTGAACGGCGGCGCGACTGTCCGCTCCATCGACGCCCTTGTGGCCATGACCGGCAACGTGGGCAGGGAAGGCGGCGGCGCGCGCTACGGCCATCTCCAGACCTGGGGTTTCAACTACCACGCCATGATCCAGAGCCCACCCGAAGGGTCCAAGGGGTTCGTGGGCGGCGCAGCCAAGGGCGAGTTCGACTTCACCGAGGCCGACGAAGCCAGCTACAGCAACCGCACCGTGAACATCAACAAGACGGCGCAGGAGATTCTGGACAGCGCAGACCCCGCCATCAGCATGCTCTGGGTTTCCTGCAAGAACCCCTTTGCGCAGGACTTTGACCGGCCCAAGCTGGAAAAGGCCTTCGACAAGCTGGAAATGGTCGTCTCTGTGGAGCAGTTCTTCACGGAAACCGTTGCCAACTCGGACATCGTGCTCCCTGTCACCACGCTCTTCGAAGAATGGACCGTGAACGTGTCCTACTGGCACTACTGGCTCGGCATCAATGAGCAGGCGGTCAAGCCGCTGCACGAGAGTAAATCCAACCTTGAGATCGCAGCACTGCTTTCAAAGAAGATGAACGAACTCTCGCCCGGTTCCTGTACTTTCCCGCAGGAGGTCGACACCCGCGAATGGCTCGGAAAGGAATTCAACAAGGCATCTACGACTACTTCGGCATCAGCGACTGGACCGACCTCAAGAACGGACCGGTCAAGGCGAAGCTGGCATCCTCGGCAGCGTGGTATGACCACAAGTTCGGAACGCCCTCGGGCAAGTACGAATTCAAGTCCGAGCAGTGCGCCGAGAACGGGCACAAGGCCCTGCCGGAATACAAGGAAGGGCGCAAGAGCTACGACACCTTCCGCCTGCTCACCCCGCACACCAAGTTCGGCATTCACTCGCAGTTCGTCAATCTGGACTGGATGAAGGAATACAACGAGGAACCCTTCGTCTACATGCACCCCGACGCAGCGAAGGAAAAGGGCATTGCCGATCTGGACATGGTGCGCGTCTTCAACAAGGTGGGCGAGCAGAGGGTCAGGGTCAAGCTGACCAACAATGTGGCGAAGAACTGCCTGCTCATGTACGAGGCATGGTTCGGCAGGGGCACCGACTTCAACGTCCAGAACCTTGTGGACGACGAAGCCGCGGACATGGGCGCCTTCAAGGCCGGAGCACCCGGCGTGGCAATCCATGACCAGTTCGCCAACGTGGAAAAGGCCTAAGGAGTCATAGACCATGAAGAAACAATACGCATTCCGAGTGGACGCGGAAAAGTGCATAGGCTGCTTCACCTGCGCGATGGCCTGCAAGAGCTATTACCAGCAGGTCGAAGGCGTCATCTGGCGTCAGGTCTATCCGCTGAAGGAAGAGATATACCCGCATCGTGAACGGGCCTTTTTCTCGCTGGCCTGTAATCACTGTGAGGACCCGGCCTGCCTGAACGTCTGTCCCGTGGTGGCCTACACCAAGCGGGAGGAGGACGGCGTGGTGGTGCATCATCAGGAAAAATGCATCGGCTGCGGAAACTGTATCCGCTCCTGCCCGTACGGTGCTCCCAAGTACAATCCGGTGGAAAAACGCGCGGAAAAGTGCAGCTTCTGCCATGAACGGCTGGACGCCGGGCTGGAACCGGCATGCATCATGTCCTGCCCGACAGAGGCCCTGCAGCTTGTGGATCTCGCCAAACTCAATGAGACCAACGAGGTGCAGTTCCCGGCCGGATATCCCAAGATGGAGAAGCTCAATCCCTCAACGCGGTTCATCCTGCCCCAAGCTCCCAAGATGGTGAGGAGGTAACAATGCAGCAATCAATGGAACTCCCCCTCGTGCTGTTCACGGTGCTTTCGCAGGCCGCCATCGGCATCGCCTTCATGCGCGCAGTGCGCCAGCCGGTCCCGGCTCAGGGCGGCAACGCCCGCAACGAGTGGCGCATGATTACCGGCCTCATGGGACTCGGGCTCATAGCCTCGCTCTTTCATCTGGGCCACCCGGCGGGCGCGTTCACCGCGCTCAAGCATCTGGACTCGGCATGGCTGAGCCGTGAGGCGCTTTCCGCCGGGCTCTTCGTGGGTCTGGCCGCTCTTGCCGCAATGGCTTCCGGGGAAAAGGGCAACCCCCTGTTCGCATGGGGCGGGGCCGCGCTCGGCGTGGTGGTTATCCTTTCCACCGGCATGACCTACGCACCCCCGGCCTTTCCGGCCCTGAACAACGCCTTGCCGACCATCTTCTTCCTGATCTCAGCCGTGACGCTGGGTGCCGGGTTCGCAAGCTGGTTCGCCCCGGAAACGCATCAACCACTGCTGGCCCGCATCTTCACCTCGGCGCTGGTGGTCGGCTGGTGATCCATCTCGCCGCGCCGTGTATATGGCTGTCGGGCAGCGAAGTGATGCGCTTGACCGGTCAGGCATGGCTCAAGTCCGGATTCTACTGGAGCCACATCGGAATTATGGCCGCTTCGCTGTTGGTGATCTGGAAGACACGCACCATTGCGGTCTGGCTGCCGGTGGTGGTTCTTCTCGGAGAGCTCCTCGGCCGTGCGGGATTCTTTGTCGATACCATCCATACCGCCGCCAATATGGGTGGTCTGTATTAAACACACAGCGTCCGGGGCGGATTGCGTTCGCCCCGGGCGCTTTTTTTGCTCCAAGCCGGAGAATGAGCCCGATAAACCGGCACCGCACAGCCCCAAAGGGCGCATTCCGGAATCCGTAGCCGATTCATCCCAAAGGAAATAATAGCTAAGACGTTCTATTCCTGCCACCGTATGAAACGGGCCTTTAGCTCGTTTTCGAGCGCAAAGTCCCGCTTCTTCGGGCCAGGGACGACGGGGAATGCCTATGTGTACCTTTGGAAACTATTACGTCCGCAGCGACGATGCTCCCAAGACTGGTGAGCCATCTGGGTCGCTGTTGCCGGAAAAGGCCATGCGAAGCTCTTGCTGGCTGCGTTCCTGTTTTGTCTTCTTGCTCCTCTGCCGATGCCCCATGCGGCCCATGGTTACTCCTTCACAGCACTCCTCGCCTCATCCGCTCCTCATATCCAGCCCACTGTTCACGAAAATACATCTCTCCAGCCATCCATCGTAGACAGGGTGGCTGCCACATATAGTGAACACAAATCAATTTTCCTGCTTTCTGCCGGATTCGGTCTGGCCCTGATTACCAGCATTTTTCTGGCAGTTCTCATGACCTACCGCCGCAAGGTCGAATCCGCGACTCTTTGCAGCGAGGAAAAGCACAGAAAATATGTCGAGCACTCTCCGGTCGGCATATTCGTGACGGACTGGCAGGGTCGATATGTCGATGTCAACAGGGCCGCTTGTGAAATGCTCGGCTATACCCGCGAAGAACTGCTCGGCCTCACCGCCTTCGACACCGACAGTTCGGACACGGACGAACAGGTGCGAGCTGCCTTTTCAACGCTGCGATCCCAAGGCGCTTTTCGCGGGGAGCGGCGCCTCAGGCACAAAAACGGTCAGCTCATACATGTGATTCTGGACGCTGTCGCGATCGGGCAGGACCGTTTCATGGCATACTGTCAGGACATTTCGGAATTCAAGCGCAATGAAGAGGCTCTGCGAAAAAGCGAAGAGCGCTTTCGTACGCTGCTCGACAGCGTGGAGATGGTCGCAGTGCAGGGGTACAACGACCGCCGCAGGGTCAGCTATTGGAACAAGGCCAGCGAGGAGCTCTACGGGTACACACGCGAGGAAGCCATGGGCCAGCGCTTGGAAGACCTCATCATTCCGGACGCCATGCGCGACGAGGTCGTTCGTCACGTCACCGATTGCCTTGAAAGGGGTATTCCCATTCCAGCCGGAGAGCTTCTTCTGAAACACAAGGACGGCTCCGGTGTTCCCGTTTATTCTTCCCACGCCATGCAACCGCATGTGGACGGCACCAGAGAGATGTTCTGTATCGATGTGCCGTTGTACGCCATCAAGCGCACCGAGGCCGAGCTGGTTCGGGCCAAGGAGGAAGCCGAGTCCGCCAACCGGGCCAAATCCGAATTCCTCGCGAACATGAGTCATGAGATTCGCACCCCGCTCAACGGGGTCATGGGCATGCTGCAGCTCATGAAGACAACGTCCATAACTGACGAGCAGGCCGAATTCGTGGACACGGCCATCCAGTCCAGCAAACGGCTCACCCGTCTGCTTTCGGACATCCTCGACCTATCCCGCGTTGAAGCCGGTAAGATGGAAATCGTTCAGGAGCCCTTCGACTTCCGGGCCGCCATGGAGGACGTCATCCAGCTCTTCAAGCCGATAACGCGGGAAAGCGGCCTGACCTTCCGGTCCAGCGTGCATCCCGACATCCCGTTTGCACTCCGGGGCGATGCGGCCCGGTTGCAGCAGGTCATCAGCAACCTTGTCGGCAATGCCGTGAAGTTCACTGCCGAGGGCTACGTGAAACTTGAGGCGACCGCCTTGCCCATCGCTCCCGAGGGGCATTGCAGGGTGCTGATAACCGTTTCCGATACCGGAATCGGCATGGACTCCAAGACATTGGAAAGACTGTTTCAGCCTTTTACGCAGGCCGACGGCAGCTACAACCGGAAGTTTCAGGGGGCCGGGCTTGGATTATCCATATGCAAGCGACTGACCGGCCTCATGGGCGGGGAACTTGCAGTGGAAAGCGAACCGGGAGTCGGGACAACGTTCTACTGTTCCATCCCGTTCAAGCTCGCCGACGCACCTGTTCCGGAAAGGGACACCGAGGCCGACGCACCGGCCGTCAACAGTCTGAAAGTGCTTCTGGCCGAGGATGACAGGACATCACGCATGTTTGTCCAGAGGCAGTTTGCAAAACTCGGCCATGAAGTGGTTGCGGTGGAGGATGGCGAACAGGCCGTTGCCCTCCTGAAGGAAAGCTCCTTCGATCTGGTGCTCATGGATATACAGATGCCCGGCATGGACGGGGAGCAGGCCACGGCAGCGATACGAACCGGTGAAGCAGGAGAAAGGAACACCCGCATCCCGATCATCGCCATGACCGCCCACGCCATGGCTGGTGACAAGGCGCGTTTTCTTGGTTCCGGGGTAAGCGCTTACGTGCCGAAACCCGTGGATATGGAAGTCCTGATGCCGTTACTCAATAAGCTGCTGAAGCCGTAAAACCACTGGCGCTCCTGCGCATCGCCGCACGACTTTACCTGATTACCATCATGCGAGAACCCCGGACACTGTGCCCGGGGTTCTTTTCTGTCAGCGAGATGATGCGGTGGGCTTACTCCACGATGCTCCGGCCGTCGATTTCGACTGATGGCCGGGCCCGGCATCGAAGATCACGGTGTAGGCTCCCTTGGGTTTGTCGAACGTGAACTCGCTGTTCTCGTCCATTTTTCCACGGGCGACAGTGGTATCGGTTGAGTCGCGGACGAATACGCGAACCCCGGCTGCCGATGAGCCATCCGAAAAGCCGCCTTCGCACGTTACGGTGTTGTCGCCGTTGTCCAGGCACGAGCAGATGGCCGAATGCGCCAGCGCATCAAAAGGGCCCAGCAGCGACACGCCAGCAAGCAGGGCAAGGAACACGGCTGGCAGTCGGTAGTGCATTTTCATGGCTCTGCTCCCGCGCTAGCTGGTGGTGAACGTCAGCGAGAAGGCGAACCAGACGCGGCGGGTCTCGTCGAGACGATGCTCATACTTGCCTATGATGATCTGGGGTCCGGCAGGACCGATCTTGACGTTGAACGGCTTCCCTGCCTCAAGTCCTGCCATTTCCGGATGCTCGACGGTTGAATCGGACGTGATCGACACCCGTGCTCCTTCAGCGGGCATGGGCTTGCCTTCATAATAAAGCATCACCGGCAGGGTGTCGCCCTGTTTGAGCTTGGTGGGATCTTTCAGAGGTACGATCTCCGCACGCTGCCCGATGGGCTTAGCCATGAATGGCTGCCAGAAAAGAATTCTCTTGGAGAGCTTCCACGAACGGCCCTCGTCGATAACGGTGCCGCAAACCTCTCGCGGTTCAAGGAAATTGCGCCAGCCGTCCTCTTCCGTATTGTACCAATATTTATTGTCAAAATCGACAGACAGCATGGCAAACTCGTCGTCCAGCCAGGCAAAGGCCTCCCCTTTGTGTTCCACGGGGTCAAGCTCAACGCTCCACTGATTGGCCGTGATGCCGGCCAGCCGGACTATCCGCGAAAGGGGATACGGGTCCGTGTTGTCGGGATGCCCGTATAGCAGCCAAGCCTTGTCGCCTTTCTTTTCCAGCCACATGTCATGGGCATGCGCCGTAGTGGCGGCCAGCAGGACCAGCAGGCTCATCAGCCCGAGAACGATGCGTAATGGTTTCATGACAGCTCCTTTTGTGAGGGTGAAAATCATTTTCAACACAAAGTGCTGCTTTACGGCGATTGTTCAGAGGCTGTCAACTGTTTATACAGGTTGTTGGAAACTTTTCTGCGAGGTGAGATTGTCGTTGTGCAATGAGACCGTTAGGCGGCAACCGCAGCAGTTGATACGGCGACAGCGCTTTCAGGGCCATGCCGGTTGCCTCTTTTACTGAATGTCTGCACCTGTCCCGGCTACCAGCCTGCTCTTCCGGGCGGTAGGGCCGCAGTGCAACAGCAGGTATTCAAGGGCCTAACCAGATTATTAGTCCGTAGCCTCGCGGCAGCCGAACGCACGAACAACTTCCTGCTTCAGCGTCCGTACCACCTCGGAAGGGTCAGCCCGCGCAGTCTGCACACTGATGACCGCTGCCGGAAGAGAGGGGAATCCTTCCGCCGGACCGAGCACGCGAATGTCGTCCGGAACCATGCTTGCTCCGACCGGGGCTACGGCCAACCCGGAGCGGACCGCCGCAAGGACGCCCGACACGCTCGGGCTTTCGAAGCCGACCCTGTAGGCTATAGCTGAAGCCTCAAGTGCCTGCGTTGCCCAGCGGCGGTAGGCGCATCCTTCAGTAAACAGCGCCAGCGGAAGCGGGCGCGCGAGGTGCGTGTCATGCCGTTTCGATGCGGCCCAGACCACAGGCTCGCGACGAACAATCACCCGGTACCGGGCTCTTCCGGAGTGGTGCAGAGCGTCAGGTCCAACTCACCGCGGCCAAGGGCCGCCATGAGCTGTTCGGTGGCCTCACAGCGCACATCCACCACCACATGCGGATACACGCGGGCAAACCGTTCAAGCACGCCGGGCAGCATGATGCTGGCAAAATCCTCCGGCGCACCGAGTCGCGCCCGTCCGGACACGTCCGGCTCCGCAAGGCTGAAAACCGCTTCATCGTGCAGCCGGATGAGTCGCCGTGCATACGGGAGCAACACCTCGCCTCCCGGGGCAAGCCGAATGCTTCGGCCTTCGCGCACAAAGAGCGGGCGGCCCGTCTCCTCTTCAAGGCGTTTCATCTGCATGCTCACAGCCGCCTGCGTGCGGTTTACCAACGCCCCGGCCCTCGTGAAGCTGCCGCTTTCCGCCGCGGCCACGAATGTCCTCAGTGTTTCAAGCGCCAGCATACATCCTCCATCAATAAACTTTCCTTATGGTTTATGTAAAAACAATTCGTTTGTCTAATGAAAAGCCGTGCGGCAGGATTCAGAAAACAACAAGGAGGACCAAATGACAGAGAATCAGACTGCCCTGAAGGAATCCATCGGCACCGCATGGGACCGTTATCGTGAGCGGATGCCGGAGCTGTCCCGGGCTTATGACGACCTCTCGGCCGAGGCCTACGCCGGGGGAGCCGTTAAAGCAAAAAACAAGCGCCTCATGGCGCTGTGCGCCGCGCTCATCAAGGGATGCCGCGCCTGCATCCTCTACCAGACCGACAACGCGCTTCGCCTCGGCGCATCGGTGGACGAGCTGCTGGAGACCTGCGGCGTGGCTGTCAGCCTCGGGGGGACCATGGCCGCTGGCGAGGCGACCCGATTGATGCAGTACCTTGAAGAAAAGGACGTGTTCGGTTCTCCCGGACCGGAATAGCCAGGTACCCGGAGTGCCCCGGCCCTTCGAACGGGCATTCGGAGAGCCGGGGCAACATTATCACCCTTGCTCCCGCCGTGCCCGCCAATGCTCGCAATCCGGCTGAAAAAACTGTCCAAAACTACTCCGGAACTGCGTACAACCCTTGGCACGCCTTGACCATAGTCGCTTTCTCACGTATTTTTTTTAGTCCTCGAAATGTGCGCATTCGGGCAGTTCGCCCGCATGTCCGTCACCACGGCCCGCGTGTCGCAGCCGCAGGTGAGGGTATATCCGAAAACGTGACTCTTTTAGCCACAAGGATCGCCGCAGTGACCAAACAGGAAAACGACAAACAGGGCCAGGATGTGGAATCCGGCAAGGAAGGCTGGTTTCATCTCGACGTCCATCCGTGGGTGTTCTTCGGATCAGCAACGCTCATTATCCTTTTCGTCGCCATCACCATCATATTCCAGCATTTTCTCGGCAACGTCTTTCAGGCGATGCAGTCCTACATGTCCACCTATGCGGGCTGGTTCTTCATCGCCACCATGAACATCGTTCTGGTGTTCGTGCTCATACTCCTCGCCAGCCGTTTCGGCGACATCCGCCTCGGCGGCCCGGACGCGGAGCCGGAGTTCTCCACCATGGGCTGGTTCGCCATGCTCTTTTCCGCAGGCATGGGCATCGGGCTGCTTTTCTACAGCGTGGCCGAACCCATGTTCCATTTCGTTGCCAACCCGCTGACCGAGCCCGGAACCACCGAGGCCGCGCGTAAGGCCATGGACATCACCTTCCTGCACTGGGGCCTGCACCCGTGGGGCGTCTACACAATCGTGGCGCTGGCGCTGGCCTTCTTCTCGTTCAACAAAGGCATGCCGCTGTCCATCCGCACGGCCTTTTATCCACTCTTCGGCGACCGCATCTACGGCGTCATCGGCAACGTCATCGACATCATGGCCACCGTGGCGACCCTCTTCGGCGTGGCCACATCCCTCGGCCTCGGCGTGCAGCAGGTCAACGCGGGCCTGAACCACCTCTGGGGCGTGGAGCAGTCCACCACCGTGCAGGTGCTGCTCATCGCGGGCATCACCCTCGTGGCGACATGGAGTGTCGTGAAAGGGCTCGACGCCGGTATCCGCCGCCTCAGTGAACTGAACATCACCATGGCGGGCGCGCTGGCACTCTTCGTGTTCATCCTCGGCCCCACGCTGTTCATCTGCAACGCAGTGCTGGAAAACATCGGCTACTACGTGCAGTTCCTTCCGCAACTCTCCACTTGGAACGAGACCTACGAGCACACCAAGTGGCAGCACGGCTGGACCATTTTCTACTGGGCGTGGTGGATCGCGTGGTCCCCGTTCGTGGGCATGTTCATCGCCCGCGTTTCCTACGGCCGGACCATCCGCGAGTTCATCCTCGGTGTCCTTCTTGTGCCCACGTTCATCACCTTCCTGTGGATCACCATCTTCGGCAACACCGCCCTGAACATCGAAATGTTCGGCGCAGGCGGCATCGCCAAGGCCGTGCAAGAAAACATCCCCATCTCGCTCTTCGTCATGCTGGAGAACTTCCCGCTCAGCGGCGTGACCTCGTTCCTCGGCGTGGTAGTGGTCATGACCTTCTTCGTCACGTCCTCGGACTCCGGCTCCATGGTCATCGACATCATCACCTCGGGCGGCGACCCGAACCCGCCGGTGCTCTCACGCCTGTTCTGGGCAATCCTCGAAGGCGCGGTAGCCGCCGTGCTCCTTGCAGGAGGCGGCCTCGTGGCCCTTCAAACGGCCACCATCACCACGGGACTTCCGTTCGCGTTCATACTGCTCGGTATGTGCTTTGCCCTGTACAAGGGCCTACGGGACTACACCGGCCCGCAGGAGTTCACCATGGACCTTTCCAAGAAGCCGTCCCAGTTCCGCGTCAAGCACTCCCCGCTGCCCAAGGGAAAGACCTTCGGACGCCGCAGGCTCTGGTAGCCGTAACGATGCAACAAGGAGGAACCGTTTTGCGTACCCTCATCGCCACACTGCTGCTGGCCTTTCTGACTGTTCCGCAGACCTTTGCCGCGCAAAAGCCCATCGTCATCGCCCACGCGGACTGGTCTTCGTCCATAGCCAGCGCCAATCTGGTCAAGGCAGTGATTCAGGAAAAGCTCGGGCGCAACTGCGAGCTTGTGGCAACCGACGCAGAGACCATGTGGCAGCTCGTGGCCGACGGCGAAGCGGATGTCATGCTCTCCGCATGGCTGCCCGACACGCAGGAAGTATATTACAACAAGTACCATGACCGGCTCGATGACCTCGGCTCCAACCTCGAAGGCACCCGCATCGGCCTTGTGGTGCCCAAGATCACGGCCGGGCGCTTTACCGCCGGAACCGGGCTGAGAAACCGTCCCTACCTGACCACCGAAAGCATCCCCGGGCTGCGCGATGACGCGGAACAATACAAGCACCGCATCGTGGGCATCGACCCCGGCGCGGGCGTGATGCACAAGGCCAAGGAAGCCCTCAAGGCTTACGATCTTGATGACACCTTCCGGCTGGTGCCGGGCAGCGAGGTCTCCATGGTCGCCGAACTCTCCCACGCCATTCGCCACCAGCGCTGGGTGGTCGTGACCGGCTGGCTGCCCCACTGGATATTTGCCCGCTGGGAACTTGAATTTCTGGACGACCCCAAGAACATCTTCGGCAAGACCGGCTACATCGGCACCATGGCCCGCAAGGGACTCAAGGCCGACGAGCCGGAAGTCTACAAGGTGCTCGACGCATTCAACTGGTCGCCAAAGGAAATGGGCCAGCTCATGCTCTGGATTCAGCAGGACGAAGGGCTTTTCCCTTACGAGAAGGCCCTGCGCTGGATCCGGACGCATCCCGAGCGCATCCAGAGCTGGCTGAATTAACACCGTACCATCGGAGAACCAAACCAATGCTTCAGGACGTATATCTTCGCTATCGCAACGGCTGCATGAGCCTTTACAGCATGGACGAGCAGGAACGGCTGGTCTTTCTGGGCACGGCTTTCGTGATGCATCCGGGCGGCTACCTGCTGACCGTGGCCCACGCGGTGAGCAACCAGAAAAATCTCATGGTCGTGCCCGTGGCTCCGGAAGAGTCGTTCATGCCCATGAGCAGCACCTCGTTCCGCGCCATCCCGGTCCGTGTGGCCCAAATAGATGCGGAGCGGGACATCGCCTTGCTCGCCTTCAGCGACGATATTGAAATCAACATGCCCGACCACGTCATCGGCACGCCCGAAACCATCGCCATGGGCACCGGCGTAGCCTGCCTCGGTTTTCCCTTCGGTTTCCAGTGCATCTACAATCAGGTTTTGCAGCAGGCCGTGGTCAGCGGCAAGATTCTGTCCGCCAACGACACCCGTCTGTTCCTCTTCGACAGCCGCGTGCACGACGGCACCCGCGGCGCCCCGCTTCTGAACATGGAGGACCACCGCGTTATCGGCGTGGTCAGCGGTCGCTTCGATAGTCTGGAAGCATCCCCCGCCGAAGGAACAGAAGAAGGCAGAATGCCCACCAGTTTCTCATACGCCGTATCCATCGAGTACGCCGTGCCGCTCATGGAGGCGGAAGGGCTTGAAGTCCTCTAGCTCTCCTGAATAGCTACCAAAGGCCCGGTTTCCGACCGGGCCTTTTTCTTTGCACGCTCTTCACGTCACCCTGTTGCCACACCTCTTTGGCGGGTGTATGCCGAGTGCATGGGAATCAGCTATAGCGGATACTGAAATACTGGAGACAGCCATGAAATGTGCCAAGTGTGACGAGAAAAAGTGTTATGCCGGAAAGGACTGCGCCGGGTTGCATGACGAGATGAAAGAACGCCTGAAAGATCCCGAAGTGAACCGCATCATGCAGGTGGCCGCCGCCATTGAGGCCGACCATTACATGAAAATGACCCGCGTGGAGGAGACGCTCCAGTTCGCGCACGGTCTGGGTGTGGAAAAAATCGGCGTGGCCTTCTGCCTCGGGCTGCCGAACGAGGCCCGGCGGTTCTGTGAAATTGCAGAAGAGGCCGGATTCAAGGTCTCGTCCGTATGCTGCAAGGTCTGCGGCGTGGACAAAGGCGACGTCGGCCTGAAAAAGCTCTGGGGCCGCGAAGTGGAAGCCACCTGCAACCCACTGGCCCAAGCCAAAGTGCTCAACAGAGACGAAACCGGCCTGAACGTCATGATCGGCCTTTGCGTGGGTCACGATTCGCTGTTCCTCAAACACAGCGAGGCTCCCGCCACAGTGCTCGTTGCCAAGGATCGCGTTCTGGCCCACAACCCGGTAGGCGCACTCTATTCCAACTACTATCGCCGCAAATTCGACAAGGAATTCTAGGCAAAGGAAAACATATGTCCAAAACCGCGATTATCCCGCTTGCGGACGGGTTCGAGGAAATCGAAGCCACCACCATCATCGACGTGCTTCGCCGCGCTGGAGCATCACTGACTGTTGCCGGAGTTGGCAGCGAAACGATCACCGGCGCACACGGTCTGAAGGTCATTGCCGACGTCCGCGTCGAAGACTGCACGACCACCGCCTACGACCTCGTGGTCCTGCCCGGCGGCATGCCCGGTGCGGCCAACCTCGCGAATTCCGCCCCCGTCATCGAGCTTCTTGAATCCCAACGGGAGGCACACGGCCTCATCGGTGCAATCTGCGCGGCCCCGGCCGTTGTCCTTGGTGACAAAGGGATTCTCGGCAGCGAGAAAGTCACGGCCTATCCCGCCTTTCGCGCACAGCTGCCCGCCGACAATCTCGCAGAAGGCCGCGTCGTGGTCGACAACCGCATCGTGACCGGCTCCGGTCCCGGCTCGGCCATGGAGTTCGCCCTTGAGCTTGTCCGGCAGCTTTTGGGCAAACAAAAAGCCGACGAGCTGGCCGAGGCCATGCTTGTGGTGTGAGTTGTTTCATTTGGTTTGGTGAAGCCGTCCTTGAGCGTTTTGCTCAAGGGCGGCTTTTTTTGTTTTGGGAGGGAGTGTTGGCCGCCTCCGGCGGGAGGGACGGGAAGCGGAACCCGTTTCGTTGTG
>NZ_BBCB01000069.1 GCF_001311825.1 Salidesulfovibrio brasiliensis JCM 12178 | reverse complement strand
GCCGAGCAGCAGGTCCGGACCGCGCTGCCGCCGCCCACGGGCCGGACCGAGACCTTTCGCCGCAGGCAGAGGTAGAGAAGCAGCACGTTGGCAAACGAGGCCACGCTCACTGCCAGCGCGAGGCCTACGTGGGCCAGCGGCATCATCAGGCCGCGCCGAGGCCGATGTTGATGACGAGGCAGGCCACCGCGATGATGACGGGAGTACGGGTGTCCTCAAGCGCATAAAAAGCCGAAACGAGAGGGCGTGAAAGCGCGATGAAAGGTAGCCCGACAGCGTAGGCCACGAGCGCCACGGAGGTGGCCTCGACCGCCTCGGGGCCAAAACGACCATGACCGAACAAAACGGCAATGACAGGCTCGGCCAGCGCCATGAGCCCGGCAGCCGCCGGGATGGCGATGAACAGAGTCAGCCCGTTGGCCGACCGGAGCGCCTGCCCGAACTCGCCCATCTCCTTGCGCGCGGCAAGGGCGGAAAGGCTCGGCAGCGCGGCGGTGCTCACGGCAATGCCGAACACGCCGAGCGGGAACTGCACCAATCGGTCCGCATAGTAGAGATATGAGACGCTGCCTGTTGGCAGAAACGAGGCCAGAAGCGTCCCGAGCAGGATGTTCAGTTGATAGACAGCCGCACCGAAGACCGTGGGCAACATGAGAACGCCCATGCGGGCCACGCCCTTGTTTCGCAGGGACCACGGCCCACGCCAGCCGAGGCCGACTCGCCTAAGCGCCGGTTGCTGAATGAGAAACTGGAAAAAACCACCGACCAGCACGCCGTACGCCATGCCGTACGCGACATTAAAGCCGCTGTAATAACTGATTAATGCTGCGCCGATGAGCGCGACGTTCAGCACAGCCGGGGCCATGGCCGGGGCAAGAAACCGCTGATGCGAGTTGAGGATGCCCATGCACAGGGCCACGCCGCAGATGAATATGACGTAGGGGAAGCATATCTTCACGAGCTCGACGGTGGTTGCGAACTGCTCGGGATTCTTGGTGAATCCCGGCGCAATAGCCGTGGTCAGCGGGCCCGCCGCAAGCTCGGCAACAAGCGTCAGCGCGCCGAGAATGATACCCAGCCAGATCATGGTTGAACGGGCCATTTCACGGGCGGCCTCTTCCCCCTCCTCTTCTCTAACCCTAGAATATATCGGGATAAAAGCCATGGTCAACGACCCTTCGCCAAAGAGCCGCCGCATGAGGTTCGGGATACGGAAAGCAACGAAAAACGCGTCCGCGAACAGCCCGGCACCCAGCGTGAAGGCCACGATGAGGTCTCTAACAAACCCCAATACCCTCGAAATCAGCGTGGCCCCCGCCACCACCGAGGCATTTCGTGCTATCGTTCTGCCGTGCTCGGACACCCGAAAACCGCCTTTTTCACAATTCTGAAATTACACAACTTAATTTTCTAGACTTTTACTATAGCTTCTCTAGAAAATCTGTGTTTCGTTTTAAAAACAGTTTCTTTTACCAGCCATCATTCATCATGCATCGGCACTGGTCGCCCCCTGTCTCTCCGCCCTCCCCACATGTAAAACTTATCTCTTTTATTCAGATATTTATCAAAAACAACCCAATATGCTCGAATTCGGCATCATTACCCTTTCAATTTGAAGAATCGTGCTACCCATTTCCGTGACCAACGAGTTCGATCCGCAAAAACCTTTGTTGGAGTTCTTTGCAGAAAGGCTTACACACCGCCATGGCGGTCCTGACAGGCCGGACAGAAGGTGGACGTGCGCCCGGCCACGGTGGCGCAGTCAAGCCCGCAGCCGCAGCGGGGGCAGGCTTCGCCTTTGCGTCCGTACACGTTGAAACTATTCTGGAAAGCGCCCGCATCACCGTCTGCGTTCACGTAGTTGCGGATAGAGCTGCCATTCTCGTCAATGGCCTGTTGCAGCACATCCTGCAGGTGTCGGAACAGTTCTTCCAGCTTTTCCCGAGGGATGCTGGATGCTGCCGCCGCCGGGTGCACCCCGGCACGGAAAAGCGACTCGTCAGCATAGATGTTGCCGCACCCGGCCACCACGGTCTGATCCAGGAGCAGCCCCTTGATGCGCGCCTTCCGCCCTGCCACGCGGGCGGCAAGCTGCGCCGCGGACGTCTCCAGCGGCTCTGGGCCGAGCTTTTCATAAAAGGGCCAGCTCGCAAGCTTGTCGGGCCGCATGGCCTTCATGTAGCCGAACCGCCGCATGTCCGCGAAGGTCAGGAGCGTGTCATCGTCCAACCCGAGCAGGACGCGGTCATGGGGCGCGGTACCCCGGTCCGGGCCGTGCACCAGCCTGCCGGTCATCTTGAGGTGCACGCCGATGACCGTTTCAGGGTTCAGGTCCACCAGCAGCAACTTGGCGCGACGGCGCACGCCGCAGATGCAGGCATCCTGCACCAGCACGCGGAACTCCTGTTCGGGCTGGCCGAGCGAGGTCGGCCACGGCACGCGGATGTCCCTGACGGTCCGGCCCGGAAGGGTCCGGTTCAGGCCGCGGGCGATGACTTCAACTTCCGGTAGTTCTGGCATGACCGATGCCTACCCCAAAAGCGGTTCGCAGGAAAGCCGGTGGATCACAAAATCTCCGAGAGTGCCTGACGCTCATCCCCGGCCGGGACAGTCACCCAGTAGATGAGATCGCCGGTGAAGAAGACCAGATGCGACTTGCCCATGCCTACAAAGGGGTAAACCGGAACACCTTCGAAGTCGAACCGCTTGCGGTACTGAAACGGTGACTTGGGGTTCTCGTACATCATGTGCACCATCTTGCCGGCCTGACGCCGGGCCTCGCGTCCGTCTGCAGCACGGGAAATCCATATCTCCGAGACCTCGTCGCCGGAACCGTAACGGGCCACGGCACCGTCCTCGGCACGGATGGCCTTGCCGTGCAGTTTGTTCACCTCGGCCAGCGCGTCCTCGCCATGCACGTATTCGGTCATGGGCTGACCGAGCAGCGTTTCCGGGAACAGCCGCTTCATGCGTCGTCGCAGGCCGCCACCACGAGCAGCAGGGCCACAAGTATGAGCGATTTGCGAATCATTCGGTCGCCTCCTTCCTGTTTCGGGAACCAAGCCTGCCCACGTCGATCACGTAGTCCTCGCAGCCGAGCGTGGTGCGAAAGACCAGCGGCTTGTCCTCGTCATGGGCCTTCTTCCCGGCCATGTGGATGTCGAAAAGCTGATTGACCGGGATGCCCTGTGCCTCGGTGATGACCATGCCGGGCCGGAAGCCCGAGCGGTCGGCGCGGGAGCCGCGGCGCACGGCCTCCACATACACGCCCTCAACCCCGGCGGTCAGAGTCGCGCCGAGACGGCTTTCGTAGGATGCGGGACAGTAGAACGAGTAGTCGCCCTTGTCCGGGTCGTACGGCTCGCCCCGCCACGGCACCACGGTCATGACCACGGCCTCCGGGTCGAGCGTGCGGATGCGCTCCGGGATGCCCCAGCCGTACTCCACATGCCCGCTGCCCGCCACGACCGCCACGGGCCAGCCGAAACTTTGATGGAGCCGCACGGCCTCTTCGGCCATCTTGGAATCCCATATGGACTGAATGAGCATAAAGCGCTCCAGCCGTTCATCCTCGGGCTCATCGGACTCGCCGTGCATGGCCATGGCCTTTTTCAGCACGGCCTCCTGACCCTTGCCGGGCATGATGATTTCTTTCGGAAGCGAAGCCCGCTCCTCGGGTGTGAGAGATTCAAGCCCCTCGCGGCTGACCTTACGGATCACGTCCGGCGGCGCGTTAAGCCCGGCAATTGGCATGCTGACTCGCTCGGCGAGCCTGAAATGCCCCTCGAAAAGCGAGAACGGATACCCCCAGCGGTCAGACCACTGGAGCTCTTCGCCCATGTCTTCGGGCCGTATCTGCCCCTTGCCGAAGTCGTCAAGAACGCGCTGCCTGTCCACGGCCACCATCTCCAGCCCCAGCGAAAGAGAACGGCCCCCTTCGGAGAGCCCATCGAGCAGGGCCTGCTGCACCCGGTGGTCGCAGACATTGGTGTGTCCTTCGCCGATAATGACGTAGTCGGCTCCTTTGAGGCCTTCCACAACGGTCTGCAAATCACCACGACTGCCATCGAGCATGAGGAAATCGCCCTTTTCGGGCAGGAACGTCACCCGCATTTCCGGCACCTCCGGCTGTTGCGGTTGCTTGTAGCACCCGGCCAGCGCAAAGGCGGCAAGGAGCAGGAGTGTCGCGGCTTTGATCACGCTTTTCATCGTATTACCACCCGTTGTCATTTCGCTTTCACCCCGCTGCGTTGAAGTCATGGTACCAAATGGCCATGGCGAGCCCTTTTTCATCGCGCGGCGGGCCCTCGGGAAACGAGGAGAGCCGGCCACCGGAAGCGCGGGCCGAAAGCGCCAGAATCAGGGCGTCCACCAAATCATCCAGCGCCACCGTCTTTTTGGAGAACCGCCGCACCGCGTCCTTGAGAAACGCTTCGCTCCCGGCGTGGATGCGTTCCAGAATCCGCAGCCGCTCAACAAAGCCGAAGGCGTCCTTCTTGTTCCACTCCAGATTCCGCCCGGCGGCGAAACGAAACGCCACCTCGGGATGCGCCTCGTAAAAGACAGACCGGGCCGCCTCGTCACCTGTCAGCAGCCCGTCGAGCTCCCTGATTTTCGGCGTGATCATATAGGCCTGCTTCGAGAGCCCCTTGCCCACCTGCTCACGGGTGATCATACCCGCCCGCTCATAATCATCGGCATACACTGCGTTGCGGACAGGGCAGGGAAACACGCTGGAACGTCTCGGCCCGATGGCCCGGCGCGCCAACAGGTCGGCCTGACGCTCGGGGTGCTGACTCCAAGGTAATCCAATGGGCATGTCCACCAAAACGGCGCGGGCGTCTGCTGCATCTGCCCAGACTTTGTGTATGTTGTTGTAGACGTTGCAGTCGAGGCGGTCGGCGCCGTCGATGGTCACTGCGACCCAGCCGCCCCTGCATCCGTCGATTCCTGCGTAGCGCATGCCCATCATCATAACCACTGAACCGCGCGGCGCAAGCAAAAGCCGTGCTCAAAACGCCGAAAGACCATTGCGGACCATCGGCCCCGCCGACACGCCGCATCATTATAACCCGTTTGGCTTGTCCCTGCCGCATTTCGTGATAGTATCGCGGCAACTGTATTCTGATAACCATTAGCAAGCGAGGCTTTTCATGACCATGTTTACCAGCCGCCTGCCGGGAGCATTCCTTCTGGCCCTTTTGGTTCTTGCCGCGACCACAGCCACGGCAGCTGCGCACTGCCAGATACCCTGCGGCATCTACGACGACCATATGCGCATCCACATGATTGAGGAACACCTCACGACCATTGAGAAATCCGTCAACTCCATTCATGCCCTGCAAAAGGAAACACCCATCAACTACAACCAGCTCGTGCGTTGGGTGAACAACAAGGAGCACCACGCTCAGGAGATTCAGGACATCGTAAGCGAGTACTTCCTTGCCCAGCGCATCAAGTCCGACCAGCCGGAATATGGCAAGCGTCTGGAGTTGCTGCATGAGTTGATTGTCGGCGCCATGAAGTGCAAGCTGAACGCGGACCTGAAGTACGCCACCTCCATGCGCGACACCCTCAAGCAATTCGAGACGCTCTACTTCGCCGAGTAGACACGATTACGAAAAAAACGGCCTCATGTAATACATGAGGCCGTTTTTCGTCCAAACGCAATCAACGGCCCATGGCATCTCTGAGGAACGGGGCGTACTTCATATCCGCCCCCTTGATGTGACTGGTGAGCCAGTCCTTGAGGAACCCGAGGATTTCCCGGCTGATGAAAACCTCACCGGCCTTGAACTTGGTCTCAAAGTCCAGCACCTTGCCAAGCAGGTCCTGATGAAGCTCCTTGTGCGCGTCGGAGTCCGGATACCCGTACTTCTCGAACAACTCTTCCTCCAGTTGGAAGTGCTTGACCGTATACTCCTTGAGTTCGTTGAAGATTCCTGCCAGCACTCCGGTGCCCTTGCCCTGACTCATGGCCGCATTCAGGCGATTGACCATGGTCACGAGCTGCCGGTGCTGCTCGTCGATTTCGTTGATGCCTGTGCGCAGGGAGTCCTGCCATGTTATGAGATCCTTGAACGTTCCGAGGTCCATCGACTCTTCCGGAGCGACCGAACCCGAGACCGGCTGCGTTGCCGCCTGAACCGGCTCGGCCTTCCTTTTTGCGACAGGCTTTGGGGCATCAACCGTCCACTCGGCTTCGCGGACGCTTGAATACGGCTCGGGATTTCGCGTGCCGACAGGTGAAGCATGACGTACCGGTGCGGGGTCGGCACGGACCGTGCGGAGAGTGTCGCGACCGGAAGACTCCACGACGAAGAATCCCAAGGCTTCCTGAAGGGTTGCCGTCCGCTCCGAAAACGCCTCCGACAGCGACGCAACCGCCCCGGAAGCGGTAACGTTTTCGTTCACAGTCTGCTCCAGATGATCGACCGCGCGGCCCATCTGCCGGGCCGCCTCACTCTGCTCTTCAGACGTGGCCGAAATTTCCTGCACCAGCTCCGCGTTGGCCTTGATGTCGGGTACGAGCTTTTCCAAACGCTGTCCGGCGGTATTGGCCACATCTGCCGTGGTTCTGGCAAGCTCGCCGATCTCGGCTGCGGCCTCGCCGCTCCGTTCGGCCAGTTGCCGGACCTCGGCGGCCACCACAGCGAACCCCTTGCCGCTCTCCCCGGCACGGGCCGCCTCAATGGCCGCGTTCAGGGCCAGAAGATTTGTCTGCCGCGCGATCTCTTCCACCACGGTGATCTTTTCCGTTATCTCCTTCATGGACGCCACGGCCTCGCCCACGGCCCGGCCGCCCTCTTCGGCATCTGTCGACAGCAGCGCCGCGCCGTCCGCCGCCCGGCTCGCGTTTTCGGTGTTCCTGCCGATGGATGCGGCCATATCCTCCATGGCGGCAGACACCTCGCGCAGGCTGTCTTCCTGGACCGAAACGGCCTGCTCAAGCCCTGTGGCGGTGTCCGCCATCTGTTCACTGTTCCGGGCCAGCCCGTCGGCAGAATCCCGGACCGTTCCGACCCTCTCGCCCACCTCGGCGACCGTGGCGCTCAAGGCCTCGGCAAGCTCGCCGACCTCGTCACTGCGCCGAAAGGGCAACCGTGCGACGAAGCGGCCCTCGGCCATGGCGTAGGTCAACCGAATACACCTGTTGACCGGGCCGATGACCCTCCCCCTCATCAGAAGCCAGACGCACAGGATCAGGGCAAGCAGCGACGCCGCCGTCAGGCCGAAGAACACCCATCCCGCAACCATGGCCTGCTGCAGAACGGCCTTTGCCGCGTCCCCCGCTTCGGGGATCGACTGCCGGGCACGCACAGCCTCGGCAACCTGTTCGTATTGGTAGAAATAGACCGCGCCGCATCCGGCGAGCACGATACAGGCTATCAGGGCAAGCCTTCTGAGCATTAACCCGTTGAGCGTCGTTTTGCGCACCTTTCCTCCCACTGTCTTTTTTTCCGCAGAGCGCACCCGTTGGCCGATATTTAGCTCGGCGAAGAGCACCAAGAATGCATACTCTTGCGCATAGAAAATATGTTTTCGATTATAAAAATGCGCAAACACGTTGAAGATATCGTAATGGGACAAACGCTCAGACCCCGCAATCAGCCGCACGGGCCCGGCTTTCCCCATTCTCGGCGTTGACAGGCGACAGCCACCCGCATATGACACGCAGTTCCTCGGCACCGGCAAAAAGGGGGCTTTTCTGCCGTTTCAGCCGAAGCAAACGGAACCATCATGGCGTTGCTTTCTTTAAACGCTTACTTTTTTTCAGGAGAGAAACAATGGACTCGAAGCTTGCCAACCCCGCCCCGCTCGGCTGATGGGCTTTGGCATGACCACCATCCTGCTGAACATCCACAACGCAGGATTTTTCCCCATCAGCTCCATGGTGCTGGCCATGGGCATCTTCTACGGTGGCATTGCCAGATCATCGCCGGGATCATGGAATTCAAGAAGGGCAACACCTTCGGCACAACCGCATTCACGTCCTACGGCCTGTTCTGGCTGACCCTCGTGGCGCTGATCGTTATGCCCAAGCTCGGCTACGCAGACCCCACGCCCCACTCCTTCATGGGCTGGTACCTGGTAATGTGGGGCCTTTTCACGCTGTTCATGTTCATGGGCACGCTGAAGGCCAACACCGTGCTGAAGTTCGTGTTCTTCTCCCTGACCGTTCTTTTCTTCATGCTTGCAGCGCGCGATTTCACGGGCAGCGAGTTCATCGGCACCCTCGCCGGGTGGGAAGGCATCGTCTGCGGTGCGTCCGCGTTCTACCTCGCCATGGCCGAAGTGCTGAACGAACAGTACGGCCGCACGGTCCTGCCCATCGGGTAGCAAAGCCCCACCCCAAGCACGCACAAAGGCCGCACGGATTACCCGTGCGGCCTTTGTTCATGCCTTTCCGGCAGGTTCGGCTATTCCACCGGCCGCTGTGCCGCCACAATCAGCCCACCGCCCCGCAACCCTGCGGGAGCGCAGCGAAAGCCTGTAAATCCGGCCCCGGCCAACTCGCGCTCAAGACGGTCCCTGCCAATCTGATGGGTCTCATACCCTGCCATGGTTGCGCAAAAGTTGACGGTGCTGGAATACTCCAAAGGATCGCCGCCATCCGGGTCCATGTGCTGGGCCACGAACCACCCGCCGGGTGTAAGGGATTTGCGAATCCCGACGAACAGCGACGCGAGGTCGTCCATGAACGCATAGAGCACATGCGATGTAAGGACCAAGTCATACTCGCCTTCCGGAAGCGCGTCCTTGCGCAAATCGCACGGCACGGCGCGCAGCCTGTCGGCATACCCCTTTTCGGCAATATACTCGTTTGCGGTCTTGGTGACCTCTGGCAGGTCTGCGATGACCCCGCGCAAGTGGGGGTTGCGGGCAAGCAGGCTCATGGAGAACTCGCCGTGATTCCCGCCGATGTCGCACATGCTGCGCATGGACGGGAAGCCCGGAAGGGCCGCCGCAAAATCCACCGTATCCTGCAGCGCGCCCAGCCGTGCGTGTGCCGCCGTTCCTTCAAGCGTGTCACGCAGTGCCCAGTTGTCGTCGCAGGAGGTGCGCGCGTCAGGGCGTCCCTTGAGGAATCCGGAGATATCCGAAATCATGGACGCATTGAACCTGCTGTGAAGCTGCAGAGACCTGCCCTGATACAGTGTCGAGGTGGTCACGAGATGTTCGGAAGAAAGTCGCGTGTTCGAGTACCCGCGGTCCGATTTCTCCAGCAGACCATAGGCCGAGAGCATATCGAGCAGGCCCTCGGTCTGCGTGAGCAGAAAGCCCTGCTGCTCAGCAAAATCCGCCGCCGAGACCGTACGCGCCTCGAAAGCGTCGAAGGCCTTGAGCCGCACGCACTCAAGTATGGCCTGAAAGGCGAGGGTGTTCATCATGACGGTCTGTATTCCGCTGAAATCCGTTGTGGGACGTTCCATGTGTGCTCCTTGTTTGTCCTGATTCACGATGCCGCCCGCCTACAGTGCAGAGGCTCCAAGCGACATTCACACGACCATGAATCCTTAAAACCCGTAATGAACGCACCACCGGTCATCATGTCATCCCCCTTCGCTGCTCACGAATTCCCCAACTCTGGCCGTTTCAATGCGCCAAGCTCTCGGGGACTTCGTTGATAATGATTTCAATTTTCAAAAGACCCATGCAACTCTCTATGCCGTATCGGACAGTGGGTCAACCCCGCCACATACCCTTCTACACGAATTGCACCGTTGGCCCGGAAGGAGGCTTATCGGGCAGCGTGGACACACACGGCGTATTGAAAAACACCACTGTCGTTCAGGATGGAATCCATCTTCAAAGCCTGTCCCAGAACAGGGGAGGCTTCAGCTATGTTTGCGAGTATGTCATTCAAGCCCGTGTGGTAGATGGTGCCGCCGGTGGTGACGATTCGAGGATTCCTCAGTCTTCTTCGCAAAGAAGGGAGAATTGACTCGGAGTCGGCGGCCTCGGACGGGTCGGTTGCAACCATCGACTTCAGTGAAGGCCTCGCGACCTCCTTGCCCATCATCTGCCCGTCGCTCGTCAAATAACATTCATCCGGCAGCGAGTTTCTGAACGCGTTGATGTAGGACAACTCCCTGTCCGACCATTGAAATCTCGACTTCCCGACGTAATCATTCATGAAAAAACACCCGCCGCTCTCCAGAAGAGCGTATGTTTTCGCAACCGCCTCATCGCAATCGAACATGTGGTGCAGGGAGTTGTCCCAATGGACGAAATCGTATCGATCTTTGACGTTCAGCTTGAAAAAGTCTTCGCTCGAAATGCTGACCCTGTCAGACAGCCCCGCTTCAGCAAAGTTGTTCATAGCAAGACGGGCCCGCTCTGCGGAAAGCTCAAACAGATCGAAATGGTCAACAAGCCCTTGCCGGACGAGCCCCAGCTCCTTGGCGGCCTGCCCGCAACCGATCGAAATGCCCCTGTGAAAGGTTCTCCCGGGAAACATGGACTGCACAAGGCGTATGGCTCCCTGATTGATCCCCGGCAGCTTTTCTCCGCACACAATGCCATTTACATGTGCAATAATTCTGGGCGACTGCCACCAGCGGACCCTGTTCGGGAGAGGTGTCGTGGTCCGTTCATCCCAAAACCGTCCGACCTTTCGTAAGTGCTGATCCGAGGCCATGAGCATATCCCCAAGAACGTTGATTGAATCTGTTTGACCGGCCAGAGCGAGCGGACAGCACTGGGCGGTCCGAAACAAATTGACCGGGCTTCTTCTGCGTTACGCGTCGCAGGCTACGAAGGCACCTTGGGGGCCAGCCCCTCGGGAAGGTATCGTTTCAGCCAATCGCCATACAGGCTAGCGAGGGCTTTATCTCCGATCCTGTCCATGAACCCGGCAATGAAGCGGGCCGAGGGGGCAAGCTCTTTTGCCGCGACTTCATCAAAGGGATGATGCGCCTGCAGCGTGGCAAGAGCATACTCCAGATTGGCCTTGTCTCCGGCACGGGTGGCCTCTTGCTGCAATGCTTCAAATGCACCCGGCGAACGCTCGAGCTTGTCAGCAAAAACGCCTCGCGGGTGGCTGCTTCGTGGTCGCCTGTGCGTCAAGGAGCTCCACAAGGCGCGCCCGGCCAGCATGCCACAGCGGTTCGCGCAGCACCGCTTCCTTGAGCGTGTCGGCATCGGCCTGCTGGCCGTACCGCTTCTCGACAAGCTCCCTCCTGCGTTGCGGAAGGGCCAGATACGGACGCATCCATTTGCTGAGGCGCAATTCATAGCCGTCCGCTTTTGCATGCAGATGCAGGTCGGGACAGATCCTGTCCAGACAGCGCCTTTTCAGAATACTGCCGTTGTGTTCCTCGAAATCGTTACGACCCGGCGTTTGAGAGGCAAGGTGATAGATGCGGCTCTCTGTGACACACCGCAGTCCATACCCTTTTGCAAGCAGTTGCAGCGTCAGGTCTATGTCCTCGCCGCCGTTGATGTACTCCTCATGGTATCCGCCGATCTCGGCAAAGAGGCTTCTGGGAAGCATCAACGCGGCTCCGGTAAGAGACTGATAGCTCCTCCGGCGTTTGGTCAAAGGATGGTCTGCTGGAAAGAATTCATAGAGGTGGCCGGGGTAGAAAAACGGGTCAAAGACCACTCCAAGATGCTGGACGCGGTCAACGTCTCCGTTCTCTCCCGGATACATCAACAGCGGCGTCGCGGCCCCCAGTTTGGAATCGGCCTCAAAGGCTCCATCAACGGCTCCAGCCAGCCCGGCAGCATGATTGTGTCGTTGTTCAGAAAGAGGACGAACTCTCCGGTGCCCTTGCGCGCTCCGAGGTTGCTTGCCGGGCCGTAGTTGATGTTCCGCTCCTGCCGCAGGTACCCGAAGCGTTCTCCGAAAAGCTCGCGGCCCAGCGCCGGGCACGAGGTCGTTGTCTCGTCCGTGGAGCCGTTATCCACCACAAACACTTCCAGACCGTGCCCCTGCGTGGTCTGTGCAAGCGATGTCAGGCACTGCTTGGTGAGCCGCCAGTTGTTCAGGACGGGAATTGATACGGTGAGCATAGGATTTCGTTGCAGAAAGCATCCCTCTGTCCGACAGGTCGGCATGGACTGTCGAGCGGTTTGCGGCGCGAACGCCGGGCTCATCCCCGCGCAATTCCCGCCCACTGTCATTTACCTACATTCTGGCGCAAGACGGGTCAAACAGGCCAAGCCGCGCCGTCTCCTTGAGCTTCAAGAAAGCTTGGGCTACAGAGAAGGATGGCATGAAAACATCGGCTCTAATGAAGACGAAACGCGGAGACGGTGCGGCCCGACCTGCCCTCAACCGGCAGAAACGACAAGGAAGACATGGCTGACCAGAAAGAACAGCAGGGCTTGAGCAACGTCTTCGTTCTCGGAACAGGACGCTGCGGGACAGTGACCTTCTCCAAGGCCTGTGAAAGCATGACGAACTGGACCGCAGGGCACGAAACCAACTCCCACCTTCTCTTTCAGGATCGCCTTGAATACCCGCAGAAGCACATTGAGGTCGACAACCGGCTTTCATGGATGCTGGGACGGCTGGACGCGCTCTACGGGGATGACCCGCTATATGTCCACATCTACCGCGACCCCATGGAGACAACCCTTTCCTACGCCAAGAGGACATGGCCGGGCAGCATTGTCCGGGCCTATGCCGAAGGCATCATCCTGCACAAGCCCGATGAACCGACGAACTACAACGTCGAAGAATATGGCCTTGACATGATTGACGTTGTCACGGCCAACATCCGACACTTCCTCAAAGATAAAAGTAAGACCATGCTGTTCCCCCTGCACGAGGCAAAGCGGCTCTGGCCGGTGTTCTGGAGGCTGGTCCGAGCCGAGGGAGATTTCGAGCGTTCTCTGGCAGTCTGGGACGTCAAGCATAACGCCTCCTGAAGCACGGGCAGACGCTACGGCAACCAAGAGACAATTCATGGACCTGAACGAACGCACCCACCCCGCCCTCAGTGTAAGCATCCTGAGGGATGACAAAGCCCCCGCCTTCGCTCCGGCCGAAAGACTGGTCAAGGCCCTCGTCGCGCAGGCCGGGGAGCAGGGTCATGAATGCAGGGTTTACGACACGAAACGTTGGGGCGCTCCGGACCTCGAGCCGGGCCTGACACTCCACGTGATTTCTTCCGAAAGACTGCACCACCCCAAGCCCTGGCGGTTCAACGTTGCCGTGATCGCCGAGGACACGCGCGCGCGGCCGGACAATCTGGAAGACTATGACGCCGTTTGCAGGGTCTCGTGCACCGAAGACCTCGATGCGGCCCGTTTCGTCCTCACTGACGCCGAAACGCGTGCGGGCGACGAACCGCTTTCCCTGCTGCTGACGCGCCTCACCGAGCGCATGAAGGCCGCCCCCGAACGAGAAAGGATGCGGGCCGCGCTTGAGCAGGCCCTGACCGTCACTGAAAACGGCCCCCTTGTCTCCGTGTTGCTGGCGACCCATGACCGGCTGGAATTCCTCGGCGACGCCGTGGACTCCGTTCTTGCGCAGCGGTACCCCAACTGGGAGCTGCTGGTGATTCAGGACGGCGGGCCGGATGTCTCGCCAATCCTCGAAGAGCGGCGCGACCCGCGCATACGGCTCTTTGTTCAGCCGCAAAACCGGGGCAAGAGCGCAGCGCTCAACCTCGCCCTTGAGCATGCACAGGGGGAATACGTCGCCTGTCTGGATGACGATGACGTCTGGCTGCCCCATCATCTGGAGGCGAACGTGCGGGTACTGGTCACCACGCCGGGCGTCAGGATGACCCATTCGGACGGGCACAGGCTGCAACGCCGCCGCACGGCCTCGGGCTGGGAGGTGGATGAATCGTCCCGGTCACAGCCATATACCGGGCATGTCTCGCTGGAGGATATTCTTGAAAACAACTCCATTCTGGGCATCACCGTCGTTCATGACCGGGAGTTGCTCCGTGAGGCCGGTCCCTATGACGAGCACCTTGAGACGCTGGTGGATTTCGACATGTGGCGTCGGCTCGCGGCCCTGACCCACCCCTGCCACGTCGCCGAGGTCACGGCCGAATACTTCGTCTGGGCGTCGAAAGAGTCCCGCCGCAGCCAAATGACCAATCTGGGCGTGCGAGATTTTCCCCGATACCTTGCCAACAAGGCGCGGGTCCTGTGCAAACCGCTCCCGGAATCCGTTCCTGAAGGGCTTCACGCACAGTGGAAGCAGCTGCGCCGCACCATCCGTTACGAATTCCTGTTGCAGCGGGGAATGCACTTTCTTCGCAAGGAACACAACACCGCCAGAGCCTTGGTGTCGTTGAAACGCGCACAGGGCTTCTGCCCTCCAAGTTCCGAATCCCGGCGCATTCTCGCCATTGCCCTTCTGGAAGCCGAAGACGCCCGGGCTAGCCTGAAGCTGTTGCAAAAGAATCTTGCCGCCGCCTCGCACAGACGCCCGGCAGACTACCTCTACACCTGCCTCGCGCTCCTCCAGCTCGGACAGGCCCAGAAGGTCCCCTCCCTTCTCGACACCCTCGAACAGGAATTCTCCCTCACGAAAGACGAGATCGAACTGGCCAGCCGCTACCGAGCCCTTGCCCGGAAGGCTGCTGGCCGATAGTCGTTGGGGATGAGACCTGCCGGAGATTTCGGCACAGGCCTCTCTCGCGAAACAACTTAGCTAATCTATTTCAGACTCTTAGAGACAAGAAAAAGCCTTTCGCTTTCGCGAAAGGCTTTGATTTCGTTGGCGTCCCCAAGGGGATTTGAACCCCTGTTATCGGCGTGAAAGGCCGACGTCCTGGACCGGGCTAGACGATGGGGACGCGTATGGAAATGGCCGCCGCATGCGGTGGCCGATCTTCGATCTAAGGTGGTGGGTCGTGTTGGGCTCGAACCAACGACTCTCTGCTTAAAAGGCAGATACTCTACCAACTGAGTTAACGACCCACGGCCGAAGGACTGTTTTGATAGCGGTGAGTGCCGCACCTGTCAAGCGGATTCTGTTTTTCAGAGGGATTTTTTAAAAACGCTCTTCTAACCGCTTAATATTACATAATATTTCAAAAAAAGCTTGCCAAAGTTGCCAAAAATGATATACTCCCCGCCTCTGCAAAAAACCACTTATATCTCAATATCAGGAGTACGTTTCCATGACCAGGAAAGACCGTACAGAAGGCATTTACAGCAGACGGGAAGTGCTGGACGAGTCCGAACGCAGGCAGTACTGCCAGCTTCAGCTCAAAGAGCTCCTTTCCTACGCATACCGGTATTCCGAGGACGTCAAGAAGCGCTTCGACCGCGCACAGTTCAACGTGGACAAGTTCCGCACCCTGAACGACCTGAAGCACATCCCCATCATCAAGAAGAAAGAGCTGATCTTTCTCCAGAGCATGGGACCGCGCCTCGGCGGTCTGCTGACCAAGGACCTCGGCGAACTCAACCGCATCTTCCTCTCCCCCGGCCCGATCTTCGACCCCGAAGACCGCACCGAAGACTACTGGGGATGGACCGAAGGCTTCTACGCCGCCGGTTTCCGCGCGGGCGACGTGACCCAGATCACCTTCAACTATCACCTCGCCCCGGCCGGCCTGATGTTTGAAGAGCCGCTCAGCAACCTGTCCTGCGCCGTCATTCCCGCCGGTCCGGGCAACACCAACAGCCAGATCGAGATCATGCAGAAGCTCCGCGTCACCGGCTACGTCGGCACCCCGAGCTACCTCATGCATCTGGCGCAGAAAGCCGAGGAGTCCGGCCTCTCCCTCAGGAAGGACCTGTACCTCGAAACCGCGTTCTGCACCGGCGAAAAGCTCTCCGAGAAGATGCGCACCACGCTGGAAAAGAAGTTCGACTGCATCATGCGTCAGGGCTACGGCACCGCGGACGTGGGCTGCATAGGCTACGAGTGCTACCACAAGAACGGCCTGCACCTCTCCAACCGCGCTTTCGTGGAAATCTGCCACCCCGACACCGGCATTCCGCTCAAGGACGGCGAAGTGGGCGAGATCGTGGTCACGGCCTTCAACAAGACCTACCCGCTCATCCGTCTCGCCACCGGCGACCTCGGCTACATCGACCGCGCTCCGTGCCCCTGCGGACGCACCAGCCCGCGCCTCGGCGGCATCGTCGGCCGCGTGGACACCACCGCCCGCATCAAGGGCATGTTCGTGTACCCGCATCAGGTGGAGCAGGTCATGGCCCGCTTCGAGGACGTCAAGCGCTGGCAGATCGAAGTCACCAACCCGGCGGCATCGACGAAATGGTCCTCTCCATCGAGGCCGGCAGCTTCGATCAGGAAGACGAGCTGCTGCACCTCTTCCGCGAGAAGATCAAGCTGCGCCCCATCCTCAAGGTTCTGGCCCCGGGCTCCCTGCCCCCGCAGATCCGCCCCATCGAAGACAAGCGCACCTGGGACTAGCCCCCGCACGCAGAGAAACGACCATCAAGCCGGAGGCGACACCGCTTCCGGCCTTTTTCATGTGCGTATTCGTTACGAACAATTCTTTCCATCATGTTCACAATGAACATATACCCCTGATATTAAAACAGAAAAATACGAACAGCATGTCAACACAGTCAGCCCTCTTCTGTTCGTTTTCAATGGCGAGCGCGACCAGAGTCGGGTCATCGTGGAACTGCCGCAGACGGGTGCACCCGTAACGGACACCGTTGACATTTCCCTCCGAATAAAGCACATTTCCTCCCGTTCTTATTCTCAGGGCGGGGTGAAATTCCCCACCGGCGGTATCCCGGCGCGTCCGGGGAGCCCGCGAGCGCTTCTCCCGTCGGGGGAGAGGGTCAGCAGACCCGGTGAGATGCCGGGGCCGACGGTAACAGTCCGGATGGAAGAGGATAAGCGCCGAGCATCCGTCGCCGCGGAGGTCTTTTTCGCGGTCCGGTGAGCATTTCCGTGCTCCGCTCGGCAGTTCCTGCGCCCTGATTCATGCACCCCGAACGTCAAGGAGCGTTCCATGAATCAGTCTCTTCTCAACAGTTTCGGCACCCCCATCGAGCGGGTGGAAAAAGCGCTGGAGTCGCTCAGAAGCGGCTCAGGCGTGCTCGTCACCGATGACGAGAACCGGGAGAACGAGGGCGACCTCATCTTCTCGGCCGAGCACCTCACCAACGAACAGATGGCCATGCTCATCCGTGATTGCAGCGGCATCGTCTGCCTCTGCCTGACCGAAGAGCGGGTCCAAAAGCTGGGCCTGCCCATGATGGTGGACAAGAACAACAGCCAGTACGGCACCGCGTTCACGGTCTCCATCGAGGCGGCGGAAGGCGTCACCACCGGCGTCTCCGCGGCAGACCGCGTCTGCACGGTCAAGGCGGCCTCGGCT
>NZ_BBCB01000068.1 GCF_001311825.1 Salidesulfovibrio brasiliensis JCM 12178 | reverse complement strand
GCAACAAGCGAAGGTCTAGTGCGCTCGGACAACCTCGCCGAAGGCAAGCCAGAAGATTTTGGAGATTCTCAAGAACCTTTTGCCAAAAAGGTTCTTGAGCCGCCGGAGGCACTCCCCCGGAAGGCCGCCGGAGGCGAACCATACGGTCTCTATCTGGATTTCGGTTCGCCGAGCGGCATGTCGGCGCAGTCTATTTCGGGGGAGCCGAGTGGTGCGCGGCGGTCGCGGGCGACGGAGTTGCCGGGGATGGATTTTGCGTATTTTTTGATGTGCGCGGCGCGCTCGCCGACGTCCATGAGTGAGCAGGAGCCGACGACTTCGAGCACGCCCATGGAGACGCTGACGAGGGGGTAGTCGCGTTCAAGGCCGTCACGGCCTTTGGCGGTGATCCAGCCGCGGGTGCGGTCTTCTTCGGTGTAGCAGCTTTTTACTGCTCGTTTGAAGCAGCGTCGGACGCATTGGCAGGTTCGTTCCACGCTTTCGCGCGAGGTGAGGATGACGAAGTCGTCGCCGCCGATGTGGCAGGCCATGGCGTCTTGCGGGCCGTATTTGGCGGTTGCCTTGGTTATGATTTCGGCGATGAGTTTGATGATGCGGTCGCCGTTTCGGAACCCGTAGGTGTCGTTGTAGACTTTGAAGTTGTCGAGGTCGGCGTAGATGATGCTGAAGGCTTCGTTGCGTTGCATTCGGCCTTCCAGTTCCTGTTCGATGGAGACGTTGCCGGGCAGTCCTGTCAGCGGGTTGGTGCCTTTGGCCATCTCCACCTGAACTTTGGCGAGGGTATCCAGCAGCTTTTGGACCGAGACAGTGCCGTAGAGCTTGCCGCGACGGACGACGATCACTTCGTCGTAGGCCTTGAGGGAGTCGCGGTCCATGGCGAGGCGTGCGGCCTGTTCCACGGGCATGGATGAGTCGACGATGAGCGGATTGTCGTCCATGACCGAGGTCACTTCGCGTTTGTAGTAGAGGCGATGCCGTATTGGGCCGAGAGCTGGCGATTCATGTAGTATTCGGTGACGAGGCCTACCGGATTGTCTTCGGCATCGGCCACAACGAGGCTGCTGAATTGTCTGTTGAGCTTGAAGAATTCCTGTGCGTCCGAGACGAGGGTGTTGGGGGCTATGGCGTGGGGGGCGTCGGCGATGTCGCCTACGGGGATGGAGCAGGTGACCATTTTGCGGGAGACTTGTGCGATGGAGCGCAGTTCGGCCCAGTTGTCGTTGGTGCCTTGCTTGGTGGGTGCGGGGCGGCCGAGATGGAAGCCCTGACCGCAATGGACGCCGATGTCCATAAGGCTGATGGCCTGATCCCTGTTTTCGATGCCTTCGGCGATGATTCGTGAGCCGATCTTGTCCGCGAAGCTGGTGATGGTTTCGGCAAGGGCGCGTTTGACCGGGTCGCGGTGGATGTCGAGGATGAGCGATTTGTCCAGCTTGATGTATTCCGGTTGAAGCTCGGCGATGGCGGAGAGCCCGGAGTAGCCTGCGCCCACGTCGTCCACGGCCACGAGGAATCCTTGGCTGCGGTAGTGGGCCAGTGTTTTGAAGAACAGGCCGAAGTCCTGCACGCTCTGGCGTTCGGTTATTTCAAAGACGATATTTTCCGGTTTGAGGCCGAGGCTGTCCAGCAGTTCGAGCGTGTTGCCGGGCGTGAAGTGCGGGTCCGCCACGGTTTTGGGGTGGATGTTCAGAAAGAGTTTTTGGTTCGGGCTGATGGGGCCCAGCCCCCGCATGGCTTTTTCTCGGCAGATTGTCTCCAGCCTGAAGAGCGTGCCCATCAGTTCGGCCACCTCAAAGAGCATGAGCGGCGATTCCAGCTGGGTCCCGGCAGGTCCTCTGGAGAGTGCTTCCCAGCCGTGCACCTCGCCTTTGCGGAAGTCGAGAATAGGCTGATAATGGGCACGAATGTCGCCACGGTTGAGGATGGCCTCGAATTCGGTGGCGATGCGGGTGCTGTGCAGGTCGAGTGGCAGCGATGCCATGCGCCGGGCCTGCGCCAGAGCGGCCGGAAGCTGCATTTGGCGTTCGAAATGTGCGTCCGTGACGGAATAGCCGACCCCGAGTTCCATGCCGATGCCGGTCCACTGGAGCATGGACTTTTTCAGCCCGCTCTGGAGCTTGATCTTGACCGAATAGGCGATGTCGGCGGGGTCTGCCGTGTCTGTGTCCGCCTGTTCGAGCAGTATGATGTATTCGCCTTTTTCTGACGGGAGCATCTGCACCGTGGCAGAGGGCAGGACTTCGTCGATGATGCAGGCGACCGAGTGCGAAAGCTCCCGGTCGATTCGTCCGGTAATCTCGTCCCCGTAAACGCTGCCATAGATGGCGAAATCCCGGATGGTAACGAGGACGATCATCTTGCGTCCGCCGTTCCTGGAATTTGTGCCGGGGCCGCAGGTCCCGCCTGCAGTGTCGCGAAGTTTCGTCGCGTCAGTGGTCCGGATTCGGGAGAAAAGTGAGCGCAGCATCGAAGAGTTCCCGGATTTGTCAGTTTCAGACATCCGGATGAGAATACGCCGTAGGCGCAGAGGTTTGTTACGGTCTCGTTATGGAAAAGGGAATTAATTGCAAAGGTTGCCATGTCTGGGGGGTGACTCTGGAAAGAAGTGCTGCGACCAACGGCAAATTATTGATTAAGCTTTGACACCATTTTTTCTGCGGTTATTAGCATAGATAGGATTTAACTATCTTTAATTGCATTATTAATTGATATAATTCTTGAATAAAGGCTTGTTTAAACTTGTGTTTGATTTGACACCAGCCTGTGTGTATACACAAAAAATGGAACGCCGTAGCGAATCCCCTGTATGGTGCACTGTTTTTCGAGGCCTCAAATCAACCGTGTGCACGGTAGTGCTGTTGGTGTGCGCCGCATTGTTGCTTCTTTTCAACTTCGGTAACTCAGCCTTTGCGGCAGAGAGGCCGGTTGTGGCGATGCTTTGTCCGTCCATGCAGGAGGATCATCCTTTTTGGGGGCCGTTTCTGGACGCGCTTGAGAGCGCTGCCGACAGTTTGGAAATGGATCTTCGCATTCACCGCTTTGAAGGTTCCCGTTTCGACTTGCCAGAATCCGCCATTCGAGCCATTTATTCTGCTGAAAAGCCTGACTATATCCTGTTTCCCTATTACCTTGAGACCGGCCATGAGGTTCTTGAATTGGCAGAGAAGACCGGCGTGACTTCCTATATTGTCAATGCGGACATACCCTCTGCCGAAAAGAGACTCCTCGGCGCGCCGGGAGAAGACTATTCAAAATGGTTCGGGGGGATGGTCCCGGATGATTACATGGCCGGATTGCTGCTCGGCCGTGAACTTATTCGCGCGGCTCAGGAGCAGGGGCATGTAGGCTCTGACGGAAAGGTGCATGTCATTGCTGTTTCCGGCGGGCGGGACACCTCGGTGGCCCGCGAGCGGAACAGGGGACTGCTGGAGGCGGTCAGGGAATCTCAGGCTGTCCTTGATCGTCTTGTGCACTGTTACTGGGATGGGAATGCGGCCCACAAAAAGGTCCGTTTGCTCTTTGAACAAGGGGCCGATGCCCGGGTCATCTGGGCCGCGAGTGATCGCATGGCTCTTGCCGCACACAAGGCGGTGCAGGAGTGCGGGTTGGAAGCCGACACGCTCGTTGGTGGAATAGATTGGTCCGATCCGGGGCTTCAGGCCGTGGCCGAGGGAAAACTGGCTGTAAGTGTGGGCGGGCACGTTCTGGAAGGGGCGTGGGGGTTGGTGCGCATGTATGACCACTGGCACGGGCACCCTCGTGCGGTTCCCGAGCTCTCCTTTTCCCGGATGTGGACGGTCCGGGGTTCGCGCGCGACCTTTGTTATGGAATTCATGCGGAAGCGGTTTTGGCGGTCATGTGATTTCAAACGCTTCACGCTGACGCATTCAAGGAAGAAGTCCTATTCCTTTTTGCTGGAAGAGGTGGCGCGTGCCTGCGGGAACCGATCCGTTGGCAAGTCGCTTCCCGGAAGTGAATGCCTGCTTGTTCAGCGTGAAAACTGATATTTTTTCTCTATCTTGCGAAGGCGACCCGAGCGTCGCAGTTTTTGCAGGCCCCGGTTGAACGCCTTGAGGATGTCATCGCCTTCAGGGTTCCAGCGGGATACCATGAGGTGAAGCGTTGTATCGTACATCGGATCCGGCAGATACCGAAAACGGTCCTTCTTGTCCTTGAAGTGTTTCTCTATCAAACGGTTGGCTACGAGTGTGTTGGACGGGAAATAGTCCAGCCGCCCAAGAAGCAGCATCTCCAGCCCGACCAGCGTACTCTTGACCACCTTGGCCGGGACGTCGTGCTTTTCAAACATTTCCTGATGTATGAACCCCGGCATGGTCCCGACGCGGTAGTCGGCCAGCTCCGAAATGTCTCGGAAGGTTCTGCCGCTCATGGCAGTGTCGGTGTAGTAGAGGTAGGTCTTCTCCGAGAGCATCGGCTTGGAAAACTTGCTGAACTCGAGGCGTTGCGGCGACTTGACGTAGGGGAACGTCGCCACGTTCTGGCCCTGCTTGATCATGAGTTCACAGCGTGGCCACGGGTAGTACTCCAGCGTGGTGCCGATGCCGACGGCCTTGAAGGCTTCAAGTACAATCTCGGTGGCCATGCCGGGCCGTTTCGGGTTCTCGGTTGTGTAAGGGGGCCACTCGCCGGTCACAAGCCTAATCGATTGCACCGAAAACGCGTTCGGTGCAGGGATGAAAAGAATCATCGCAAGAATCGCCGCAATCAGGGCGCAACGGGTGGTTTTCACGAGTGCAGGATACCAGAAAAGCACCCGCTTGCCATTATTTCCGGGTGCAGTGTAACCAAAATGTCTTTTTGTCATATGATTTGCACGACAAAGGGGCCGGAGGATGTCCTCCGGCCCCTTGAATGCTTCTTGGTGGAGACGAAGAGATTTGAACTCTCGACCCCTGCCTTGCGAAGGCAGTGCTCTCCCAGCTGAGCTACGTCCCCATGGGTGGTCTGTGTATTAGCCCCAAAACGATGCGTTTATCAAGCGGATTTTCATGTGCCCGCAGTCTGCCCGGCGGTTTTCAGTTGATCTTGAGCATTTTGAGCAGGGCGGTGACGCGGCTTTCGTAAGTATGGTCCAGCAGGATGGCGGATTCCCACGCGGCACGAAGCTCACGGCGGAAGGCAGGATTGGCCCGGAGTTCCTCCAGCTTCGGCGCGATCTCCTCCGGCCTTGAAAACGTGACTGGACGGACGAGGTCATGGGGAAAGATGTCCAGCCCCGGGGTCTCGTCCGTGAGCAGGAAACCGCCCGCGCACCAGACGTCGAAGTGCCGCTGGGTCAGGCCTGCGGGAAGGAGCGGGCTGGTCATATTCAGTGAAAACTCGGCCTCACGGTACACGGCCGGGAGGTGGGCGTAATAATCAAGAGGCGGGCGCACGTCCTCGATGCCTTCCTCTTGCCAGCCGCCATCGCCGAAGACGGTCACGCCGTCAACTGCACGAAGACACATGGATCGCCAGCGGCGGCCCGTCTCCTCTGCCCCAAGCCCCGGCAGCCGCACCGCGTTGTCCGGCCAGAGCGCGTCCACGCCGAGGGTCTTGCGCCACCAGAACCAGTCTGCCCGTCCACCTGCGGCGAGCATGGCTTCGGCTTCGGCCATGGCGTCATCGGGAATGGACAGCCCGGCGTAGAAGGCATCCTTTTTCGGAAACTCGGAGCGGCCCACGAACACGGTTTTGCCGGAAACGTCCCGGGCATGGGCAGGCAGGGTGCCTGTTTCGCGGAACAGTTCCGGGCTGGCGGCCAGCGGCAGGTGGTGCACGCTCTGCGCGCCCGCCTGTCTGAGCGTCGGGACGAAGCTGGAGTCCGTGACCATGAGGTCGGCCTCCTTCCAGTAGCCGGATTTGACCGCCGGAAGGATGTTGAAGGGGTTGTCCACCAGCCAGACGATCACGCGCACCCCGGCCTCCCGGAGCAGGTTGAAGCCGAGGCCGAACGGGTCGAGCCCCTTGAAGTTGATGGAAATGAAAAGCTCGGGCGTGTGTCCTTGCAGCAGGCCGGAAAGCTCGGTTGCAGCGGAGCGTTCGATGGACTCCGCGTTCGGGGCGGCAGTCCTGAATCCCTTCTGCTCGAACGCCCTGCTCAGTTCGGTGCCCAGCAGGTCGTGCTCGCCGTGCGGTATCCAGACCGAGCGCAACGCGTTTCGTGGTTTGGCCCCTGTGGCAGCGAGGCGTCCGGTGAGCGGTCCCCAGAAGGACGGAAACGCCTTGAGGTTCGGCCGGTAGCGGATCACCCGCACCTGCCCGGCAAAGTCGGGCGTGAAAACGTCCGGCTCGACCCGCCAGTACGATGACGGTACGCGATTGACGAAGTCCGGCACCTGTTCCTCGAACTGCGGACATTCTATGTACAGCGGGGCGGTATATTCCGGGAAGAGTTCCGGCAACTTCTCCGGTTCCGGGCCGAGGCCCAGAAACACGGTCTCCACGCCGGAGCCGTATATCTCGAACTGGTCCTTGTCAGCGGGAAGGGTCTGCTTCTTGCCAAGCTCGTTGACGATCTGGAGGCGTACTGGTCTGCTGCTCATGGGAGAAAACTTGGCTTGTGCGGCATATTCGGCTAAAGAAGGCTCCACGCCGCAGGCGGAGACAAGCCATGAAAAAATACAAAGATCATTATTTCAAACGGGCAAAGCAGGAGAACTATCCTGCCCGGTCCGTCTACAAACTGCAGGAAATCGAGAAACGTTTCCAGATATTTCAGGGCGCAAAGACGGTCATCGACCTCGGCGCAGCGCCCGGATCATGGACCCTCTGGGCGGCCAAGAAGGTTTCCAGAGCCGGAGGTCAGGTGCTCGCCGTGGACATCCAGTCCACCGACACCGAATTTCCGGACAACGTGACCTTTCTTCAGGAAGACGTCTTCTCGGACTCGCCCGAGCTGCTGGCCGCCATGGAACCCATGGTGCCCTTTGATCTCGTTCTCAGCGACATGGCACCCAAAACCACGGGCGTCAAGTTCGCCGATCAGGCCAACAGCCTCGAACTGTGCGAAAAAGCGTTCGAAATAGCCCTCAAATACCTCAAAAAAGGCGGCCACTTCGCCGTGAAAAATTTCGAGGGACCGGATACCAAGGGCTTCGTGGACTCCATCCGGCCCAGCTTTGGCAAGGTCAAGACCTTCAAGCCGAAAAGCTGCCGTGCGGAAAGCAAGGAGACCTTCATTGTCGGACTTGGCTTCAAGGGAAATGACGGGTAATATACCCGCCTCGCATATCAAGAGATACGAATCGCAGGAGGAAATACATGGCTGGACACAGTAAATGGGCCAACATTCAGCATCGCAAAGGCCGTCAGGACGCCAAAAAGGCCAAATTCTTCACCAAGGCGGCAAAGGACATCATCCTCGCCGCCAAAGCGGGCGGCGGCAACCCGGAAGACAACTCCGCGCTGCGCCTCGCCATCCAGAAGGCCAAGCAGGTAAACCTGCCCAAGGACAGAATCGACAACGCCATCAAGAAAGGCACCGGTGAAGTCGAAGGTGGCGATATCTTTGAAATGGCCTACGAAGGCTACGCCCCCGGCGGCGTCGCCATGCTCATCGAAGTGGCTACCGACAACAAGAACCGCACCGTCGCCGAAGTCCGCCATCTGCTCGGCAAGCACGGCGGAAACATGGGCGAAGCCGGTTCCGTGGCCTGGATGTTCAACAAAAAGGGCGTCATCACCTTCAGCAAGGAAAACCACTCCGAGGAAGAACTCATGGAAGTTGGCCTCGAAGCCGGTGCCGAAGATATCCTCGACGAGGGCGATATGTTTGCCGTGCACTGCGAACCCGCCGACTACATGGCCGTTCAGCAAGCCTTCGACGATGCCGAAATGAAATACGAGTCCTCCGAACTGCAGCAGGTTCCCGAGAACCTCGTGCCCGTGGACAAGGAAACCGGCCAGAAAGTCCTCAAGCTCATGGACGCCATCGAGGACAACGACGACGTACAAAACGTCTACGTCAACGCCGACTTCCCCGATGACCTGCTCGAAGGCATGGAATAGCGAATGGGCTCGGACGGCGGCGTGATCGTCATCGGCCTCGACCCCGGCTCTCGGGTGACAGGCTACGGCATCGTCCGGGAACTCTCCGGACAGGTCACCCTCGTCGACGCCGGAACCATCCGCACGCCGGTCAAGAAGCAGATGGCCGTCCGATTGGGCGTGATCCACTCACGCCTCATCGAACTCATCGGGGAACACGCCCCGGTCGAAGCGGCCATCGAAAGCGTCTTCGTCTCCAAAAGCGCCACCTCCGCCCTCAAGCTGGGACAGGCGCGCGGAGCAGCCATGGCTGCCTTCGCCGTTAGCGGACTGCCCGTTGCCGAATACGAACCGTCCAAAGTGAAAAAAAATCTTGTGGGCGTGGGCAACGCGCCCAAAGATCAGGTCGCCTTCATGGTCGCCCACACCCTCGGCGTCAAAAAGCCCGACTGGGCCGCCGACACCTCGGACGCGCTCGCCATCGCCATCTGCCACCTGAACGAACGGCGAATGCGACGACTGACCGGAACATGATGAAGAGAAAAGAAGCCGCCTTATCAGGCGGCTTCTTTTTTGCCTCCGGCGGCTCAAGAACCTTTTTGCAAAAGGTTCTTGAGAATCTCCAAAATCTTCTGGCTTGCCTTCGGCGCAATTGTCCGACCGCGCTAGACTTTCGCTTGTTGCAAACGCCTTCAAGTCAGGGAGTGCAGAGGGGATTATCCCCTTTGCCGGGTGCAGGGCAGCGCCCTGCCCGCCGGAGGCATCTTAGGTTTCTTCGCGGCACTGTTTCGCAATTGGCTGGAAGCCGTTCACCAACGAGCCTCAAGGGCTATGGCTTCAGGGTGATATTGAGCCTTTGGAGAATCCCCGAAAGGCTGCCGCTGCAAGGCCCGGCAATTCCTTTGAATGTCCGGGCCGATTGGGGTAACGTGTCTTCCGGCTTGCGAATCGTGTTACGGAGGAAGAATGATCGCATATCTTGAAGGGCGGCTTGTCGGTTTTGACGACAGTTCGTTGGTGCTTTTGACGCCGGGCGGCGTGGGATACGAGGTGTCTGCGCCCACGACGGTCCTGTCGAAGTTGCCGAAACGCGGCGAAGAGGTGCAGCTGCATATCCATACTGCGGTGGCCGAGAAGGCCATTGACCTGTATGGGTTTGCTTCGGCTGACGATCTCAAGTTGTTCAGGACGCTTATATCCATCGACAAGCTGGGGCCCAAGAAGGCGCTGGCGATCCTATCGAAGTTTGACGCGCCGCATCTGCGGGAGATTGCGTTTCGGGAGGACGTGGATACGCTGTCGACGGTTCCCGGCATCGGTCCCAAGTCGGCGAAGCAGATTTTGTGGTTCCTGAAGGAGAAGGTCGACAAGCTCGGGACGTCGGGGCAGGGCACGACCATTCCTGTGAAGGACGTTGCGCCTTCCGGGCCGCAGGGGCAGTACTTCGACGCGCTTGCCGCGCTCAAGAACCTCGGGTATGCCGAGGAAGAAGTCAGACCGTTTCTGCAGGAGATTTTTCAGGAAGAACCAGACCTTGACGCTGCGGCGGCCATTCGCGGCGTGCTCAAGAAGATTGCCAAGGCCCGTTCATGAGCAAGTGCACATTGCCAGACGATACCATCCGTCCGAGAAAGCTGGCCGATTTCATCGGGCAGAATGATCTGCGGTCCAACCTCGAGGTGTTCATCCGTGCCGCTTCGGAGTCGGGGCGCACGCTTGACCACACGCTTTTTTACGGCAATCCGGGGCTGGGAAAGACTACGTTGGCGCGCATTGTGGCATCGGAGCTGGGAGTGAACCTTGTGTCCACTTCTGGGCCGGTCATGGAGCGCTCCGGTGACCTCGCGGCCATCCTGACCAACCTTGAGCGGGGCGACATTCTGTTTATCGACGAGATTCACCGGATGCCCGCCACGGTGGAAGAGGTCCTGTATCCGGCCATGGAGGATTTCCAGATCGATCTGGTGATCGGCTCCGGGCCGGGGGCGCGGACGGTGAAGCTTGATCTGGAGCCGTTTACGCTGGTGGGTGCCACCACGCGCATCGGGCTTCTGACCTCTCCGTTACGCGATCGCTTCGGCTGCATATTCCGCATTGAGTTTTACTCGCCCGAGGAACTGGCGCTCATTGTCCAGCGGGCAGCGGGCATTTTTGACGTGAAGGTTTCCACCGAGGGGGCAGAGGCCATCGGGCGGCGTTCAAGAGGGACTCCGCGCATCGCGAACCGGCTGCTGCGGCGCGTGCGTGATTACGCGCAGGTGCATGGTGACGGCGACATTGATCGCGAATTGGCGGAGATGGCGCTTGATCGTCTGGACGTGGACCCGTACGGGCTGGATTACATGGACCGCAAGATTCTCTCTTTGGTGGTGGAGCACTTCGGGGGCGGACCCGTGGGCGTGAAGACGCTTGCGGCGGCCTGTGCCGAGGAGGTCAAGACCATCGAGGACATTTACGAGCCATATCTCATTCAGTGCGGCTTCCTGAAGCGCACGTCCCGCGGCAGGGTGGCGACACCCAAGGCGTATAAGCATCTGAAGCTGCGGCTGGAGGATGAGGACCAACTCCCGTTGATCTAGCTTTCACGAAAAAAAGCGCGGCATCCGTTTTCGGGTGCCGCGCTTTTTTGTGTTCTGTCTTTGTCGATTACATTTTCATGAGTTCCGCAACGAGCATGGCAGTGCCGAGCAGGTCTTCCACGGCGATGTGTTCGTCGGTGGTGTGTGCGCCGGTCATGCCGATGCCGAGGTTCACGGCGTCGATGCCTCGTCCGGTGAGCACGTTGGCGTCGCTGCCGCCGCCGGAGCTCTGCATGTCGGGTTTGATGCCGAGGCTTTCAAGTGCCTTGACCGTCCGTGCCAGCATGGGGCTGTCTTCGGGGACGTTCAGGGCGGGGTAGAGTTCCTTGGTGGTGATGTCGACTTCCCCGCCGTGACGCTCGGCTGCCTGACGGCAGCAGTCGACCATGTGTTCCACCTGCGCTTCCAGTTTGCGGGCGTCGTAGGAGCGGGTTTCAGCATGCACCACGCATTCTTCGGGCACGATGTTGATGGCCGTGCCGCCCTGAATGCTGCCCACGTTGGCGGTGGTTTCCTCGTCGATGCGCAGGAGCTTCATGTTCAGTACGGCGTCGGCGGCCATGGTGATGGCGCTGAGACCTTTCTCCGGCTCGAAGCCTGCGTGAGCAGCGCGGCCCGTGAAGGTGGCGGTGACGTCTACCTTGGCCGGGGAGCGGGTGATGACCGAGCCGACGGAGCCGGAGCAGTCGAGGATGGCGAACTGCTTGGCCCCGACCTTGGAGAGGTCGAGATGCTTGGCGCCGTGCATGCCGGATTCCTCGGCGATGCTGAACACGAGGTAGATGTCCGGGTGCAGGGCTTCTGTTTCCTGAATGTGCCGGAGCGCCTCGATAATGGCCGCTATTCCGGCCTTGTCGTCGCTGCCGAGGACCGTGTCGCCCTTTGATCGGACCACGTCGTTATCGAGTATCGGCTCCACGCCGCAGCAAGGCGGAACACAGTCCATGTGCGCGGAGAAGGCGATGGGTTCGCCGGGGGCGGTCCCCTTGAGCTTGGCGATGAGGTTGCCGCAGTTGCCGTCGCAGGCTTCGCCAGCCTTGTCCATGCTGACCTTCAGGCCCATCTCCTTGAGGAGCGGCTTGAGGTGCTCGGCAACGTCGGCCTCCTTGAAGGACGGGCTGTCGATTCGGACGAGGTCGAAAAATGTATCGAGAAGTCGTTGTTCGTCTATCATGGTGCCTGTTGGGTTGAAATTTGCGCGTCAACGTCCATGCATGCCTTTCCGAACCGCTGAAAGCAAGTCCGGGGTGAAAAAAAGACGCTTCGTCGGGCCGCTACTTGACGTATCCCCACTCGTTCAGACGAGTGTACGCATGCTTGGCAAGGTCGCCTTGTCGGTTGTTTTGCAGGAATCGGTAGTACTCGTTTGCCGCCATGTCCTTGTTGCCCAGCTTTTCGTAGCTGAAGCCGGTGAAGAAGGTGGTCATGGGGTTGCCGGGCAGGACCTTTTCGTATGCTGTAAAGCTGCTAAGAGCCTGCTGGTACTTGCCGGTCTCCATTGCGAGCATGCCGACCATGTGCTTGGCCTGCGCTTCCTGCGGGTAAACCTGTTCAGCCTCCTTGGCGTATCGCAGGCCCTCCTGTGGTTTGTTTTGCGCCATCTTGCACTTGGACATGAGCAGAAGGCCTGCATAGTCGTCCGGAGCGACCTTGAGCGCCTTGGAGAAGTGCGTCTCTGCTTCGGTAAAGGCTTTTTTGCGCATGGAGCCTTCGCCCTTCTGCATTTCGTCGATGGCAGGCTTGATCTTTCTTATGGAAGCGATGTTGTCCATGTAGCGTTCGCGAAGAATCTTGCCGTGCTTTCCGGCATAAGTGGTGTCGCGTTCATGAACTGCCGTGGCATAGCGCTCAGTGCTCATGGGGTGCGAGGCGAACATCTGCTGCACGAAGGAAGGGTCGGTTTTATGAAGCTTGTTCAGTTCGTCCATGAGTCCGACCATGCCTTCGGGGTCATAGTTGGCGCGGTCCATGTATTTCATGCCGAGACTGTCGGCCTGCCGTTCGTCGTCGCGGGAATAGCTGGCAAGCAGCAGCCCCGCGCCCACGCCGCCGAGTCCTGCGGCCAGCGGGGCGAGATCGCTGTTCTGCGAGGCAACCACGCCCACGCCGATGGCCAGAATGCCTTGGGTGGCCATGGCCGTGCTCATGCGCGAGGCCGTGTGGCGGGCGTTTACGTGGCCGATTTCGTGTCCCATCAGTCCGGCGAGCTCCGCCTCGTTTTCCAGTTTCAACATGATGCCGCGCGTACAGGCGATGCTGCCGCCGGGAAAGGCGTAGGCGTTGACGTAGTTGGCGTTCACACACCTGAAATTGTAGGGCATGTCCGGCCGGTGGCTGGTCTTGGCGAGGCTGTTGCCCACGCTGGTGACGTAGTTGTTGACTTCGCCGTCCTGCACTGGGCCGTAGTCGGCAGAAAACTGGTGCGGGGAGTTCTGTTTGTCGAGACTTATTTCCTGCTGCTGCGAGACGAGCATGAACTGCTGCTCGCCGGTGACGGGGTTCACCGCGCATCCGGCCACGGCTCCGGCCGCGCCTGCGGCGATGAATTTCAGGGCCTGACGGCGACTCAGCAAGTCGGAACGGGTTTTATCGGCAGTCATGGTTTCCTCCGAAAGTGATCTGTGCCTATTGAATATATCGGTACGTGATACTTGGCAACCGTCTGCGGCTGTGGCAGGAAAACCTGAATCCCATTCGGAGGAAACTATGGTCAAGAAGCAATACATGCCCTGCGACGATTGCCGTTTTCGTCGGGCAACGGAAAAGGACCCGACCTCGATTCTCGCATGGTTCTGGGAGTGGCACACCAAGTGGTGCCCCGGTTGGAAGGCCTATCTGAAGACGCTCAAGGAGCATGGCGAGCAGCCGCCGTCCATGGGCAGTCGCCGGGGTATCTTCCCCGAGGAGGATTAGCCGTGTCGCAGCGTCCGGTCCGGGAAGTCTCCACTCGTGAGGGGTACGATCTCTGGTCATCAATTTACGATACAGAGGGGAACCCGCTGGTTGCGCTCGACTCCCTTGTGCTCCCGCCGCTTCTCGGTGATGTGGCCGGGCTGCGTGTGGCAGACCTCGGCTGCGGCACGGGCCGCTATACATCGTGGCTGGCAAAGCGGGGCGCGACGGTGACAGGGTTGGACTTTTCGCAAGGCATGCTCGATCAGGCCCGCACCAAGCTGCCAGACGGTGCGTCGGTGACGCTGCAGCAGGCCGATCTTACGAAGCCGTTGCCTCTTGATGACGGGGCTTGTGACCTGATCGTGTCCAGCCTTGTGCTGGAGCATTTGGGCGATCTGAGGCCGTTCTTTGCCGAGGTCCGGCGCATCTGCCGGCCACAGGGCAGGGCCGTCTTGAGCACCATGCACCCGGCCATGTTTCTGCGTGACCTGCAAGCGCATTTTGTGGACGAGCAATCCGGCGAGGAGGTCCGTTTCGAGAGCCATTCGCATCAGATAAGCGATTTTGTCATGGCCGCACTCTCAGCAGGTTTCAGCATCAACGCCCTGAACGAGCATTTCGGCGAAGAGGGGCTGGCCTCAGGCAATCCGCGCATGGACAAATTCCGTGGCTGGCCCATGCTTTTCGTCATGGACCTCACCCCATCTCAGATTTCTGTTTGACAACCGCCTCAAACTGTCCTAAACACGTTCGTTCCCAACGCAGTGGGGCTGTAGCTCAGTTGGGAGAGCGCTTGAATGGCATTCAAGAGGTCGTGGGTTCGATTCCCTCCAGCTCCACCAATTTTCCTTAATGGCTTCGGTAGATTACCGGAGCCATTTTTTGTTGCCTGATAGTCGAAATCCGGTTTGTGGTCCAAATGTGGCCTAATCCGAATTTCCAGCTTTTGCGTAGTATTGGGCCAATCTTTCTTGGGCGGGATTGTCCTGCAGCTCTTCAAGGTTCGTGTACCGCTTCGTCATACGCAAATCCTTGTGCCCGATAAGGCTCCCGCCATTGCAAGCTTGCCTCCGGCAAGAACGATGCTCGAACAGTAGGTATGCCGGTTGTCGTGGAAGTGCAGGTCGTCAAGCCCACAGGCCTTGCAGACATTCTTCCATGCGCTCTTGAACTCGCCCATCCGGGTTCCATCCAAGTGTCCGACAACATGGTCACCTTTCACGGCAATGCTCCGCTTTGTTCGACGCTCTTCCAAATGGGCGCGTCGGGCGATCAGAGCATCTCGGGTTCTGGGCATGATGTGGTGCAAGCGTTCCCTGCGGTTCTTCGTGCGGAAGAAGCGAATCAGGCCTTTACCGTTGAAATCGATATCAGCCCATTTCAGGTCAAGGATCTCCTGACGACTGCAACCATGTTCCACGGCCAGCAGAATGGCCAAAGGAAGATAATGCTTTGCTCGGCTTTCCCCAGCCTTGGCGAGGAGCACGTCGACCTGTTCCGGTTTCAGGAACTTCTTTCGTTCGTGCTGCTCTTCGTTCAGGTAGCCAATCTCCCTTGCAGGGTCTGCTTTCAGCACGCCTTCCTTCAAGGCCCGCTTGAAAACCTGTTTGACTATGAACAGGTACCGGTTCGCCGAAGCCGGGGAATTCTTGTGGGCCTCATCAGCGCGGAAGTCCAGAATGACTTTTTCATTGAGGATGCCCATGGGCTTGCCGCCCCAGACCGCGACCAAGCGCTTCAGGTTGCCAAGGTAGCCAGTAAGCGTGTTCTTCCCAAGGCTGCCTTCCTTGACGCGTCGTTTCCACTCTTCTTCGCACAGCGCAGCAATCTCCGCGAAGGTCTTGCCGCGCATACGATTCCGCGCCTGAGGTGATTCCGGCATTTCCCCGCCATCCAGAACAACTTTCAGGCGGGTAATTTCCTTGTCAGCCTCACGCCACGTTTTGAACGTGCCGTGATAACGCTTTTGCTTTGTCTCGGGATCGACGTACTTGACGACGTAGCTGCATCCTTTCTTTCTCGGGCGTTTTTCCAGGGTGACTGTTGCCATAACTAGTCCTCCCGTGACCTTTCGCCCGCTTTCGCGATGTGATTGTCAATGAACCCGTGCAAGTCCTGAAGCCGGACCAGCTTTCTGGATCGTATCTCGACAAACGGCAATTCGCCAGCTGAAATCATGCGTGAAACGGTGGCCCGGTGCACTCGCAGAATCTCAGCGGTTTCCTGAATCGTCAGAAGTTTGATTTCTCCCATGAAGTGTTCCCCAGGTGCACGTCGAAGCCTCCAACGCGTTAAGAACGTCCGGTCTGCACTTCATTTTTTGCGGCTAGGCACGATTGCCCAAGGCCAATCCTCCATTACAAATCATGGGATTGAAAATTGGGCAATAGTCGCGGGTAGGTTTTTTTTGTAAAAGATCATTTTTCTTTTGCCAATCTGTCCTTTTCTTTTTCCGGGATTCTTCATGCGTTGTTGCAAAGCATAAAAAGGAGCCACCCCCATGACTTTTGCAGCCGTGAAGAAATTTGGTTGAACGCAGCAGAGCGCAGCGAAGCAAGCTCTGTGAAGTGAAACCAAATGTATGAACGGCTGTGAAAGGAATGCTGGCGGGCGCGGCCAAGGACGCGCGCGGGAGGAATGAATTTTTTAATTTTCTCCCTAACTTGTTAGGGAAAAATTAAAAAAGAAGGGACGACAAGACGTCCCTTTCTGTTACAAGAATCTTTAAAAATGCAAAAAATAAAGCCCCTTGGCGGGGCTTCTTAAATTGCCATGAAAAGGAGGTTATTTCCAGCTGCCAAGATATTGTGCGCTTATATCTCTTCGTCCAGCTCCATGACCGAACTGCGTGCGTACTTGCACTTCCGCTTCGTTCACAAGCCGTGCGTAGTCGTCGCCCCGGCTTGCTCTGGCAGCCGCAATGAAGTCTTCCTTGCTTGCGTGCCGACATGGTGGTTCAAAGCCACATGTATCGCGGAATATTTCGTGAGCGCGTGCGTGTCTTGCTGCGTGGAATGACCCGTTGCTGTCCTTTCGTGAAATCCCGTGCTCTCGGGCAATCTTGTAGAACTCCTGTCGGACGGATTTTTCTTTCCATCCCGGCATCATCAAGTTTCCCCGACCGCTTGTGAATGCATGATGCCGTGCAACGGCTTTGCGCATTTCTGATGTGATGGTGTGGAGATTTCTGTCGCGTCCGCCTTTCGTTCCGTCTGTAATGAAGAGGCCCGTAAACGTCTCCGGCGTGTTCCCGCCAATTAACGAATGCTGACAATCGAACTTGTAGGCCTCTTCGAATCGAAGCCCCAGATGGCGGGCCAGCTCAAGAACAATCCCTACACGTTGCTCAATGTCATTGCCGCTCCGTAAAGCGGTGACTGCCTTTTCATACGGCTCCGGCAGAATCGACTTGTCAACGTTGTCGACGTAAACCCTGTTCCCGATGTTAAAACGCTTATTGTCCGTCTCGGCGACCTTTTGGTTTCCCCAAGCCCTTGCCAGAGCGCGAACGCCTGACATGTAGCCCTTGATGGTGGAATCCTTCAGGCCTTCCTGCTGCCATTCCCGGACAACTTCGTGAACGTGTCGGTTCGTGAGGTTTGACCATTTCTGGGTTTTGATGCCCAGCTCTCTTGCTGTCTGAACGAAACGCTCTGCAGCGTCTACGTTATTTGCCACCGTTTTTGCACTGCCGTGCAGTGAGGCCCGATGGATGCCCGTGATTAATCCGTCTTTTGGCATGTTAATCCCCAAATAAATTAGAATGTTGAAGGAAAGATTTTCCTTCGCCCAAAAACGGGCGGACCGAAGAATCAGTGATGGTCCTGAAGAAATCGATGTATGTGATTGCAAAAGAATAGGGGATTCAAATGCTGCGGGACGGTGAATGTGTTGATTCCGACGTCACTGCGTCTGCATTAGACGCGCCTCGAAGGCAGCTGACGTGCGATGAAAGGAACCCTAATCACATCTATATCGAAATCGACCATGCTCACTGCCTGAAACGCAGAAGCATCTTGGGTCGCGAAGGAAGGAAAAGCTTTCCCGACAAGTCCTTACTCGGCGTTGGGAACGCACGTTCAGTAAGGACGCCTCAGCCGGAATGCAGGAATGGTGCGGTGTCTCGGATGA
>NZ_BBCB01000067.1 GCF_001311825.1 Salidesulfovibrio brasiliensis JCM 12178 | reverse complement strand
CAATCTCCCGGAACCGAACCCAGCGGCAACGTAACGCTGCCGATCACCGTTCCAACGGCCCGCCCGCGCCACTACCCAAAAACATTCCGCTCCCACAAAATCTTCACACCAATCCCTATCAAAACAATTCCCCCAACCAACTCTGCATACTTACTGAACCGTTTGGCGCGGGAAACAGTCGCGCCCAGATGAATACCCACGGCAGTGAACACCAGCGCAACGATGCCTATGATGAGGGCGGGATACCAGACTGAAAGGCCGAGCATGGAAAGGCTCAGACCTACAGCGAGGGCGTCGATGCTGGTGGCGATGGAGAGCATGACCATGGTCAGGCCGCGTGTGGGGTCCTTGGCGGCGGTGTCGTCATCGTCGAAGGCTTCGCGGATCATCTTGATCCCGATGTAGCCGAGCAGCACAAAGGCGATCCAGTGGGCGTAGGTCTCGACATAGGTACGAATGTAAAGGCCGCAGTACCAGCCGAGGATGGGCATGAGTCCCTGAAACAGGCCAAAATGCCATGAAAGGCGGAAGGTCTGACGCAGGCTGACGGACTTGAGGGCCACGCCGGTGGCTATGGAGACGGCAAAGGCGTCCATGGCCAGCGCAATGGCGATGAGGATGAGTTCGGAATTCGGCATGTGTGGCTCCTTGGGTGGAGGTAGCCCGTTTCTTGAGGAGGTTCAAGAAAAGTTCCTTGAGGACTTAGAATGCGGGAGGCACGTCGAACTCCATGACCTCTTTGGTCTTGGGATGCACGAAGCGCAGATAGCGGGCGTGGAGCTTGAGCTGGCCGGGTCCGGTGCCGGTGCCGTAGAGGCGGTCGCCGACGATGGGGTGGCCGAGACCGAGGTGATGGGCGGCGTGGACGCGGAGCTGATGCGTGCGCCCGGTCTTCGGGTCGAACTCCACGCGGGTGTAGGAGTTTTCGACGGCGAGTTTCTTCCAGAGGGTCAGGGCTTGCTTGCCCTGCTCGAAGTCGACAACCTGATGGGGGCGGTTGTCGGGGTCGAGGCGCAGAGGCAGCTCCACTTGACCGTGTTCAGCTTGGAGGACTCCATCGAGCAGCGCGACGTACCGTTTTGAGACTTCGCGATTCTGGAACTGCACGGAGAGCTCTCGCTGGGCGCGTGCGGTGAGGCCGAGCACGAGAATGCCGGAGGTGTCCATGTCGAGGCGATGCACGGTGGGGAACCTGCGGCATTCCGGGAAATGCGCCTGCACGCGGGTGACGATGCAGTCCTGATTCTCCGGGCCTTTTCCGGGCACGGAGAGCAGCCCGCAGGGCTTGTTGACCACCACGATCTTGCGGTCGGCGTAGAGTATATCGAGTTCCGGCTTGCTCATGATCGCTCCGGGGGAATCCATGCCCCGTTTCGGCCTTGATGGCAAGCGCCGCCAGGTCGCTCAAGCATTACCTTTATATATAGCTAATAAAACTCAGCAACGAGATTTTCTAATATTTTCAATAAACTTAAGCAGATAAGCAAAATCAGCGCTTTCCGATCAGCAAGTGACTTTGAGAATTTTATCACAACGGGTTGACAATCGGTGGACATTTTCATAAACCGACTGAGCGCTCAGTCGGTTTTTTAGTGGAGGACAATTAATGCCGAAGAAGATGCCCAAGAAGAAGGAAGCGATCCTCAAGGCCGCGACGGTGTTGTTCGCAAATAAGGGGTTTACGGACACATCCATGCACGAGCTTTCCGAGCTCACCGGGGCCGCGGAAGGGACAATCTTCTATCATTTCAAAAACAAAGAGCACCTGCTGCTCACGATACTCCAGACGACGAACGAGAGTATCGTGGAGGAGTTCGACAGGTTCATTGACGGCCGAGAGTTCAAAAACGGCCTGCACATGGTGGAGGAGATCGTCTCCTTCTACCTGTACCTCGCCGGGATCATGGAGTTCCAGTTCCTGTTGCTGCAAAGGCACTATCTGTACAAGTTCGTTGCGGAAAATCAGGATTTCCGAAGCAGTCTGGAAGAGTTTTACAACTGCATTTCAGACATGTTCGAGAAGGCCATAGTCCGCGGACAACAGGACGGTTCCATCGGCAACGTGCACCCGCGCAAGACCGCGCTCATTTTGTTCACCATGGTGGACGGCGTGGTCCGCTTCAAGAACTTCAATCTGTACGATGCCGGAGCCCTGTTCAACGACCTGATCGAATCCTGCAGAAAAATGCTCAAGCCTGATGGAGAAACTGCACGATGATAAGCCGCATTCTCCCGTTCATTGAGTGGTTCAAAGGCTATAGCCTGAGCGACCTGCGAACGGACGTATTGGCGGGCGTGACCGTCGCGCTTGTCCTGATTCCCCAGTCCATGGCCTACGCCCAGTTGGCCGGTCTGCCCGCGTACTACGGTCTGTATGCCTCGTTCCTGCCGCCGTTGGTGGCTGCGCTGTTCGGCTCCAGCCGTCAGCTGGCAACGGGTCCCGTGGCCGTGGTCTCGCTCATGACGGCCGCCTCGCTGGAACCGCTGGCCACGGCGGGCAGTGAGGGCTTCATCGCCTATGCGGTGATGCTGGCCTTCCTTGTGGGCCTGTTCCAGTTCCTGCTCGGGGTCCTGCGCCTCGGGCTGGTGGTGAACTTCCTGTCCCACCCGGTGGTCAACGGCTTCACCAACGCCGCGGCCATCATCATCGCGTCCTCCCAGCTCTCCAAGCTGTTCGGCGTGTATGTGGACAAGGCGCCGCACCATTACGAAACCATCATCCGCGTGGTGGAAAACGCCTTCCATTACACCCACTGGCCGACCCTCGGCATGGGTGCATTGGCGATCACCACCATGGTCGGCCTGAAAAAGATCAACCCGCGCATCCCCAACGTCCTCGTGGCGGTGGTCATCACCACCCTGCTTTCGTGGGCCATCGGGTTCAACCACGACGCCAGGGTTGACATCTCGACCATCAAGTACCCAGAGTTCCAGGAGAAGCTCGTCCAGTTCAACTCCACTGTACAGAGCATCAACACGCTCGGTGAACAGCGCGCCGAAATCGGCAAGGTCATCGAGAACGCCAACGAACAAGGCGATGCCATCGGTGCCATCGACGCCCAGCACGACTACAACGTGGTGGACACCAACATCGCGCGCCAGAAGCAGGTTCAGCACGAGCTTCGCACCTGGATGCGCGACCAGCTCTTCACCGGCGTCAAGACCGGCTCCGGTCTGGCCTTCTACCCGCAGGGCCAGCTTCCCGCAGGTGCTGAAAGCGACGGCCGCACCTGGCGTCTGAAACTCGGCAACACCAAGCTGGACACCTCTTCCCTGAAGATGATGGGCGGCGGCGCGGTCGTCGGCACCATCCCGTCCGGCCTGCCGAAGATCTCGGCACCGTCCTTCGACTTCAAGGTCATGCTGCGCCTGCTGCCGTTCGCCGCGATCATCTCGCTGCTCGGCTTCATGGAGGCCATATCCATTGCCAAGGCCATGGCTGCCAAAACCGGCCAGCGCCTTGACCCGAACCAGGAACTCATCGGTCAGGGCCTTGCAACATGCTCGGCGCCTGCGGCCGAAGCTACCCCACGTCCGGTTCGTTCTCCCGATCCGCAGTCAACCTGCAGGCGGGTGCCGTATCGGGCCTGTCGAGCGTCGTGACCTCCCTCATGGTCGTCATCGTGCTCATGTTCTTCACCCCGCTGCTCTATCATCTGCCGCAGGCCGTGCTTGCCTCGGTCATCATGATGGCCGTCATCGGTCTGGTGAACGCCTCCGGTTTCATCCACGCGTGGAAAGCGCAGTGGTATGACGGTGCCATCTCCGTGATCTCCTTTGTCTGCACGCTGGCCTTTGCGCCGCACCTCGACAAGGGCATCATGGTCGGCGTCGTGCTCTCGCTGGGCGTGTTCCTCTACAAGAACATGCGCCCCCGCGTGGCCAGCCTGTCCCGCGCCGAAGACGAACACCTTCGCGACGCCACGGCCCACGGCCTCGGCGAGTGCGCCCACATGGCGGTCGTTCGCTTCGACGGCCCGCTGTTCTTCGCGAACGCGAGCTTCCTTGAAGACCAGATCACCGACCGAATGATGGAAAAGCCGAACCTGAAGCACATCATCATCTCCGCCGAAGGGATCAACGACATGGACGCATCCGGCGAGGAAGCGCTCTCCCTGATCGTGGACCGTGTCCGCGCCGCGGGCATCGACGTGTCCCTCTCCGGAGTGAACGAATCGGTCATGGCCGTGCTCAAGCGTACCCACCTGCTGGAAAAGATCGGCGAGGACAACGTCTTCCCGAACACCGAGCTGGCGGTCTGCGCCACCCACGAAACCGCGCACAAGGACGGAAGCGAGGCCGCATGCCCGCTGACCACCGTGTGCCGACTGACGTAATCAAAGGAGTAGTCTCATGAGCATAGCATGCATCTTCAGCGGCCTGTACTGCGAGGCTGACGAGATCGCCTCGGCCGTGCTGGACCGCACCGGTGCCGACATCATCTCTGACAAAGACGTCGTCGCGCGGGCGGCCGCCCTCTCCGGCATGAACGAAGACAGGATCGGCAAGGCCTTCTTTGCCGGGACCTCCATCTTCAACCGCTTCAGCCACGAGAAGGAGCGCGCAACCTCCTGGCTCCGCCTGGCCGCGGCCGAACTGCTGACCGAAAAGGAAAACGCCGTGATGCACGGATTCTCGGCCCAGCTGCCGCCGGAATCCATCAGCCACTTGCTGCGCACCTGCGTGATCGCGAATGTGCAATACCGCCTTGACGTGGCTGAGAAGCTCGGCATCACGCAGGCCGAGGCCAAACGCCACATCACCAAGGGCGATGAGGACCGTGCCTCGTGGACCAAAGAAACCCGCAACGAGGACGACCCCTGGAAGGCCTCGCTTTACGATCTGGTCATCCCGGTGGACAAGACCGGCGTCAAGGACGCTGCAGAGCAGATCCTCGAACAGCTGGCCAACCCGGCGGTCAAGCCCACCGCGTCCTCGGCCAAGGCGGTGCAGGACTTCCTGCTGGCCGCACGGGTCGAGACCTCGCTGGCAGGCTCCGGCCACCACGTTGGCGTGGCCGCACGGGACGGCAAGGTCACCATCATCATCAACAAGAACGTCCTCATGCTGGAACGCCTTGAGCGCGAACTCAAGGAGCTGGCCTCCAAGGTCGACGGCGTGAAAGATGTGGACACAAAGGTCGGACCCAACTTCCATCAATCCGACATATATCGTAAGGTGGACTTCGAGCTGCCGAACAAGGTTCTGCTGGTCGATGACGAACGCGAGTTCGTCCAGACCCTGTCCGAGCGCCTCATGCTCCGCGACATGGGTTCGGCCGTGGCCTACGACGGCGAATCGGCGCTTGACCTCGTGGCGGACGACGACCCGGAAGTCATCGTGCTCGACCTCAAGATGCCCGGCATCGACGGCATCGAGGTGCTGCGCCGGGTGAAGGCCATGCGCCCCGAAGTGCAGGTCATCATCCTCACCGGCCACGGCTCCGAGGAAGACCGCGACGTCTGCATGAAGCTCGGTGCCTTTGCCTACCTGCACAAGCCGGTGGACATCGAGACCCTGAGCGAGACCATCAAGAAGGCTCACGAAGCCGCAGCGGTCTAAAAAAAGGATTGGAGAGGTTCCCGTGAAGTCCATAACGGAGATGCTGAAACCCCGCTTCTGGTCGACCGATGACGAAGTCCTCGGCACGAACCGGTGGTTCCAGAACTATCGCAGGGTCTGGGCGATCGCTGTTGCGCTCCTGAGCGCGGTGGCACTCATCCCCCTGCTTTTCGTCTCCTCCATGGACTACCGCGCCACGCGCAACGCCATCATGAGCGAGAACCTGCTCCGGACCACGAGGACAACATCCAATACGCGCCGCACGGTCAGCTACTTTCTTGAAGAGCGCCGTGCGGCGCTTGCCCTCATCACCCGCACCGTTCCGGAGGCGGAGCTGCGCAACCCCAATCACCTCAGGGAGATTCTCGGGGGACTCAAGGCCGCGTTCGGCGGCTATACCGACCTCGGCCTCGTGGATGAAAACGGCAGGCAGGTGACGTACGTCGGCCCCTACGCCCTGCAGGGCAAGGACTACAGCGACCAGCCGTGGTTCCGGGAGACCATGGACCTCGGGTCCTACGTCAGCAGCGTCTTCCTCGGCTACCGCGACCTGCCGCACTTCGTGCTGGCCGTGCGCTTCACCCTTGACGACAAACCCGCCATCCTGCGCGCCACCATCGACATCAGCCGTTTTCAGGAACTGCTCACTGACCTGACCCTTTCGGGCGACGGGGACGCCTTCATCGTGAATACCGAAGGCATCCTACAGACGCCTTCCCGACTGCACGGTGACGTTTTGGAAATCATGAACCTGCCGGTACCGGAACGGGCCAGCCGCACGCAGTCCGACGTGGTGCGAAGCAGCGAGGGCGAACCGCTCATCACCGGCTACGCCTATGTCGAGGGCACCCCGTTCATCGTCATGATCGTCAAGCGTCAGGCCATGCTCATGGAATCCGTGAACAAGGCCAGCGAACGCATTCTCTGGATCACCGGCCTGAGCGGCGTGGTCATCCTGCTGGTGATTCTCGGGGTGGCGACCTTCATGGTCGGTCGCATCTATGACGCGGACCAGACCCGCATCAAGGCCATGCGCGACATGGAACACGCCAACCGCATGGCCTCCATCGGACGGCTCGCCGCGGGAGTTGCCCACGAAATCAACAACCCGCTGGCCATCATCAACGAGAAGGCCGGGCTGCTCCGCGACCTCTTTACCTTCCGCGACGAGTACAAGGGCGACGACCGGCTGGTGGGCATGGTGGACTCCATCATCAACTCCGTGGAGCGTTGCGGCACCATCACCAAGCGCCTTCTGGGCTTTGCCCGGCAGGTGGACACCTACATGGCCCCACTCAATCTGCCCGGCGTTGTACGGGAAGTGCTCAGCTTCGTGCAGAAGGAAGCCGAGTACCGCAGCATCGACGTGCAGGTCATCCTCGAAGACGAGATCCCGAGCGTGGTCTCGGACCGGGGCAAGGTACAACAGATCTTTCTCAATCTGGTGACCAACGCCTTCCATGCCATGGAAGACGGCGGGAGCCTCGACATCACCATTCGCCGGACAAATGACGACATGGTGGAGCTCATGTTCTCGGACGACGGCTGCGGCATCGCCCCCGAAAACATGGAGCGCATTTTCGAGCCGTTCTTTTCCACCCGGAAGCAGACCAGCGGAACCGGGCTGGGGCTCTCCATCACCTACGGGCTGGTGAACGAGCTGGGCGGCGAGATGGACGTGGCCAGTGAGTTGGGCACGGGCACGACCTTTATAATCCGTCTTCCCATCGGAAGCGAAGCTAACTGAGGACTTGTTGTGAAGATTCTTTTGGTTGACGACGAAATCGAACTGATTTCCGCACTTGCGGAACGACTCTCCTTCCGCGGCATTGACGCGGACTGGACGGACAACGGAGACCAGGCCATCGAGCTGGCCCGTGAAAACGACTACGAAGTGGCCGTGCTGGACGTGAAGATGCCCGGCATGAGCGGACTGGAACTGCGCGAACACCTCAAGGCCATCAAGCCGGAAATGCGCTTCGTGTTCCTCTCCGGCCACGGGTCTGAACAAGATTTCCGCGAGGGGTCCGCCAAGGCCTCCTCGTACCTTATCAAGCCGATCAACATTGACGAGCTCATCGAGCGCGTCAAGAATGCATAGGATCGGGAAGGAACGCGATATGGATACGGTGAATACGGACGGACGGGAACGGCTGAAATTTTTCGGCCGCGTGACGGCATCCGCAACGCACGACCTCAAGAACGTCCTCGCCATCGTCAACGAAAACGCGGGGCTGCTCGAAGACCTCTGCCTCCTGGCCGAACGCGGGCAACTTACCCCTGACCGACTGACGCACGCCAGCGGTCGGATCCGGGAGCAGGTGAACCGGGGCAACGGCATCATCCGTCGCCTCAACGACTTCGCGCACACCCCCGACGTGGACGAGACGAACGTGGACCTCGCCGAGGCGGCATTGCTCGCCGCGGGCCTCTCGGCCCGTTTCGCCCAGCTGCGGGAGACTTCCATCGAAACAGACACCGCGTCGACCGCCACGGTCCGCGGCTCGAAGTTCGAGGTGGTCCGGCTCGCCTGCGGTCTCCTTGAGATCGCGGCGGACGCGGCAAAAACTGCGGGCCCCGTATCCATACGTTCGACCGCCGCCCCCACGGCACTGGAGATTGCAGCGCCCGAAGGGGTATCGTTTGACGGGAGTGCCCTGGCACCCCTCGCGGAGAGCGCAGGAGCGTCCCTGGACAGCTCCGCACCCCATCACGTCGCCATTGTGTTCGGCGACGCGTAACCGCCAAAACAAGGAGCCTGAAATGTCAGAAAAGGTCCTTCTCATAGACGACGAACCGGAATTCCTGGAATCCATGGGCGAACGCCTGAAGCTCCGGGACATGGATGTGGACTCTTCCACCAACATCTCCGAAGCGCTGGACAAGCTCGCCGCCGAGCAGTTCGACGCCATCTTCCTCGACCTCCAGATGCCCGGCACCAACGGCATCGAGAGCCTGAAGATGATCAAGAAGCTCTACCCGGACCTGCAGGTCATCCTGCTCACCGGCCACGCATCCGTGGAAAAGGGCATCGAGGCCATGAAGCTCGGCGCCATGGACTTCATCGAAAAGCCCGCCGACATCAACGTGCTCAGCGAAAAGGTCAAGAAGGCGCAGGCCAAGAAGATGATCCTCGTGGAAAAGGCCACCGAGGAGCGCATCAGCAGCATCATCACCGGCAAGAGCTGGTAGCCCGCGCATAGTCACGTTTCCATCCGGGGCGCGCCCGCGCCCCGGAAGAAACGGCTCCCCTTTCCGAAGGGAAAACACTTGCCTTCCACCGCGTAATCCGCTCTATTCATGGAGCAATCAGAAAACGCACCCGGAGGGCCAGTGGAAAAACATATTCTCTTGACGGTTTCGGAAGGAGCCGCCGCATCGTATTCACTGCGATTCGTGAACAGCTTCTTCGAATCGTTCGACGACACCCGTTTCACCCTGCTCTATGTCATTCCGAGGCCCATGCGCTTCGGGCACGAGGGCAATACGGAAGCCATGTCCGCCGTCTCGGCCATGAAACGCCAACAGGCCAAACAGACGGTTGAAAACGCCCGCAAATGGCTGGTTGATTTCGCCGGCTGCCCGGCCAACAGGCTGGAGACCAAGATCATCACATCCCACAAAGGCACGGTGCGCGAGATCATCGAGGAATCACGCCGGGGCCTCTACGACTGCACGACCATTGGCCGCAAGGCTTACTCGTGGGTGGAAGAACTCATCGAGGACAGCGTGACCCACGGCATCATGTGGAAGGAGATCGACTTTCCGCTCTGGATTTGCCGCCAGCCGCCCGAAACGCCGCGCAGGAACGTCCTGCTCTGCACGGACGGCTCGGCCCCGAGCCTTCGCATGGCCGACCATGTGGGCTATATGCTCCAGCATCAGCCGCAGCACAAGGTGACCGTCCTGCATGTGAAGGATGGCGGCAGCGACGGCCCGGACAGTGAAGAGATTTTTGAAAACACACGGGCAGCGCTGGCTGAGAACGGCATCACGGAAGAGCGCACGGAGTACAAGGCCGTGACCGCGAAGAGCGTGGACAAAGCCATCCTCAGCGAAAACGCCGCAGAAAACTACATTGCGGTTGCCCTCGGCAAACGCAACATCAAGCCGGGCAAGATGGACACCTTCTTCCCCGGCTCTCTGAGCATTCGCCTGCTGCGCCAGTTGGAAAGCACGGCACTGTGGATCAGCAAATAGCCGACCACACGAAGAACGCACATGGGGCTCCGGTTTACCGGGCCCCTTTTTGGTATCGGATCAGGACGCCTTGGAGCGGGCCTCGGCCAGCTTCTCCAGCACAAGCGCCACACTGCCGGGCTCGTCTTCATCCACGTCAAAGCACACGGCGTTCTCGCCAAGCAGCCCCTCCGGGACAAAATCGCCCACCTCGTCCGGGTCGGTGACGTAATCCGCATAAAAACAGACCGACAGCCAGCGGCCGGACGGGTCGTCGATGACGTCCACCAGTGCGAAAAGCGGCCGCTCCTGCCCTTCTGCCCGCGGACGAAGGGAGTAGCTGACGCCGGGACGGGCGTTGAGCTCGCAGTGGACACCGTCCATCGCATCGATGGCGGCACGGAATTGCATGAACGCCTGACGGGCAAAGCCGTCGGGCCAGTCTTCCAGAAACGCGTCGAGAGTAATCGTTTGTTCGCTCATGAAGAATTTCAGTACGATCTATAGGGTTATTTGTCCACCGCTTTTCGCGGCGTCCGCCTAAGGGCGGCAGAAGAAATGCAGATTGAACGGGTCGTTGGGAATCTCGGTGACGTTTACATCGGAAAAGCCCGCTTCGGCAAGCATCCGCTCGGCGCGCTGGCGGCCCCACATCATGCCCAGCCCGGCCCCGCCGTCGTGCAGGCCTACGGGCATACAGTGCATCAGGCTGACCGTATAGAGAAATGGTCCCATGGGATGTCCGGCGTTGCCGCCAATGTCGCTTTCCGCGGCGATGTCCACCATGGAAAAGGCCCCGCCCGGAGCAAGCATCCGGTGCACGGCGTCCAGAGCCTTTGCCGGATGACGCTGGTCGTGCACGGCATCAAAGGCGGTCACGTAGTCGAAAGCTCCTTCATAATCCGCAGCAGTGACCGGATCGGCAACGTCGCGCAGCTCGAAACTGGTGTTATCAAGCCCTTCGATCCCGGCCTCGAGCCGGGCCGTATGGATGGCCTCCTCGGAACAGTCCAGCCCCACGAACTCGCTTTCCGGGAACGCCGCCGCCATGAGGCGCAACGCCAGCCCTTCGGCACAGCCCATGTCGAGTACCCGAATGCCGGAGCGAAGCCGCTCCACCATGCGACCTCCGTCCACGCTGGGCAGAAAGTCTTCCACGAGCGTCTTCATGTGCTTGGCGTCGGCAAGCTCGCCCATGAACTGCTGAAACCGGGGATAGGTGTCGTAGGAAAGCCCTTCGCCCGTCACAAAACCTTTGAGCACGCCGTCCATGGCGCACTGGGTGAGCAGCGGAATCTCCTGCGTGTAGACACCGAGGTTGCTGCTTCCGGCGCGGCGGGTCAGGATGTCGGCGTGTTCCGGGGGCAGAAGAAAACGCTCCTCGTCGTCCTCATTATGCAGTTCAATGACGCGACCGGCGACCATGACGCCCAGCCACTCGCGCACGTACCGCTCGCTCATGCCTGCGGCATTGGCGAGCTCCGAAGCGCTCTGCGGCTCATCAACCCCGTCCATGGCCTCAAAGAGCCGGGTACGGTAGCCAAGAGCAAGCGCGAGGTTCAGCGAAGACGCATTGAGAATATCCACCATCCGCTCGGCAAAGGCCGCGCGCCTGTCCTGTTCACTCGTCATGAACTGCCCTCCCCTTTCCTCAAACCTGTACCACACTACCGCGCTTTCTTCATCCGTTTCGCGCACTGAAACCCTTTTGGATTGGACAAACGGCAGCATTTCCTATATGGGAAACAGGCCCTTCGCTTGGGGCAGGGCCCTTCGGCCCACGCGCGGCCGCAAATCCCACAGCGCGCCGCCCGGTAATAACAAACAGGGAGACTCAATGGCCAAGGAAGAAGGAATCAAGGTTCAGGGGACCGTGGAAGAAGCACTGCCCAACGCGATGTTCCGGGTGCTGCTCGAAAACGGACATGAAGTGCTCGCCCACATTTCCGGCAAGATGCGCAAGTTCCGCATCCGTGTCATGCCCGGCGACACCGTCACTGTGGAACTCAGCCCGTACGACCTGACCCGCGGGCGCATCACCTTCCGCCCCCGCTAGTTTCCGCACGGCCCGCGCCTGACCTCCTGGAGGTCCATCCGCCGACCAATACGACATCTCCCCCTTCTTCCTCCCGGAAGAAGGGGTCTTTTCCCGTGGACGACCGAAACTTCCCGGCCGCGCGCATCTCTTGCGCACCAGCACCGTCAACACAACGCTCTCGCCAAACCAGCACGGACACTAGTTCAGCAAATTCAGCACCTTGATAGACAGACACACTCTGGCACGCCCCTTGATATGTACGGCAACAATCCAACCAATCAAGGAGAGACGCCATGAAACGAATCGCCATCATCACGCTGCTTGCTGCGCTAACCCTCGCCATTGCCCTGCCCGCTTCCGCAGGATCGCTTCGACGCGCCGTGCATCTGGACCGCAAGGGAGACCGCATTGAGCGCAAGCTGGACCGGGCCGCGCACCGTGCGGCGAAAAACGGCCACGTTCGACGCGCCGCGCATCTGGCGCAAAAGGGAAACAGGATAGACCGCAGGCTGGACCGCAAGGCCGCGAGAGTCCTGCTGCGTTAGTTGGACATAAGTCGGCCTGCGCCGTCCGCTCCCCAGTAGAGGACGACGCAGGCCAGCTCAGGAGGAGTTCTTCTATTGGCAGACCGGCCCGGTTCCGGGCGCGAGACTGTCGAGGTACGCGGCCGCGCTTCCGATGTCCGAAGCAGGCAGTTGCGCCCCCTTGCCGACCATCCTCGTGATGGTCTTGGTCCACGCTGCCGAATCCTTGATGCCGATCATCTTGCACACCCGCTTGGCAGGGTGACACTGACTACAGGTATCGGCAATGCGATCACCCATATCCGAGGCAGAAGCGCCCATGGCGGCAACGGCACCGAGCATCAGGCATATCATGAGGGAGGCCAGAACTTTTTTCATTGGTGTTTTCTCCGTACGGCCCGGATGAAGGCCGTCTGTTGCAATTGTTTGGTTTTACCGTACCGCAAATTCGTTCCGAATGAAACGGTCACGGCAAAAAAAAACGACTCTCCCAAAAGCCGCACCCATCAGTCATATCATTCATTTTCCCTTGAAGCCCCGTTCCAAAACTGATAGCTAGTTGTCCTTCCCTGCGGAAGCGTTTCGTCACCGGTGTGGCGCCTGGACTTCAAATCCAGTGGACGGGCTAACCCTCGTCGGTAGGTTCGACTCCTATACGCTTCCGCCAATCGACCACAAGGGCCTGCCATGCAGGCCTTTTTCTTTCTTCAAATGCGTGAGGGGGGAGGCCCATCAGACTTAGCATCATGAATCGTATCCTAATATTTTTCTCTAATTTTCACTTTGATTCAATGCACTTGCAGCGATAACCACAAGCAGCTTGAAATCGATCTTTCAGAGAAGGAGGTGTGATTTTGCTCCGAAACAAGCTTTCAGCGTCGGTAACGATCCCTTCAACTTTTGGCCTGATTTTATCCTGATTACCTCTATACCAGATCACAGCCTCAAGCTCCCTCCTATCCGCTAACAGCCTCTTACGTTCCTCCTTCTCGTAGAACGCCAACGGTTCATTCCAGTAATGGTCGCCAAGTATCTCTGTCGTCACCATTATATTAACGATAATGCCCCAAAGGTCATCAAATATCTTGGTATACGAATCGCCAAACATCACCCGACAACGTTGCTGAATTGTTCTCATTTCTCCATACACTTCACTGTGCTTATCAAGCCTTGCAAAGACAACATATGCCCTATCACGGGCAGACTTTTCATGCTGACTTTCGCCCTCTACCCGCTCCCGCCCTTCATATTCTGCACTTGACGAGAAAGGACTTCGTATGGAGTTGATTGCACTCTGCATTTCGTACACGGATAACAATGCTTTTTCAGCAAGATCGGAATGTTTCCTCCATAGTAATTCACGTTTCCATGCATTAATCCCAAGGATCGCAGCAACTGCACCGATAATAACAGCGAAATCACTCATGACACTTACGAATTCAGAAAACATTTTGTCACACACTCTCATTTAATAGTAGCAAGGAAGTAATAAGGTGCAGGGTAAGAAAATAACGGTTCCTCGTCCAGAGATCAGCGGCGACTTAAAGAACAGACGTTTTTTAACACCCTGACAGCGGCGAAGCGAACAGACAACAGGACAATTCGCAACGAGATAACTAAACAATATAAAATCCTAAAATACAGGAACATCCCTCATCTTGAACTAACTCTCAATGACAGTCGGACACTGGCCTGCCTGACACCGCATTCTCTTATCCCCTCGCGCCCGCCCCACACAACTTCGCATTCCGAAGCCATCCTCTGTCCCAAGCCATTTGATTCATCCTTTGACAACAGACGCCATTTCCGTGCATATTGTTTATAGATGCAATTTTCCTAACAGGATACGGGGTAATGCGGCGTTTCCTCCTCGCCATGGTCATGCTGGCACTCATGCCAACCCTTGCGTTTTGCGAAGAAACGCAGGTGTATTCCGTGGCTACGGAGTATTGGCCACCGTTTCGCGTCGGAACACGCAGTGGTGACATTGTCGGGTTGGACGTGGACATCCTCGACGAGGCAGCCAAGCGAATGAACGTGCAGTTCAGATGGCACCAACGGCCATGGGGACGATGCCTGTATGAACTGGAGCAGGGAATCGCCGACATCATGACCGGCGTCGCATGGACAGAAGAACGTGCTCAGTATGCGCTCTATACCGATACGCCATACTACACCTGCTCCCCGAGATTCTATGCGCTCAAGGAAAACACCGGCATCGTGAAAAGCTATGACGATCTGAAGGGCCTGACCATAGGGTTCACCCGAGACTCGGCCTATTTCCCCCGGTTCGACAAGGACACCTCCCTGATGAAGCGTGCAGGGAACAATGAGGAACACCTCATCCGCATGGTGGAAAACGGGCGATGGAACATTTTTGTCGGCACCGACTGTCAGGTGGAGCGCGACCTCGCCCTCTACGGGTTGCAGGACACCATTAGCGAGGTCGACTTCAAACCGGAACACCATACCGATCTCTTTCTGGCGGTCTCCATGCGGTCGCCACTGGCGAAGCGCATGGACGAACTCAACGCCACCCTGCGCGAAATGCTTGACGACGGCACCATACGCAAAATGGCAAGCTACTACTTCGACTCCCAGCGCGATGATTAGCCCAACTGAAACCAACGCGTCACACGAGCACAGCGACCGCGAAAGCACCAAGGCTTCAATGATTCCCCCCTGTTCCCAGCCAGCACTCGGCAGACAGGCCCTTCTGTGCGTTACAATACTGAAACTTCTGCCGCATCAATGGTTGCGAAAAAGGAAAATACGCTAAAGGTGGTGCCTTGGGCGTGGCATGCAACCGGGCACCCAACGCATGCCAACAAGGAGCACGAATGCTCCTCTCAACACCGTTCAACCGGAAGCGTGCGTCGTGCCGTATCAATGCCGAATCCCTTTTTTTGTTGCGCACGTCATTGGCGCACTCTGGGTCCTGCTGGGATTCTGCGGAACAGCCCGCGCCACTCCAGACGCGCTGGTCATGGGGCTGGTGTGCACGGACTCCCGTGATGCCCTGCATGAAACGTGGGATCCGATTCTCAAGGAGATATCGGAGACCGTCGGCGTATCCATCAAGGCGCTGGTGCTCGACGACTACGCCGGGGTCATCTGGTATCTTGCCAGGGGCAAGGCCGACATCGCATGGCTCGGCAACAAATCGGCCATTGAGGCCGTGGACCGGGCCAAGGTGGAGATAGTGGCCAAAACCCTGACACGACACGGCGAGGGGTATTACGCGCACCTCATCACACGCAAGGACTCCGGTCTTGAAAGCGTACAGGATGTCATCGATAACGCAGGCCGACTTGTGTTCGGCAACGGCGACCCCAATTCCACCTCGGGCTTCCTCGTTCCGGGCTACTACCTCTTCGCAACACGCGGCGTCGACCCTGACGCCATCTTCAAGCGCGTCCTGCACCACAACCATGAGGGCAACTTTCACGCCGTGCTCGAAGGCCGTGCGGACGTGGCCACCAACAACAGTCAGGCCCTGACGCTCTACAGGAACCTCTATCCGAAGCAATACGAAGACATTCGCATCATCTGGACGTCGCCGCTCATTCCCTCCGACCCCATCGTGGTTCGGAAGGCGTTGCCCGAGCCACTGAAGAAGAGCATCCGCAGCGCCCTTGTCCAATTTGCCCGCCCCGCTTCCGGCAAGAGCACGGAACACGTGAAGAGGCAGCAACAAATGCTCTCCGCCCGTGAATGGACGGGCTTTGCCCCCTCGGACAATTCCCAACTGCTCCCGATTCGCAAGTTGAGCCTGTTCAAGGAGCGCATGCTTATAATGAATAATGAAAGCCTTCCGGACGATCGGCGCAGCAAGCTGCTTGAGGCGCTTGACCGGAAACTGAAAATGCTCGAAAGCCGGGAGGCATCAGCACAGTAATGTCCAGCAAGCCGCAAGGCCCCGCCTCCTTTTTCAATCGGGGCACCAAATTCACCAGATCGCTGGCCTTCAAGATCATTCTTCCGGTCACGGGAGTGATCCTGCTGACCTGCGTGGCGCTCTTCGCGCTCTATTCCCACCGCACCGCCGAGCAAGGGCGGGCCGACCTTCGCGAACGGCTTGAACTGTTCGCCAACAGCAAGGCCGCCGAACTGGCCGAACCGTTATGGAACTTCCAGTTCGAACACCTCAAGCGACTCATGCGCAGCTATCAGGACAACCAGCACCTTTACCGGGCCACGCTGTACGACCATCAGGGGCGTATTATCGCCGACGTCAAACCGGCCATGGACCTGCCCTACTCCGAGGTGATCCACACCGAGCGCCGCCTGCGGCGAGCCGCGGGAAACGAAGTGCTCGACCTCGGCCGTGTGGCCATTGAATACCACGACGGCGACATGCGAACCGAACTGCTGAAACGCCGCCGCGTGGACACGATCTTCACCATAGTTTTCATGGTCGTACTTGGCTCCACGGTCTGGCTCTCCGTCCACTTCATCATCGGCAGACCGCTCAAGCGCATCCAGAACGTCCTGCATGAAAACACCACCAACGGCCTGCGAAAACCGCTGGTCTGGAACAAGCGCGACGAACTTGGCGAGATGGTGCAGGCCTACAACGCCATGATGCGGCAGGTTGAGCAACAGACGCACGACCTCGTTGAAATGAATACGACCCTTCGTTCCGAAGTGGCCCAGCGCCGGAGGGTGGAGGAAGAACTCAACAAGGCCCAGCAGGAGCTGGAACGAAAGGTGGAGCAGCGGACTCTGGAACTGCGGCTGGCGAACAAGGAGCTCATCGAGCTGGACAAGCAACGCTCCGCGTTTCTGGCCTCGGCATCACACGAGTTGCGCACACCGCTCTCGGCCATCCTCGGCTTCGCCATACTGGTTAAAAAGCATTTCAAGAAGCACTTCATGCCGCTCACCGAAGGGCACGGGCTGGAAGACAAGAGCGAGACCCTCCTTGCCAACCTCAGGATCATAGGCAAGGAAGGCAAGCGTCTTTCCCGGCTCGTGGACGACCTCCTCGACCTCAACAAGATCGAGGCAGGACACATGGAATGGCGGGACACGGAGCTGAACGTTCCCGATGAGATCGCCCGGGCCACCAAAACCATGAGCAGCTCCCTGAACCGGAAGCCCGAGGTGAACCTCTACGTCTTCACAGAAACGGGTCTGCCCCCCATCAACTGCGACCCGGACCGCTTCCAGCAGGTGCTCATCAACCTGCTTTCCAATGCGGTCAAACATACGGACAAGGGCGAAATCAGCCTGAAGACCGGTCTGGAGAACGGCATGATCAGCATCTCGGTCTCGGATACCGGCAAGGGCATCCCGACAGAAGACCTGCCCTTCATTTTTCAGAAGTTCTACCAGAGCGGCAGCGGCGACACCTTCAAACCCACGGGAACCGGCCTCGGGCTGGCAATCTGCAAGAACATCGTCGAGCATTACGGCGGCGACATCTCCGTGCAGTCCCGCTCCGGTGTGGGCAGCACCTTCACCATTGAACTGCCCGTCACCCGCGTTGAGGACGAGGAATAATCCGGGACACTGCCTCCCCGGCCGCCAGCGGACAGCACCCACCCCATAACATATGAAAAGGGCCCCTCACGGGGCCCTTTGTCATGTATTCTAGAACCGCTCGAAGTCGTCATCCGAGTCCATGTTCATGTCCAGCTCCGTGCCGGACGAGGGCGGGGACTGCGGCTGCGGCCTGCTACGAGGCTTCGACTCTCCCGCGCCCGGCAACGCAGGGCTTGCGGCGGCCTTTCGGGA
>NZ_BBCB01000066.1 GCF_001311825.1 Salidesulfovibrio brasiliensis JCM 12178 | reverse complement strand
CATCCGCGACCGCCTCGACGAGGCCGGTTCGTGAACGCGCCGATCATGAGCTATGCCGTGAAATACGCCTCGGCGTTCTACGGCCCGTTCCGCGAAGCAGCGGAAAACTGCCCCTCCTGCGGCGACCGCAAGAGCTACCAGATGGACCCGGCCAACGGCCGCGAGGCCATGCGCGAAGCCGAGGCCGACCTCGCCGAGGGCGCGGACATCCTCATGGTCAAACCCGGCCTGCCGTACCTCGACATCGTGCGCGCCCTGCGCGACAACTACGATGCCCCGGTGGCCGCCTATCAGGTCAGCGGCGAGTACAGCATGATCAAGGCTGCGGCACAAAACGGCTGGATGGACGGCGACGCGGTCATGATGGAATCCCTCATGGCCTTCAAGCGAGCCGGGGCCGACCTCATTCTGACCTACTTCACCGAGGACGCCCTGCGCGTTCTGAACGGATAACGATATGCACGGACACAAGGGCTGCCCGCCCGAAGGGCACCCCGGCGGCCATCCCGGCGGACACCCGCACGGCAAGAGCCACCCCGGGGCAGAGACCAAACCGAAGATGACGCTTGAGGACGGCAGCCCGGTCTGCCGCCTCGTGGCATGGGAAGTGACCCGCTCCTGCAACCTCGCCTGCAAACACTGCCGGGCCGAGGCGCACGTGGAACCCTACGAGGGCGAGCTCTCCACGGAACAGGCCAAGGCGCTCATCGACACCTTCCCGGACGTGGGCAACCCCATCATCATCTTCACCGGCGGCGAGCCCATGATGCGTCACGACGTGTACGAGCTCATCGCCTACGCCAAGAGCAAGGGGCTGCGCTGCGTCATGGCGCCCAACGGCACGCTCATCACGCCCGAAACCGCCAGGAAGATGAAGGAAGCGGGCATCGAGCGCTGCTCCATCTCCATCGACGCGCCCACAGCGGCGCAGCACGACGAGTTTCGCGGCGAAGTGGGGGCCTTCGACAAGGCCATGCAGGGCATCCAGTACCTGAAGGACGCAGGGATAGAGTTTCAGCTCAACACCACCGTCACCCGCGACAATCTCCCGTTCTTCAAGGACATTTCGACCTCTGCGAAAAACTCGGTGCAGCGGCATGGCACATCTTCCTGCTGGTGCCCACGGGCCGGGCCGAAGAGCTGGGCGCACAGGTCATCTCCGCAGAAGAATACGAGGACGTGCTCAACTGGTTCTACGATTTCCAGAAGACCACGGACATGCAGCTCAAGGCCACCTGCGCCCCGCACTACCACCGCATCCTCCGCCAGCGGGCCAAGGAAGACGGCATCCCGGTCAACTTCGAGAACTTCGGTCTCGACGCGGTCAGCCGCGGCTGTCTGGGCGGGGTCGGCTTCTGCTTCATCTCCCATCGCGGGCAGGTGCAGCCCTGCGGCTACCTCGAACTGGACTGCGGCAACGTGCTGGAAACGCCCTTCCCGGAGCTGTGGCGCAACACCCAGCACTTCCGGAACCTGCGCAATCCCGAGGTCTACGAAGGCAAATGCGGCCACTGCGAGTACGAGCGCGTGTGCGGCGGCTGCCGTGCCAGAGCCCAGACCATGAAGGGCAACTACCTTGAAGAGGAGCCGCTGTGCTCCTACCAGCCCAAGAAGCAACCGAGGAAGTAGCGCATGGACAACTACGACAAACAGATTCTGGACATCATCCAGTCCGACTTCCCGCTCTGCTCCCGCCCCTACGAGGAAGTGGGCAGGCGTGTGGGCCTGACCGAGGCCGAGACACTGGCCCGCGTCCGCGCCCTCAAGGAGACCGGGCTGATCCGCCGCATGGGAGCCAACTACCAGTCCAAAAAGCTCGGCTGCAGTCCACCCTCTGCGCCGCGAGCGTTCCCGAAGAGAAAATCGACGAATTCGTGGCCGAGGTGAATCGGCACGACGGCGTCACGCACAACTACCTCCGCGAGAACGAGTTCAACATCTGGTTCACCATGATCGCCCCGGACATGGACGCTGTCGAGGCTGTCCTCGGAGAGATCACGGAAAAAACCGGAATAAAAGTGCTCAATCTTCCGGCCAGTAAAATGTTCAAAATCAAGGTCGATTTTCGCATGGACGACTAAAACGGCTGTTTTGTTTTCCGATTTTAAAGAGGATCCGCGCAGGCGGGTCCTCTTTTTTTGCGCTCGCAATATTCGATATTAGATATTCGAATGGATTTTTTATCGCCTGACATGTGACATACGTGTTCAGCTGTGATAGCGAAATCCGGTCTGACGTATATGCATAGCCGGAGAATATCATGAAGAAACTGAACGTGTTGGGAAAACAGATCGGGTTGGCTCTCATTACACTGGCCGCTGCCGGATTCATCATCGTGGCCGCATATCAGGGAATACATTCCGTTGGACGGGACCTCGATTCCTATGTGCGCTGGTCGGAAATCGACGCAATGATGAAAGACAAAGTGGTCATGAACCTCATGAAGGCCACCAACCGGATTCAAGGGTATGTGAACGCGCCCACGCAGCAAAACTACGTGGGGTACTCCCGCGCCATCTCCAATACGAAAAACAGCCTCCGGCTCTGGATGGATACCGTGGCTGACCACCCACAGCTGGTGGAACGCGCCAAGCCCGTTGAAGAGCGCATCAAGGCCATCGACAAGATCATGGGCAGCTACCGCAGCCTGTTGCGCCAGAAGAAACGCACCCTCGGCTACACCGACTCGCTGGCCACGGACCTCGCCGCCAAGATCAAGGAGTCCGTGACCATGATCATCGCGCCGGAGCGGCAGATGAGCGAGGTGAACGGCGACGTTCAGGCCGTCATCCGCTGGTACAACATGCAGGTCATCCTTGATGAAAACATTTCCATTCCGGTCAACAAGGCCGTGTCCGGCGTGCATGAGTACGTGGTCACAGGCAATCCGCAAAAGCTCAACGAGGTCGAGAACGACCTCGCCATGGCCACCAGCGGCCTTTTCGAATGGGAAGACGCAGTAGCCGGAAACGCTGAACTTGAAAGCACGGCAAAAAACATTTCGGACATTCTCTCAGGCATCAACGACAACCTCGGCAAGCTCAACAAGGTCAACGAGGAAGAGAAAAAACTGCGCAAAGAGATTCGGGAAAACGCCGATGCCGTGACGCAGGCGGTCGACACGCTCATAGCCGAACAGATCGACCCGGCCAAGGCCGCAGCAGTCCAGAACGCCCGCGAGGCGGAGCAGGGAGCGCTCGTCTCCATGGGCGTGAGCGCGGCAGCCGCCACCGGCATAACGCTCATCATTTCCGTTCTTTTCGCCCTGTCCCTCTCGCGCTCGCTGCGCAAGTCGCAACGCTTTGCCGAGGCCGTGGCCCGAGGCGATCTCGACGCGACCCTCGACGTGAACCGCAGTGACGAGATCGGCGCCATCGCCCGCGCCATCGCTGACATCCCCGTGACCCTCAAAAAGGTCCTCGGCGACTTTGGCAATCTTGCCCGCGACATCCGCCTCGGCCGCCTGAACAGCCGTGGTGACGAAGCGGCCTTTGACGGCGCATACGCCGACCTCATCCGCAACGGCAACTCCATGGCCGACAGCATCGTGAGCATTCTGGACACCATGCCCCTGCCCGTCATGGCCGTGGACAACGACCTTCGCATACTCTACATGAACCACCTCGGCGCGGCCCTTGACGACAAAGACCCCGAGGAACTAGTCGGCCAGCAGTGCTCCGAGCACTTCCGCACCTCCGACTGCAACACCGGGAACTGCGCCTGCGCCAAGGCCATTCTGGAAAACGCGCAGGCCCGCTCCGAAACGGACGCCCACCCCGGCACACACAATCTCGACATCGAATACATCGCCATCCCCATCAGGGATGAAAACGGCGAAGTGGCAGGGGCCTTCGAGGTGGTCAAGGATCAGACCACCATCAAGCTTGCCCAGAAGCGCATGATGGAATCCGCAGAGCGCGCCGAAGACATCGTCTCCCACCTTTCCGCCGCTGCCGAAGAGCTTTCGGTGCAGATGGAGCAGGTCAAACGCGGCACGGCCAACCAGAAGGGCATGAGCGCCGAGGCTTCCTCTGCAATGCAGCAGATGAGCGCCACGGTCATCGAAATCGCCCGCAACGCCTCGGACGCGGCAGAAAATGCCACCACGGCCAACGAGCATGCCACCAAGGGCGGCGACGTGGTCCGGCAGGTGGTCACGGCCATCGGCGAGGTGCAGGAGCGCGCGGACGCCATGAACGAATCCATCGCCGACCTCGGCAGCAAGGTCCAGAGCATCGGCGAGATCATGCATGTCATCAACGACATCGCGGATCAGACCAACCTGCTGGCGCTCAACGCCGCCATTGAGGCCGCGCGCGCCGGAGAGGCCGGACGAGGCTTCGCGGTGGTGGCCGACGAGGTTCGCAAGCTCGCGGAGAAGACCATGCAGGCCACCGGCGAAGTGGAAACCGCGGTCTCCTCCATCCGCCAGGGCGCGGACCAGAACGCGCGGGCCATCAGCGAGGCGGTTTCCTCGGTGGGCAAGGCCACCGATCTGGCGGACGAGGCCGGAGTCGCCCTTTCCTCCATCGTCGAGGTGGTGGCCTCCACGGACGACCGCGTACGAAACATCGCCACCGCCGCCGAAGAACAGTCCGCCACCAGCGAGCAGGTTACGCGCACCGTCACCAGCGTGGACGAGCAGGCCACGGAAATGGACGAGGCCATGAGCCAGTCCGCCAGCGCCGTGGCCGAGCTTGCCCGGCTGGCCACCGAGGTCCGCACCCTCGTGGAGGACCTCAAGCAGTAGCCCGCCCTTGCCCTTCGGGGTGAAACGAACTACAAGACCGTTGCCGCCACCGACGCGGCAACGGTTTTTCAATTTTCACGACACGGAGAAAACCAATGATCCTTTCCCCGTCCATGCTTTCCTCGGATTTCGCCAATATGCAGGCCGAACTGGAGGCCCTTGAGGCCGCCGGGCTCAAGTGGGTCCATCTCGACGTGATGGACGGCAACTTCGTGCCCAACATCACCTTCGGCCCGCCGATCATCAAGGCCATGCGCAAGCGCTCGAATCTCTTTTTCGACTGTCACCTGATGATCGAAGACCCGGGCCGCTACATTCAGGACTTTGCGGACGCGGGCGCGGACCTCATCTGCGTTCACGCCGAGGCCTGCACCCATCTGGAACGCGTCTGCGCCCAGATCGCGGACGCCGGGTGCAAGCCCGCCGTGTCGCTCAACCCGCACACCCCGGTGGAGAGCATCAAGTATCTGCTCCCCCAGCTGCACATGGTGCTGCTCATGTCCGTGAACCCGGGCTTCGGCGGCCAGAAGTTCATTCCCTTCACCATGGACAAGCTGCGCGACCTCAAGGCCATGATCCGGGACGCTGGCTGCGACACCCTGATCCAGATCGACGGCGGCGTGACTCCTGAAAACACCGCCGAGCTGGTTTCAGCAGGCGCGGACGTGCTCGTTTCCGGCTCGGCCTTTTTCGGCCATCCGCCTTACGACGAACGGCTCAAGACCTTCGAAGCCGCTGCCGCGCAGGCGAAATAGCCCCTTCATGTCGCTGCTGAACGTCAAGGACGTCACGCTCAACTTCACCGGCACCACGCTGCTCGAGGGCGTGAGTTTCCTCGTGGAACCCGGCGAGCGCGTCTGCCTCATGGGTCGCAACGGCGAGGGCAAGTCCACGCTGCTTAAAGTCGTCAGCGGCGATATGGCCCCGGACAGCGGCGACATCGCCTTCAGTCAGGGCGCAAAGGTGGCCATGCTGCCGCAGGACGTACCCGAAGGCATCACCGGCACGGTGTACGAAGTGGCCTGCGAGGGCCTCGGCGCGCTCGGCCGCCACCTCATCGCCTACCACAACGCAAGCCACGCGCTGGAAACCGGCACAGGCGACGAACAGGCCGCAATCAACGCCATGGAAACGGCCCAGACCGCCATCGAGCGCGAAGGCGGCTGGGAAGCGCACCGCACCGTCGAGACCGTGCTGTCGCATCTCGATTTGCAGGCGGACGAACCGTTCTCCATCCTCTCCGGCGGCACCCAGCGCCGCGCGCTTCTGGCCCGAGCATTGGTCTGCGGCCCGGACCTGCTCATCCTCGACGAACCCACCAACCATCTGGACATCGAGGCCATCGTCTGGCTGGAGGAATTCCTGACGAGGCGGGTCAAGACCATGCTCTTCGTCACCCATGACCGCGCGTTCCTGCGCAGCCTCTCCACCCGGATTCTGGAACTGGACCGGGGGCGGCTCTCCAGCTTCGACTGCGGCTACGACACCTACCTCGACCGCAAGGAAGCGGAACTGGAAGCCGAAGAAAAACAGCGGCACAATTTCGAGAAAAAGCTCGCTCAGGAAGAGGCGTGGATTCGGCAGGGCATCAAGGCCCGCCGCACCCGCAACATGGGCCGTGTGCGCGAACTCAGGAAGCTCCGTCAGGAACGCTCCGGATGGCGCAACCGTCCCGGCAAGGCGGACATGCTTGTGCAGGAGGCCGGTCGCACCGGAAAGCTCGTGGCGGAAACGACAAACCTCTGCTTCGCCTACGAAGGAAAGCCCATCGTCTCCGACCTCAGCACCGCCATCATGCGCGGAGACAAGGTCGGCCTGATCGGTCCCAACGGCGCGGGCAAGACCACCCTGCTCCGGCTGCTCCTCGGCCAGCTCGAACCGCAGTCCGGCTCGGTCCGACACGGCACCAACATCGAGATACTCTACTACGACCAGCACCGCGAAACGCTGGAGATGGACAAGAGCGCGCGGGACAACATCGCATCCGGCGCGGACTTCATCTCCGTGGGCGACAAGCGCGTGCACGTCATGGGCTGGCTGAAGCGGTTCCTGTTCACCCCGGACCGCGCCAACCTCCCGGTGCACGTCCTCTCGGGCGGCGAGAGAAACCGCCTGCTGCTGGCCCGGCTTTTCACCCGTCCGTCCAACGTATTGGTCATGGACGAACCCACCAACGACCTCGACGCCGAAACCCTCGACCTGCTCGAGGACATCCTGCTCGACTATTCCGGCACGCTGCTTCTCGTCAGCCATGACCGCGAATTCCTGAACAACGTGGTCACCTCCACGCTGGCCCTTGAGGGACAGGGCGTTGTCCGCGAATACGTGGGCGGCTACGACGATTGGCTCCGACAGCGCCCCCAGACGAAACCCACGGCACCAGCAGCCTGTAAACAGGCTCCCGAAGCGGCACAAACCGCTCCCGAATCGGCCTCCAAACCCGAGAAGAAACAAAAGCTCAGCTACAAGGACAAGTTCCGGCTGGAGCGCATGGCCGAAGAGATCAAGACCGTCCCCGCGCGCATCGAAACGCTGGAAGCGGACATAGAGGCCTGTCAGGAGCGGCTCGGCGATCCCGAGCTTTACAAAGGCGACGGCGCAGAGGTGGTGCGACTCAAGGAGCGAATGGAAACGCTGGAGAGTGAGCTGGAAACGCTCTTCGCGCAGTGGGAATCCATGGAAAGCGAACTCTCTGAGCATGGCATGCTTGAGTAAATAATACTGTCACGTACCGTGCCGCCCTGATATGCTCAAACTTGGTTTTCCCATGACATGGTCGAAACAGGACGAGCAATGGATCAAAAACCGTCTTCCAACGCAAGGGCCTCACTAAAGATTGCCGGCATCTATGCGCTGGCGGGCTTCCTCTGGATTCTTCTTTCGGACAAAGCGCTGGAGCTGTTCATCAGCAGTCCGCAGGTGATGCAGCAGGTCCAAACCGTCAAGGGCTGGTTCTATGTTCTGGTTACGGCCCTGCTCGTCTACCTGTTGGTACGCGGACACCTGCACCGTCTTTCCAAGGCACGGAAGCGGCTTGAACAGTCGCGGCAGGACCTTGAGATAACCCTGCGCGCCGCAGGCATGGGCTACTGGAGCTGGGAAAGAAGCGGCATGACCTACAGCAGGCTGGCAAAAAGCATCCTTGCCGCAACTCCGGACAATCTGCCCCATACGCTCGCACAATGGCGTGAGATCATCCACCCCGACGACCACGCCCACATATTCACGGCAGTCAGCGAGCACTACTCCGCAAGTTCAGACGTGTTCAGCGGAGAGTTCCGCATCCGCTTCAATGAAAACGACTGGAAATGGATAATGGGGGTGGGTCGCATCGTGGAACGCGACGAGGACGGAACGCCTGTCCGGGCCATGGGCATCATCATGGACATCTCCGACCGTAAACGGGCCGAACGCGAGATTGTCCGTTCCCGCCTTGAAGCCGAGCACGCCAACCGCTCCAAGAGCGATTTTCTCGCAAGCATGAGCCATGAACTCCGCACCCCGCTCAACGGTGTGCTGGCCATGCTCCAACTGCTCGATCATTCCGAACAGGACAAGGAGAGCAAAGAGTTCCTGCATACCGCGTACGACTCCGGCCAATCGCTCCTTCGCATCATCAACAATCTCCTCAGCCTGACCAGCGCCGAGGCAGGAAAGTTCCGGCTGCACGAGGAAGTGGTTAATCTTGAACGGCTGCTGGAGACGCTCCTCACAACCATGAATACACAGGTGCCGCCTGCCGTCAGCCTGCAGAGCGAACTTACGGGGGATATCCCGCCCGAAGTCCGCGTCGATGCCGGGAAAGTGGAACAGATCTGCTACAACCTCACCGGCAACGCGCTGAAAAACACCCAGAAAGGCAGCGTGACCCTGTCCCTGACCCGCCTGCCGCACATGCAGGGCGGAAAACGCCTCTACCTGATAACCGTTGAGGACACAGGCTGCGGCATTTCGGCGGAGGCGCTGGACACCATTTTCGACCCCTTCGTTCAGGTGGACTCCCCGCACAACTCGGCCAAGCATGGCGCAGGGCTGGGGCTGGGCATCGTGCAGCGGCTTGCCGGGCTTATGGGAGGCGGAATCTGTCTGGATACGGAAGAGGGTGTGGGCACCACGGTTGCCGTGTTGCTGCCGGTGGATGAACGCATTGAAACCGTTTCCGCAGCCGAGCGCGGGGACAGAGTCACAGGCCGACACATTCTGGTGGTGGACGACGACCGCATCAGCCGCATGGCCGTGACCCGCTTTCTGAAAAAACTGGGCCACACGGGCGACGCCGCCGCAGACGGCGCGGACGCGCTCAAGATGCTTCGGGACCGGGAGTACGATTGCGTGCTCATGGACATTCAGATGCCCGGCATAAACGGCCTTGAGGCAACGCGCAGGATACGGGCGTCCCGCTCGCTCAAAACGCGCTCCGACGTGCCCATCATCGCCATGACCGCGCATGTTCTTGAAGAAGACCGACACCAGTTCACCGAAGCCGACATGGACGGCTTCATACCCAAACCGATGCAGATCGAGGCACTCGCCGACGAGATCACCCGAGTGCTTTCACCCACGCCTCAAGACTAGAGCGCCTCCGCGAGATCGGCCTCCAGCGCCGCGAATATGCTTGCCGCAGCGCGGTTCATGGCCTGAACCAGCGCTTCCGGCGTTTCCGATGTCACGGGCTCGGTTTCGCGGAAGGTTCTATGGTAAAGCACCTTCGGATCGCCGCGCTCTGAAACGAGGAAGAACTGCATCTCCAGTACTGCCTGTGCCGTGTCGCCGGTGAAATCGCCGTAGAGTTCGGTGATGGAGCTTCCAGCGCGGCGTCCGTAAGCGCCACGCTGTCGGCCATTACCAGCGTGGCCACGCCGGAATCCCGGAGCCAGCGGGTCAACTCCTGCGAGAGGAGCAACTCCGGACTGCTGAAGTATTCATTGTAATAGTCGGCCTGAACCTGCCCGCCCGGCAGTCGGTAGACAAGCTCCTTGCCGCCATAGGCCGGGGCGATGCCAAGGCGAAGCAGCCGGATCATCTTACCTGAGTCCTCGCGTGGGGCTGCCTGTCGCGCCACTTCGAAAACGTAGTTCTTGCGATTGAGCGGCTCGTTCTTGAGCTTCACGCACCCGGCCACGAGCAGGGTCGCTATGGTGATGAGCAAAACGGTACGGGTCATCGTTCGTCTCCGGGGCTGGTTTTGGCCGGGGGCGCGCCGAAGATGACGCCGGAAGGATAGCGCTTGGCGTCCCCGCTGAGTTCCTTGAGGTTTTCCATGAGCGTGCGCGCGTCTTCGAGGATGGCGCGGATGGTGCCCTGCTGTCCGGCGGCGATCATGTTCAGCCGGTTAAGCACGGCATGCAGCTTGAGGACCGAGGCCTTCACCTCCACCGAAGCATCGTTCACGTTCTTGAGCGTTTCTCCGAGGCCGTCCATGTTCTCGGCCAGCTTCGGGTCGTTGAGGAAGCCTTCCAGTGCGGCGGATGCGCTCTTGAACGACTTCATGGCCGATCGCGCGTCGGACACGGCGGCCACGACGTCGTCGCCCGAGCGTTCCACGATGTCGCGTACACCGGCCATTGCTCCCGCCGCATCGGGGATGATTTGTTCCGCTGCCGGGTCTGACAGAATCTGGTTGACGCGCCGGAGCGTCTTCTCGGTCTCGGTGAGGTTGGCCTGAATGAGCTTGCCGATGTTCTTGCCTTCGGCAGTCTTCATGAACTTGCCCACACCCTCCACGATCTTTCTGACCTGCGTGATGATCGCCTCGATGTCTTCCTTGGAAAGTCCTTTCACGAAATTGCTGATGTTGGTCACGGCCGCCTCGAGCTTGTTCAGCGTGCTCGGAACGGACGGTATGTAAAGATTCTCGGGCTGCCAGTCGATGCGCAGCGGCGGGTTGGCCTTGGGGTCCACGTAGTCGATGTTCAGATAGAGCTGCCCGGTAAGGCCGATGGTGCTCGGCTTCATGCGCAGGCCTCGCTGCACGTCGCGCCGCGCCTTGTCCATGAACTGCTGCACGCTTTCCGAGCCAAGCCTGTCGAGGTCGAGCTGACACTCCACCAGAACGTACCGATAGTCCTCCGAATAGCGGTTGTGCACGAAACCGATGTCCGAGACCGAGCCGACCTTCACGCCCTTGAGCTTGACGGGCGAGCCTATGTCGAGGCCGTTGACCGACTCCTGAATATACGTCTCCACGGTAAGGGTGGTCTTGAAATATTGCCCTGCCCCGAGCACCACGACCATGAACACCAGCAGCAGGGTGCCGATAATCACGAAGGTGCCGAGCTTGAGGTAGTCCTGTTTTCGGATCATGCGCCCTCCTCCGCGGGGACGGGACAGTGCCCGTCGTCCGCATGGTGCGCGGGTTCTCTGTTGAAAAAGCTGCGAACGGTCTCGCTGGCGGAGCCTTCGCGCAGTTGTCTCGGGTCGCCTTCGGCCACGATGCCCTTTGTCTGTTTGTCCAGCATGATGACCCTGTCGGCAATGGAATAGATACTCGCCAGCTCGTGGGATACGATGACGAACGTGATGCCGAGATTTCGCGAAAGGCTCCTGATGAGCTCGTCCAGTTCCGCCGAGGTAACGGGGTCCAGCCCGGCGCTCGGCTCGTCCAGAAAAAGTATGCCGGGATCAAGCGCCATGGCTCGGGCGATGGCCGCACGCTTCTGCATGCCGCCGGAAAGGGTGGACGGCAGGTTGTAGGCGAATTTGTCCAGCCCGACCATGGCAAGCTTTGCCACGGCCACCATCTCGCGGGCCTCGCGCGGGAGGTCGGTAAACTCCTCCAGCGGCAGCATGACGTTCTGCATCAGAGACATGGAACCGAACAGCGCGCCCATCTGATACATGACCCCGAAGCTCCGCAGAATCTCGTTTCGCTCTCGCTCACCGGCACCGGTAAGCCGCCTGCCGTGAATGCTGACCGAGCCTTCGGCCGGTTCATACAGGCCGATCATATGCTTCAGCACCGTGCTCTTGCCGCAGCCGGAGCCGCCAAGGATCACGAAGACCTCGCCCTCGTTCACCTCGAAACTGATGTCCCGCACCACCACGAAGTCGCCGTAAGCGCAGGTGAGGTTCCGTACATTTATGACCGGTTCGCCGCGCATGTCATATCCCCAGATAGTAGTAGGCCACCGCGAAGATACCGTCGGCAAAGGCGATGAGGATGATGCCGGAGACCACTGCGCTGGTGGTGGAATCCCCCACCGCGCTCGCGCCGGAGCGGGTCTGCAGGCCGCGCAGGCAGCCGATGCCCGCCACGAGAATGCTGAAGACAAGCGCCTTTATCAGCCCGCCGTAGAAATCCGTGTACTGCAGATTCTGGAACACCCGCGAGGTGTACGTCACCAGCGGGTAGCCCAGCGAGATCATGACGATGAGACCGCCCACCAACGCGGCGAAGTTGAAAAACATGGTCATGAGCGGGGCCATGAGGATGGATGCCAGAATCTTGGGCGTAACCAGAAAGCGCGTGGGCGAAAGCCCCATGGTGTTCAGCGCGTCCACCTCTTCGTTGACCTTCATGGTGCCTATCTCCGCGGCAAAGGCCGAGCCGGACCGGGCGGCCAGCAGAATGCAGGTCACCAGCGGCCCCATCTCGCGAAACATCACCAGCCCGAGCATGTTGGGCACGAAGATTTCGCCCCCGAACCGCTGCAGGGTCACGGCCGACTGAAACGAGAGAATCAGGCCCATGAGAAAACCGATCAGGAAGATAATGGGCAGGCTGTCCACGCCCACGCGAACGCAGGCCAGCAGAATGTCCTTCCAGCGCAGCCTGCCGGGGTGTCGCACGCTCTGGGCGAGGTTGGCGACGATCTCACCGGCAAAGGCCACGGAGTCGACGAGATCATTGTAGGCGGCCTCGGTCTTGCGGCCCACCATCTCGGCAAAGCTCGGCGCTCCTTCTCGACCGTCCACTTCGGCTCCTCACAGGCCCACGTCATTTCAAGGATGCGCTGGAGTTCGTCACTGAGGCCCCGGATGCTGACGCTGCCCCCGGACCGGGCGGCCCGGTCGCGCATCATCACCAGCATGGCCGCCCCGGAACCGTCCAGATAATCCACGCGGGCACAGTCAAGGGTCACGGCGCTGCGGGCACCGGCCACGGCATCGGCCGCACGGTCCCACAGACCGCCGACGGTCCCGCCGTCGAGACGGCCCGAGAGGACCACCACGGTCCGCGCCCCTTCGGAAGTCTTCCGAACGTCGGCCGCCAGTGCTCCGGCTACGTGCGCCGTACTCATGGGCACCCCGCCCTATGCATGGAACTCTGCAACATTATTCATCTCCTACCTCAGCGGCAGACGATTGGCAAAAGAATCGTCCCTCAGACACAGGGGAACACCTTGTTGTTGACAAACACCTTGCAGAAGAATATTCTCCACAATTATGAATGAGAGAATTATTGACGAGCTTGACAGAGTTATCCTGAACATACTTCAGGAAAACGGCAGAATTTCCAACGCAGAGATAGCCCGGCAAGTTGGCAAGGCACCGTCTGCGGTGCTGGAGCGCGTTCGCAAGCTGGAGCGGCGAGGACTCATCGAGGGCTATGAAGCAGTGGTAAACCAGAAAAAGCTCGGCCGCAAACTGACCGCCTTCACCATGGTGTTCACCGACGAACCGGCGGGCAGTTTCGAGACCGGACGGGAGCTGGCAAAAATCCCGGAAGTTCTCGAGGTCCACTACACGGCGGGGCAGGCCCCGTATCTGGTCAAGGTCCGCGTGGAAAGCACGGAAGACCTGCAACGGACGCTGGCAAAGTTCGGGGCGATCGAATCCGTGCGCGACACCAATTCCACCATCGTGCTCACGACCGTCAAGGAATCACGGGGAATCCCCGTGTCCCCGCAGGACGAGTCTGAATAAATATCGCCAAGGAGAGGAAGCATGAGCATCGAAATCAAGGACATCGATCCGAAGATCGTCAAGAGAGGAAAGGAATTTTTCCAGTCCATCTCCGGTGAGGCGCCGTCCATCTTCAACAAGGGATGGTGGACAGGGAAAGTCATGGACTGGTCCATGAAGAACGAGGATTTCAAGGTGCAGATGTTCCGCTTCGTGGACGTCCTGCCCTATCTCAACACCTCCGATTCCCTCTCGCGCCACATCGAGGAATATTTCGCGGGCGATGATTCCAACATCCCCGACGTCCTCAAATGGGGCGCCACCAAGACCAAGTTCGGCGGCGGCCTCGTGGCCAAGGTGCTCAACAAGACCATCCGCTCCAATATCGAAGGCATGGCCCGCCAGTTCATCATCGGGCAGGAAGGCAAGGAAGCGGTCAAGGGCATCAAGAAGCTCAGGAAGGACGGCTTCACCTTCGTGCTCGACCTGCTGGGCGAGGCCACGGTCTCCGAAGAGGAGTCCGCAGCATACATGAACGGCTACCTCGAGGTGCTCGACGCCATCCAGAAGGAATACGGCAAGTGGAACGCCCTTGATTCCGACAACGACATGGACTGGGGCCACGCGCCCAAGGTCAACGTGGCGGTCAAGCCCTCGGCCTTCTACTCCCAGTCCAAGCCCGTGGACGTGGACGGCACCGTGGACGGCATGATGGCCCACATCGAGCCGGTCTTCAAGAAGGTCATGGAGATGGACGGATTCCTGTGCATCGACATGGAGCAGCTCAAGTACAAGGAAGCCACCATCGAGCTGTACAAGCGGCTGCGCACCAAATACCGCGACTACCCGCACCTCGGCATCGTCTTTCAGGCCTACCTCACCTGCACGGAGCAGGACGTTCGCGACTTCCTCGACTGGGCCCGCGAGGAAGACCTTCCGGTCTCCATCCGTCTCGTCAAGGGTGCCTACTGGGACTACGAGACCGTGCTGGCCAAACAAAACGACTGGCCGGTCCCGGTCTGGACCCACAAGCCCGAGTCCGACATCTGCTTCGAGCGCGTCTCCAGGCTGATCCTCGAGAATCACGACATCTGCCACTACGCCTGCGCCTCGCACAACATCCGCTCCATCGCGGCCGTGCAGGAAATGGCAACGGCCCTGAACGTGCCGGATGAAAAATACGAATTCCAGGTGCTCTACGGCATGGCCGAGCCGGTCCGCAAGGGCCTCAAGAACGTGGCCAAGCGCGTGCGCCTGTACTGCCCCTACGGCGAGCTGATTCCCGGCATGGCCTACCTCGTGCGCCGCCTGCTGGAAAACACCGCCAACGAGTCCTTCCTTAAGCAGACCTTCGCGGACGAGGCCGACATGGACCGCCTGCTGGAGAACCCCGAAGAGACCCTTCGGCGTCAGCTCGCGGAAAGCTCCTGCAAGCCCAGCCCGCGCAAGGGCGTGGAAGGCCTCAAGGACGAAATTCCGCCGTTCAAGAACTATCCCCCGACTGACTTCACGGTCCCGGCCCAGCGCGCCGCCTTCCCCGAGCAGATCGACATCTGGCGCAAGGAGCTGGGCAAGCAGTACCCGCTCTTCATTAACGGCAAGGAAGTGACCACCGAGGACATGCTCGACTCCTACAACCCGGCCAAGCCCGCCGAGATCATCGGCAGCATCTGTCAGGCCGGAAAGGAAGAGATCGACACCGCCATCGCCGGGGCCAAGGAAGCCTATCTCTCGTGGCGCGACGTGGACCCGAAAGAGCGCGCCCAGTACCTGCTCGACGCCGCCGAATGGTGCCGCAAGAACGTCTGGCGTCTCTCGGCCCTGCAGGTGCTCGAAGTCGGCAAGCAGTGGGATCAGGCACAGGCGGACGTGGGCGAGGCCATCGACTTCATGGAATACTACGCCCGCGAAATGATCCGCCTTGGCAAGCCCCGCCGCATGGGCAACGCGCCGGGCGAGTTCAGCCAGTACTTCTATCAGGGCAAGGGCGTGGCCGCAGTCATCGCGCCGTGGAACTTCCCCTTCGCCATCTCCGTGGGCATGGTCTCCGCGGCCATCGTCTCCGGCTGCCCCACGCTGTACAAGCCGGCCGGAATCTCCTCGGTCATCGGCTGGCAACTCGCAGAGATGTGGCGCGCCGTGGGCCTGCCCGACGGTGTGTTCAACTACACCCCGGGCCGAGGCTCGGTCATCGGCGACTACCTTGTCGAGCACCCGGACATCTCCATGATCGCCTTCACCGGCTCCATGGAAGTGGGCCTTCGCATTCAGGAAAAGGCCGCCGTGGTGCAGCCCGGTCAGGACCACTGCAAGCGCGTGGTGGCGGAAATGGGCGGCAAGAACGCCATCATCATCGACGACGACGCGGACCTCGACGAGGCCGTGCTCGGCGTCCTCTACTCCGCATACGGCTTCCAGGGCCAGAAGTGCTCGGCCTGCTCCCGCGCCATTGTGCTGGAGCCCATCTACGACCGCTTCATCCACCGCCTGAAGGAAGCCGCCGAATCCGTCAAGCTCGGCCCCTCCGAGGACCCGGCCAACTATATGGGCCCGGTGGTGGACAAGGGCGCGCAGGAAAACGTGATGAAGTACGTTCGCATCGCCGAGGAGGAAGGCAAGATCCTCGTCAAGCGCGAAGCGGACGAGAAGTACCGTGCCGACGGCGGCTGCTATGTGCCCCTGACCATCGTGGACGGCATCACGCCCGAGCACCGCATCGCGCAGGAAGAGGTCTTCGGCCCGGTGCTGGCCGTCATGAAGGCCAAGGACATGGATCAGGCCATCGAATGGGCCAACTCCACCCGCTTCGCCCTGACCGGCGCGGTCTACTCCCGCAGCCCGAAGCATCTGGAGCGCGTGTCCCGCGAGTTCCGGGTCGGCAACCTCTATCTGAACAAGCCCTCCGTCGGCGCGCTGGTTGAACGCCACGCCTTCGGCGGATTCAAGATGTCCGGCGTCGGCTCCAAGTCCGGCGGCCCGGATTACCTGCTCCAGTTCATGGACCCGCGCCTCGTGTGTGAAAACACCATGCGCCGCGGCTTCGCTCCCATCAGCGAGGACGACGACTGGATCTAGAAACGGCGTTTCCGGATCATTGAAAGCATGATCCGTCTACTCTCCAAAACGGAACGGGAAGGGCACGGCCCTTCCCGTTCCCATTTCCGGCACCCGCTCGCCACTAGCCAGCGGGAACGAAATGATATAGACGGTAGGCGGCCCACGAACGCACAAAGCGCACGGCCTTTCCCGGAAAATTCGAACAGCAGAGATACATGGCCAAACCCAAACTTCCCACGACCATCCGCCCCGGCGCGGTCATCGAATTCATGCAGGGCGACCAGCCGCAGCTGGCCTTCGTGCTGGACGAACAGTCCGGCAAGCTCCGCCTGTGGACCATCAACAAACGCGAAATGAAAATGCCCGCGCAGCGCGCCCTGCCGTGGACCGGCCCGGAGTACGCCCCCGACGCCTCCCGGCAGGAGATTCAGGACATCCTGAACCGCCATCAGGAAAAACGCGGTGCCATTCAGGCGGGCATCGACGTCATGGAGCTGTGGGAACTGGCGCAAGGTGAGCTCGAAGAGGCAGACCTCGACTGGTTCGCGGGCCTTCTCTGGGAAGAGCCAACCCCGGACGACAGCGCCGCACTCGGCAGGGCCATGCTTTCCGCCAAGACGCACTTCAAGTTCCGGCCGCCAAAATTCGAAATATACTCCGAAGAGACCGTGGAGCAGCGCATCCGGCAGCGCGAAGAGGAAAAGGCGCGCGAGGCGGTCACCCGCCTCGGTCAGGACCTCTTCCGCATCCTCTGGGACGCCCTCCGCTGCGGCTGCGAACCCAAGCTGCCGCCCATGGATCAGGAGACCGCCGACCAGCTGGCCGACATCCTCAAGTCCGTGGTGGCCGACAACCTCGACGATGCGGAAACCAAAATCTGGACCGCCGTCCGGAAAGGGCTGCCCGACCACCCGCATCTCGCCCTGCTGCTTGCCCAGAAGTGGGGCGTGCTGCCGCCGCATCACAACTTTCAGCTCGACCTTGCCGGGTTCGACTGGGGCGACGACTGGAGCGCGGAGTTTTCCGACGCCGTGGACGCCCTTCACCAGCGCTTCGAGGCAGACCAGCAGCCCGTGGACCCCACGCCGTTCATCAGCGTTGACGGGGCGACCACCCGCGACATCGACGACGCATTTTTCATCGAACGTGACGGTGACGGCTACCGCCTGCAACTGGCGCTGGCCCGGCCCACCGCGCACTGGGAGTTCGGTTCGGAACTTGATCGCGCCGTTTTCAACCGCGCCACCAGCCTGTACCTGCCCGAAGGCTCCAGCCACATGATGCCGGAAGCCCTCGGCACCGGCCTCTACAGTCTGTTCGAAGGCCAGCCCCGGCCCGCCACCGTTGCCGAGTTCCGGCTCGACGCCGAAGGCCGGTTGCTGGAAACCACGCCCCGGCTGGCGTGGGTCACCGTGCAGCAGAATACCACTTACGAAGCGGTTGAAGCCGCACTGGACGGGGACGACGACATCTACGCCCTCGCCCATGAGCTTTCGGAAAAACTCATCGCCCGCCGCATCGACGACGGGGCCTGCATCATCCGCAAGCCCGAGCCGGAAGTGCGCGTGGAAGGCTTCCCGGACAACGCCGAGGTCTTCATCGACCTCAAGACGCCCTGCCCGCGTGCCGAGCTGATGGTCAGCGAGTTCATGATTCTCGCCAACCGGGGACTTGCCAAGTGGGCGCAGGAAACCGGCGTGCCGCTGCTGCACCGCACGCAGGCCATTGCCCTGCCGCCCGAGGCCGCGGGCATCTTCACCGACCCGGC
>NZ_BBCB01000065.1 GCF_001311825.1 Salidesulfovibrio brasiliensis JCM 12178 | reverse complement strand
CGCCACCGCACAGGTGGTGCACTTCGACATCCCGGAGAACCGCGCGGACGTGCCGTGGAGCCGCGCGCTCAGCAGCCTGCTGCCCGACGACGTGGCCGTGCTCTCCCACGACATCGTGGACGACGATTTTCACTCCCGCTTCCATGCGGTCTCCAAGACCTATGAATACGTCCTCTGGCACGAGCCGCGCTTCGTGCTGCCGCAGCGCAGGGCCTTTGTCTGGAACTGCGGCCCTGTGGACGTGGACGCCATGCGCGAGGCCGCCGCTGTGCTGGCCGGAACCCACGACTTTTCCGCTTTCCAGAACGTCGGGACGCCCGTGAAGGACACGGTGCGTACACTTGACCCGGTAGAAGTGCTGCCGGGGCTCTCCCCGCAGGAGACCGTGTGGCGGTTCACCGCAGACGGCTTCCTCAAGCAGATGGTCCGCAACCTCGTGGGCTGCCTCGTGGAGGCGGGCCGGGGTAAACTTTCCGCCGATTCCGTCCGATCAATACTGAACGAACGGGACAGGAAGGCCGCGCCCGCAACAGCTCCTGCGCAGGGGTTGACGCTGGTGCGCGTCCTGTATCCGGGATTCGACAGCGCGGAGGCGGCACGTGGCGGATACGACCATTGTCTGGGGACCTGCGGGGCCCATTGAACCCGACCGGATCAGGATTGACCGGCCGGAACAGACTGCCGACGTCTCCAAAAAGTACGAGCAGGCCGAGCTCGCCAAGCGGTACGACCGCCTCTCCCCTGTGCTGGGCCAAAGCCTTCGCAACCGCCTGCTGGCTTTCCGCGACGCTATTGACGCCTTCTCCTATCCTTCCGGCGATTCGCCGCTCTTTGACGGCCGCCTCGCGGTCAAGGGACGCGAAGCTGACGGAAAGCTCTCCCTCACCTTGCCGGACGAGGGCGAAGCCGTCTCCTATTACAAAAAGTATTCGTCCGGGTTCGATGGGAACGCGGCCACCGATCTGGCCAGCGGCGAATATGAAGTGACCATGACCCTTGGGGGCAAGTCCGACTCCCTGACCGTGGACGTGGGCGACGAGTGGACCAACGGCGACGTGGTGCAGGCTTTTGCCGACGCGGTCAACGGCTCGGAGCTGGGCGTGCGCGCCCATGTCGTCAACCAGAGTTACGCCGGGCAGCACGTGCCGGGCCAGCTTTCCACGGGGATGTCCGTTGCCTTATCGGTCAATGCCTCGCGGCCCGATCAGGACGTGTCGCTTTCCAATGTGAAGGGGCACCTGCTCTCGGAGTTCGACTTCCGGCAGGCGGATGATCCCGTGGGCCCGGCAGAGGTGCAGGAGTTCCAGTTCCGGGATGGCAATCCCGGCCGCGTCTCGTCGTTCCGCACGTCCACATTTGATCCGAGGGCCGATACCACCATCAATCCCGGCCGGTACGAGATGACGTGGTCCATGGGAGAGGATTCCGGGACCTTCGGGATCGCGGTTTCAGAGGGCGACACGTGGTCCGAGGTGCTGGACGGCCTCGTCTCCTCGGTGAACGGCGTGCAGGATCGCTTCCGGGCCGAGAAGGTTCAGACGCAGGTCCCGGCGGGCCTCGAAGGCAGGGACCTGACCACCGACGCCGAGTATGTGCGCTTTACCGCCGTGGATCCCAAGGTCGGGGAGCGGCTTTCCATCGGCAGCAACGGGCATCAGCTCTCGGGTGATTTCTCGGTTACGCAGGATGCAGGGTCCAACTACATCGCCACCATCGGCGCGGACCAGTACGACGCCCTGAACACCGGAACAAAGGTTCAGGTTTCGACCACGGACGCGCTCCCCGGCGGCCTCTCGGCGGGGACGGATTATTATGCCATCCGGTTGGACCCGGACCAGTATGGCTACCGCATCGCGTTCGCGGCCAGCGAGGCGGACGCCGAGGCGGGCAACGCCATCACCCTGACCGATGCGGGAAGCGGCACCCTGAGCGTCACGGCACAGGAACCGGGCGTCTCCACGTTCGGCATCAAGACCGCATGGCCGGGGACGGACACCCGCGTGAGCGTGGACGGCCGTGACTATACCGTGGAGCCCGAGGGCGTGCTTTCGCTGGACAACGGCCGGGTGCTAGCCGACGTTGAGGGCTCTTTCCCCGGCGCATTACCCGCGTCCGTGGTGGAGCCAATGCAGCGCATGGAGGAGACGCTGGGCGAAGCCGTGGCCGAATACAACAACCTGCGCTCGTTCGTGGTCGCCAATCAGGACCTCTTCCGGGGCGGGCTGGCCGAGATGTGGCGCGGGCCGCTTGCCGAGCGGATGGGCACGCTGTCACAGGCCGGGTTTTCCGAGATCGGGGAGCGCAGGCTCCTGCAGGTGGCTTTTGACGATTTCTTCAAGGAGGTCGTGGCCAAGCCGGAGACCATGCGAAACACCGTGGCCGGGACAGACGGTCTGCTGCCGGACTGGCGCAGGGCCATCGACGACGTGCTCGATAACGAGGACGATTGGCTCATCCCCGAGACTTCCATCACCGACACCCTGTATCCGCCGCCCGAGCCGCTCACCGAGACCGCGCTTGAAACCAAGAGCCGCCTCGTGGACCTACTCGACGACATGGGCACCTCGCCGCAGAGTCCATACGGCAACAGCCTCGTCAATCTCAAGGGCTGATCTGTTCGGCAAGCAGCCACATGGTGCGCGAGCGTCCTGTTCGCCGTCCCCCGGGTTTTTTGCAGGATGTCTTTGACGAGATCAGATGTCGTATGTCATCTACAGTGGAGGATTTTGTGTAAACTTCGTGTGTTGACGGACGGTTGCGCGGATATCGCGTTCGTGGATGGAATAAAGGTTTCAGGAGGCGTTGTGCTTCAGAGAGCGGCGGTCAAGACTTCGCTGGGCGAGCCGAGAAAGAAGTTCCTTGAAATGATAGAGTTTCTCGGGAACTACGGCACCAAGGAAATCCGGCTCATTCACGTGCGCACCAAGACGAACTACCGTCAGCGCGAAGAGGCCGAGGAAAAGCTCGCCCTGCTGTGTGCGGAGATCGAGCAGCTCGGCTTCAGCGCGGAGAGCGTCATCCGAAACGGCAGCGCGCCGTCCGTGACCATCGACGTGGCCGAAGAGGTCGGGGCCGACTACCTGACCATCTACTGGCAGCCCAAGGCGCTGCTCAGAAACGCGCTTCTGGGGAGCATCGATTCCGACATCCTGCGCATGAGCAACCTGCCGGTGTTTATTTACAACCCCCGGCTGTTCCGCCCCGTCACCGAGCTGGAAAGCGTCCTTTATGCCACGGACTTCAAGTATACGGACGCGGTCATCATGCCGTATCTCATCAACAGCCGTTTCAAGGCCAAGCATCTCTACCTGCTGCATGTCGGCGAGCGCGCGCCCGACCCCATGACCGAGGAGGAGCGCAAGCAGCGCGTGGTGGATAACCTGCAACGGCTGGCCGACGAGTGTGCCCATGCTTACGAAGAAGTGGAGGTCATCGAGACCATTGGGCGCGTCTACAAGCAGATCGTCAGGCAGGCCAAGGCCAAGGCCGTGGAGCTTATCGTGGTGGGCAAGTCCGAGAACCCGGACACCATGAGCCGCCTGATCGGTTCCACTGCGGAGATCCTTCCCCACAAGGCGCATTGCAGCGTATTTGTCATACCCGGAGTCTGCGCGCTGCCCGCGCCGGATGAAACCGCATAGGGACGAAAGAGAATGTCTGCACGTAAAAATCTCGTCTTTGTCGCCTCGCTGTTTATCGTCTTTCTGCTGATTCTGGTGGGCGCGTTTTTCCCGGACGGGCTGGATTCGGTCTCGGCCTCGATGCACCAGAGCATAATCCGCAACTTCGGCTGGGCCTATCTGCTCTCGGCCTTCATTTTTCTGGCCTTCAGCGTGTTCATGGCCTTCAGCAGGTATGGGTCCATCAAGCTCGGCGGGGACCATGAGAAGCCCCGGTTCTCCTATTTCGGCTGGTTCAGCATGCTCTTTGCCGCAGGCATGGGCATCGGCCTGATCTTCTGGGGTGTGGCCGAACCCATGAGCCACTACCTCAACCCCCCGGCCTATCTTTCGGACTCCTCGCCGGACGCGGCCAAGTTCGCCATGCGCTACAGCTTTTTCCACTGGGGCATCCACCCGTGGGCCATCTATATCGTCATGAGCCTGTCCATCGCGTACTTCTCCTTCCGGCGCGGGATGCCCCCGCTCATCTCGAGCTGTTTCTTTCCGCTCATCGGCGAGAGAATCTACGGCCCCGTGGGGTACTTCATCGACATTCTGGCCGTGTTCGCCACGGTCTTCGGCATCGTGACCTCGCTGGGGCTTGGCGCCTTGCAGATCAACAGCGGGCTTGCCTCCGTCCTGCCGTTCGAGGCGAGCTTCACCAGTACGCTGGTGATCATCGCCGTGGTCACGGTACTGTTCATGATCTCCAGCATGACCGGTCTGGACAAGGGCATCCAGATGCTCAGCAAGGCCAACATCATGCTGGCCATCATGATCCTCGTGTTCATGCTCTTCGTGGGCCCGACAAACATGATGCTGAACATCTTCATCAGCACGCTGGCCGATTACGGCTCCTCGCTCTTCGACATGAGCCTTTCCACCAACCCCTTCCGGGGACCGGAGTGGACCGAGAGCTGGACCCTGTTCTACTGGGCGTGGTGGATTTCGTGGTCCCCGTTCGTGGGCCTCTTCGTGGCCAGTATCTCGCGCGGGCGGACCATCCGGGAGTTCGTGCTCGGCGCGCTGCTGGTGCCCACGCTTTTGACCTTCGTGTGGTTCAGCGTGTTCGGCGGGGCCGCATTCAGCCTGGAACTGCAGCAGGGCGCGGACATTGCCGCCGCCGTGGCGCAGGATATCTCCACCGGGCTGTTCAAGGTCTACTCCTACTACCCGTTCAGCAGCGTGCTGACCCTGCTCACGGTGCTCCTGCTGGTGGTCTTCTTCGTGACCTCTGCGGACTCGGCCACCTTTGTGCTGGCATGATGACCTCCGGCGGCGAGGAAGACCCGTCCGCGGGCCGAAAGATCGTCTGGGGGCTGACCGTTTCGACCACGGCGGGCATATTGCTTTTCACTGGCGGGCTTGAGGGCTTGCAGCGCATGGCCATTGCGGCGGCGCTGCCCTTCACCGGCATCATGCTGCTCCTGTGCCTGTGCCTGCTGCGCGGCCTGCGCTACGAGTTCCGGCAGGAGCGGAAACCGGATCGGCCCGCCCCGCCTTCGCTCGTGGACCCCCCGTCCTCCGAGGCTGCGGCAACCACGCAGGAAGGGTAGGCAGTCCGCGTCAGAACCGGCAGCAGGGCTGTTCCCTGCGGTCTGCCTCGCGGGTCATGACCACCTGCCAGAGCTGGATGTCCCTTGCCCGGAACGCTCCGGCGCAGGAGAGCAGGTAGTATTCCCACATGCGCTTGAAGCGCTCCCCGTATTTGGGTTCCAGTTCGGGCCACGCCTGCTGGAACCGGGCGTTCCAGTGCCTGAGGGTGCGGTCGTAGTGCGGTCCGAAGTTGTGCCAGTCTTCAATGACGAACAGGCCCTCGGCTGCCTTGCCGATCTGCGCGGCGCTCGGGAGCATCCCATTGGGGAAGATGTAGCGCGTCACCCATGGATCGCAGCTGGTGCAGGACTGGTTGGCCCCGATGGTGTGCAGCAAAAAGACGCCGCCCGGCTTCAGGCAGCGGTGCACCACGTTCATGAAGGTGCGGTAGTTGCGATACCCAACGTGCTCGAACATGCCCACCGAGACGATCTTGTCAAATTCTCCCTGCAGCTTGCGGTAGTCGCTGTCAACGAAGGTGACGGGCAGGCCTTCGCAGAACCTCCTGCCAAAGGCGAGCTGTTCCTGCGAGATGTTCACCGCCGTGACCCGGCAGTCGTGGTTCATGGCCAGATAGCGGGCCAGTCCGCCCCAGCCGCAGCCGATGTCCAGCACATGGTCGCCCGGCTTGATCTGAAGCTTGTCCGCGATGAGGTCGAGCTTCTTGCGCTGCGCCGTTTCGAGGTCGTCGGTGCCGTCAAAGTAGGCGCAGCTGTACTGAAGATTTTCATCGAGAAAGGCGCGGAAGAGGTCGTTGCCGAGGTCGTAATGCTTTTGGGCCACGATGCGGCTTCGCAGTCGTGACTGCATGTTGAAGATTGCGGCGGGCAGGGCCTTCAGAAGATAGCCGATGTGCCCTTTGATTACTTGGTCGAGGCGGGCGCTGAGGACGCGGTGGATCATGTCGTCGATGCTCGGGCAATCCCACCAGCCGTCCATGTACGATTCGCCGAGGCCCAGATTCTTTTCCCGCCAGATGCGTTTATACCACCTGTCGTCGTGAACCCGGATGTCCCACGGCCGTTCGCCGTTGATGACCACGTCCGCCGATTCCATGAGATGTCTGATGGTGTCGGCCGTCATGGTGCGAATACCTCCTTTTACTCCCGTGTCCCGGAGGGTGCATCGTAGTCCCGCATCTTGGGTCGGGAGCGGCTTGAAGCAAGTGCCGTTTGGAAACGGGACTCCCTCTATTGAAGTATCTACGAAAAACCGGAAGCCGTGCCAACGATGCGTGGCGAAAAATAAGGTCCCGCATATGACCGGCGAGGGCCTGTGCTGAGACGTGCGGAAAATGCCGGTTCGTCTTGCCACGAAGTCCGCCATGCAGTATTTTGGGAAGAATAGTGAAAATCATTTCGTCGACCTTGCATGGCGGCGACAAACCGTACCGGATTATATGATAGCCATCGGATCGCTCCTGCTCGTCCTTGTTGTTTCCCTGCTGCTCACGCGCATGGCCAGCCTCGCCCTGACGCATACCGGACTGTCTCGTCAGGCCGCGGCCTTTCAGGCTCGTTCAGCGTTCACCGGGGTGGGCTTCACCACGGCCGAGTCCGAGAAGGTGGTCAATCATCCCGTGCGGCGGCGCATCCTGCTGATGCTCATGCTGCTGGGCAACGCCGGTGTGGTCACGGCCATTGCCACGCTGATGATGGGGTTTCTGGACGTTCGCGAAGGCGGCTCCCTGTGGCTTCGTGTCGGCCTGCTCTCATTGGGGCTGGCCGGGCTGATCGCCCTGTCCATGAGCCAGCGGCTGGACCGGCTGCTCTCGCGCATCGTGCTCTGGGCGCTGAAGCGATACACCTCGTTGAACGTTCGTGACTACGCCGCGCTCCTGCATCTGGCCGGGGAGTTCGCCATTGGCGAGGTCTATGTGCATGAGCACGACTGGATGGCCGAGCGCGCCCTCTCGGAGCTGAAGCTTTCCGAGGAGGGCGTGGTGGTGCTGGCCGTGACGCGAGGTGACGGAACCTTTCTCGGCGCGCCCAAGGGCGGCACCCGGCTGCATGCCGGGGACATGCTGGTGGTCTACGGTCGCACCGGACGCATCCAGAGTATCGATGATCGTCGGCAGGGCTCTGGCGGTGAGCTGGCCCACGTGGAAGCCGTGGCCGAGGAAAAGAAGGAGCAGAAGCGCGAGCAGGCGCTGGACGAGGAGCGATCGGCGCGCAAGTCCGGTCCTGCGGAGAGTGCCGAGAAAGCCGATTCGGAAGACGAATCCTGAACGCAGGATACTCCGTAATAACGATATGACGCGCCGCAGGCGCAAGGAGGAGCCATGGGACGGGAGACCATTCTGTTCAAGAGCGAGGAGCGCAAGACCGTTGCCGAGGCTGCGGCGGTACTCAGGACCATTGCGGACAAAATCGAGTCCGGGAGCGTCACCCTCACGTCGCCGAGCGGCGAGGTGCAGCTCACCATTCCCGCAAACGTGACCCTTGAGATCAAGGCCGAGGAAGAGCAGGGCTCACGCCTGAAGCGGTCCCTTGAAATGGAAATAGAGTGGGCCGAAGGCGATGAAGCCGAATCCGGCGGCGTGACCATCAGTTGATCCGATCGGGGCGGCTGCGTTCAAGCGCCGTCGCCTTCCGCTTTTTCCTTTTGGGAAGGTCTGCCACGAATTGGGGCAGCCATTGAAAATGACCATCCCCCGTTGACACGATTTTGTGGGCCGTCTATTGTGGCGGCAATAGTGTGCGCACAGGAATTCACGTGAACGATATTTACGACATCGACAACTCCTATCCCATGCAGATCAGGTCCTGCCTGATGATTTTGCAGGAGAACCTGAACAGGCGCTTTCGTGAGGCCGGTCATTCGGTCACGCATAATCAGTGGAAGATCATGACCTTCATCGAGAACGAGGAAGGGCTGTCGCAGCAGGATCTTGCAAGGCGTTACAGGAGCAGCAAGGTCACCATCGTGCGCTTTCTGAACAAGCTGGAAAAGGATGGTCTCATCGTGCGCAAGAAGGACCCCGAGGACGGGCGGTGCAACCGTCTGTATCTTACGGAAAAAGGGCGTAGCCTGCAGGCCGAGTTGACCCCGTTGGCCCGGGCGAACGCCAACCTTCTGCGTCAGGGACTGAGCGACAACGACATTGAAACATTGCTTGCGACACTGAAAACCATAATAGCGAACGGGGACACATAAAAATTTTCAAGAAAAGGTTAACATGCTAACGAAAAGGAGCGTGACATGACCAAAAGGAAACTGACCGGTGCTTTCGGGCATCCCGTCGGCAACGACCAGAACACGCTGACCGCAGGGCGGCGCGGACCGACCCTGATGCAGGACGTACATCTGCTGGAGAAGCTGGCGCACTTTGATCGGGAGCGTATTCCCGAGCGCGTGGTTCACGCAAAGGGCGCGGGCGCGTACGGCTACTTTGAAGTCACGGCAGACGTCACCAAATACACCAAGGCCGCTTTCCTCTCGAAAGTGGGCAAGAAGACCGACGTTTTTGCCCGTTTTTCCACCGTGGGCGGGGAAAAGGGCAGCGCCGACGCCGAGCGCGACCCGCGCGGATTCGCCGTGAAGTTCTACACGGAAGAGGGCAACTACGACATGACCGGCAACAACACCCCGGTCTTCTTCATCCGCGACCCGCTCAAGTTCCCCGATTTCATCCACACCCAAAAGCGCGACCCGGCCACCAACCTGAAGAGCCCCACCATGGCGTGGGACTTCTGGTCGCTCACGCCCGAGTCCCTGCATCAGGTGACCATCCTGTTCTCGGACCGCGGCACGCCCGCCACCTACCGAAACATGAACGGTTACTCCAGCCACACTTTCAAGTGGTATAACGACAAGGGCGAGTACTACTGGGTGCAGTATCACTTCAAGACCGATCAGGGCATCAGGAACCTCACCGGACCGGAAGCGGCCGACATGTGCGGCAAGGACCCGGACCACGCCACCCGCGACCTCTATGACGCCATCGAGGCCGGGGACTATCCCTCGTGGACGCTGGAGATGCAGATTCTCAGCCCCGAGGACGCCGAAAGGTTCGGCTGGGACATCTTTGACATCACCAAGGTCTGGCCGCACAAGGAAGTGCCGCCCATCACCGTGGGCAAGCTGGTGCTGAACCGCAACCCGGAGAACTACTTCGCCGAAGTGGAGCAGGCGGCCTTCAACCCCAGCAACCTCGTGCCCGGCATCGGCGTGTCCCCGGACAAGATGCTGCAGGGTCGGCTGTTCTCCTATCACGACACCCACCTGCACCGTCTCGGGCCGAACTACCACCTGATCCCGGTGAACCAGCCCAAGAACGCGCAGGAGGACAACTACCAGCGCGACGGCTTCATGCGCGTGGACGCAAACGGAGGCGGCGGCCCGAACTACTGGCCCAACAGCTTCAACGGCCCGGAGCCGGACGGTGTGTCCGTGGAGCCGGAAATCCCCATTGAGGGCGGCGGCGACCGGTACGAGTTCAACCATCCCAACGACGACTTCGTGCAGCCCGGCAACCTGTATCGCCACGTCATGACCGATCAGGACCGCACCAACCTCGTCAACAACATCCTCGGCAGCATGGAGAGCGTGCCGCAGCCCATCCAGTTGCGCCAGTGCGCGCTCTTCTACCTCGCGGACAAGGAATACGGAACGCGGGTGGCCGAAGGCCTCGGCCTCGACGTGAAGGAGGTTGTCCGTCTGTCCGAGATGTCGCAGGAGGAGCGCGTGGCCGCCACCCCGGTCATGTAACGAATATAGGCAACAGAACAACAAGGGCCGTTTGAAAAAAAACGGCCTTTTCTCTTGGGCGACGGCTGGCCTCACGGGCTGCCGCCGACCCTGAACCGGAACGTGTTGAAAACAGAAGGAGAAAACTATGTCAGACAGGAAAGAACGGCGTGAAAAGGTTGTCGAGGTGCTGAACAAGGCCAGAGGCATGGAGCTTCAGGCCATTCATCAGTACATGAACCACCATTACGCGCTCGACGACATGGACTACGGCGAACTGGCCGCCAAGATGAAGCTCATCGCCATCGACGAGATGCGCCATGCCGAAGCCTTTGCCGAGAGGATCAAGGAACTCGGCGGGGAACCGACAACCGAAAAGGCCGGGGGCGTTGAAAAGGGCCAACCCATCGATACCATCTTCGCCTTCGACGCCGAAGAGGAAGAGCACGCGCTGGACGCCTACAACCAGTTCCTGCTGGTCTGCCGCGACAACGGGGACTCCATCAGCGTGAAGCTCTTTGAAGAGGTCATCAACGACGAGCAGGAGCACTTCAACTACTTCGACGCCATCAAGGATCACATCGAGAAGCTGGGTGAGTCCTACCTCTCCCGCATCGCGGGAACCTCCTCGTCCACCGGCCTTGCCCCGCAGGGTTTTGTCATCACCGGCAAACAGTAACGCGCGGCAGTTCTCGGAACTGAACGACACTTGAGAATCGAGGGCCGTACGGTTGTGCGGCCCTTTCCTTTTCCCGGCGGTTAAGAGCGGTCAGTCCAGCACGATGTCCAGATTCCCCAGCAGCGAGACCGCCTCGGGCAGCGAGAAGACGGTTTTTCGCAGCGTGTTGGTCTCGGCGTTCATGTAGTAGTTCCGCGAGGTGCGGAAGTCGGCCCGGGTGAGGTCCGTGTTGTGGAACTGGCAGCCGGAGAGCTCGCACTCGTCGAACACGGCTTCGGTGAGCTTGATGTTCGAGAACGTGGCGTTCATGAGCGAGCATCCGGAGAAGCGGAACTTGGAGAGGTTCATGTCCGCGAACAGGTTGTTGTCCATGATGCACCCTTCAAAAGATGCGGTGAGGAATCCGCCGGTGCCGGTCCAGTTCAGGCCCAGCAGCTTGCAGTCCCTGAAAGTTACGCCGCTGAAGACCGCGCTTGCCAACTCGGCAAGGGAGAGGTTGCACTGGATGAACTCGCAGTCGTCGAAGATGCATTCGGCCAGCCGCCGGGACTGCAGGGAAATGTTGCGGAACACGCAGCGGTGGAAGGAGAGGTCTTCAAGATCGTCCTCCACCCGGCAATGGGAAAACTCCCGGCGTTCAAAACTGTCGCTTTGCGAAAACGGCACGGCATACCTCCGGCCCTTTTTCTAGCGCAATCAGGCTGGCGGATAAAGGAAATTGCGTGAAGCAGGGCGCTCAAGAGCTGGGTCAGGAGGCTTTGCGTTCCATGACCACCGTCGGCAACCCCGCAGGATTGATCTCGCCCGGCCGGACATCCGCGAAGCCGTGCTTCCGGTAAAGCCTTTTGGCTGCGATGGATTCCCGGTTCGAGTCTGCAAACGTGGTTACGCGGATGGGCTGCTGCGGGTCCAGTCCGGCCATGGCCTCGCCCACCAGAAGCGATCCGATCCCCCTGCCGCGCGATGCGGCGGAGACCGCAAGCCACGCAATCTCGTTTTGTTCGCGGTCGATCACGCATGCACCGGACAGGGTCGATTCCCCGGCTTCTCCCGGTGCGCAGAAGAGTGTTCCTGCGTCGATGGCCCCCCTTACTGCGGTGAGAAAGTCCGGGCTGTCCACCATGGGGCCGAACAGCGGCTCGACCTCGCGGGCAAGGGACAGGAATGCGTCGAAATCGTCGTGTGTGGCGATTCGTATGCGAGTCATTACAGCGGTCTCCGACGGGGTTGCGTGAATAAATATCGAGATCGCTTATCCGAGAGGCGGGGCGTGGTCAAGCGTCCTAGGGCATCGGCGGGGGCGGCGGAGGCATGAGGAAGCCCCGGCGGCGCTCTTCCAGTCGTTCGTGGAAGGCATCAAGGCGCTGTTGCTGATCGGGGTCGAGGACAGCGCGGATGCTCAGGTGCGTGTCCTCAATCAGGGAGCGGAACCTCGGCTCCACCTCCATCCGGATGGCCTGTCCCTTTATGAGTGATCGATGCACAAGCTCGGAAACCGTCTTCTGCTGTGCCTCGTCGAGGTCCAGCTCACGTGTCAGGCGGCTGGTGATGTGTTCCTGCACGGACTCCGGCGTCGGCGGGAACGGCGGGCGGGGTGGGCCGAGGAACAGGGGGGCCGAGGCTGCGCCGACGGCGATTCCGGAGACGAATATGAGTACAATGGCGAACCAGCGCTTCCAGCGTGTGTTGTCCATGGTTCCTCCTAGATGACCATGACGTATGCATACATGAGGCTGCCGGGATCAAATGCGGCCAGCGCAGCCGGGAACATGTCCCTGGAAAGCGTGCCCGTCAGGAGCATCAGCGCGGATGCTGCAAAGACAGCGCAGGCCGAGACCTTCAGCGCATCGTTGAAAAAACAGTCATTCTCGTCCGGCTGCGCCTTTCGGATCTCGCGCATTACCGCATCCGTCACGTCAACACGTTCTCCCTCCCGGAGACGGTGGCGGTATGCCACGCGCAGGGCGGTAAGCAGATCGTCGTTGCGTTTCTTCATGGTCTCCCCTCCATTCAGATCGCTTGTTCCAGTATGCTCTTGAGTTTCTTTCTGGCCCGGAAAGCCCGGACTTTCACGTTCACTTTGGAAATTCCCAGCAGGTCCGCTGTTTCGGCAGCGCTTTTCTCCTCCAGCGCGGTCAGGGTGATGATCATCCTGTCCGACGCCGAGAGATGGCCGAGCGCCCAGTCCAGCACTTCTCCGGCCTCCCGGCGTTGCCGCTGGGCCAGATAGGTGTCCTGCGACTGCTGGGCCATGAGCTGGTCGAGCAGGTCGCGGGAGACGTTGCCCAGCGCGCTGACCGGCGTCTCCCTGCGCCGGTACTCCCTGCGCCAGAAGTCATGGCAGCAGCGGATGCTGATTCTCGACAGCCAGTGGGCGAAGGGCTTCTCCGCACGGAATCCGGCCAGCGACCGAAAGGCGTTGACGAACACGTTCTGCACCACTTCCTCGACGAAACCGTGCGGGACATGGCCGCCCACGATGCGGCCCACATGCTCCTGATAGCGTTCGACAATGGTCGAATACGCATTGGGCCTTCCGCTCAGGACTTTCTTTATGATCTCTGAATCGCTGTCCTTTTTCACACCTTTTGTTCCATGGGCGATCGGGCTGTGCCGGTTGCGCGGTCAGGCCCCTCCACTATGAATGTCGCGCAGGGCACGGGCCGGGTTACAGGGCGTGTGCTCTTTCTTGCGCAGGAGTCCGGCATAGGCGTCATGCACGTCTTCCAGAATCATGTAGAGCGAGGGGACGAGCAGCAGGGTGATGACCGTGGCGAAGAGGACGCCGAAGCCCAGCGAGATGGCCATGGGGATCAGGAAACGCGCCTGCCGCGAGGTTTCGAGGATCATGGGCGCGAGGCCAAAGAAGGTGGTCAGGCTGGTGAGCATGATGGGCCGGAAGCGCGCGGTCCCGGCTTCCAGCACCGCGTCGTGGGCGCAGTGGCCTTTTCTGCGCTGCTGGTTGGTGAAGTCGATGAACACGAGCGAGTCGTTGACCACCACGCCCGAGAGGGCCACGATGCCGAGCACGCTGGTGAGGCTGATGCTGTACCCCATGAGCGCGTGTCCGGCGATGGCCCCCACCGCCCCGAAGGGGATGCAGGTCATGACGATGAACGGCTGCGTGTAGCTGCGGAAGGGGATGGCCAGAAGCGCGTAGACAACGAGCATGGCGAGCGCAAGCCCGGACATGAGGGCCGCGACGCTTCGGTCATGTCGCCCTGAGAGCCCTTGACCTCGTGGGTCAGGCCGGGATAGCGCGTCATCAACTCCGGCAGCGTTTTTGCAAACACCTCGTTGAGCACCTGCGTGGTCTGGCTGCGGGGCGTGACGTCGGCGGACACCGTGAGTGCCCGGCGGCCGTTGACGTGTTTGATGGACGTATAGGCCCGGCCCCGGTCGATGTTCACCACGTTGCGAAGCGGCACGTCCATGCCCCCCGGCGTGCGGAGCATCAGCTCTTCCAGATCGTACTCGGAAATCCGCTCGCTTTCTGGCCTGCGGACCACCACCTTGACCTCGTTGCGGCCCCGCTGCTGGCGCAGCACCTCGGTGCCGTAGTATGCGGCGCGGACCTGCGCGGCCACGTCCTGCGCGGTCAGGCCGAGGCTCTTGGCTTCGGGGCGCAGGGTGAAGTCAAGCTGCTCCTTGCCGGGCGAGAAACCGTCGTCGATGTCCTTGACCTTGGGGAAATAACCGAGCGCTTCGGCCAGTTCCGAGGCTGCGGCTTCCAGCGTTTCGACATCGGAGTGGCCCAGTTCTATCTCCAGTGAGCTGCCCGAGCCGGGGCCGCCACGATCCGACTCGAATGCAAGCGTCTCCAGTCCCGGAATCTCTCCCGTGGCCTTGCGCCACCTGCGCACGAATTCGTCCGTGGTGATGGGGCGCACATCGGCCTCGGTGAGAAACACCTGCACCTTGACCACATGGCTGCCGGAGATGTCGCGGCCGCTGCCGCCGATCTTGGAATACGTTCCCTTGACGAGCGTGTCCCCGCCGCTTTGTTTCGTGACCGCCGCTGCAGAGGTGAGAAGCCTGTCGCGCACCCGTTTGGATTCCTCCACTGCCGAGCCGTAGGGCAGCTCGGCTGTCACGAACGCATAGTCGGACTCGACCTTGGGCATAAGCGTGAAGCCAAGCCTGCCGCTGCCCACGTATGCCGCGCAGAGAAAGAGCAGGGCGACGCCGCTCGCCACGCAGAGGTAGCGCCAGCTCACGCACAGGTCCAGCAGGGGGCGGTAGCGGGTTCTGATGAAGCGCATCAGCCCCTCGCTGAACCGGCGCTGGAGTGTCGTGAGCCTGAGGATGAGGCCGCGCGGCTGGCGGTCCTTTGAATGGGCGAGGTGCGCCGGGAGCACGAAGAGGCTTTCCACCAGCGAGACCGCGAACACGGCGATGACCACCACGGGGATGGAGTACATGACCTTGCCCATCACGCCGGGCACGAAGAGCAGCGGTGCGAAGGTGACCATGTTTGTCAGCACGCTGAAGGTGATGGGCATGGCGATCTGCCGGGCCCCGGCCACGGCTGCCTTGAGCGGCGGCATGCCCTGCTGCCGCATGGTGTGGATGTTCTCGCCCGCCACGATGGCGTCATCCACCACGATGCCCAGCGCGATGAGGAAGGCGAACATGGTGATCATGTTGATGCTGATGCCCAGCATGGGCAGGATCACCAGCGAGCCGAGAAAGGAGATGGGGATGCCCATGGCCACCCAGAAGGCCAGCCGTGGCTCCAGAAAGAGCGCCAGCAGCACGAAGACCAGCCCGAGGCCCATGTAGCCGTTCTTCAGGAGCAGTTCCATGCGCTGCTCGAAGACAACCGAGTCGTCGTCGAGCACTTGTACGTTCACGCCGTCGGGCAGTCGTTTCCTGAAGGAATTAAGCGTCTCATGCGCGGCGCTGGAGACCGAGACCGGGGTCTGGTCGCCCACGCGGTAGACGTCCACCCGCACGGCAGGCATGCCGTCGTACTCGGTGATGTTGTCGGTGTCCGCAAAGCCATCGATGACCGTGCCGATGTCCCCGAGCAGCACCTGCGTGCCCTCGCTTCCGGTGACCACCGGCGTTGCCGCGAAGTCGTGCCCGTAGTCGCGGCGTTCCTTCATGCGTACCAGCACCTCGCCGGAGTCGGTCTTGATGCCGCCGCCGGGAAGCTCCACGGACTCGCTGCGCAGCCTGTCGGCGATGCCTTTCAGGGTGAGGCTGTATGCGCGAAGGTTCTCCTGCGGAATCTCCACGCTGATCTGCAAATCGCTCACTTCGGCCAGTTCGGCCTGCGTCACGCCGGGGGCGGCCAGCAGCTCTTCGCGAAGCTGCTCCGCCAGTTCGCGCAGCACCATCTGCTCCTGATCGCCGTAGACCATCAGGGAGAGGACCTGCCGCTTGCGTGAGACTTCGGCAACCACCGGGTCCTCCGCCTCCTCCGGGAACGAGGATATGCGGTCCACCTCGGTGTCGATTTCCTGCGAGAGCCGCTGGATGTCCGCACCGTCCAGCGCTTCCACGATGATGCTCGCCGACCCTTCGCTGGAGGTGGAGGTGACTTCCTTTACGCCGTCGAGGCTTGCACGGCCTGCTCCACCGCCAGCACGATGCCCTGTTCCACCTCTTCGGGGCTGGCCCCGGGGTAGGACACGGTTATGCTGATCTCGTCCATGCTGAACTCGGGGAAGACTTCCTGCTTGATCTGCATGCCGAGCACGAGGCCGCCCACGAGCAGGACCAGCATCAGGAGGTTGGCGGCGATGGAGTTGCCCGCCATCCACGCAATGGGACCGCGGGGTGCGGTGGTGTCACGATCAGCCATGGTTCACGACCTCCCGAACCGCAGAGCGCACGACCCCGGCTTCGGTTCTCAGTTTCATGCCGTTGACGGGAGAGGCCAGCGAGCCGGTGACCACGCGCTCGCCGGATGCGAGGCCGTCGCGGATGTAGACGAAATCCGAGTCGCGCCAGACCGGAGTGACGGTGCGGATGTCGAGGGTGTCTTCATTGGTGAGGACCCAGAGCTGCCCGTTGTCGCGGAAGGCTTTTCGCGGAATGGCGAAGACCCCGGACAATTCTCCGCCGTCGATGGTCACGCTGGCGTAGCTGCCCAGCAGCAGGGGCTTGCGGCCTTCGGTCCCTGACAGGTTGAAGGGGTCGTCCACCTGCACCAGCACGCGGGCCATGCGGCTTCATCTTCCAGTGCGGGCAGCAGTCGGATGACCCCGCCTTCATACTGCTGTCCGGTGTCGCCTCCGGCGTCCACCACGGCCTTTGAGCCGGGACTCCCGTCAGCGGGAAAGGCGATCCAGCCGAGCCGGTCTACGGGGACGGAAACCCGCACCCAACAGGCCTCGGTTCCCACCAGCGTGGCCAACGCTTCCTGATTCGAGACCGTGGCCCCGAGGTCGGTGGCCGTATCAACCACCATGCAGGAGAACGGGGCTGTGACCACGGTGCGTGAAAGGTCCAGCCGGGCCTGATCGAGCTTGGCCTTTGCGGCTTCCAGATCGGCTCTGGCTTTTTCGAGATGCGGCTTGCGAAGGGCCAGTTCGGCTTCCTGCGCGCTGCCTGTGGCCGTGTCCTTCAGCAGTTCCCACTCCCGCCCGGCCACTGTCTGGTGGCCTTTCTCGACCTTGAGGCTGTACTGTGCATCGGCAACCTCGGCGCGCACCTCGTCAAGGGTCAACTCGTAATCGGTGGGGTCGATGCGCAGCATCTCTTCGCCCTTGCGGAAATGCCCGCCGGGCAGAAAGTCGTCATCCACGGCGATCACCTCGCCGGAGACCCGGGCTTCAAGCGTGACCTGCCGGGCAGCCACCACGGTGCCCATGACCGGAATGCGGACGCGGTGGGTTTCCTTGGCGAACGCCCGGGTGTCCACCAGCGGGGCGGTGGCCTCGGGTGGCCGTTTTTGGGCTTTGGGGGCGGTCTCGATCATGGCGAACGCTCCGGCGGCACCCATGATGACAACCAGCGCCGGGAGCGCCACCCGAAGGGGAAACTGTCGTATCATTCGGGAAATTGCTTTTTTCATCTTATCCTTCCGTGGGCTGCGGTGTTGCCGCGAGCTCTTCGGCCTGCGGCGGTTGCAGTTCGTTCGTCCAGCCACCGCCGAGGGCGCGGTGCAGGGCGATGCGGTAGAGAATCAGGTTCTTGTGGTCTTCCACCAGTGCGAGTTCGAGGTCCTGCACCGTCATCAGCGCGCTGAGAACCGGCAGGTAGTCGTCGAGCCCCTGCCGATAGCGGGAAATGGCTTCGTCGAGGCTGGTGCGCGCGGCCTGAAGCTGGGTTTCATGTGCCTGAAGATACTTTTTCTGCCAGCGTTCCCGGGCCAGTGCGTCTTCCACTTCCTTGAAGGCGGTGTAGACCGCGCTCTTGTAGTCGGCGAGCTGTTCGTCGGCTTCGCCCCTTGCCTTTTCCACCGCTGCTTCGCGGTAGCCGCCGTCGAGGATCGGCCCCATGACGGAGCCTGCGAGGGAGAGAAGCCAGTTGTCGAAAAGGTTGGTCAGCTGCGCTCCGGAGTATGCTCCCTGTCCGGTGAGGGTGAGGGAGGGCAGGCGGTTGGCCCGAGCTTCGGCCACGCTCCAGTCCGCGGCCCTGAGCTTCAGCCCGGCGGAACGGACATCGGGCCGGTTCGCCAGCAGGTCGGAGGGCAGGCCTGCGCCCGGAAGGTCGTTCAGTTCGGGCAGTCCGGCGTCTTCGATGTCGAGCGAACCGGCCGGGCGGCCGAGCAGCAGCGCAAGCTCGTGCAGCAGGATGCGCTCCTCGGACTCCACCGGGGGCAGCTCCGCCTTGACGCGGGCCACGTTCTCCCGCTGCTGGTAGACGTCCAGCGCCGTTGCCAGCGCGTTGCGGAAACGCAGCTCAATGAGTTCAAGATAGGTGCGGTTGACCTTGATCTGTTCTTGCAGGATGGCTTTCTTGCGTCTCTGGGCCTGTATCTCCACCCATTTGGCCGCGACTTCCCCGGCAACGGTCATGGCCGCGGCGTTGACATCCTCGCGCCCGGCCTCGGCCTTGAGCGCTCCGGATTTGGCGGCCGAGCCGATGCGGTTCCAGAGGTCCACCTCGTATCCGGCGCTCAGGCCGAGGGAGTGGTCCTCGGTGACGGTCATGGAGCGTCCGCCGCCCTGCGCTTCGGTGCCCTGCCGGGTGTGGGTGTACCCGCCGGTGGCGTCCAGCGTGGGATACAGGCCGGCCCCCGCCTGAACTGCCGAGGCCCGGG
>NZ_BBCB01000064.1 GCF_001311825.1 Salidesulfovibrio brasiliensis JCM 12178 | reverse complement strand
GGCTGTCCGGGCCGCGATGCCGGAGGCAGTCCGTCATGCGTCCCACGGCCGAGCGCAGGTGGTCGCGCTCTGTGGAGCGGGTGGTGTCGAGGATTCCGGCTATTCCGCACATGATCAGTGCTATCTAACAGGCGCAACGGCGGCGGGGCAAATGTTTTTCCCCGTGGACACAAGGGCTTCCTTGCTCATTCGGCGGGGTTTGGACTATGTTGCTTGAAGCGAGGCGGGAAGCCGCCATACCCGGAGGCGTGACGAAGACATGAGCAGTACGGCAGCAGGCCGGAAAAAACAGGCGTGGCAGGCCGCGGTCAGCAGGCGATTCATGAGAAATGTCGCGTGGCTGTTTATTGTTGGCGGGCTCATGGTTGGCGGGCAGTCCGTACGCCTTTGGCATCTGCTGGGCCAGTCCGACCGAATCAACGACGCCCTGCGCGACCAGTACGTTTCCGTGCTGGGCGAGGACATCGGCACGGAGCTTCGGGCGGCTGCAGTTCGAGGCGGGCAAGCTGCAGGTGGAGCGCAAGATCGGCCTCGATCCTCTGCGCGTCATGGCGGCGCTCAGTCGTAACGACACCATCGGCCTGCGTATTTATGACATCACCCTTTCGGGCCTGAGCGGGTATGTCCGTGGCGAAATGGCCCCCGATCGCAGCGCGCTGAACTCCTTTCTGGAGCGGCTTTCCGAGGACGACGCCTACGCCTTCACCTTGACGGATTCCGTTCAGGCCGAGGGTGCGGTGCGTTTCACGCTGGAAGTGGGGAGGCGCTGATATGGCTCGCGGAAAGCACTTCTGGGAATCCATGGAACCGGCCGCGCAGAAGCGGTTTTTCCGCATGACGCTTCTGGCCGTGGCTGTCTTGTTCATAAGCGCCTGGGCCGGGCTTGATTACATGGCCCGCGCCGAGCGCAAGGTTATCGCCAAGAGTCGGGACGAATATGCCCGCGTTGTGGGGCTGGTCAACGAGATACAGGTGTTGCGGGCCGGGTTGGGCGATCTGTCGAACCTGCCGCCCGAAGAGGCGGTCCGGGCCGTCATGGCCGGATTCGACAAGCTGCCTCCGGCGCTGGTGGTCGAGCTGGAAGACGGCGCGGTGGAGGTTTCCTTTCCCGGCATACCGCTTTTCGAGCTGACTGCGTTTCTTACCGACGTACGCGACAGGGCCAACCTGCAGGCCCGGCTGTTCGAGGTGGGGGCGTCCTCGCACGGCAAGGGGCTGGCACACTCCCGCGTGGTGCTGACGAGGTAGACATGACGGCACCGAAGCGAAAGATTTACGAACTCAAGGGGCTGGGCTGGTTCCTGTGCGCCTTCATCGGGCTGGGCATCGGCATCACCGTGTTTACGCCGTGGCGGAATATTTGGACCCGCGCGCTGATTTCCGTGGACGAGCAGGCAACGCATGTGCGGATGTCGTGGGAGTCCGTCAGGCGGGCCGGGCTTTCCGGGTTCCGTGTGAACGGCGTCACCCTCGGATTGGAGAACTCGCCCGGCGTCTTCCGCTTCAACCATGCGGACATCCGCGTGGGGCTGAACGAATGGAACGTGCGTCTCGACACGGGCGGCTCCGAGTGTTTCCTCGTGCTCGACAAGCACGGCGGCATCTCTTTCGAGGGCGATCTGAACCTGACCTACCTGCTCTCCGACGACCTGCGCGGCATCGTGCGGGCCTCAGGCGAGTTGCGACGTTCAGGAAAGGATCGCAAGGCCGTGGGCTGGCTGGATGTTCGCACCCAGTCCATCACGCTGGCGGGGCGAACCTATGAGGACATGGCCTTCATGGGCGAACTGGATGGGAGCAGGCTGACCATACGCGATTTTTCCCTTGGCGCGCCGGTCAAGGTCCGGGCCGAGGGCTGGGCCGAGATCGATCCTGACGACATCATGGAGACGCTCTTCAGTGTCCGGGGTGAGCAGGAAGTCTCGGGCGAGACCGCCCGTTTCGAGCTGGATGCGAGTCTTGGCAGCCTGTTTTCCGAGCATTGACGCGGTTTGCGGGGTGTGGGGTTTTCAGGTAGGTTCCCGGCTTGCGTATGTGCGCTACGATTTCATGAATAGTATTTCGGGATGAAGGATATGATGATGACCGTGTTAAAACGTGTGGATGCAGCCATGGACGGGCGCCGTCCGTGGCGCGAAGACGCCTTGTGGGTCACGGTCGGCTGTCTGGCCGCCTACTTTCTGACGCTGGCCCTCCGGCTCAGCCTCTGGACCGTCTGGGACCATGAACTGCTGCGGGTGGGCGACGAAATCCTTTTGTCCACACACGATTCCTACCTCTGGCTGGCGCTCAGCAAGACGGTCACGTTCAGCGACCCCGAACATATGGCCTGGCTGACCAAGGCCATTCACAATGTGCTTGGCATTCCACTGGGCGACATAGGCTTCTGGGGACCGGCGTTTTTTGCCAGTCTGGTCGCTCCTGTCTGCTTCCTTTGGGGCTGGCTGGCAGGCGGGCGCACCGGCGGCATCGTGGCCGGTCTCGTGGGCGCCATGGGCCTCGGCTTTTATCAGCGCAGCAAGCTCGGCTACTACGACACCGACCTTTTCACTCTGCTTATGCCGCTTGCCGTGGGCTTTCTGCTCGCTTGGTGGGCGGGCGGTCACATCCGCCGCACATGGCTTCCGAGTGACGCTGAGCCCATGCGGCCGCGCATGTCTCCCTGGAGCGCGCTTGCCATCGGTCTTTTCATCCGCATGGCCTGCTGGTGGCACCAGGACCTCGCCATGCTCAACGCCATGCTCGTGGTCATCGCGGGCGGGCTGATCGTTGTTCTCGGCATTCCCGATCGCCGCCCCCGTGCCCTGTTCGAATGGGCCGCCATTCTGCTGGCGGCACTTCCTGGGATGGGGCTTTCCAACCTGTACCTGACCATTCGTCGCGTTTTTGGCTATGACGCCTACGCAGATTCCATCATAGCCATCGCTCTTGCAGTGGTACTTGTCGCATTGGTGGCCCGTGGAGTCCATGAGAACCAGTATGTTCGCGCCCTGTGCAAGTGGTGGTGGGCCGCGCTTTTCGCAGCAGTCCTGCTCCTTGGCGTGACCAACACGCTCATGTCTCCGTCACAAATGTTGATCAGCAAGATACTGGTTTATCTTGTGGATACGCCTACAGGAGACCCCGGTAGCGCCGCAGCGGAAGCAACCCGTTTTCCCAATACGATCTCAAGTATCGTTGAAGCGGGCCGCATAGACTGGAATACGGCTTTTGCCAAAATGTCCACCGCCACATGGCTAACAATTGCAAGTTTTGCCTGCGCCCTGATTGTGGTGGCCTTTCGCCCGGAAACCGTGCTGCTTCTGCCCATGCTGGTCATCGGCATCATGAGCGTGACGCTCGGCAGCCGGTTCGCCATGTTCGGCACCGGGGCTGTCGCCGTATTCTTCGGCCTCGCCGTCAACACCGTTGGCAATGCGCTGCTGCCGGAAGGCAGGCTCCGTGAGCGGCTTCAGGTGGTTCTTCAGGCGGCAGTCGGGCTGGCCATTCTCATTCCGGCCTATCTGGAATACAAGGCCATGCCGCCCACACCTGTGCTGACCCGTCCGCACGCCGAGGCCCTGCTCGGGCTTCGGGACAGGATTTCCGAGGACGCCACCATCTGGACGTGGTGGGACTGGGGCTACGCAACCTGGTATTTCACCGGCGTTCGCCCGCCCATCGATGGCGGCCGTCACGCCGGGGCGGACGTTTTTCCCATGGCTTACGCGCTGAGCACGGATTCGCCCCAGAAGGCTAATCAGATGCTCTTCTATGCAACGTCACAAAAGTACGAGCCGTTCAAAGACATGCCCGCTACCGAGCGCAGGCCATGGTTGAGTCCTTTGGCGATTCAGATTCCTCCTTCGGTGTCGATGCCCCACAGTATTTCGTGGTGTGCTGGAAAAACGTCCGGCTCTCCAAATGGATATCGCACTTCGGCAACTGGAACCTCAAAACGGGGGAGACCCGTGAATACACGATTCGCGGTTCAAAGCCCTCGGACATCCGTTACAACCTTCAGTACGGCATGATCGCCAATCCCGTGGGCCAGAAGAGCCTGATGAAGAACATAGACATTCTCGGTCCGGAAACGGTCAACGACAACTTCTACCCCATGAATGTGCATTCGCCGAAGCTGCTGACCAGAACGCCCAATCTGGTCATCAACGGCCTGATGGGGCAACCTTTCCTGCTGGATGACGGTGCCTACCAGAGCATGCTCGTGCGGCTGTTGCGCGATGACCCCGAGAACCCGCAGATTCGAAAATACTTCCGGCTGGTGGCCGAGGGCATTCCCTTCGTGCGCATCTACGAGCTGGTCCGGCCGGACAAATAACAAGCGAGGATACATCATAATGTCCATACCTTTTATCGATCTCAAGTCGCAGTACCGTGAGGTGGAAGACGCCGTGAAGAGCGGCATTGACGCGGTGCTGGAACACGGCAAGTACGTCATGGGACCGGAAATCACCGAGCTGGAGGAAAAGCTCGCCGCCTTCGCGGAGACGAAACACGCGGTGGGCTGCGCTTCGGGAACCGACGCCCTGCTCATGGCACTCATGGCGCTCGGCGTTGGGCCGGGGGATGCGGTGTTCACCACGCCCTTCACCTTCATGGCAACCGCCGAGACCGTCTCTCTGCTCGGTGCCACCCCGGTCTTCGTGGATATCGATCCCGTGACCTTCAACCTCGATCCCGCGGATCTTCGTCGCAAAATCGAGGAGGTAAAGGAAAAGGGCAAGCTGACCTGCAAGGGTGTCATCGCCGTGGACCTCTTCGGCCTTTCCGCAGATTACGACCGTATCGAGCAACGCGCTCACAACAACGGCATGTTCCTGATCGTGGATGCAGCCCAGTCCTTCGGTGCCACCTACCACGGCAAGCGCACCACCAGCTTCGGTGACGTGGCCTGCACATCCTTCTTCCCGGCCAAGCCGCTGGGCTGCTACGGCGACGGCGGCATGTGCTTTGCCAACAGTGACGAGATGGACGCGTTGCTGCGTTCTATTCGAGTACACGGCTCAGGGGAGGACAAGTACGACAACGTTCGCATCGGCATTAACGGCCGCCTCGACTCCATGCAGGCCGCAGTGCTGTTGGCCAAGTTCGCCATCTTCCCGGGCGAGATGGACAGGCGCGACGAGGTCGCGGCCCGCTACGGCGAGCTTCTTCACGACGTGCCGGGCGTGACCCCGCCGACGGTTCCCGAAGGATATCGTTCGGTCTGGGCGCAGTATTCTCTGCTGGCCGAATCGAACGAGCACCGCGAGGAACTCATGGGGCGGCTCAAGGCCAAGGACATCCCCTCGGTCATCTACTATCCCATTCCGCTTCATCTGCAGACCGCCTACAAGAACCTCGGCTATCAGCCGGGCGATCTGCCGGTCTGCGAGGATGTGGCCTCCCGAATCTTCAGCCTGCCCATGCACCCGTACCTTACGGCCGAGCAGCAGGAGACGGTTGTGGCGGCCCTGAAATCATCCTGCTAGGAGCACGCCATGCGCATGCCGACCTTCTTCGCTGTCCTTCGTCCGTTCACCTTCGGGCTGGCGCTTGCCTACGCCCTGACGGGATTTGTGGACAAGCCCGCGCCCATCAGCCTTGGCGACGAGACGCGCGCCACGGCGCAAGGAGCGGTCGGTGGCGACGAGGCGTTGCTTGTGGCGCAGCGAAACATCCTGCGGCTGGGCTCGCCGCTCTCCGTGCGGCTGTACGGCGATGAAGAGCGTTTCGAGAGCTTTGATGGCTTTGGTCGCTGGGACACCCGGGATGAATCCTGGGAGGTCCGGGGATGGGTCGATCAGGAATAGAAGACGGATCATGTTCAATGCACAGGCCGCCGGGGGTTCCCGGCGGCCTGTTTTTTTGCCTGCGGCGGCTGGAAGAAGAGGGATGGCGTGACGTGTTCTTCTACAGGCCGTGTCCCCCCCCGTTTAAACCGTTGGGATGTTCGCGTGCGTCTTTATTCCGGAGCAAGCCACTTGAAGGGGGTGGCGGGCTTGAATCTGTTTGAGACATCCCCGGAAAGAATCGGGTGTCCGTCGAGGTCCAGCTTCATGGGCTGGGTTGTCTTGCTGAAATCAATGCTGCCGAGGTCCACCCAGAAGATGTTCGGGGAGATGGCGGACTCGTAGTAGTATACGCGGTTCTTGTGGTCGCTCACCGTGCGCCAGAGGGTTGTGGAGATGTTCGGCTTGGACGGGTCGGTGATCCCAAGCGGCACCGAGGCGTTGCGGATGACGCTGAACGCTGCGGCAACGGCCATGCGGTTGTCTTCGAACTTGGGGAGCGCCTTGGTGTAGTAGCTGGCGCGCACGTAGCGGTCACTGGCCCTGTTGGTGCCGGGCAGCATGGTCAGACCGCCGATCTGCTGCCAGTATTTGTCCAGAGCGAGTTGCTCGTCATACACGGGGGAATTGGTCATCACCGTGTAGGATTTGCCGTGATGGATGGTCAGCTTTCCGTCAATATACTCAAAGATTGCGGAGTCGCCGGTAGGGTCGGAAATGGCGAGGTGTATGGTCGGTGCCGAGCCGTTCGGGAGCGTAGTCGCAACGATGCGGAACGGTTCCTGCCGAAGAGCCTGCACCGCTTCATCCACTGTGGCGAAGTTGTCAAGAACGTATTGCACCCACGCGGCGAACGACAGGCCGGGCTTGTCGTGCAGCGAGCCGTACTTCGACTCCGCAAGGTAGAGCATGTTCCCGACAAGGCCTTTTTCATTCATGCCGTCTGCAGAGGCTGCGTTGTAGCCGGAGGTAATGACGCTGCCGTACTTCGAGGTCCATTTGATGGAATTGGCTCCGACGCCGCCGTCGCGCTCCATGCCTCTGGGGAATATCCAGATGTCGCTGTGCAGGTCCTCGAGCCAGTCCATGGAACGGCCGGTAAAGACCTGTTCATCGCCGGCGGAATAGACGAATCGGGTGCAGGAAAATGCGGGCGTGCTGAGAAGCGTCACCCCCATGACAAGGGCTAACAGTGCCAGAGCTTTCGTAATCATGTGGTCCTCCATGGGTAGTATGTGCAATTCTATCCATGTAGCAGAACCAAAAGAGTAAGAGAAGCAGACCCTTCATAATTCTTCCCCTCACCGGCACTCACAAATCCGTCCACCAACAAACCGCCAAACCGCGGAAACAGATTAGGGTTGGCCCACACTCGTCCGGCGGTTTGGCAATCCAAGGGTTTCTGGGGAAGGGGATGGAGAGTCTGAGAGGAAGGGGAAACCCCTCTTGCAAGAGGGGTTTCCCCTTCCTCTCAGCCGCCGGAGGCACGAAAAAGGGTTCGGCGCATGGCGTCGGACCCTTTTTTCTCCCTAACCTCGCTAATTTCAACGGCCTCGATAGATTGCATCGATTTCATTGAAGATTGATTCGACGCGCTCCTGCTGGGCGATGTCCATGGTCTTGTCTTCTCGGGCGGCGAAGAGTTCATCGAGTTCCTGCTGGAGCTGGAAAATTCGTTCGGCCTGTCCGGTGGTGACGGGCATGGTGGGCGGCTGTCCGTCCCGGGGCTGGGTTGCCGCATGGGTGACGGCATTCTGGTGCAGCATGGTCGCTTCCTCCGTTTCTTGACGTTTGGCTGTAACGAAGCAACAGGCGTGCCATCGGCGGAAGTTGCGAAGAAAGGTTACATGTTTTTGGGAGGATACAAAAAGGAAGGCCGCCGCACGGTGGCGACGGCCTTCCGGCGAGGTGACGGTTTTTCGTCCGGTTACTTCACGTGGCACTGGCCACAGGCGACCGGTCCGGCTTTCTTTTCTGTGTGACAGTCGATGCACATCTTGTGGTAGGCGAGCTGCAGCGGGGTGCCGTTGCCTTTTTCCACGGTGTGGCAGTCGGCGCACTTGTAATCAGGATCGCCTTCGATGAACTGTCCTTCCTCGTCCACGTCTTCGTGGTGGCAGGGGGTGCAGTCGTCAATCTGGGCGAGTTCGTTGTGCTCATCGTGCTTGAAGACGGCAGCGGGGCGCTTGGGGGCCGTGAAGGCCGGGTCCTTGAGCTCCACGATGTCTTCCTGTCCAAAGGCGGGAAGCATGAACACGAGCACGAGGACCATGGCCAGCAGTGCGGGGATGATCTTTTTCATTATCGTGTTCTCCTTATTCTTCCACGGCCTTGGTCTTGACCATGTTGGCGTAGATGATGTCGCCGATGAACTTGAGGTCTATGCCGAGTTCGTTGGAGTGGATGATGTCTTCCAGTCCGCCGTGGCAGTTGTGACAGGGGCAGAGGCAAAGGTCCACGCCCTGTTCCTTGACCCTTCTGAGCTGGTCTGCCTTGGCCTTGTTGCCATTGACGCGGACGTTCTTGAACGGCGGGCCGCAGTTGATGACGCCGCCGCCTGCCGCACAGCAGTAGTTGTGCTCGAGGCTGGGCGTCATTTCGATGACCTCGTCGGCGATGGCGTGGGCCACGTAGCGCAGGTCTTCCATCAGGCCGCGTCCGCGGATGATGTTGCAGGGGTCCTGAATGGTGATGGGTCCCTTGACCTTCTGGGCCATCTTGATCTTGCCGGTACGCAGCAGGTCGGCGAAGTATTCCACGGAGTGGACGACTTCAACGGGGTAATCTGCCCAGCCGAGCCAGCGGTTGCCCTGATCGTAGACGGAGCGGAAGGCGTGGCCGCATTCGCCCATGACGATGCGGTTGACCTTGAGCTTCTGGGCGCGCTCGAAGTGGTCGCGCTTGAGGCGGCCCATGATTTCGAAGTCGCCGGAGAACATGGCCATGTCCGAGTTGTCCCAGCCGTGCAGGGTGGGCATGGTCCAGTCCGCGCCGGCTTCGTGCATGATGGCGCCTGCCTGATAGATCAGGTGGGTGCGGAACTTGGGCTCGGGCGCGATGACCGAGTACATGATGTCCGCGCCTTCCTTGTCCAGCGGGATGCGCATGTCCGGGAACTCGTCGCGGGCTTCTTCTTCCTGCCAGAGCAGGGAGTCGATCCATTCGTCGTCCTTGACCCACATCTGGTTCATGGTGGCGGAATGGGAGTGCGCGGTGTCCTGAATGTACTGCGGCGTCACGCCGAGCTTGTGGCAGATGCGGCGCACCATGGACATTATGTAGCCGGTGTCGATGCCCAGCGGACAGTAGTGTATGCAGCGTCTGCAGAGGTTGCATTCGGTGTAGGCGATCTGGGCGGCGCGGTAGATGAAGTCCGCGTCGACCTTGCCTTTCTTGTCGATCATGACGGCCATGGTCTGCACGACCTTGCCCACGGGGGAGTAGGTCGGGTCACCGTCGTGAGAGACGTAGTAGTGGCAGGCCTTGGAGCAGAGTCCGCAGCGCACGCAGGTGTCGTGGTAGACTTTGAGCTTTGCGCCGGTCTCGCTGGCCAGCACGTTCTGGATGGTCTCCTGAATCTTTTCGGGAGTCAGCCGGGACGTACCGGTTTCAAGGCCGATATCTTCAATCTTTCTGTCGAAAACAGGTTTCTTCATGTCGTAATCTCCTTTCCCTCTACCAGTCCTTGCAGTGGCGTACGCCCTGGAACTCGGAGCCGATGTAGGCGCGGGAGTACCAGGAGACCAGCATGTGGCTCAGGCGGGTGAATGGGATGAGGGCCAGCCATGCGATGCCTGTAATCACGTGCAGCACGATCATGACCTCGTAGTTGAAGATCTGGTGGTAGGCCAGAAAACCGGTCAGGAACGGGGCCACGACAACGCCGAGCACGAACCAGTCGTGTCCGGAGGTGACAAAGGCCACCTCGGGAACGCTGAAACGCCGCCAGGCGAAGAACGTGCCGCCCGCGATGACCAGCAGGGTCATGACGTCCGCCACGTGATTGGGCAGGGCCGGAATGCTGACGCCGAACCATTCTTCCCAGAGGATGACGTGTGCGGAAAGGAAGATGGGCACCAGGATGAGACAGATGTGAAAGACGAAGGTCACGACGGTCACGGAAGGGGTTTCCCTCCAACCGAGGGTGCCGAAGGGCAGGGACCATTGGGCAATGGACCGCAGGCCGAATTTCGCCTTGGTGTAGTATATGGAAGAAGTGTCCTTCTTCTTGGCCAGACTCCAGAGGCTGGCCAGCTTGTAGACGGAGCCGAGCAGGAATATGCCCCAGCCGATCCAGGCCAGCGGGCCGGTCACGAGTTCGTATATTTCGTTGAACATGGCTTATGCCTCCTTCCGGAAGTCGGCGACGGGAGCAACGATGCGCTTGTAGACACCGCCCTGGATGCCCTTGATGAGCACCGAGGTTCCGTCAGGGCTGAACACGGGGTCGAAGACCATGTCGAAGTCTTCCTTGCAGGCCTTGCCGTCCACGAGGACGTTGTAGCGCTCGCCCTTTTTGACCTTCACGGCCACGTTGGAGCCGTTGTCGCTGAAGATGGGCTTCCAGATCATGTCGTAGCGGCCGTTCCATGCGGTGCCGTCCACGATGACGTTGTAGCCCTTGTCCGGGGTGCGGCCGACAGCGGCGGCGCGGTTGCCGTCCGGGCTGACCGAGAGGTCGGTCACGGACAGGTAGCCGCAGTCCCACGGTTTGGCGTCGCGGCATACGGTGAACTTGCCGTATTTCGGGGAGCAGATGGCCCAGAGGGTCTTGCCGTCCTGAGAGTACTGCTGCTGCCAGAGCTGGGTGAACTGAGGCTGCCAGAGGATTTCCCCATCCTTGGCCATGCCCCACTTGCCGTTCATGCGAACCGGCGCGACAACGCTGCCGTCGGCGGGGTTGAAGCTCGGCTCCCAGACACAGGCGAAGTCCTTGCTCCAGAACTTGCCGTCCACGGCGATGGTGTAGTCGTAGAGCGACTTGCGCGCCTGACAGGCCACATGGCCACCTTCATTGCTGAACACGGGGGTCCAGAAGTTCATGGCGCGCATGTCCCATACCTTGCCGTCCACGGCCAGCGAGAACACGCCGTCCTGGAAGGTGAAGATGTCGGCCTGTGCCAGCGCCTGCACCTGCACGGCGGCTGCGGAGTGCTTTCCGCAGGGGCTCAGAGCGAAGCTGTTTGCGTTTTCGAAAAGCTCGTCCCAGATGGTGCCGTTCACGACCATGCCGTACTGCATGTCCTGCTGAACGCCCACACTCAGGGAGCCGTTGCCGAACTGCATGTCCCAGAGGAACCCGTAGGTTTCTTCCCAGGCATTGCCGTCCTCGGCCACCGTCCACTCCATGTCGAGCGAAACGAGTGCGGCGAGCCGTCCGTCCGGTGTGAACTTCGGACAGATGGCTTTTTCAAATCTGTTTTCCATTACCTCGCCGTTCACGACGAAGCTGAACTCGGCGTCGTCCGTACAGGCCACACAGGCGATCTTCTCGCCGTCGGGGCTTGCGTGCCATTCCTCAAGCCAGCGAACTTCTTCGCTGGTCTTGGAGAGATCCTGCACGGTCTTTTCGCCGGATTCCCAATTCCAGCCGGTTTTCTCACTCATATGATCCTCCAGGCCCGGCATCCGGGCCGTTTTACCTCCCTTGTCCGTTCCGCGCCAACCACGCGCGAAAACGGAGGTGCGGCATAACCGCCAGCCATGACAAAAAAACGCTCGCATTTCACAAGCGCCTCGTCACGAAGCCTCAACTCGGCGAAATAGCATGCCAGCCATGCAGTGGCAAATTACTTTGTGAAACAATTCCCCAACGCAAGTCGAGTAGAAAATTTCAATGATTCCAGCCAAGACTCATTGGTAAAATCGTTCCAATCGGCCACATTTATGCCCGTTTCGCCAAAATTTTTTGATCGATCAATCAGTCTTTCCTCTTCTTGTCAAGCCCAAAGGGGTGCAACGTCGGCAAACCGAACCTTGGAGGTAGAAAAACATTCGATCATCCTGCATGGTTGTCCACAGTGTCGTCTGTGTGCCATTATTATTGAACACTATCATAATATTCAGACGAAAAACGTCGCTCAGGCGACAGAAGGAGAAGCCATGCCCTTCGTCAATATCCGCATTACCCGAGAGGCGCGACCCCGGAGCAGAAGCAGCGGCTCATTGCCGGTGTGACCGAGCTGCTTGCCGATGTTCTCGGCAAGAACCCGAAGACCACCTTCGTCATCATTGACGAGGTGGATACGGATAACTGGGGGATCGCGGGCGAGCAGGTCACTGCCCGCCGCGAACGGGGCGAGTAGTTATTCGGGCAGGGCTTCGAGTGCCTTGACGATGATGGCCAGATCGGGCCGGGTGTTGACGTCGCTGACGTGAATCCAGCGGATCACGCCCTGTTTGTCGATAAGGAAGAGTGCTCGTTCGGACATGCCGTCGCTCCGCAGCACCCCGAAGGAGTCTGCCACTGCCCCATGGGGCCAGAAGTCGGAGAGCACCGGGAAGTCGAGGCCGCCCATGGCCCGCTCCCAAGCCCATTGCGTGGGCGTGTTGTCCACGTTGATGCCGATGACGTCAGCGTCGAACTGGGCAAAGAGTTCAAGGGCGATGTTGTAGCCGGGCCACTGGTCCGAGCAGACCGGCGTCCATGAGGCGGGCACGAAGGAGAGAAGCACGTTTCGGCCACGGTAGTCCGAGAGCCGGACGGTTTTCCCTTCCGTGGAGGTCAGCGCAAAGTCCGGCGCGGTGTCACCCACTGCAACCTTGAGCTTGCTGTCGACGGGTTCCATTTCCTCTGCCGGGAAGGTGTCCAGTGCCAGCGCGGTGGAGGGGAGCAGCAGAAACAGGGCGAGAAGAAGCGTTGTGACGCGCATGGTTAGTCCGCCGTTGCGGCAAGTTTGAGGATTTTCTTGATGAAGGCGTCCTTGTCCTGCACGCCGCCTTCCTGCACGAAAAGCGTTGTGAGCGTCCCGTCCGCTTCCTTTTTCAGGAGGAGGTAGAAGGGTGTTCCCACGCTGCCGACCTTCTTGTGATTGACGTAGTCTGCGTCGGGAAAGAGCGGCATGCGGATGCCGTACTTTTTCTTGTAGAAATCCACTTCATACTGCGAATTGCCAGCACCTATGCCGAGCAGTGCCAGCCCGGGCCGATAGCCTTGATCTTCCACCGCGTAGTAGAGGTCCTCGATGACCGGGACGTCCCGCTGGCAGACCGGGCAGTACATGCTGAACACTTCCACGAAGATGAGGTCCGCTTCGAGATCGGAGAGAGCAAAGCTCTCGGTCTCCGGGGCAAGGCCGAGGTAGGCCTTGTCGTCAGCCGTGAGCGTGCCTGAGATATTCAGGTCGGGGAATGGCTCCGATGCCTGTGCTGCGGCAGCGAAAAGCAGGCAGAGGGTCGCGATGAGCGCGGTGGTCCGGGCGAGTCGTTTCATGGTGTCTCCTGTCGGCCCCAAACGGGCCGCCGGGGGGAGGCCGTATCCCCCGGCGGCGCTTGGGTGGAGGTGTCCTAACTCCGCATGCGGGCAGCGGCTCCGCCGAGCTTGGCGAAGAGCTGCTTGCGGGTCAGTCCCTTGCGGGGCGTTTGAGCCGCGTCAGCCATCAGGTACTCGTAGTACTCCTGAGCCGGGTAGGCCGTCAGGTAGATGACGCGGGTTTCGTATGGGTCGACCAGTTCCGCTTCCGGGAACTTCTTCTGCACCGTGGCGAGGGCTTTCTCAGCCAGATCCATCATTTCCTCGCGGTCACCAAAGTTCATGGTGCCGGTGGGGCAGGACGTGACGCAGGCCGGGCGCAGACCGATGCGCAAGCGGTCGATGCACATGTCGCACTTGCTGATGACGCCGGTTTCCGGGTCCACGCGCGGGATGTTGTACGGGCAGGAGCTGAGGATGTCCTCGTAATTCTCCTGTTTCGTCAGTTCCGTGTAGACAACCGCTCCGGTATCGGGGTCGTGGATCATGGATCCTTCGACTTCGGAGTAACCCACGCACGGCGGGTCCACGCAGTGGCGACACTGTTCCGGGAAGAAGTTCCAGCGGATTTTTTTGTCCACCACTTCTTCCTTGAAGCGTACCAGCCGGATGGTGTTGTAGGACAGGTCCGGCGGATTCTGGTGTGTTCCGGTATTGACCGTTTCTTCGGCCGGGAGTTTCTTCCATTGCTTGCAGGCCACCTGGCAACCCCGGCAGGCCGTGCACTTAGTCAGGTCGACAAAGAAGCTCTTTCCGTTCATGTCGTCCTCCTTACGCCTTGCGTACGTTGACCATGAAGGCCTTTGTTTCGGGAATGCCGGTGTTCGGGTCACCGACGGACGGGGTCAGCAGGTTGGCGGAGTCTCCGCCGTTCTTGGGCCACGTCCAGCCAAAGTGCCAGGCAGACCGACCTGATGGACGGTGTTGCCGTCGATGGTGAAGGGCTTGAGCCTTGCGGTAACGATGGCGATGGCCCAGATGGAGCCGCGCAGGCTGTCCATGACAACCTTGTCGCCGTTGTTGATGCCCTTGAGCTTGGCCAGTTCCGGCTCATTTCACAGAACACCTGCGGCTCGGTTTCCACCAGCCACGGGATGTTTCTGGTCATGACGCCGGTCTGCCAGTGCTCGGTCACGCGGTAGGTGGAGCACACCAGCGGGTAGCGCGGGTCGCACACGGCCTTCTGCTCTTCGGCAAAGGCGATGGCCGTGGGGTTGTGCAGCTGGCCGGAGTAGGGGTGTTCCTTCACCGGACATTCCAGCGGCTCGTAGTATTCGGGCAGCGGACCGTCTGCGCGGCCGGGGCCGAAGAGCTGTCCGTAACCGTGCTTGCGCATGATGAACGCATGCTTGGTGCCGGGCTTCCAGCCGCCGTCGGGCACGTCGCCGACCCACTTTGTGCCGTCCCACTTGATGACCGGCTTGTTCTTGGCATAGGGCTGTCCCTTGAGGTCCACCGAGGCGCGGTTGTAGAGCACGCGGCGGTTGACGGGCCAGCACCAGCTCCAGTTGGGGAAGAGGCCGATGTTGGCCTGCATGGGCGTCTGGGTGGTGTCGCGGCGGGCGGCCATGTTGCCCTTGTCCGTGTAGGAGTTGCAGTACAGCCAGTTGCCGGAGCAGGTGGAGCCGTCGTCCTGCAGATAGGCGAAGCTCGGGACCTGCTGCCCCTTCTTGAAGGTCTTGCCCTTGACCATGGTATCCTTGGTGAAGAAACCGTTGATCAGCTTGGCGACCTTGTGGGCGTCGAACACGCCGTCGGTGGCGATGGCGTCCCAGGTGAGTCGGGTGACCGGCTCGGGATACGCGCCGCCTTCCTTTTCGTACAGGTGCTGAATTTCCTTCATCAGCTCGTACATGATGTCGCCGTCGGGCATGGTGCCCTTCTTCGGCTCAGGGCCCTTGTAGCGCCACTGCATCCAGCGGCCGGAGTTGGTGACGGAGCCTTCCTTCTCGATGGAGACTGCGCAGGGCAGGAAGAAGACTTCGGTCTTGATCGTTTCGGGATTCATGTCCGGACCTTCCCAGAACCATCCGGTTTCGTTGGGGAAGATGTTCACGTTGACCAGCCAGTCAAGGTTGGCCATGGCTTCGCGGTTCTTGCCCGCGTTGGCGCCGGAACAGGCCGGGTTCATGCCCCATGCGAACAGGCCCTGGAACTTGCCCTTGCCCATCTTGTCGAACAGGGTCAGCCATGCGTATTCGCTGGCCGCGCCGGTGTCGAGGCGCGGGAGGTAGTTGTATGCGGTGGCCGGATCGTCGTTCAGCCACATGGACTTGATCAGGCTCGCCGAATACTTCGGGTAGTTGCTCCACCAGTTGGCGGATTCCGGGTCGTTGGAGACCGGGGTGTAGTCCTTGTCGTAGGCGGCAAGGGAGTCCTGCCACGACTTCGGTGTCTTCAGGTAGCCGGGCAGGATGTGGTAGAGCAGGCAGTGGTCTGTGGAGCCCTGCACGTTGGATTCGCCGCGCAGCGCGTTCACGCCGCCGCCGGCCACGCCGATGTTGCCCAGCAGGAGCTGGACCATGGCCATGGCGCGGATGTTCTGCACGCCCACGGTATGCTGGGTCCAGCCCATGGCGTACATGATGGTGCCTGCCTTGTCCCCGGTGCCGGTGGCGGCATAGGTGGAGTAGAGCTCCTTGAGCTCGTCGATGGACAGGCCGGACATTCTGGAGGCGTTTTCCAGCGAGTAGCGCTCATAGTGCTTTTTCATGAGCTGCAGCACGCAGTTCGGGTCCTGCATGGTCGGGTCCTGTTTGGGGACGCCGTTTTCTTCCATCTGGAACGCCCACGAGGACTTGTCGTAGGTGCGGGTTTTCGGGTCGTAGCCCGCGAACACGCCGTTGTCGAAGGCGTAATCCTCGTTCACGAGGAAGGATGCGTTGGTGTAGTTTTGGACGTATTCCTCAAAGTACAGCTCGTTGTCGAGGATGTACTTGATAAGGCCGCCGAGAACGGCGATGTCCGATCCGGAACGCAGGCCCGCCCACATGTCGGCCTTGGCCGAGGTTCTGGTGAACCGGGGGTCGACATGGATGAGCTTTGCGCCCTGTTCCTGCGCCTTGGTGACCCACTTGAAGGAAATGGGGTGGTTTTCGGCAGCGTTGCTGCCCATGATCAAAATGCAATCACTGTTCTTGATGTCAGTCCAGTGGTTGGTCATCGCGCCGCGTCCGAACGACTCTGCCAGAGCCGCAACAGTCGCGCTGTGTCAGATACGCGCCTGGTGCTCTATGTACACCAGGCCGAGGCTGCGGAGCATGGTCTGGAAAGCCCAGCACTCCTCGTTGTCGAGCGCAGCCGATCCGAGGGAAGCAATCCCTTCGGTGCGGTTGACGGTCTGTCCCTTGTCGTTCTTGACGGCAAAGGTTTCGTCGCGGGATTTCTTGACGCGATGGGCGATCTGCTCAAGGGCCCACTTCCAGGAAACCTGCTTGAACTCCTTGGAGAAGGGCGCGCGGTAGAGCGGGCCTTCCGGACGGCGTTCGTTTTCGGCGAGCTGGTAGATGGACGCGCCCTTGGCGCAGAGCGAGCCTTCATTGACCGGATGGTCGGGGTCGCCCTCGACGTTGACGGCCTTTTTCGTCTTCAGCGAGGTGTTGACGATCAGGCCGCAGCCGACGGCGCAGTAGCAGCAAATTGTGGTGGTTTGTTTGGTCCACTCGGGCTTGAGCATGGTAGCCCTGTCCACGGCCGGGGCGGTGTGTTGACAGCCCAGCCCTCCGAAAGCGGTCATTGCGGCCGCGGTGGCGGAGAGCTTCAGGAACCTTCTTCGATTGACGGTCATCCTTCCTCCTTAACGATGTGCGTGAAACGTCACCTGCCCCTGATCTCGCGGCCCAGTGCCGTGAGAAGGGCGAAACCGTACAGCCCGGCAGCGCGCTCGCGGGGCGGTGCGGACATGAATCCGGTTCCGGACGGGGGGATGATCCGCCGGAAGGTCATGCTCGCGGACGCCTCGGCCACGCCTGCCAGATCGAACCCGAGGCCGCCGAATGGGGCGGGAACGGCTTCGCGGCGACGGTCACGTCTGCGGTTGGGATGGGTGTTCATAATGCGTACCTCTACGGTTTTCCTTGATACGCATAATGGAGCAGCGGGGGAGGAATATCAAAAAGACTGTTCTTGACCACGCTCCTGCACAATGGCGCAGAGATAGCTGGTCAGCGTCTCGAAGAGCGGGCGGCCGCGATTGTTGAAACGGAACTCCAGTTCCTTGAGATACAGGGGGAACCGCTGGCAGGAGATACCGCGGAAACGGCGCAGCGGGACTGGGCGTACTGCCAGAATTCGCTATTGGTTTCATCTAGTTGCGGCTGCTTCTCCTGCTTTCGGATCACGTGGTAGGGCAGGGTGTCGTTGCCGCAGAAGATCAGCCCGTCGTAGTCCTTGTAGCGGTCGGTGTAGACGAGGTTGCCGGAGCGGACCATGCTCAGGCGGAAGTTCATATGGAAGTGGAACACGGTTTCCGCCTGAAAGCCCGGCACCAGATCGATGAAGGCCAGCTTGCCGCGCTGGATGATGCCGTACACCGGGATGGTGTCCATGCGCATGTCCTTGGGACCGCCGGTGAGCCTGTTGCCCTTGAGGTACCCGTCAAGGCCGGTCTCGGGGCTGATGAGCTGGTTGGCGTCCAGCGCGTGGGCCAGAATGGCGAAGCGCATGGCGGTCAGGGCCTTGTATACTGTATTATAGCTCAGGCCGAGGGACTCGGTGATCTCGTGGACGCTGGCCTCGCGCTCGAACATGCGGGTCAGGGCCAGCCAGTCCGAGCAGGAAAGCGCGCCGTTGTTGATCCAGCGGCCGCTGAACGGCTGAAACGTGTACTTGCAGGAGGCGCAGCGCATCCGCTTGCCGTTGGAAAGGTTATAGACCTTTTCGTGCCCGCAGCGTGGACAGTAGGGCGAGCCGTCGGGCCAGCAGAAGGAGAGCAGGTACTCGCGCGCGGCCTCTTCATTGGCCAGCAGCAAGTCCACCCGTGTGAGCGGGCGCGGGCCGGAGGCGGATGTGGTGCGCGTCTGGTCGAGCATGGTGTTCTCCGTTCGGGGTACTAAAAGCCCCATGCGGACAGGGTCGCCCGCTGGTAACCGTTCTCCCGTGCCACGAAATCGAGGGAAAGGGAATCCAGATCGTCGAGAATCGGCAGGACCTTGCGGTCCATTTCCCTGAAATCGATGGTCTTCATGTAGTTGCCGCACGTCTTGCAAACGTCCACACGATAGCCTGGTTCCTCCTTAACAGTAAAGAAGGTCAGCTTTTCGTGGTCCCCTTCGTCGCACAACAGGCAGGCGATGCGCCGCACCCGGTACTCGTGCCGACAGTGGGAGCAGGTGGCGAAGCGGAAGCCCTGCTTGCCTTCAAGACGGGAGATGAGGGGCAGGCTGCCGCAGATCGGGCAGCTTCCGCTCATCCGTGCCCCCTCATGGCTGGCGAGGCGTTCGGCCAGCGTTTCGGAAACGGCGGTCAGGCTCGGTTCCAGCGCGGAGCGGGTCAGGAAGGCCAGCGCGCGCGGCGCTTCAGCGGTCCGCTTGGCCCACTCCTCAAAGAGCGCACCATCATCATTGAGAAGGCTGCGATACGCCTGTTCGGTTTCCAGTTCGCCTTCGTCCAATGCTTTTTCCAGAACAGCCGCAGCCGAAGCCATGGGGCCGTCCTGCGTGCCGAGCAACTCCAGAATATCCCGGAAGAGCGCGTCTGCGTTCTTGGCGTCATACGGAAATTCGTTGCGGGCAAGCAGCGGCTTTCCCATGAGATTTTCTTCGGGAGTGGCCAGCGCGTCGTCATCGGGCAGCGCCACGGACACAGTCTTGCGGGCGTCGGCCTGAAGGCGGGCGACCTGTTCAAGCAGGTCCATCAACTCTCCGGGCAGGTGGTCGCGGCCACGGATGAATTCGGCCTTTTCGGCAAACAGACGCTCATGTGTATTCTTCGGTGCGCTCATGAAGGCTTCTCCCGTATGTATTTTTCGGTGTGGTAAAAAAACTACGGGTGTCCATCGGCAATGCCAATGCCTTTCTACTAACTCACGGTTTGACACCAAGGGCAACCAAAGCGCCCGTTTTATAACGGGTTAGGGTGTTTCAAAATTGTAAACCATTATGCTTTTCCGGGCATAGTAATGATGCTTTCCGGTGCATATTCGAGAGGTTGATTACAGGGGCGGAAGGCTTGCGGGGGCCAGAAGAGGCACGTCGGTTCCGGGGGCGAGGCTGGTTTCCGGCGGTACGGCGATGTAGGCGTGCAGGCGGGCGATTTCCTCAAGCGGCGAGAGGGCGTGGTCGGCCAGCGGGGTGGCCGAGAGGATGGGGCCGCTCCACTCGAGGGTGCACGGGGCGAGCCATTCCAGCCCCTTGCGGGTTCGCA
>NZ_BBCB01000063.1 GCF_001311825.1 Salidesulfovibrio brasiliensis JCM 12178 | reverse complement strand
ACGGCGCTGGGCCAGCGTGTTCACGGACCACGGCGGCAGGCGGCGGCGCATCTTGAGGATGGGCTCGGGGTGCGCAAAGGCCAGACCGAGCCGCAGACCAGGGATGGCGTAGAATTTGGTCAGCGAGAGAATGGTGATGACATTGTCCGGCCGCTCCTTGATGAGCCGGTCCGTGTTTTCGGGCATGAATTCGGCAAAGGACTCGTCCACCACGAAGCGGCAGTGCGGGAACATCTCGGCCACTTCACGCAGGTCGTCGGGGTCGAAGTCGAGGCCGGTGGGGTTGTTGGGGCGACAGAGGAAGACCACCGCGGGGTCCTGCATGTGGCTGGCGAGCTTGCCGAAGTCGAGTCTGAAGCCGTTTTCGGCGTTCATGGCCACTTCGCTGACGGGAAGCCCGGCCAGCCGGGCGGCGCGGCGGTAATCCACGTACGCCGGGGAGGGGATGACCGCCTTTCTCACTCCGCCGATGGCGGCCACTGCCTGAATGAGTTCGGACGCGCCGTTGCCCGCGAGCACCTGTGTGGGCCAGACTTTGTAGCGTTCACAGGCGGCCATGATGAGGTCCGTGCAGTCCGGATCAGGATAGGCCGGAATCTCGCGCAGGGCCTGTCCCACCTCCTGCCCCAGCCATGACGGGGGACCGAGGGGGTTCATGTTTGCCGAGAAATCGAGAATCTCTGACGGATCGCATCCGGCGGCCTCGGCAAGGCGTCGCAGGTTGCCGCCGTGCGACTCCTGCTGCTCTTCAAGAATGTCCGGCAGGCCTGCCAGTGTGGTCTGTTTCAACGCGCCCTCCGGCGTTCTCTAGACAATGTTGTGACTTTCAGACTTGTACGACGAAACACGGTTTCTCTCAAGTCTCAATTGGGTGTCGGCGGTCTGGGCAAAAGAATCATTCCCCTTCATGAAAGATATGCTATGGTCAAACCACGGGGGTATCAATGAGCGAAGCGAATGAAGATCGCAATGAAGAATTGATCTTCGCCGAAGAGGACCATGAGGCCGAATCCCGTTCGGCAATGCCGCCGTGGGAGGTGCTCATTGTCGACGACGATCAGTTCGTGCATCAGGTAACCACGCTGGTGCTGAAGGATTTCACTTTTCAGGGGCGCGAGCTGGATTTCATTTCCGCCTACTCGGGCCGCGAGGCCATGCGTATTCTTGAGGAGCGCGACGACGTGGCGCTTGTCCTTCTTGATGTGGTCATGGAGGAGGCCGACTCCGGCCTCAAGGTGGCGCGCTGGATTCGCGAGGACCACAATGACCATTTCGTGCGGATCATCCTGCGTACCGGGCAGCCGGGACAGGCCCCGGAAAACGAGGTCATCACCCGCTACGACATCAATGACTACAAGGAAAAGACCGAGCTGACCACCCAGAAGCTCTTTTCCGCAGTGACCACGGCGCTTCGCTCCTATGCCGACCTACAGTCCATCGAACGCAACCGCAAAGGGCTGGAGATGGTCATCAGGTCCACGGCAGACCTCTTCCGCCACAAGTCTCTTTCCCATTTTGCCAGCGGGGTGCTCACCCAGCTCGTTTCCGTGCTGGGACAGACCAGCGACAGCCTCATGGTGCGCGCATCCGGGCTGGCCGCGTCCCGCCGCGAGGGAGCGCTCAGGGTCATCGCTTCGACAGGCCGTTTTGCCGGACTCGAAGGCCATGAGGTTTCCGATCACGACTGTCCCGATGGTTTTGATGTCATTGAGGATGCGCTCAGGCGGCAGGAGTCCATCTTCCGGGACCGAACGTATGTGGGGTACTTCCGCACCGTGCGCGGCTCGGAAAACATCATTTACCTGTGCGGCGATCACGACTTCGGGGAAATGGACCGCGACCTGATCCGCTTGTTCGCTTCCAATATCGGGGTGGCGTTCGACAATCTCGACTTGAACGACGAGATCAGCGAAACGCAGCGGGAGCTTCTCTTCACCCTCGGCGAAGTGGTGGAGAGCCGATCTCGCGAGACTGCCAATCACGTTCGCCGCGTGGCGGAATACTCGGCGCTGCTCGGCAGGTTCAGCGGGATGGATGTGGAGTCGGTTGAACTGCTCAGGCAGGCCGCTCCCATGCACGATCTCGGCAAAATCGGCATCCCGGACGACATCCTGCTCAAGCCCGAAAAGCTGACGGACGAGGAGTTCGAGACCATCAAGGAGCACGCCGCCATCGGCCATCAGATTCTCAAGGGCTCCGAACGCGCCCTGACCAAGGAGGCGGCAAGGATTGCCCTGACGCATCACGAAAAATGGGACGGAAGCGGCTATCCGCAAGGCCTGTCAGGCACAGAGATTCCACTCTCAGGCCGCATCGCCGCCGTGGCCGACGTGTTCGATGCCCTCGCCTGCAAGCGGGTCTACAAGGATCCGTGGGACACCGAGAGCATTCTCGATTTCATCCGGGGCCAGAGCGGGAAGCATTTTGATCCCGACCTCGTGGACCTGCTCTTCGACAATCTCGACGAGTTCCTCGAAATCAAGCGGCAGTATCCCGAATAGCCTTTATCCGGCCACGCCCCGGGCGTGCAGCAGGCAGGTGCGGTCCGCGTGACCCACAAAACCCATGCGCGCGTCCGCAAACCAATTTGCCGTGAACGACTTGCGGTCCGCGCTCCACAGCCGTGAACGGTCCGAGTCGAACACCGTCACCTGACAGAATTCCCCCGGCTCCGTGCTGCCGGTGAAGAGCGTGACCAACTCGTCCACCGTGGGCAGCCGCCAGTCCGTGCGGCCGCCGAACGCCTCGTCGTTAAGCCGCTGAACATGCGTCTTCGCCCCCTCGTAGTCCACAGGGTAGCGAGAGCCGGAGCGCTCCCAGACCAGCCCGGCCCCGGCGTCCTCGATGATGCCGTTCACTTCCTCGAAACAGCCACACCCGTATGTGTCCGGCCGCCACAGCTCATCCAGTCCGAAACGCTCGCGGGCCCCGCGCACGCCGACTTTTATCGGCTCTGCACGCAGCCTCTCCCCGCGCTTGTGTCGCGGCACGGAATCAGGATCAAAATAGGAGCAGACCTCGTCGCGTTTCTCGGCCCATGCCGAGGCCAGTCCGTCGAGTTCCGCGATCATGCTGCCCGCGTCCGGAAACCGGTCGATTCGGTCATGGGCAAGGGCACGGGCAAAGAAATCGTCCCAGAGCGGGTCGAGGTCCGGGTGTACGTGGGAAATGACCGTCCCTCGCCCACCCTCGTTGGGCAGCAGACCTGTGAGCATCCTGAACAGGGTCACACCAACAGAAAACAGGTCGGCGCGAGCATCCGCCGCTTCGGGGTCGGCCTCCTGCTCCGGCGCGGTATAATACGGCGAACCAACCACCATGCCCTTGTGCCGGGTAACGGACTCGCCGCGCAGCTTGCTCAGCCCGAAGTCGATGAGCTTGGCCTCGCTGCGTCCCCTCAACCCCTCGGCCAACATGACGTTGAACGGCTTCACGTCCCGATGCACGATGCCCGCATAATGCAGCCTGTCCAGCCCCAACAGAATCTGCCGGGCCGCGGAAAGCGACGCCTCCACGCCCATGCGCCGCGACGGTGCCTCCACCTCGTACGTCTCGCCCATGAGCAGCCCGAGGTTGTTGCAATAATATTCCATCACGAAATACGGCGGCACGTCCGCCCCCCCCTCAAAGACGTCAAATACCGAGGTCACATGCGGGTGCCGGATGCGGGCCATGGTCACGGCCTCACGCAAGAACGCCGTCCGGATGCTCTCCTTGCCCATGATGTCCTCAAGAATCTCCGTGGGCCGACAGACCTTCAAAGCCACCATGCGGCCCGTCACCGGCATGGCCGCCTTGTACACCGCGCCCATGCCGCCACGACCCAGTAAACCACGTATCTCGTATTTTCCTATGTGCATGAAACGGAATCTACGAGATACCTCCGCCCGAGTCCAGTGCGCGGGGTGATGCCTCCGGCGGCCCTCCGGGGGCGCCTTCAGCGGGACCAAAGGGGATAATCCCCTTTGGAATCCTTGGGTTGCCATCTGGAGCGGGGCGTGCGGTGAAATGCACTTCGTGACATTCCCCCGCACGCCCCGCTCCAGATGGCGGGACTTGGCCGGTTCGGTTTCTTCTCGGGGAAGGAGAATGAAAGAGAAAAGGAGACGTTGGAGCCTTCTCGCGGAGCCAAGGCCCTAGTGAAGACAAGGCTTCAGTGATGTCCGTTCGCAGAATTATTAGAACGCGTTGCAAGCATCAATGCAGCCTTGCATGATCAAAAACCATACCTCCGCCCAAGCCGACCAACGTCCTTGTCCGGAATTGTATTCAACAGCGTGGGCAACGCCCAACCAAAAGCTTTTGCGGAAAGGAGAGGGGATGGAGAGTCTGAGAGGAAGGGGAGAGGAAAACCGCTTTTGCCAAAAAGGTTCACCGCATTTCTTAAACGCCAGTTACTGTCAACTTCTTCAATGATGGCAGGAACTTCTTTTGGGTGCCTTTGGCCGAAAAACGGCATCTTTGGTTAATATATGAGCAGAGTTCACACATGTTTTCCCACACAGTTGCTCCTTGGCAAGTTGTGACGAATTCAGGAGGATTGTACCGGCGTGAAAAGCAAAAAAGAAAACATGATCTCGATCGTTTGCATGATTTCAATGCGTTGGAGTCGATGTCAATCGTATGGAAGTATCATTTGACAGGATTGAAGACACGTGGAGAGACAGGAATGCTGGACCTCCCCCGTATACGTCTCATCAGGATTATCATCCCATTCCCATGGGGAAAGTAGAGCCTATGCCACCTCGGTTAGCCTCGGTTTAATGGGCAAAAAAGCAAATGGGGTCGTTCGTTATTGTAGGGCCAGAACCACTTGGTGACGTAATCCTGAGCTTCTTTGATGCTTTCAAGCGAGAATTGACAAACCCAATCATATTGTACAGTCGTGCTGAAACATACGACAAATGCGTTTTGCTGCGGTTTTCCAGATGAATGTACTCAAAATCTCATTATGGTCTGCCCAATCCTGAAGCCGATGGCTGATATTCGTGCCTTGCTGCTCAGGGAGTCGTGCCGTGATGCAAACCCTCGCTGACCCCGAACAGTTGCTTCAAGGGGGCGACGGCTCTGCCGGAAGTCATCATGACAAGGTAATCGCCGGGCAGGACCTCCACGTCTGCCGAAGGCAGTTTCATGAGCTCGCGGCCTCCCTCGATGGGTCGGCTGAGGGCTATGCACAGGACATTCAGTGTATCACGGAGGTCACTGAACACTTCCCCGTATGATTTCTTTGCATACCGGCATGACTCGGTGATGAGGTATTGCTGGATGTCATAGTCGTTATGCCCGGTTGCTGAGGCGAGCAAGTCCTCGTTGAACCGCGCCACGCTGGGTTCGAATATGTAGCTGGCAACGATTTTGGACGCCACCTCATTGCGCGAGATGGTGAAATGGACACCTGCACTTTCAAATGTTTCCTTGAGTTCGGCGTTGTCCAGCGTGACCACGAAGGAGAGCTGCGGGTATTCTTTCTTGGCGTTGAGGATGAACACCAAGTTTGTCGTGTCGTCACCAAGGCAAGGCATCAGGGAGGAGGCCTTGGCCGCATTGGCCTTGTTCAGGCAGTCCCTGCAGTTGAAGTCGGAAAAAATCGCGAAAACCTGATGCCGCTCGAAATGGTCCCTGATGACGTCGATGTCGGTCTTGTCGTTGGCTATCACGCAGGCCTGCTTTCCTGCGTTGACCAGTTGTGTGACGACACCCTGTGAAAAGTCATTCCAGCCGACGATAATCACGTGCCCGGTGAAGTCCGTGCCATCCAAACCCATTTTATGCCTCTCTGCTAAAGCCTGAAAGTGTTCGGTCAGTTTGCCTACGAAATAGCCGAGTACGCCGAGACTGGCGAAAACAAGGGTCAACGAGACCACTCTTCCCATTACGGTGGTAGGGTATGTGTCGCCATATCCGATGGTGGTGAGGGTCGCCAGAGAATACCAGAAGGCGTCGGCAAGCGTCTTGATGTTGGCGCCTTCCGCCGGGGCTTCGAAAAAGTATACGGCAAGGACCGTCGCCAGGTATCCGGCAAGAAAGACAATTGCAAAGGAACCGCGCAGTTTCATGACAACCCAGCTTGCAATATGGAAACCGATGACTTCACGGCAGGAAAGCCGAAGAAGTCGGCCTGATCGGACTCGGGGTGCTCCGACGCCCCCCGGCATGATGGCTACTTTGCCTATGACACATTGCAGGAATTTATCCAAGCCCATGATACTCTGAAGTCTCCATATTGACCCGAAAGCAATATCAGGTACGATTACTGTAACTCGCAGGTTTCTCTGCTCCGTTTATTCCTGTTCTCCTGCAACTGCCATGAATTATACTCTTTTCAGGCAATGCCATGCTGGAATTTTTGCGTCGTCTCATTGCTTTGTCGCTTATTCTCTTCGGAGGAGCGCTTTTTCTGTGGCCAGGAAGCAAGGTGGTCGTGCTCAAGGTTGCCGACTTTGAGCGAGCGTATGCCGAACATGCAAGGTGGAAGGGAGATGAGGCCATGCCATATGAGGCGTTCCGGTCTTCGCACACGGATGGCAGGCGACAGGAGGTGTCGGGCAAAGAGTGGGAAGACCTTGTGCAAGCGCTGCAATCCCCTGCCTCCCACACGCAAATGGCTGCCCGTCAATTTGGTTATTTCAGAGACATGTTCGTGTTCCACGCTGACGAACAGCCTGTCTCCACCCTTAAGCGGCTCCCTCTTCACGGGTATCTTTCCATTAACAACGGGAAGTACTGGCTGACGCTGCGACACGATTATCCGCAGGAGTTCGACGGACTGCCACGCCCGTACTGGCGCCCGTTCAAGTGGTACGGCCTTGCGCTGGTTGCGCTTGGGGCGCTCACGTACATCATCATCCCACGGAAAAAAAGGTCACCCGGAGACATCCGGTATCCCAAGGGCCGTTCGATCATCGCGCCAGATGTTCTCGGCCTGTTTTTCACGCCTGTCACGGTGTTGCTGCCCTGCCTTGTCGTTTGGTCCACATCTCCGGGGACATCGATTTTTTCTGTGGACCGGGGATGGATATGGCTGACATTCGCTTTTTGGTTGCTTGCCGCATGCGGGGTGGCGTTTCTACTGGTCGGTTTCAAATACAGCAGGCTTGCCTACCGGATCGCTCCGGACGGGCTGCATGAGCTTCGAGGGACACGTGACATGTTTTTCCCATGGGATGAGATTGATTATTTCCAATCATACGAAAGCAAACTTTCCTCAAGGCTCGGCTGGCTGCTTCTTCTTTTCGGGCGCTCATTCTCTTCTGCCGGTCTGGGACTTGTTATGCTGCGCAACAACGAGGTGGGCATCAAGGTTTACCGCAGAAACGGCGAGGCCATGACAATCATGGCTAACGAACTGTCACGTTTTTATGAATTGGAACAAGCCCTGAAGGCCAACGGCGTTAAAAGAAAACGGAAACAGTCAACGTAAAAAAACGTTTGGAGTCTGAGATGCATAAACACACCCTGCATCGTTGTATCCTCTTGGCCTTCTTGCTTATTCTGATCGTCCCTGATGCTGCTTTCACCAAGGAAGTCACATGGGGAGATTTTGTCGTTGCTCTTCCGGGCATATGGGAGCAGGAGCCTGCAGACCCGGATGCGCCAGACAGTCTTCTGTTGAGCGCCCGTGAGAACGGTTTGACCGCTATTCTGGAGTTGGACCGGGAACAGATGCCTGAAATGAGCGAAGCAGACTATCGCGAATGGCTCAACGGGTATGTTGAGCGGTGGAAATCTTCCAGTTTCAAAAACACCCGGTTTTTTCGGAACGGCCCGCACGCAGTCCTCGGAGTGGAAGAGTGTCCGTATGTGGTTGGCGAAAACAAAGGGTTGCTCGTATACAACTACCTTCCTTTCAGGGATGGGCGGGTACGCATTATCATGGCTGCGGTCGAAGCCAGCCATGGCAAGGACACTCCTCCCTCCTTCGTGACTCAGGCCCTCTCTTCGGTCCGCATGAAAGGTGACCCTGTAAAAGCCGGGAAGCAGAACGAAGAATCTTCATCATTCGGTGGATTCATGTCCGGCCTGTTCAACGAGGCTGAAGAAACCGTCAATGAGGTCATGAAATCGGATGAAATGCAGAGCGCGACTTCGGAGATGGGCAAGTTGTGGGAGGCGACCAAGGAGAAATCTGCGGAGGTCGCCAAGTCCGAAAAGGTGCAGCAGGCAAAGAAAGCAGCCGAGGAGTTGTGGGAAGAAAGCAAAAAGCAGACTGCCGCACTGATGGGTAAAAAGCAGGAATCGAAAGCCGAATCCTCTTCAGGTGAAACACCTTCACAGAACACCGATGATGATGCCGAAGTCTCGATGCCCATGGCGGTTCCGGCCCCGATGCCCGGTGTGCGCGAAGTCATGGTCAACGTGCCCGCCGTTCAGCCAGCCCCCTTTATTGATCTCAATACGATTACAGCCGCGCAGTGGGATGGCGCTGTCTCGGCCGCCATGGAAGGCATGCGGCTCATTTACGGTGACATGACCTCGGACGAGGAGGCTCGTTTTCAGGAGAAATGGAGTGTCCTGCGGCAGTATCCCCATCAGGAAGTGGTGGATTATCTCAATGAGTTCAACCCGCTGTTAGCGGAGCTTTTGTCTCTTCGCAGTACGGTCAATACGACAGCCGGGCTGCTTGAACAGGCCATGGTCCATGCGTATTGGGCTGCCGAGATTGATGATCCGCATCAGGTGGTCCAGTACACATCCCTTGCCGAGCAATACAGCAATCTGCTGGTGGCGCAGAAAAAACGCATGGATCGCGTGGTGGATAAGCTTGTCGCTCTCGGGAAGGTCCCGGATGGCGCCGCGCTGATGCTCAAGAACCAGCAGGAGTACATGCGTCAGTTGAACTACCTGCGCAACCTGAGGGCAAAGCGCAGCGATCCGGAAGGCGAATGGATTGGGTACGTTCACTACCCGGACGGTGTGCCAATGCTGAAGGGTGTCAAGTACGATCCCATCCACTTTTATATCTATTCAGCCGGTGAACCGAAGCAGTATTTCGGGTTCATGCTGGACGCAGACGAGTATGAGGAGAAGGAGTTCGACTCCATTGACATCATGCCGTTGCAGGAATTCAACCTCTTGCCACACTTCAAGGGTGATTCCATCGAATACCACAAAAAAGGCGAAGATTTTGAGTTCACCATAAAAGCCGTCCGCTACACCGGCGGCCCAATGCCGGTTTTCCCCCAAGTCTCTCCGGAAGTGTACATCAAGGCTTTGAACCTGCGGAAGGAAGAGACCCGGCGGGTTCTCGAAACCATTCAAAAAGGAGGCTCGAAGGAGCCCCTGAAGGGCGTGGTTTCGGTAACAATGACCGGCCTCATAAAAGGAGAGGTGGAGGATCGCCTGAGGCATTATCAGCTTCGGCAGGCGTTCCACCAAGCCTGTGTGGCCTTTGACAAGGACCCGGATTACAAAAAAAGCGATGTGGTTCAGTCCGCCAACCTTTTTGACAGTCTTGTGGCGGGGCATGAAATCGAAAAGATCGAACTGCCCGGAGATAAGAAAAAGAAAACCGAAACCGTTGCTGATGCGGCTGCCCGCACCCCTGATGGCAAGGTGAAGCTCCATATGGTGGATGACAAGACGCCCGAGGAGCGGCGCGAGATAGACTGGGAAGCCATCAACGAGCGGCAGGCGAACATTGCCATCTGGGCCAAAATGATGGAACGCACCGAAAAGGAAATGGAGGAGACCACCGATCCGAAGCGGAAAGCGGACCTCATGCGAACGTTGCTTGGACAGCGTGCAGACATACAGGCCGAGCAGGATCGTATTGCCACGCTCAAGACCGGAACTATCGTGCATACGCGTTCCGAGTGGGACAACTACGCCCAAGCCCAGTTCATCCAGAAGATCGCCGAAGACCAGCAGCGCTACGACAAGATCACCCTCTCGCTGCGAAGAGCGCAGAAGATGGCCGACAACCTCCCGCCTGACAAGGCCGACGAGGTGAGGCGAATCTTGAAGATCGGCTATGAGAATCCGGAAGTGCTTGGGAAAGGTAACACCAAACAGGCGTCCAAAGTGCTTGGTATGGTCTACGAGGTTGCCAACGAGCACTGGAGCAAGGAGCTTGCTCAGGCCAATTCGGACGCCTACTGGGCAAACGTGGGCCTTAAGACCGCAGAGTACACCAAGACCGCCGCCGACTATTCGCTCATGGCTGCATCCCTCTACGGCGGACCGCACGTTAACACCGTATACCAAGGCATCACCGGCTACATCGAAGGTGGCCCGCAGGAATCATTCCTCAGGCTTGCCGGCTCCTACAACAAGCTCACAGGCGTTCTTGTGGACGGGTATCGCGGCATGGATGTGGCAGTGAAAAAGGGTGGTGGATATCTGGAAATCATGCATCACGCCAGTTGGGAAGTAGCCAAAGGCATGTTCATGGACATGGCTATGGCGGGCATCGCAGGCCGCATTCACGCAGGCAGGGCCGGGGGCAAGGCCCCTGATGGCAGCACAAGGGTTGCGGACGCCGGTTCCGCCCCAAAAGCGGGCAAGGCCGGGGACGCCCCCTCTGTGGTCAAAGGCAAGGCCAAAGCAGGCAAGTCGGTGCCGGATGACGGTTTTAATCGTGCCATCACCGATGCGGACATGAAGCCGTATCGTCAGGAGGTCGCAGAAGCCCGGGTCAAGGTGAAGTCCTACAAGAAAAAGTATCAGGAGTTGGAGCGTGCCCGTCAGGAAAACGCACCGCCCGAAAAAATCAAGAAACTCGAAAGCGAGTTGGAGGATCGCGCTGCAGCCATCCACGAATCGGCACCGGCCAAGATGATGATGAAAACCCACGAACGCAGTCGGAAGAACCGCAAGATGACGGAATCCTTTGTGGACTCCATGGACCGGGTTCATTCGAAGACGCAGCGGCGGTTTGAGGAAATCATGGCCGGGCAGGGATACAGGAAGGAGCTCATGGAGCCGATTCGCAACGCAGACAGCGGCAAGACCGTGAACACGGACTACGATAACGCGCGCAAGGTCCAGTATGACGGCGACGGCAAGCCCATTCCACCCATGAAAAACGGCAAGCCCGTTGCCGAAATCGTGTGGATGCATGACGCTCAGCGCGCCTGGAATCAAGCCTATCGCGACACCACCGGCCGCAGCCCCGAGATGTCATGGGAAACCGTGACGACATCCAAGCATGCCGAAGCCTACGTTGATAAAAACGTCATCATGAAGCGAAGCGACACTGAAATTGCACAGGCCAAAGCCAAGGCTCGCAAGGAAGGCAGGCCCCTTCAGACAACGGACAAGATCACCGGGATAGTCAACAACGTTGAAGCCAAGGGCGGCATTCTGGAGGCAAACAAGGCGTGGGCTGGGCAGACGGCCGATGTCAATAAGTTCAAGGCCGACCATCTGCGAGGCTCGCCGGAGTTCGGGAAAGTTCAGAAGTACATCGAAATATCCCGATCGACCTCCAAGGAATGCAACAAGCGGTTGCTTCCGCTGCTGGAGTCGAAAATGCCGCCGAAAAAGGATGTGAAGAACTACAACGCGTGGCTCAAGCACAAGTACTACTGGACCAAGGTCAACAAGATACTTGGCGATGTGGGCAGTGGTCGCATGGACCCCATGACGGGAGACCGGAAGCTGCGGCTGCTGACTGGCGGCAAGAGCTCGCTGGAAGTGACGCACGACCTGCGGACGTTGATGGAATCGTTGATTAAAATGTAGCCGGACCTGACTCGACAGGGTGAGTGACGCGCCAGAATCGGCAACCGACCCATAACCATGGAGGAGTATATGTCTCTAAGAGGGAAATTCGAGGTGACTGCATCCAAGACGGCTTCGGATGGCACCGTTTTCGAGGTTCTGGAGCTTCAGGAGTTGAAGGCCTACTGGAATACGTCGGCAGCCGAGCGCCTCTACTTTGCCAACAAGACGGGCATGAAGGCCAAGATGGTCCGTATCCGCATTGAGAATTCCAAAATCCGTTTGGAGCCGGGGGCGCTCTACTTCATGCAGGGCAATCTGGAAATGAAGACCAGCAGCGGCGGCGGCATGATGAAAGGGCTGCTTCGCAAAACGCTTAGCGGGGAGACATTCTGGGTCAACGAAATCAGCGGCACCGGTGATATCTATCTGGAGCCGACCTTCGGCCACTATTTCCTGCACGACATAGGCGGTCTCGAGGGCGGTGTGATCGTCGACAAGGGGTTCTTCTATGCAGGGAGCGGGGATCTCGACATTTCTATCTGCAAGCAGAAGAAGATATCCGCCGGATTCTTCGGTGGAAAAGGGTTTTTTCAAACCAAGATATCCGGCATCGGCATTGCGTGGTTCTTTCTCCTGTGCCTCTGGACGAGGTCGAAATCATGGACTTAAGTGGTGGCAAACTGAGCGTGGACGGACCGTTTGCCTTCATGCGCTCTGAAAACGTCGAGTTTGCAGTGCAGAAGTCAAGCAAGTCCTGGTTCTCGACGTCGGTTTCAGGGGAAGGGTTCCTTCATACGTATTCCGGCTCCGGCAAAGTCTGGATGGCCCCGACGCAGTCCATCTACGAAAGGCTTACATACGTTCCCGTTGGCATGGGAGCGGCCGGCGGACGAGGTGGCGGCGGAGGCGGAGACGAAGATGACGGGGACTACGACTATGACGATGGAGATGACGATTAAACCGCTCTGGCCGTCAAGGCCCAACACATAGTAAATATGGAGGGGTGTGATGGATAACATTTTGGGACTCGTAATCATCGTTGCCGTTTTGTTTCTGTTCTTCAAGTTCGGCGGAAAGAAAAAAACCATCCGTCTGGGAGGCAAGAAACGCCGCGGCAAAAAGGGGCGTCGGGGCGGCGGAGGAGGCTCTCGAAGCAATCGGGACGAAGACTATGACAGCGACGATGCTGATGATGGCGGTGACGACAGTGGCGGTGATGACGATTAGGCTGTAATCCGAACAACGAAGGCCGGGCCTGTACCGATCGGCGCTGGCTCGGTCTTTTTCTGGAGTTTTCATGAAACGCGTGGCGTTATTGCTGGTGCTGTTCATCATGCTTGCCGGGCCAGCTTCGGCATCGCCCCTCGAAGGGCTCTGGGGCGACGTGCATCCGCTTTTGTCCGAGGCCGTAGCTGAACTCGAAGCCAGAGGGTCTGTGGTGGACTCCTCTTGGAACCCCTTCACCGAGGACAAGGAAAGCGTGGACGAGGACATCAACGACCTGCTTGATGAATGCATAGAAATACTGGGCATCTCCGACATGGCAAAAATAAAAGCCGCCATTGGTGAGCTTCAAAATGATTCCCAGCGGTGCCGCAGGAAAGTGGCCGAGCTCCAGACCGAGCGGCTTGCAGCACCGAAAACGGTCAAAAAATGGGAGCTCTGGAAGAGCGATGTCGATTCCATTGACGAAGAGATCGTTGCACTGAGAGCCCGTGACAAGGACAATCAGCGGCGAGTGAGCGAACTGGTCGACCGATTGGTGGCAGAGATGCGCAAGCTTGGCATGAACATCAACCGTGAACAGGTCGAGACACTTGTATACAGCGTCACCGGAGACGACGACGTGCGCATGGTCTCTGTTTTCAATAACGTACAAATAATAACAATGGAGCTCCAAAGGCTTACGGCTGAAGCCGGTGAAGAGATCGAAATGGCCAAGCGGTATTACGGCATGCACACCCTGCTTCTTCGCATCCTGCTCAATTTGTACCAGCAGTACGAACACAGGATTGGCGAGATTTATTTGGTCAGGATCGACGAGATAGTGGAGCGTCAGGAGGACCTGATCGACCAGACAGAGGACAAGCTATCCGATGAGCCTGAGAAATTCCGCAAGATATACGAAGCCAACCTGAGGGCCCAGAAACTGACCAGAGATACGGCCCTTCTTTATGCGGATTACCTTAAGAACAACCGGGAACGCATTGTGTCTGCCCGTGAAAAGGTTGGCGATGAATACGAGGCGGCCCTCAACACCTACGAGACTGTTCAGGGCGCGCACGACCTGATTTCGCTCATGCGAAACGCCAATGCCATGCTTGAAGGCGTGTCGAGTTTGCAGACCCCAGAACTGATGGTTTTCCAGAACGCCGAGATGAAAACGGAGTTCATGAACATTTCTGAAAAACTAAGAGCGGGTTGACGCCCGGGGCCGTCATTGTGGGTCAGGAAAAGAAAACAGCGTCTTGCAACATAGTTGCAAGACGCTGTTTCTCATGCGGATTCCTACAGGAAGTTTAGTTGCTCGCTGAGGAGTATCATATGTTAACAGTTTGTTTTTATGAAGTTTTCTAGCTAACCGTTTAAAGCGTAAATGGTCCTCGACCTACCGGCGCTTGAAACGGCACGGGAAAGGTGTTTCGATCAAGGCAGAACCTCTTCAGGGCATCTGCCCGAAAAGGCTTGACCAAATCGATGTCCGTGCCATTCTGTGGGCAGTCGAAGGGCGACGAAAAATAATCAGCAAAAAGACGGGTCCGCGACTGGAATTTGCCGAAAGTGACGTGGTATGGAAATCCATAAACCTTGGTACAAAGGAGGCACTACCACCGATCTGGTCGTCATCAGTTCGTGATGGAATCCGAACTAATGAGACGTACGAAGCCTACGGCTTCAACGCTTACCGCCGTTTTTCCGAAACAAACGGCATCCTTTCCAAAACAAACGCCGGTTCAACACAACCCCATCGCCCGATAAACCGCAGGACCTATGCGCCTGCAGTTGCCAAAGTCCCCGACGGTCACATTTCTGCTTTTCAGGCAGACGCAAGACGTATGCGCTTGCGTGGTGACACCCCCTATTGAATGGACATATCCGAGAGAATCTTCTTTCGCTGGGAACAGGGCATTCATTTATCCCGCTTTGTGCGTTGTGTGGCAGATTCTGCCTCGGGTGGCCCTCTTTGGGCTGCTTGGCCCCCATGAAGTGAGACGATACCATCGTGCTGCTTCCGGGAAGGGGCTGTGCCAAATGATTCCGGTGGGGTATCGGTACGACTTCACGGTGAAGGGCAAGCGGTACACGAAGGCATGGTTTCGGACCAAGGCCGAGGCAAAGGCGGCGGAAAAGGCAAGACGGCAACAAGTGGCCGAGCAGATGAAGCAGGCTCCAGAAACCGACATGGGCTTCTTGGACCTGATGAACCTGCGTCTTGATTACCTTACGGCCCATGGCTATTCGCAGAATTACTATGAGGCCACACGGTATGTCGCCAGAAGGGCGCTCAAGGAATGGGGCAACATTCCCTGCCATGAAATCACCCCGTTGCTTGCAGAGAAGTTTCTCATCAAGCGCAAGACCGAAAGCGAAGGCCTTGGGGTCAACGATGACTTGGCAAAGCTGAGGGCAACCTTTTCGTGGGCCAAGGAACGTGGAAGGCGTTACGTGAGCTCCAATCCGTTTGAAGCCATGAAACCTTTCCCCAACAAGAATGCCAAAAAGGACAAGCGCACCCCCACACCGGATGAGTTGGACAGGGTCATCGAAGCAGCTGCCCCTGCCAATCGGCCGTACCTGTGGGTGGTCCGAGAGACCATGGCCCGAAGCGTGGAAGTCAATCGACTCACGTGGGATCGAGTGCACTTCGAAGAGCAATACGTCGAATTGCAAACTTTCAAAAATCGTGGTCGCAATGCCATGTTCCGAAAGGTTGCCATGACCCAAAAGCTCTTTGAAGTCCTGTCCGAACTGTACGAGCAACGTGACCCGGAAAAACCTTGGGTGTTTTGGCATTCCTATGTACCGAAAAACACTAAGAAGCGGGTTGAAGGGCCGTACAAGAAGGGTCGAAGAAGTATGCTGAAAGCGGCATGCAAGAATGCAGGTGTGGAGTATTTCACGCTTCACCGGATCAGGGCTTCGGGCGCGTCCCTAATGGATGAAATGGATGTGCCGTTGTCCTCAATACAGCGCATTCTGGGCCATGGGGACAGACGAAGCACGGAAATCTATTTGGAGCAGATGCGTGAAGTCCAGCGTGAAGCCATCGACGTGTTCGAACAGGCAAGCAGAACCTTCCAGAAATCCTCACATGAAAACCCACACCGCAAAAAACCGCTTGTGAGGAAAGCATCGTAACTAATTGAAAACATGAAGGGAAGGCGGAAAGGCACACATGAGTGCAGCTTTTTTGCCAAAAAGGGGTTTTCCTCTCCCCTTCCTCTCAGCCGCCGGAGGCCCAAAAAAAGGCGGTCGCCGAGGGGCGACCGCCTTTTGGTGTTGTGTGTCGTTACAGCTATTCCACGCCCATGCCGGGGTGGTGTGCCGGGTAGTCCATTTCCATGTCGTGGCAGACGGCGCAGTTGCCGCCGCCGATGGTGCGGACGTCGTCCATGTACTGGAGCGGTTGGATGTTGTCGGTGTCGCTGATGGCGGGATAGATGGCGTGCGGGGCGCTGTGGCAGGCGGCGCACGGGACCATGCCGGTATCGTCGACGTTCAGCCGGTAGAGGGAAGCTTCTTCCTCGTTCCAGTTGTTGGGCGCGTTGAGTTCATAGGGTGCCTCGAAGTTTTCGTGACAGGCAGTGCAGCTCGGTTCCTGCGTCCACGGACGGCGCGGTGTCACTTCTTCGCCCGGTGCGAGGATTCGCAGGTATTTGTCAGACTGTTCTTTGCCTTCGTCCTTTTCGGAGAGGAGCAGGGAGGAGGCGTGTGTGGTCATGTCGCCGTGACAGTCGTCGCATTCCAGTGCGGCGTCGGCGTGGAAGCCGCGATACATGGGTGTTTCGTGGCAGAAGGTGCAGGCGTCCTGTCCGCGATCCTTCAGGTACACGGCATGGAAGCCGTGCATGGCTGCCGAGAGGTTCAGGCGTTCGGGGTTGCCGTTTTCGCCGAGGTCCGGGTCGCGTGACAGGACGCGCAGTCCACGGTCTCGCCGGATTCGGCCTTGGCGGCCAGTTTGGTGCGGTTCATGCGGTCATGGACTTTGAGGATGTCCATGGCCGTGTTTTCGGAGAGTCCGGCCTGATCGTCTTCGTGTTTCCAGCCGCCGCCGTGGCAGTTGTTGCAGCCCATGCGGGTGCCGACGGGCAGCACGGCCTTGGTTTCGGCAAGGACCGTGCCGTCGGCGTCCGTGGCGGTGACGGTCATGGCGGGATACGGGTCGTATCCGGATTCGGTGTAGGGCAGCATCTTGATCCTTCGGCGCGGAGGGTACCCTCGTCGTTGGCGGCCATGTCGTCGGAGAGCTCAGGGAAGCCGTCCGGGGCCGTGAAGCTCACGGTGACGTCCTCGGTGATCTTTTCGGGGAAGCCGCCGCGCAGGAGCAGCATGGCGTTCAGGTTCTGTCCGGCGGGCCGCAGTCTGATGGCCTTGGTGTCCGTCGCGAACCGCAGGCCTTTGTCGGCCCATGCGAGCAGCACGTATTCGGCCTCGTCCGGGTCGTATTCGGGAATCTCGGCATCGCCCGGTTCGGCCATGGCCAGCTCTCCGGCCTCGCGACCGTGCAGGTCCCGGATGACGTAGGCCGCCAGCGCGGCGCGTTCATCACCGGTACCCGCAAAGGGCGGCATGTAGCGGTTCAGTTTGCCCATGCCCGCGAGGAAGGCGTCGAAACCGGCCTCGGTGTATTTTGCGGACTTGGGCATGATGTCGTTGAGGGGACCGTTTATTGCGTGGCAGGAGGCGCATTGCAACTGATACAGCCAGCGTCCGGCCTCCAGTTCGTTGTCTTCGGTCACTTCGCGGAGGTCTTCGGGCACCCATTTGGCGGCCTTGAGCATCCCGGCTTCGTTGATGGTGTCCATGTCGCCGGGGGCGATGCCGTTGGAGTAGAGGTAGCCCCAGATAATGTACGGCTTGCGTGCGGCCTCGCGCACGGACTCGAAGCTGCCGGTCAGGCCGAGGCCCAGCAGCATGATGGCGAGCGCCAGCGGAAAGCCCACGCTTTTGGGCATCCTGATGCCGAGCGCCAGACCGCCAACGAGCACGGCGGGGCCGAATATCCAGAAGCTGTCCATGAACCACGCCACGCGGGCGGACTCCTGCATGGCGAGCTCGTATTGGGCTGCGGGCAGGGCCATGATGTACCACCAGCCCGTGGGTAGTGCGGTGACAAGGCCGATGAGCGTCCAGACGGCGCAGGTCCTGACGATGCGGCCGCGGGCCTCCTCGTCATCGATGCGCGTTCCGGTCACGAAGCCGAACAGCCCGGCCAGCATCACGCACAGCGCGGTGCGGAAGAAGAGCTGCGGCCAGAAGGTCGGGTTGAAGAATCCGTCCCAGAAATACCGCGTCTCCAGCCAGTCGCCGGGGGTCAGCATGAAGCCGATGATGCCGTTGATCATGAACAGCGACATCCAGCCGAAGAAGAAATAAAGCCAGCCCACGGCCATGTGCTTGCCCGCGTCAAGGCGGTCCCAGCCGTAGAAATAGACCAATAGCGAGACGATCTCCGCAAGGAAGAAGACCCACTCCGTGGCCCACGCGAAAAGAAACTGATGAATGAGCGTCAGTGCGCCGCCGGGGGCCAGTAGGGCGATGGAAAACCAGATGGCCACGCCGGTGACAGCCCCGAAGACCATGGTCAGCAGCAGGAAGAATTTTGAGTGTTTTCGTACGTAATCCAGCATGGGCTGCGAGCCGGATTTCCGGGCCATGCGTTCCGTCACCACGAGGAAGAGGCCGCCGCCCACCGCGAACTGGGCCACGAATACGTGGACGGTGGAGATGAGCGCAACCCAGAAGCCGCCGCCGAGAGTCGTCAGTTGCCAGACGGGATATTCCATGGGTTAGGCCTCCTTCCGCGAATTCAGGAACAGGCGGATCATCCATGCGATGACCAGCAGGCCGAGCGCCAGCGTGACAAAGAACATCACCATCGGTGAATATTGCCCCGTGACCTCGAGGTCCTGTACAGAAAAATACGGCTCAAGCATGAGCTTTCGCAGCATGTGGCGCGTCACGGCCATGGCCAGCACGGTCAGCGCGGCCCAGATTGCCCCGTTCCGGACGTTTTTCACTGCGGTCGCATGAACAATCAGCCCGGCCAGAATGACAGATACAACCAGCGCGCCTGTTGCCATTGCGTTGCCGCCCATGAATGCCAACAACACCTGCCTCGGCAGCGCGATCAGGAACCAGAGGCCGAACGCCATGTTTATGAGAGTGCCGTTCATCAGCCACTTGAGGCCGATGCGCTCAAAATCCTCCCGACCTTTCCAGCGGCCTACAACAGCCACCGTAGCTCCGCCGATGGCCAGCGCGCCGGTCATGAAATGCAGAAATCGCGGAAACAGCGTGGCGTCGCTGAGGTTCAGGATGCTCCTGCCGCCGTTCTCCAGATACCCGGCCCAGTGCTCCGGAACCAGCATCAGCGTCATGTTGTTCACGAACATGAACGCCACGTACAGCATGCTCAGGAGCCCAAGCCCAAGAAACACCCGCCGGAGCCCGTTGAGCGTCGCATACTTGAAGTCCCAGATATAAAAGGAATAGTAAGCCACCAAGAGCGCCGGGATGGTCAAGAGCCACCAGCCGCCCATCAGAATGGTTCCCGGATAGTCGAAATGCCCGTAGTTCACCTGCAGGAACAACAGCGGCGCGACCCCGAAGTTGATGGTCAGCGCCAGCATGGTGGGCAGTTTTTTGGACATCTGCTTCGAAAGCGGCTCGCCCGGGCCCGCCGAATGCACCAGCGCAATGGCCCCGCCGCCGAACACCGCGTTCATCAGCAGAATGTGGGCCCAGAAGCCCAGAATGAGAAGGCCGTCAAATAGCGCCCATGTCACAGGGATGGGCTGCGCGGCCGGTATCAGTGCCGTCGGATTCATGGCTGTACCTCCAGAGGTATGCATATTAGCCATAAATTTTGCTTGATGTCACCCAGCAAACGATATTCATAATACGGCACCGCTTGCCTTTCCATAGCAAAGGGGTACAGACTTGTCGCGAAGA
>NZ_BBCB01000062.1 GCF_001311825.1 Salidesulfovibrio brasiliensis JCM 12178 | reverse complement strand
GAACCGCACCACTCCCCGCCACTTTTTGCCTTCCTTGTAGGGCATTGGGTATCTCCTTATCCGGAAGGCCGCTTATTGCCTGAAGATTACCAAAGGCTGTGGGCACTGGTCAATTTGACCTTTCGCCGACGGGAAGTGCTGCGCTCCCCGCAGACTTCCTGCTCAGGAGCATCAACGCTTCCCTGCCGCATGTAAGCCTCAACGGCTTCACGGTGAAAGCGTATCCCGCGCTTCCCCACAATGAACGCGCCAATACGCTGCTTCATGTCAGCTCGGCGCACCAAGCTTTCAGAGCAGTTCAGCATCTTTGCCACGTCTTTTACCCTCAGCACATCGGACACCAGAAAACGACCATCCTGTTTTTGGTTAACCGACCTGCCTACAACGTGCGCAAAAGAAAATTCTAGGTTCAGGGGTAGGTTTTTTGAATATTTATATTCAATCAAATTGATTACTTATGAAGTCGGCCGAAAGTAGTCGTTTCGAAAGACGTTTTTTTCCTCGTTCAGACCTTTTTCCTGACTGGTTAGGAAAAAACACTGAAAAGCCCCCTTGCGTTTTCTTTTTCCCGGGCTTTTTAGTTGGCTTCTTGCAAAACCCCCTTGTCATTTGTTTCCAGCAGTGGCGCTCGCGTACGGCTTTGCCGGAAGCGAGCGCCGCTGCTGCGGATCAAATGACGCTGGGGGGCGCGACCGAAACCGCGCGCGCAGGGGATGAAGAGATTTGCATTTCGGCTTTTTTCGTACGCCGAAGGCGGCGCCAAAAAGCCGAAATGTAAATCTAGAAGGGGGGCGCAAGACGCCCCCCTTTGTTTGGTTTGCTCATGACGCAGAAAAAGCCCCAGAAAGGGGCTTCTCTTGAAAATATGAATGCCTGACGCAACTATGCTCTAAGCAAGGGTCTTGTCATGAAGGTCCGTCGTCCCTGCGGGACGCCTGACAATGCAATGAAGTAGGTACTTGGCTCGTAGCCAAAACGCCAGCAGGACAAGAAAGATCAGCTTTCAATTCCCGGAAACAAGGCGGTGATACCGTCTCACTCCGGGTGGGCCAAGTGGTCCGAAGCGGACCGCCCGTGGCAGAAGCTGCCACACAACTCAAATTACGGGATAAATGAATGCCCTGTTCCCAGAGAAAGAAGAATCTTTCATGAATGTCCAGTTAATAGGGAATGTCACAACGTAAGCGCATAAGTCTTACGTCTGCGGCAGGTGCAGAAAAGTGACCATCGGGGACGTTGGCAATGGCTGGCGCTATGGTCCAGCCGTTCATCGGGTAATGGGGTTGTGTTGAACCGGCGTTGGTTTCGGAAAGGATGCCGTTTGTTTCGGAAAAACGGCGGTAAGGGTTGATGCCGTTGGCTTCGTACGTCGTCATCAGTTCGGATTTCATCACGAACTTATGACGACAAGATGGTTATAGTGCCTCCTTTGTATCAGGTTTTATGAATTTCCATACCACGTCATTTCCAGCGAATTCCAGTCGCGGATCCGATTTTTGGAAGATTTCTTATTGCCGCCCGTTATCAGCTAGTAGAATGGTAGGGCCATCGGTTGTAAGGCCACCCCTGTCCCTATCAACGTTAGGAGAAGGTGGCGGGGATGGCATTAAAAGATGACAACTGTGTAACGAAAATGTCGCCTTTATGAATGATAGGACCGAGTTGCATTTTCATAAATCAGATCAGTCCAGCTTGACGATTCAGTAGATACCAGAATCAAGAATTCGGACACCTTAATGCGTGCTTCATAGACACTACGCAAATCAGGATCGTACCCTATTGATATACTCATTTTTATGTGCAACAAGATAGCATTTCCGACTGTATTCATGCTACTCTTTCAATCTTAAAAAAGCCGGTTATCGATTATGACAGACAACCCTGCCTTGTATCGTTTGTATTCCCGGATCGTTGTTCTTTTTTTTGCAATATTGCTGCTTCCCAGCGTCGCTCACGCCTATTTCAGCCCGGATCTGGAGAAGTTCTCTGCCGCTGAAATCAACGAGATGTTGCAGAGCAAACGCGCCAAGTCCAAAAGCGACATCAAGCGGCTCATGGAGTTCAAATATGTTGTGCCGGGTGGTGACGCGCCATCGGGGCTCAAGCTTGTCACTTTGGATGAGTGGCATCCCATGTGGTACAGAAGAAAAAGCGGAGGCGTATCCGGCAACACTGCCAGCGTTAGTGATTTCAACAGCGTTTCCTACTGGGATGTCGAGACCAAGCAGCTCAAGGAAGTTATCGTTCTTGAGGACGAAAAGTATTCCATCGTCGGCAGCAATCCGACTTCTCCCTGGCTGGTCATAGCCAAGCATGATGGTCAAGAAACCGAGTTTCGGGCCAAAGTGGAATTTGCTTCATACGATGCCCGCACACTGGACAAAAAAGCTGAATTCCAAAACGACATGATACTTCAATGTTATAACAAGGGTCTATTCCGTGCTCACACGGCATCATGGAGTCAAATGGATTATGCTATGAGCGAAGAGGGGAAATGCTTTGCTGCAACAGCCGGAACCGGTCAGTTTTCTACCTGGTTGGTGGAAACCGGGCGCATCATGACCAGTGCAAAGCAAGAGCACAAGAAAACGGAGTTTCCCTATACCAGCATTTCTCCTGACGGAAAGCGGTTTTTCACCAAGGTAGGTTCCGAAGTGACAGCGGTTTTTGATTTCGAAACAGGGAAGCTTCTTTCCAAACCGTCAGTGAACGTCGTAGGGACGCCCTCCTTTTCACGAGACGACAAATATCTGTTGCTGGGCAAACATATCATGACGGCCGACGGGAAAAAGAAGATTTGCAAGTTGGAACTTCCATTCAACTCTTTTTTACCGGGAACGGACCTCGTCATCACTTGGTGGAATACATTTGCTCAATACTCCATCATCGACAAAGACGGTTCTATTGAGGTCGCAAAGCAGTTTTTCAAAGGAATAGCTAGCAATGGGCTGGCTGCCAGCGTTTCATCAGATGGGAAATACTATTTTCTCACATCCTGCGACAGCGAAGAACAACGCGGACCATACACTCACACCATAGTTAAAGCAGCCCCTCCGACAAGGGATGCCATAAGGTTTGTCGAACAAGGAGAGCGGGCGATTGAACTATATACGGCCGGGCTGAAAAAGCAGGGCATCGACAAGATGCGCGGGCTTATCAAGGCCAATCCGCAACTCATCTGGTCGATGGACTACGACAAGAAGCTCGTGGCCAAGGGGATGCCTCCCATCCTTGCTGCAGAAATGCTCATCCCGGTCATTCGCGAAACCATTGCCGACAAGTCCAACAAGAAAAAAGGATTGGCCTACAAGTACAGTGCGTTTTCCCTTTGGGCACTAGCCGCCCGACAGCCTGTGGCCGCTACGCAGGCGTATAATGCCATTGTTCAGGATCTCAATAAAAAGGCTTACTCCTTGACTCCATGGGGCGCGACAAAGGTCATTTTGCTTCACGCCTTGTCACTCAAAATGATGGGCAAGGATAATGCGGCCTATGACTATTTGATTGCCAAAGGGGGCCAGATGGACACGTTCGGCAAGCAGTCCATCAAATATATGTCGTATTACCCGAACATATTCCGCCCATTGCTCAAAGACAGAAAGAAACTCGCGGTTATTCTGGATGTGGATGAAAAGAAGCTTCCCAAGTCAGGAAAATCCCTGTCAAAGCGAGATTATCTGACGCTTGACGGCAAAGAACTCATTGGAAAGGCCCCGGATATGAAGAATCAAACGGTCTACTCAGATGATGATTCCGGGAAGCCCGCAGGCAAATCCAAAACGAAAAGCAAATCCGTTGTGCTGGATTAGGAGGATCTTGTCATGATCAAGAGAATTATCCTGCTCGGTTTCTGCCTCATTGCGTTGGCCGGGTGCAAAGCTTCCATGGGCAGAGTAGTCCCGTCGGCATGGGAAGAGGATGCCATCGGAGAGTCCGGAGAAGTCGTCACCGCGACCCCGGGGCAGGTCATTACGATGGTCTTCACTGGTGAGCGCTCAAAAGTCTTGCGCGTTCATAATTCTGTTCACGGAGAAGACGCTTTTGCCACTGTTGAGTATCCTGCCGCCGCCTACGGAGGCTGTTCAAACTGTCTCGAAGAGGATTCCCAATACTACTATTTCCATCACCCGGAGAATGGCGGACGCCTCAAGGTGGTCGGCGGGAATACCATGTGGTCACGAGCTGGCTATCGGGCCAGCAAAACCAACCCGTCCGATGTCGTGCCGTTCCGATATGTGGAGTTTGGTGATCCGGTCATGAAAGCGACCCCTGCTCCGGATTTTGATTACGGTTACGCGGTGAACCTCAAGGGGGAATACCACTACAAAGAGATCACCTTTGTTTCCTGTGAAGACGATATCTTGACCCTTCGCCGGGCCGAAGAGCAAGGCCCTTCAGAAGAGCTTGGGAGTAAAGAGCAGCAAATGACCCTGCAATTTGATCTGCTTGAATCCAAGAAGATCGAAATGGAAGGGGCGCGCTTCACCGTCGTTGAAGCTGCTCCTGACCGGCTTGTGGTGAAAGTTGTCAAGGCTGTTACCTTTTAACGAAGAGTCAATCATGCGCTATCTGGTCTCGGTGTTTATCTGCCTCCTTCTAGCCTTCCCCGCCCATGCCGCTCAGCAGATGAAAAAAGTTGATGCACCCACAGCGGATGCGTTGCTGAAGCGGAGTGAAAGCCTCTCTCTTGAACTGAAGGAACTCCTCAAGGCTATTGTTTCCCTGCGTTCTGCAGAGCTCAAAAAGATGCACGATGAAGTTCTCAAGGATGTGGAGGCATGGGAGAACGATGAGCTTGAACTGGACGGCAAGGGGCTTAAGAACCTGCTGACCGAAGCATATCGAGTGGCCGAGGCCCGCAACCTGCCGGTCACTGAATTGCAGGCCTTGTTCGAGCAGGCAAAGAAAATGATTCTGCGCGCTGACTATGCCTCGCTATGCGGTGGCGGCGAGGACATGGAAAGCACGCTGACCAACATGGCCAAAAGTGCGGAAGAGGCCGTAACTGGCGAATCTGCCGATCATTTCTTTTTGGTTTCAGACCGGGTGGAAGGCCGCATGCAATGCGAACAGAAACACCGTCTGGAATCATTCAAGGGGGCATACCGGCACTTCATCCGTGCCTTGCTTGCACCTACGCCGAGCGAGGCCATGACGCAGATGCGTGAGTTCGCCGGTCTTATCCAGCACCTCAATCAGGCGGAATCCAATGCCCTTGTCGCCGATGCCGATCGGCTGACCAACGAACTGGGCAAAACTGACATGATCATCAAGATGGTTCCGGGCGTGGGCGATGCTTTTGATGCATGGGACCTGTACGAGCAGACAAACATCGCAGGCGAAAAGCTCACCTTGCTGGACAACGCCTTTACCGTGGTGGGGCTATTTTATCCCAAGGCATTCGGCATGGCCATCGGTTACGCGGCCAAGGGATCGGTATGGGCTGGCAAACAGCTACTTAAAACGAGCGGGAAAAGTGCCGTGCTCGCGGGCAAGGGGCTGAGCAAAACCATTGCGTTTTTCTGGAAACTTGCCACGGCCAATTCCGATACCATCGCCAAAATGGGCAAGGCCACGGGCAAGAATGTGAAGGCCCTCCAGCAACAGGCCGTTGCGGGACTCACGTGGCTTAAAGGGAGATATCCCAAGCTGGCGGACGAAGGCGCGCAACTGGCTCAGGCGTCCGCACAATCCGTTCGAAGCTATGCCGACATGGTCCGCAACAGAGTGGGCGGCGACACCGTTGTCACCAGCAGCACCGACGATATCGTTCAGGCCTCGGGCCGCCCTGCGGAATGGGTGGACGGGTTCAGCAGGGCTTCCCAGGATTCCGGATCGGTGATCTTCACCCGCAGCTTCAACGGCGAAGCCAGCCCGCTTTATGCCAAGGGCATGGCCGAGCCGAAACCGATTTTCGTCAAGTCCAAAAGCTCGCGGGAGCCGCTGTTGATGGGGACTATTCCCAAGGAAGGCAGATTGAGTAAAGCCGGAGACAGCATTGCCCTTGAAAGACTGACGGATTCTGTCCGCAATGAATTGATCAAACGTGGGCAGGACCCGTCGGGCGCGAGCAAAATAGCATCCAAGCGGTTAAAAAAGCTCATCAAACAGGCGGATGCCACCGCGTCGAAATGCATTCGAGACGGCTATTGCAAGTCGGTCGAATTCAGAAATCCGAATGGGAACCTCGTGGTCAAGGCAAAGGGCGCAAAGGGTGAAGCCACGCTGTACGAACAATTGCCGGACGGCCGTTTGCGCGATGCGAACGGGAATTTCGCCGATCCGGCTTCCTTCACGAAAATCAAGCCGGTCAAAGTGCTGGCCGATCCACACACAGGGCGTTATTTCGGGCCGGATGAAGACATCCTCGCCATGGGCCACCAATCCGGCTCCAGTGGGACAAAGCATAGTGATGCCATAGCCGGAACCTACAATTCCAAGAACAAGGCCGTTATGCACCTGACCAATGTGTATATCCGCCTCAAGACCAAACTGCTGGGCCACAAGCCCTACAGTACATCCACACACGGCGCGGCCCAGTTCTTTGATATGGAGTTGGAGTCAAACGGCTTCATGGCCTACTTTCCGGACGGAACCAAAATGCTCATTGGCAGCAAGGCGGATCTGCATGCCGTCTTCAATATGGCGAGAGAAGAAGGCTTTCAGGGACTGGAGTGGAATCCATCATGGTAGCTCTTAAAAAGACGCTTGTTTTTCTGGCCCTGCTGTTGATTTTCAGTCCTGCATACGCGCAGGATTTGGAGCATATTGCCATCCAAATCGAAGACATCGGCAAGCTGAACAGCGAGTATCAAGCTGCGTTCAAGAAGCTGGAGAATATCGGTTACGGCGGTCCCACCCTGCGTAAAGACCTCGGCGATCTTGCAGACAGGGTTGCCGGACGCATCAAGGACCTTGAGGAACTCCGCAAGCAACTCGAAGGCATCAAGGGCAGCACGCAAGGCGAGGTCAAAGTCGCGGTAAAAGCGACTAGGGAAACCTATGACGGGCCGCCGCTCAAGGGTAAGGCCGAAGTGGGTGAGATCGTGGCACTTCAGGCCGAGTTGAGCATCCCCGGTGATCCCGCGGTGCCTCCTTCCAGTTATCTCACATGGCAACTTCTGGATGGCGCCAGAAAGCAGGTGGGCGAGTATTACAAACAGATTGAAGTGTATGAAGTGGGCCAGACCGCGAGCAAAGTACGGTTTCTGCTTCAGGATATTCCGCCGGGCGAATACTACGCCACTCTTACTCATCAGTTTTCTCAGACACCGGACACATTGAGTCAGGGGACTGTTCGTTTTGCCGTGGACCGCCCCATCTACATTGTGGATGCCTGGGTTACGAATAAGAAAGACGGCCAACCGCTCAGCGGCAAGCTGGGCTACGGTGAGCCTGCCATTTTCTACGTCACATTCAAGCTGGAAGAAGGCGTGGACGCAGTCAACATTACCCTGCGCGCAAAAGATGCCGACAGCGGCAAGGATATCACCCTTCAGGTGGTGGACTATGAACGCAAACCGGAGAAAGAGGTACAGCGGGTCGGCATCATGGTTCAGCCCCATGCCTTGGAGTCTGTCGGTGGCGTGGAATTTTCCGCGGAGTTGCGTGAAACTCGCGGGGAGACCTTCGGCCCGAGCATCACGGCGGATGCGCTAGCCTCCATATACAAACCCACCGGCAATGTCAGGCTTTCCCTTCCTGGAGAAATGGTCAGCGGCAAGATGTACCGGCTGAGCATCGGTGTACCTGCAGATTTCAAAGCTCCGTACAAAGTGAATGTAGAAGCACCGGGAATGCGTTTCAAGCAGACTTCCAATCCGCTCAAAGGTTCCATCAGAGGTTTCGCATCAGGAACCTCCTCTCATCGCGACCTAGCCGTTACCGTTACCGATGCACGCGGCTTCAAGGCCGAGGGAAGTGCGTCCACCACGGTCATCCCCAAAGAAGTTGCCGAGGCAAAGAATGCGCCGCCTAAGGTGGTGCCAAGTTCCGGGGGCTCCAGTGGCGGTGGGTCAACGTCCTTTGCTCCTCCTGCAAACACTGGTAGCGACACAGCCGAGTTGGGGCGGAAACGTATTCATGCCGCTATTCGTTATTTCGAGAGGCTGTGCCCATCATGCAAACTCGGCATTTGCTCCGAAGCGTCAAGCCAAGCCATTAGCGTGCTGAGCAATCTGGATTTCAGGGTAGTCGGCAACTGGAGCGAGTCACAGTTCAAGGCGGAAATGCGAGAGCTCATGTTGAGCTTCGGCAAGGTTTTTATACAAAAAACACAGACAGCCATTGCAGATGGCACGTTCAAATATGACAAATACTGTGGCGAGCGAACCATCAATACCATTGTCGGCGAGGGCATGATCCCACCCGATACTGGGAGGGGGCTTATCGCGTCGGTGAGCGGTGGCTCAGGTAGTTCGGGTGGCGGCTCCAGCCCCACTCCGCCAACTCCCAGTTGGTCTTCAAGCTCCGGCGGAAGCAGCGGCAGTGCAAGCAAAGGGTACATTTGTGTCGAGTATTCAGGAACAGGCGCAAACGGCAAAAGCCAGCGCCGAAGGGCATTCCATCCGAATGACTCTCAAGGACAGAACATGGCTAAGAATGGACGAATAGTCGGGACATATCCCAGCCGTTCCGAGGCCAAACGCGCCTGTGAGAGTTGGTCCTCTGCAAGAGGCGTTGGTTGCGGACAATGGGCTCAATAATCAAAGGACAATAATATGAAAAAACTTGCGATCACCTTGACATTGTTGGGAATACTCCTTGCTTCCCTCTCCGGTTGCAAAACCATGGGCAAAAACGTCCATCCGACCTTCCAGACCAAACACATCGGCACAGAAGATACGTTGGAACCAACCGCCCCCGGTGAGTCTGTGCTTTTTATTTCCCAAGGGGTGTACTCCAAAGAACTACACCTGAAAAATTTCTGTGAAGGGGATGGAACCGGCAATTCGCTGGATTTTCCTCCCGGCCGCTATGGAAACTGCGCTAATTGCGTGGAAGAGGATGAGAATAATTGGTATTTCTATTATCCGGAATTACAGAGCCTTGGCGGATTGGGATGGGGAGCACAAGTCCGCGCCGGTTTCCGCATCAATAAGAAGGACTACACCGACTATCAGGCCCTGACACCTTCTGATGTTGGCTATGCAGGTTTTGATCTGACCCCGGCTCCGAAGTACGAAGTGGTAGACATGCTGACCTATGAGGCGCCGTATCACTACAAGTACATCGAATTCGAGTCGTTCGAAGACGATATTTTGACCCTTAAATATGGTGAAGAAGAAGGACCGACAAAAGGCCTCGGCACAGAAGAAGAAACCCTGACCCTTCAGTTTGATCTGCTCGAATCGAAGACGCTGAAAATTAAAGAGGCCGAGCTTGAAGTTGTTGAAGCAGGCCCCGACAAGTTGGTGGTTAAAATCATCAAAGGGTTGGTTCTCTAGCCATGAAAAGCACCATCATTCGACTTTGGACTGCCCTTGTGCTGCTGTTCCTCCTTGCAGGTGCTGCCCAAGCCATCATGCCGCCAGAGGTCTATGCAACGCGCTCTCGAGAATCAAAAATCAAGGCCATAGCCACAATCGTCAGCGTGGACTTAGACCAATCAACGGGCGAAAACATCGTCACCTTTCAGACTGAGTTCTCTCTGCACAAGGATACTCCCGTAGAGTTTACCGGCTTTTGTCTATCCGCTGTAACGGAAAAACAGAAGAATATGGTTGGCGGTACGATATACTTTTATCCGCAAGAGCAGGAAAGGGTGTTTGTTACCGTTAGCAAGGACGGAGGCATGATAACGTCAATGACTCTGATGACCCCGGAATTGGAAAAAGCAATCATAAATACACCGGAAAAGTTGCAATATGGCATTTCCCGAGTCAGAATCGTTGATTGACGCCTACTGAGTAATTGGCTGCGTCTTTCCTGAGGTATGTAAGCCAAATGTAAAGAGCACGGTTTCTGTCAAGCCGAGGGACGATGCTAAATAAAATGACCGGAGAACACACGGTTCACAAGCAAAACCCAAGAAAGAAGTCCCTGCCACCGTTGAAAATGCCGACAGGAACTGGCGTTCATACAATCCAGTGATCCTTGGGCAAAATGTAGCTTACTTCGATTGACTTAAGGGTCACGGCCCCAAATATGTGTGGCCCTTTTGTGGGACAAAACCCAGCAGCACCATGCGTAACCACTTGAAATCAGGTACGCCATGCACGCTATGCACGCAGTGCTCAATCACAGCGAAAGCGGGTAAAGGTCACGTTATTTAGGGGTGTTATTGTGGGTTTTGGGCTGTGATGCCATGAACCCCTTTTCGTGTCTTGCCCGTGTCCCCACCCCTGTCAAACGTAACTTTCCTGCGAACAGTGCTGTTCACAAGCAGCTGAAATCATGTAAATAAGCGACCTTCCGGTTTTCGTTTTCTTGCCTTTCACGCCGATAACAGGGGTTCAAATCCCCTTGGGGACGCCAGAATAACCAAAGCCCTCATGCTTCTGCATGAGGGCTTTTTTCTTATCCAGCGCCCGACGGTGCAAGTTGTTACTTCAGATTTTGCCGACGAATCTTGGAGCTGACATCAAAGCACCACGCCGTTGATTACATCACGCAAATCTCTGTCAGGATTTGCGCAAAAACCGCCACTCTTCTTTACTCACGAACGGTCATGCGATAAAAACAACAATGTCGGCATGTTCATTCAGATTCGGGAAAACCTGAACCCGGTTCAAACGCATAAGGAGATCGCAATGAAATGGTTCATCAAGGTCGTTAAAAACTTCGCCGTATTCAAAGGCCGGGCCAGCCGCAGGGAATACTGGATGTTCATCCTCTTTTTCATCCTCTTCTCGCTTGTTCTGGCGTTCATTGATGGCCTGATCGGTACGTTCGATCCCGTGAGCGGATTCGGCCTGCTTTCCGGCCTGTTCGCGCTACTCATGCTTCTGCCGAACATCGCCGTGACCGTCCGCCGTTTGCACGATACCGGCAGGAGCGGCTTGTGGGCGCTCGCGTTTGTTATCCCAATCCTGAACCTCGTGCTGTTCATCTTTATGCTGCTGCCCAGCTCCTACGGTGACAACAAGTACGGTCCCGACCCGCACGAATCATACGCCTAGGCGAATCTCCATAATGGATTGCATGAAAGCGGCCGGACATCAGTGCGGCCGCTTTTCTATTCTCATGGCGTTGACTTGGGATGCGACGGACGGTTAGCTTCTCCGATCGTCCATAAACCCGACACGCTCAAGAGCAGCCCATGACCACCCGCATCATCATCGCCGCCACCCGGAAGAACCGCATCGCGCCGTCGCTGGCCATAGCCGCCATCATCGCGACCTTCACCCTGACACTCACGAACTTCGGCCCGGACCCTGCGCCAGCCTATCCGGTGCTACTCGGATACTGCTGGCTGGTCTTCTCCCCGCTGCTCATCGACACCGGCCACCGCACCCTGACGTGGTTCCTCGGCTACCTGCGCCCAATAGTCGGCGACGAAGGCACTGACGACATGACCCGCAGGACCTTCAAACTCTTCTTTCATTCAAAGCACCTGATCTTTTCCGTGGCCCTTGCTCCGGTCTTCGGATTCTTCGCCTTCAAATACGCGGCGCAGGCTGGCTACAGCGACAGCATGACCGCACTGATCACCACGAGCTTTTCGCTCGCGGGGTTTATGGCTGGCATCGGCTTCTGGGGTATCGTCGTCATGGGCTGGGTCATCGCCGACCTGTGCAGGCGGCCACTCCACCTTGATCCCTTCAGCGCGGACGGCTACGGCGGGCTGCTCTACGTCGGCAGATTTCTGGTCGTTGGCGCGGCCCTGTTCTTTTCGGGGTCGCTGTTCATCCCCTTTGCCAACGTCATATTCGACATGTTCGCCGCTGACCGACAGGTCCTGCTGGCATACGCCTGCGTGGCATTCTACATCCTCTTCGGCCTGAGCATCTACATGGCTCCATACTGCGTGTTCACGACAAAATCCTCGACGAAAAGGTCCGCATCGATGACGAATCCCAGCTCGTGCTGGACAAGCTCCGCGACGACTGCGTTCAGGCCGAAAACGACGACCTGACGACCATCCTGAAACCCTATGTCTACTACAAGGTGCATCACGAACGCATTGCCGGGATGCGGACATTCCCGTATGACACCAAATCGCTCATAGAGATCACCGCGACGGTGATGATACCGCTGCTGATCTTCATTCTGGAACGACTGACCAGGTAGACTCATGACATACGATCACGACATCGCCGTTATCGGCGGCGGCCCCGCAGGCAGCCTTGCGGCTCGCACTCTGGCCAGAAAGGGACTCTCCACCCTGCTCATCGAACGCGCAGCCATGCCCCGACGCAAGGTCTGCGGCGGCGCGCTCTCGGAACACGCAATGGGCTACCTCGACTTTCCGGTTCCCGACTCGCTGATCGACTGGCAGTGTCACGGCGCGCGAGTTCATTACAACAACCGCACCCTGACCGCGCGCCTGCCCGAGCGCATCGCCGTGCTGACCACCCGCTCCCGCTTCGACCACTTTCTCGTCACCAAGGCCGAGGAAGCCGGGGCCGAGACGGTTCACGATGAAGTGAAGAGCATCGAGCAAACCGAATCGGGCGTGACCATCGGCCTGAAAAGCGGCCGCAACGTCACGGCGCGACGCTGCATCATCGCGGCCGGAGCTAACAGCCGGTTCATCAAGGCCGTTCGCCGCCGGGACACCGCCGACGAGGAAGGCATCTGCATCGAGGCGGAAGTGCCGGTCATGACCCCGGACCCGTTCGCGGACCTTGAAGGACTCATCGACATTTACTTCGGCGGCGCGGCCTACGGGTACGGCTGGGTGTTCCACCACGGCGACTACTACTCCATAGGCGTGGGCGGCGTGCGCTCCAAATTCGCCGATCCCATGCGGGCCATGCGCGGCTTCTGCGCCGAAATCGGCCTTACAGGCTGGGAAGAGAGCGCCAGAGCCCATCCCATTCCTCGCGGCGGCATCGACCGGACCATCAGCGCAGGCAACCTGTTTCTGGCGGGCGACTCAGCAGGCTTCGTGGACCCGTTTTACGGCGAAGGTCTCGCCTATGCCATTCGCTCGGGCCAGCTCGCTGCCGAAGCCGCCGCCCTTTCGCTCGACCCTGCAGCCGACGCCCACACGCACTACCGCGAGTCCACCGAGGCCGAGTTCGCCGAAAACCTCAAGTACTCGCTCATCTTCTCCAAGCTCATGTACTCCATGCCGAAACTGTTCCTCACGACCATGACGGCGAGTGAGTCCGCGCTGCGACAATACCTTTACGTGCCGCTCAATGCGCTGAGCTATCGGGAATACCTGTTCTGGCTGCTGCCCAGAGCCCCGTTCATCGCCGCAAAGGCATTGCTCTCACGCTAAAGCTGCCCCTGTCTCATCACTCGGCGTAGCACCGCCATTTTTGTTTCATATATTGAGATATTATTATTCGCCGAACAATCTTCGGCGCTAGCTTCCCGATTTCCCGGAGAATTTTCTTCGGCGACCTTTTCAAAACACCCTCCATACCCCTGAAAATACGTGGGATAAAAAACCAACCTGCACATGGTTGACAAGCTCATTTTAATATGTCTTCTTTAGGCTGCGAGAGGCGGTTAAACCGCCGCATTTTTTGCGTGGCCACTGCGTCACAAATCCACGTCAAGAATGTAACATCACAAGTTGCAACAGAATCACACCGTATGTAGTGACGACCCACTACATGGTCTAGAGTAGTAGCAAGAGACTATTTAATTCACAATGCAACAGCGATGTCACTACACTGCATCATAATCTTACATGGATTGCATTGACCACGCTGACCACAACCAAGGAGGAGAAATGTCCGAGTCACCTGAGTTATGGAAGTCGACCTACACGGCATGCACCCCGGATCAGCTGAACTGCGCCTACGCCAAATGGGCACGCGACTACGACAGGGACACCGTCGGCCAGATGGGCTACGTGGGTCCCGAAGTGGCAAGCAGCCTTTTGGACAACTATCTCGATTCCAAGGACTCGCGCATTCTGGACGCGGGCTGCGGAACCGGTCTTGTGGGCGAAGTGCTGACCGAGCTTGGCTACCAGCAGATCGAAGCCTTCGACTACTCAGAAGACATGCTCAACGTTGCTGAAGAAAAAGACGTATACGATCGCGTGTTCAAGGCTGACATGAACCGGCTGAAAAACATCGAGGACAACAGCTACGACGCCTCCATCTGCGTCGGCACCTTCACTTACGCACACGTCGGCCCCGTGGGGTTCAACGAGCTCGTGCGCATCACCAAACCCGGCGGCTATGTCTGCTTCACCGTTCGCGACGGTGCCTATCAGGAATACGACTACCGCCAGCACATGCTCCGGCTTGAAGCCCAGAGCGCGTGGGAGCTGCAGACCATGGCCCACGAACCGTACCTGACCAACGAGAACGTTGTCGCCAAATACTGCACCTACAAGGTTCTGGAGGCGTAAACTCATGAAAATTTCGAAACAGGAAGTTCTCGACAAGGTCTACACGGCCGACAACCACAAGGACCTGATGGATGCCTACAAGCTGTGGGCCAAGGACTACGACGGCGACACCGTGGACAAGTTCGGCTACGTCGCGCCCATGGTCTCGGCCCAAACCCTCAACAAGTTCATGCCCGAAACCGAGGTGCGCATTCTGGACGCGGGTTGCGGCACCGGCCTCGTCGGCCAGATTCTGCAGGACATGGGCTACAAAAAGATGGACGCGTTGGACTACTCCAAGGAGATGCTCGACATCGCCGAGGAAAAGGGCGTGTACGACGCCTGCTTCCATGCAGACCTCAGCAAGCCGCTCGAAATGAAGGACAACGCCTACGACGCGGTCATCTGCGTGGGCACCTTCACATACGGACACGTCGGCCCGCAGGCCTTTGACGAACTCATCCGCATCACCAAGCCCGGTGGCCACATCTGCTTCACCATTCGCGACGGCGCATTCGAGGACTACGATTTCCGCGAACACATGATCGACCTCGAACAGAAAGAGCGCTGGGAGCTGCTGGAGATGTCCGACCAGCCCTACCTCGCCAAGGAAGACGTCAATTGCAAGCTCTGCACCTACGCCGTCTCCTGATCTTCTGTCACATAATGAGAAAAGCCCCCGGAACCGTTCTCGATTCCGGGGGCTTTATCGTGCTCGTTCAACAAGCGTCACTCGCTCTTCTGACGGGGGACGAACGGTAAAGGGCAGTCCTCGTTGCGGCGTTCGATGAGCTGCACCAGAAGCGCGGTCTGACGGCTGTCAAAGGCCGGATCATCGTAAAACTGCCGAGCGGCCTCTTCCACGTCACGTCCTTCACGGTGCGGACGCTCGCCGATAGCCGCGCAAAACGCGTCGGCAAGGCCGCAGATGCGGGCATAAAACCCCACCTGATCGCCCTTGAGTCTGCCAGGATACCCGGAGCCGTTGATGCGCTCGTGGTGGCCAAGGACGCATTCCTCCACCACGGGATCCTTCACCTGCAGGCGCGAAAGCATGTTCATGCCGGTGTCGGGATGCTTCTTCATGGTCTGCCGGTCGGAGTGCATGAGCACGCTCGGCTTGTCCTTGATGAAGTCCGGCACCCGCAGCATGCCGATGTCGTGCACGGCCAGCCCGAGGGCGAGGCTGTTCAACTCCAGCCGCTCAAGGTCGCGCCCGGCATACATGACGCGCAGGCCGAGGCCGATGAAGACACAGTTAACGGTGTGTGTTTCCAAAGAGTATTCGCGGTCCAGCGTACGGGCCAGAAAACCGATGCGGCACGGGTTGGTCCAGAGGTACTCCGAGAGAATGCCGAGATCGCCACGCAGGGCCTCTATGTTGTCCCGCGTGGGCTGCTCGTGAAATCCCCGCAGCCGCTCTGTGAGTGCTCGGTAGAATATTTCCGCCACGTCCCGGTCGTCGAGGTCGTCCTCGGTGAGCACCAGCCCGAGATGCTTGCTGAGATGCTCGGCATAGACCCGGTAGTCGTCACGTTTGAGGTACAGGTTCCCTTCAAGGCAGGTCGCCACAGCATCCTGCTGCTTTTCGGGCTTCATGCGTCTTTCCGCCTCGTGAAAAAGCTCCACGCGACCCAAGGCTTCATCCCAGATATAAAGGCGCACCGGCGATGATACTTCGGGAAGGTGTTCATCAGGTTCCGGCTGATCTGGAGATACCGTTCGCTCAATACTTCTTCCGTCTCCGCCATGACAACTGTCTCCGGGAAAGGTTGAGTGCTGCACCGAGCATACGATGTTTCGCGTTTTTTTCAAAGACGGTTGCCCCGCTTTCTCCAGTCACAAAAAAACGGCCCGCCGAAACGGTCACATCAGCCCCGACTTGCCGCCGCAGGAAGCATAAGGTAGAAACCATAGAGTACTGAAAACTGACCGGAGTAGAAATGATAGAATCGAACACCCCGCTGCTCCGCGCTCTGCGTGAGCGACGGAGCATTCGCAAATTTACCGACGAGCCCGTGAGACGTGAGGAAATCCTGACCATTCTGGAGGCCGGACGCTGGGCCCCCAGCGGACTCAACAACCAGCCGTGGCGCTTTCTGGTGATTACGGCGGACGATCCGCGCCGGGAGAAACTGGCCGAGTGCACCAAGTACGCCCACGTGGTGCGACAAAGCGCGGCGCTCATCTGCGTGACGCTCCAGAAGGACGCCATGTACAGCGCCATGAAGGACCATCAGGCGCGGGCGCGTGCATCCAGAACATGCTGCTGGCCGCCCACGACCTCGGCCTCGGCGCGGTCTGGCTGGGCCAGATCATCAACGACCAGGAAGCCGCCCTCTCGGCGGCGGACATCCCGTCCGACGAGCAGGAGCTGCAGGCGGTCATCGCCCTCGGCCGCCCGGCGCAGGACGGCTCGTCCTCAAGAAAAGACCTTTCCGACCTCATGCTGGAGGAATTCTGATGACCGTAAAGACCATCCCCCTCGGCCCGCTCGAAACCAACTGCTACGTGCTTTCCCACAACGGCAAGGCCGTAGTCGTTGACCCGGGCGGCGACCCCGGACCGCTTCTGGAATATCTCGAACAGGAGGGCCTGACCGTCGGCGCCATCCTCAACACACACCTGCACTTCGACCACACGCTGGGTAACAAGGCCCTCAGCGACGCGGTGGGCGTGAGCATCCGCGCCTCCGAAAGAGACCGCCCTCTTCTGGAGACCGAACTGGGGCGCGGCGGCATGATGGGCCTGCCCGATGTGGACGAATACGAGTTTACGGCGCTGGAACCGGGCGAAACCGAATTCTGCGGCATGTCATGTTCCGTATTCGCCACTCCCGGCCACTCGGACGGCAGCCTGACCTTCTACTTCCCCGACGCCGGATGCGCCTTCGTGGGCGACCTGATTTTCTACCGCTCCATCGGGCGCACGGACTTTCCCGGCGGCTCGCTGGAAGTGCTGAAGCAGTCCGTCAAGGACCACATCTTCACCCTGCCCGCGGACACCATCCTGTATCCCGGCCACGGCCCGGAGACTTCCGTGAGCGACGAGCAGAACCACAACCCCTTCTTCACCGGGCTCTAGGAGCCGCAATGAGCGAGGAAATCACCTACGCCGACATTCGCGGCAAGTGTTGAGGACTGACCATGGAGATAGGTTGGTATCTCCGTTTCGCCAAGACCGACGTGGTCGAGATGAAGGCTGACCCCGGCGCGGTGCCCCAGCTCTTTTTCGCGCTGGACATCCACCGCGACTGGGACATGGACACCCGCGACGAGGAGGACTACGTGGTGGCGGTCTACAAACGCAAGGAACCCGTTTGGTCCAAGAGAAAGGAGGCCGAGGCATGAGCTTTGCCGCGGTGTTCGCATGCAGCCATCGCAAGGGCGGAAACACCGACCTTGCGGCGGAACTGCTGGCGCAGGCGTCCGCGAGGCGGGCGGCCGGGCCGGGATATTCCATGTCCGCGACCATCGCATTGAGCACTGCCTTGCCTGCGGAGCCTGCGAAAAAGCCCACGGCAAGCCCGCTCACAAGCGGTGCGTGCTGACACCGAAGGACGACTCTTTCTCCCTCTTCGAGCCGCTGCTGACCGCGCGCACGGTGCTTTTCGCCTCGCCCATCTACTTCTACGCCCTGCCCTCGCGCCTGAAGACGCTTATCGACCGCTCCCAGCAGTTCTGGGCCGCCCGCGCAGAAGGCGCGCCGTGGCTGACCTCGCTGCCGGACCGCTGGGCGACAGTGGCCCTGACCGCCGGTCGCCCCACCGGGGAGAGGCTCTTCGAGAGCGCGGAGCTGACGCTCAGGTATTTTCTGAGGGACTACGGCATCAACATCGGCCGCAACCTGCATTTCCGGGGCAAGGACGGCCCCAATGATCTTCGCGAAGACTACGAAGCCCATGACAGGCTGCTGGACGCCGGACGCCGGGCCTGGGAAGAAGCTTTGTGACATGGCGCTGCTTTCCGCTCTGAACCGCCTCGGCCTGACGGGCGGACGCTGCGCCCTGTGCGCCAATCAGGTTGCGCAGTCGACGCTCTGCCCCGAATGCCTGCACGATCTTCGGCCCCGCACCGGCGGTTTCTGCCCCGAGTGCGGCTCCCTGACAGCGAACGAAGATGAGCCCCCCACCACCTGCGCCATGTGCCGTATCAAGCCGCCCCGGTGGACCCGGCTGCATTTTCACGGCGCATACGAGGGTAGGCTGCGGGACATGATCCTGCGCTTCAAGTTCGCACGCGGCATCGAGCTGACAAGGCTTTTCGCGGACATGCTCACAAAGGCCTACGAACAATCCGGCGGGCTCGCGACGTAGTGGTGCCGGTGCCCCTGCACGGGTCGCGCCTGCGCTGGCGCGGTTTCAACCAGAGTCTGATGCTGGCCGGGGATGTCGGAAAAAGACTCGGGCTGCCGGTGGCTCGGGAAGGACTTGCCCGCACGCGCCGTACCCGGCCCCAGACCGAGCTGGCCCCGAGGGACCGCCGCGAGAACATCCGGGGAGCCTTCTCTATGGATAATGGGCTGAAAGGCAAACGGGTCCTGCTCGTGGACGACGTGCTGACCACCGGGGCCACGCTGGACGAGTGTTCAAGAACCCTGCGGCGATACGGCGCTACGGGCGTGGAGGTAATGGTGGTGGCTGTCGCGCACCCGGATGGGCGGGATCGCAAAAAATGAAAAAAAAGGGCCTTCGGGTCTTGACGAAACTGCGATTTTGGGGATAGCTTGCCGATCTCTGACCAGATGGAGGTACAAAAAATGTTTGCTATTATCGAGACCGGCGGAAAACAATACCGCGTAGAAGAAGGTCTTGAACTCAATGTAGATCTGCTGAAGGTCGAAGCTGGCGATAAGCTCAGCCTCGACAAGGTTCTTCTGGTGGAAAAGGACGGCGACACCAAGGTCGGCGCTCCTTACGTCGAAGGCGCTTCCGTGGAATGCGAAATTCTTGGCCACATCCGTGGCAAGAAGGTCGTCGTCTTCCACAAGCTGCCCAAGAAAGACGCCCGCAAGACGCAGGGCCACCGCCAGGACTATACTCAAATCAAAGTCAAGTCCATCAAGGCCTAAGCGCCTTTAGGAGGATATCATGGCTCATAAGAAAGCTGGTGGTAGTTCCAGAAACGGTCGCGACAGCATAGGCCAAAGACGTGGCGTCAAGCGCTTCGGCGGTCAGGAAGTTGCAGCAGGCAACATCCTCGTTCGTCAGCTCGGCACTCGCGTCCACCCGGGCGACGGCGTCGGCATGGGCAAGGATTACACCCTGTTCGCACTGGTCGACGGTGTTGTGAAGTACGAAAAGTACATCCGCAAGAGAGTCACCAAGACCCGCGTCCACGTGATTCCCGCCGAGGCCTAGGCTCAGCGCCTCGACTCAGGATTTCTCTTCGGATGGAAGGCGCTTTCCCAAGCGTCTTCCATCCGTTTTGTCGTTGGTGAAACGGGAGTTCCCGTGCGCCCCGACACAACCCGACCCCGACTCACGAGGAAACACCCATGCGGTTTGTTGATGAAGCGACGATCACGGTCATCTCCGGCAAGGGCGGCAACGGCTGCGCCTCGCTGCGGCGAGAGGCCAACCGGCCCAAGGGCGGCCCGGACGGC
>NZ_BBCB01000061.1 GCF_001311825.1 Salidesulfovibrio brasiliensis JCM 12178 | reverse complement strand
GCACAAGGGCCTGCTCGAGGCGCGCCAGCGATTCGGAGACCATCTGGCGCAGGCGCGTGCGGTCGTCGAGGCGGGCTTCGGTGAGAATCTCCTTGAGGATGTCGGCGGTCTCGTCGAGCTTGTCGCCGGTGGCCTTGACCCGGACGATCAGCCGCGCGGCTGCCTCGGGCGAGCCGAGGACCGGCTGGCAGAGCACCTGCGGGGAGATGCCGCCGGTGGTGCGGGCGATCCACTGGGAGAGGTCTACGTAATCGCGTTTCTTTGTGCCGGCTTCCACGAGGGTGCGGCCGAGCAACGGCACGAGGTGCAACAGCTCGTCTGGCACGCCGGAGAGGTCGAAGGCGAGGTCGAAGTAGGCGATGCCGCTGGTGTGCAGGTCGTGATAGTGGCACTGGACGCCGCCGGTCTCGACGGTCTCGGCCGGGATGGGCGTATTCTTTTCAGGCAGGTCGGCAACCTGAAGGCGCGGGATGCTCGCCAGCGCCTCGGGGTCGTCCGGTTCTTCCTGAAGGCGGCGCAGCTCCGCGGTTTCCTCGATGACCCGCTTGAGGTCCTCGTCGCTCATGGCGGCCTTTGCTTCGGCGAGGCGGCCGCGTTCCTTCTTGGTCAGCTCCTTGCCGAGGTTTTCGTCCGGCTCCAGCAACACGGTGGTGCGGTGCGGGTTGTGGAGCAGCAGCCGGGAGATGAGCTCCTCGAAGATATTCTCGCCTTCGGCCACCCATGCCTTGATGTTTCTGAGCGGCTCCTCGAAGGGCAGCAGCAGGAGCGGGTCGCCGGGGTTTCCCTTTTCATCGTCGTACAGCCACGTGGAGAGGGTCTGGAACATGAGCGACAGGCCGCGCGGGTAGCTGCCGGTGTTGTTCTCGCGCAGGTCGAATTCCACGGAGTTGATGGCCGCTTCCACGTCCTTGGGGTCGATGCCGTTTTTGACCAGCCCCACGAGGGTGTCGTGGATGAGCGATTCGATCTTGATGGCGTTGGCCGAGTGCACGCCCTTGAGGCCCACGGAGAAGAACATCTGGCGGATGTCGGCTTCAAGGCCGACGCCCGCGAGGTCTTCGCCGAGGCCGGAGTCCATGAGCGCCTTTCGCAGCGGCGAGGAGGGCAGTCCGGTGAGGATGTGCTCAAGAATGTGCAGGGCGAGGTTCAGGTTGGCGTCCGCGGTCTCGGCCAGCAGCCAGTTCACGGTGAACATGCACTTGGTGTTGCCTGCCGAGGCCGGGAAGGTCTTGCGCACTTCGCGGGCCTTCTCAAAGCGGGGCTGGAGCGGCACCTGCGAGAATTCGGGGCTCAGGGGCTCGAACTGATTGAAGTATTCGTCAAGGATTTCCAGCCGCTTTTCCGGGTCGTCGTCCCCGTAGAAGAAGGCGTAGGCGTTGGACGGGTGGTAGTGGGTGCGGTGGAACTCGCTGAACTGCTCCCATGTCAGGTCCGGGATGACGAACGGGTCGCCGCCGGAGTCGAGCCCGTAGGTGTTGTCCGGGAAGAGCGACTGCTGGGAGTATTCGTAAAGGAGTGAGTCCGGGCTGGAGTATGCCCCTTTCATTTCATTGTAGACGACGCCCTTGTAGGTCATGCGGCCTTCGGGGTCGTCCAGCTCGTAATGCCAGCCTTCCTGCTTGAGGCGGTTTTCGTCCAGCAGGGGGAAGAATGCCGCGTCGAGGTAGACGTCCACGAGGTTGTAAAAGTCGGCAAGGTTGGCGCTGGCCACGGGGTAGCAGGTCTTGTCCGGGAAGGTCATGGCGTTCAGGAACGTCTGGAGCGAGCCCTTGAGCAGCTCCACGAACGGCTCCTTGACCGGATACTTGCGCGAGCCGCAGAGCACCGAATGCTCCAGAATGTGCGCGATGCCGGTGGAATCCTCAGGCGGTGTGCGGAAGCTGATGCCGAAGACCTTGTTTTCGTCGTTGTTAATCATGGAAAGCACGCGACCGGCGGTCTTTTTGTGCCGCCAGACCTGTGCGACGCTTCCCAGTTCCTCTATTCTTTCTTCGCGAATCTTCTCGAAGCCGTGATTCATCCGCGTGACTCTCTCTTTTGGTTTGTGTTAGGGGAGTGCGTTGAAGCTCCTCCCGTCATCCGGTTCGTCTACATACATCATGAGGCCCCGGAGTTGAAGGGGCAGGAATTTTCAAAAAACGGGTTGACATGCAAAGGAGGGTTCTTTAAATAGGAATCATTCCTGATTTATGGATAACCAATTTGAACAAAAGGAGAACGAATATGAGTTGTGGACACGAACACGAGCATGAGCACATTGATTTCGCCCGCGTGGGCCAGCCTGTTCCGGCCTTTGCCATGGAAACCTTCGATCCCGAGGAAGGGTTCTTCGGCGAAGTCGACCTCGGCAAACTGCGCGAGGAAGGCAAGTGGGTGGTCCTGTTCTTCTACCCCGCGGACTTCACCTTTGTCTGCCCCACCGAGCTGGCGGACCTTGCTGAAAAGCACGCCGAGCTGAAAGAGCTGGGCGCCGAAGTGATCTCCGTCTCCACGGACACCAAGTTCACCCACATGGCGTGGAAAAACGACGAGCGCCTGCTGGAGAACGTGAAATACAAGATGGCTGCCGACCCGACCGGCGAAGTGTCCCGTTTCTTCGACATCTGGGACTACGAGACCGGCCTTGCCCTGCGCGGCACGTTCATCATCAACCCGGACGGCATGCTGGTCTCCTCCGAGACCAACTTCTACAACGTGGGCCGTAACGCCGATGAGCTGGTCCGCAAGATGAAGGCCAACGTGCACCTGCGCGAGAATCCCAACGAAGCCTGCCCGGCCAAGTGGGAACCCGGCCAGAAGACCCTGACTCCGGGCGAAGGTCTGGTTGGCAAGGTCTACGAGGCCCTGAACGACTAGCACTGAACAGTTAACGCTGGGGATACGAAAACCCCGGAACGGCATGGCCGTTCCGGGGTTCTTCTTTTTCGTCGCGGCGAGAGCTTTATTGCCAGTCGCCGGAAAAGTCGTCCGGTCCCACGAGCTTGTATTTGCGCTCGTTCAGTGCGGCTTCGATTTCCGAGGTGTCCTCGGTGGCCACGCGGAACACGATGATGCGGCGGTTGCCGTGGAAGAAGGTGGACGTGGAGATGATCGAGTACTTCATGTTGGCGATGATGCCCGCCACTTCATAGAGCACGCCGAACTTGTCCTCGGTCTCGATGGTGATGCGGCTGCCGCCTTCGCGGTAGCCCATTTCCTCCACCAGCACTTCCAGCATGACCGAGCGGTTGATGTAGCCCATGAGGTCGCCTTTCTCGTCCACCACGGCCAGCCCGGCAAGGTTCATCTCGTACATCATGTCCGCGGCCGCTTCGATCTCGGTCTCCGGGGTCACGGTCTTGATGTCCTTGCGGACCACTTCCTTGATGGTCAGCTTGCTCATGAGGTGGCTGATTTCGTGCTTGCCGAGGGAGGTCATGACGCTCGGCAGAGCCGCGTTCACGTCTTCCTTTCGGACATAGCCGACGAGCTTCTCGTTTTCCACCACGAGCAGCATCCAGAGCCTGTTGTCCTCGAAGCTTTTCTGGGCGTCCTTGACAAGGGTGTCAGGGGAGACGGTCACGAAATCCTTGAGCATTTTCAACCCGACAAACATGCAGCAACCTCCTTGCGGTGCAGAGAGCGTAACAGAGACTTCCGCAGGTGCGGACGGCCGTGAATCCTATGGGGTGCAGGGTATTATTTCCAGGCTCCGTTCTGGAACCGGAAGATGACGTAGTTGGGCTTGCGCTCCACGAGGCGGAATTCGCCGGAGCGGCAATCGGTTCGGGACTCGCCGACGGACTCGTAGACGCGTTCTTCAAGGATCATCGTGCCGGTGAAGGGGATGATCTTGCTGTCCTTCTTGCGCACACGGCAGCGCTCCGTATTGGCGGCAAACTCGTGGTAACGGGCGCGCCAGGAACCGTCGGGCTGCTGCTCCACTTTCATGCGGGAGCGGGAATGGAGGTGGTTTCTGTTCAGGGAGGCGATGCGGCTTTGGGCAAAGCGCTTGAAATGCGCATGCATTTTGGCCACTTCCTTGTCAACGCGCGGCTTGAGCGCCTGCCCCTGCGTCTTGCCGGGCTCGGCGGCCGCGACAACCGTTTCGGACTTGCTGTTTCCCGCAAGCGCAAAACCGGTCGCCAAAACCGTGATGATGAGTGTCGAAAAAAGGATGCGTACCATGGATTTCATGCCAACTCCGCGTAATGAAAAGCCTTGCCGGGCGCGGGCTGCGCCCGCAAGGGGGACAATACGATTATTTGCTCAGGAGATCAACCCTACGGTTGAGCCTGCGGCCCTCGCGGGTGCCGTTGTCGTATTTCGGGTTGAGTTCGCCGTAACCCACTGCGGTCAGGCGGTTGGCGGAGATGCCGTTTTCGACAAGCCAGGTCTGCACGGAGCCGGCGCGGCGTTCGGACAGGCCCTGGTTGTAGGCTTCGGTACCGGTGGAGTCGGTGTGACCGGCGATTTCGAACTTGAGGGAGGGGTTCTCTTCAAGCAGCATCTTCACTTCTTCGAGTACCGGGATCATCTCGTCGGTGATCTTGTACTTGTCGAAGCCGAAGTGCAGGTCGAAGGAGATGGTCATCGCTGCAGGTTCGACCGGAGCCGGGGCAGGTTCGGCGGCGACTTCTTCGTAGAAGACGTCCTTGACGAAGCTGCTCATGGCGGCGGGTTCGAAGAATTTCGGGATTTCAGCGTTCACGGAGCAACCGGACAGGGCGCGGATCTGGTCGATGACCATGCGGCCGTGGTCGGTGTCGGCGAGGCTGACGATGTGCAGGCAGAGGTTGGCGCCGTATTTGGCGTACAGTGCCTTGGCTTGCATCACCGGGTCGGAACCGTAGTTGGAGTCGCCGTCGGTGAACATGATGACCGCAGTCTTGCCGGACATGCCGGAGATGACCGGGTCGATGTCCATCAGGCCGTTGCCCATGGGGGTGTTGCGGTTGAAGATGTCAAAGTCGTCGGGCAGGTTTGCAATGCCCTTGCCGAAGGCTGCCTCGTTGTAGGCGGTGGGCTGGATGCGCGCTTCGAACGGGGCGAAGCAGAACAGAGCACCCGTGTAATCCAGTTCCGGGATGGCCTTGTTCATGGCTGCTGCGGCGTTCTTGGCGAGATCGATTTTGGTCTTGCCCAGCGTGTCGTGTTTCTGAGCCATGGAGCCGGACTGGTCCACGAAGATGATGAAGTTGTCCACCTTCTTGACCATTTCGGCATGGGCCACGCCTGCTGCCATCGCCAGCGTCAAGAGCATGGCAAGGCAGAGAGTGAAGAGACGGGTCTGTTTCATGATTTCGCTCCTTATCCTGTTGAACGGTAAATGCTTCTACGCGGGAACTGACGAGTTTTAACATTAGGCCAGATATATGCGCGAATCAAGTGGGGTTTGTAAAAAATCATGGCAATGTCAATTTTCTTATGACCGTCACGAACCTTGCGAACTGCGCTGTAACGCAGTATAAAAAGACGTTTTGCCGCGTGCGGCCATAAATCAGCGAAACCTTCCGGGAGAAACGGAATGTATATTGTTACCGGCGGCGCAGGGTTCATCGGGAGCGCCATGGTCTGGAAACTCAACACCATGGGCATTGAAGACATTCTGGTGGTGGACAACCTGTCCACATCGGAAAAGTGGAAGAATCTCGTAAACCTGCGATATGAAGACTACCTTCACCGCGACCAGTTCCTCAAGATGATTATCAGCGGAGACGACCCCTTCGAGACCGAGGGGGTCATTCACATGGGCGCGTGTTCGGCCACCACCGAGCTGGACGCCGACTTCCTCATGGAGAACAACTACCGCTACACCCAGCACCTCTGCCGTTTCTGCGTAGGGAACGGGGCGCGGTTCATCAACGCCTCCAGCGCGGCCACCTACGGCGGCGGGGAACACGGCTTTTCCGACGACGAGGACGGCATTGACGCGCTCAAGCCCCTGAACATGTATGGCTACTCCAAGCAGCTCTTCGACCTCTGGGCCAAGCGGGCCGGGTTGCTGGACCATATCGCCAGCCTCAAGTTCTTCAACGTCTTCGGGCCGAACGAGTACCATAAAGGCGACATGATGAGCGTGATCTGCAAGGCCTTCTCCCAGATCGGGGATTCGGGTCAGCTCAAGCTCTTCCGCTCCCACCGCTCCGACTACGAGGACGGTGGCCAGACCCGCGACTTCGTCTACGTCAAGGACTGCGTGGACATCATGGCCTGGCTGCTGGAGCACCGCGACGTGGGCGGCATCTTCAACGTGGGCACCGGCAACGCCGGAGTTTCCGGGACCTCGCGCTGGCCACTTTCGCCGCCATGGAGAAGGAACCGGATATCGAGTACGTGGACATGCCCGAATCCATCCGGGACAAATACCAGTATTTCACGCAGGCCGAGATGGGCAAGCTGCGCGCGGCCGGATACGACGCGGCCATGACGCCCCTTGAGGAAGCCGCGTCCGACTACGTGCGCAACTATTTGGCGCAGGACGATCCGTACCTCAAACCCTAAGGTCGGAGAATCGGGGACGCATTGAAATCACGCTCGCGAAATCTGGCGCTGCTGGCAGCGCTCTCTGCGCTTATCCTGCTGACGCTACCCGCCGTGCTCATGGGCAAGGACCGGGTTCTCAGCGGGATACGCGCATATGTGCCCGACATGCCGAAGCGAGCCGAGGAGGAGCCCGACAAGTGGACCTTCTCGGCTGATCGCGTCTCCGCGCAGCACACCAGCGAGTACATCGAGGCCGAGGGCAACTGCACCCTGTCCATGGGGGCGAACCTCGTGCGGGCGGACTTTGCCCGCTACTACCGCGAGACCGGCTGGATTCTCCTTCGCGGCAACGTCCGCGCCCGCTGGGAGGGCGACTTTCTTGAGGCCGACGAGGCCGAGTTCGACCTGAACAACATGCTCGGCTGGCTCAAGAACGGCCGTGCCTTCGTGGCCAAGCCGCACGTCTATGTGGACTCGGAGATGATCGAGCGCAAGCCGGGCGGCAGCTATACCTTCAAGAACGCCCGTGTGACCCGCTGCTCCGGCGACAGTCCGGCATGGTCCGTGACTTCCTCCGAGGGCGACGTGACCATCGACGGCCGCGTGCGCCTTTACCACACCGCCTTCAGGGTCAAGAACCTCCCCGTGGCCTATCTGCCGTACGCTTCGCTCCCGGCTCAGCGCGGCAGGCAGAGCGGGTTTCTCTTCCCCGAATTCGGCTCCAGTTCCCGGTTGGGTTTCAATATGGACATGGCCTACTACTGGGTGATCAACGACGAGATGGACGTGACCGTCTCGGAAAAATTCATGAGCAAGCGCGGCCTGATGCACGGCGTGGAGCTTCGACACACCGAGGACGAAAATTCCAAGGGCATGTGGCAGGCCAACTGGCTGGTGGACAATGAGCGGGCCACACAAGAATCCGACGAGGATGATACTTTTCAGGGCGACGGCCTGACCCGCAGCAACCGCAACCGCTGGTGGGTGCGCGGCAAATACGACGGCTGGCTCTATTCTCCGAAATGGAAGGTGCTCGCGGACATCGACCTTGTTTCCGACCAGAACTACCTGCGCGAGTTCCGTCACGGTCGCACCGGTTTTGACAAGACCCGTGACGAGTTCGTGAATGAATTCGGCCGCGACATCGACGACGCGGACTCCACCCTGCGCACCAACACCCTGTATGCCTCGCGCAGTTGGGACCGTTTCGGCGTGGCGGGCAAGGTCCAGTACCGGCAGAACCTCGAATACAGAAACGGCAACGGCGACAGCAAGGACGACCCCACTGTGCAGACGCTGCCCGAGCTGGACGCCTTTGCGTGGAAGGATACCATTCCGGGCACGCCGCTGGAGTTCGACGGTTCCCTCAAATACGATTATTTCCAGCGCAGCTACGGCGACTCGGGCCATCGCCTTGACGCCCGGCCGCAGATAAGCCTGCCGCTGGCCAGCAAGTTCGTCACGGTCATCCCCCGGGCGCGCGTCTATGCCACCTTCTACGACACCACCTCTCACGAAAAAGAGAGCAACCGTTCCAATTCACGGTTTGATACGGAAACCAACAGCACCAAGCCCGGCAGCCAGACCCGTTTCGGGTGGGAGGCCGCCGTATCCATGTTCACCGAGCTGGGCCGTATCTACGAGGTCAGCGGTTCGCCGCAGCTTCGGGCCGCCAACGCCGGGCAGAGCTCGTGGCGAAGCATCCGCCACACCGTCATCCCGCGCGTGATTATACGTACCGTCACAGCATGGGCGGACAGGAGAAGCTGCCCTATTATGATTCGCGCGACAGGCTGGCCCCCGAGGATCTGACCACCTACTCGCTGACGAACATCCTGACCCGCAAGCGCGAGACCGTGCACCTGCGGCGCGGGGACGACGGCGAACCGGTGCCGTACCTGACCACCGACTATCTCGACTTCGCAAGCGTCCGGCTGGAGCAGAGCTACGACCGCAACGAGGCCCAGCGCGACGATATGCGCGACGAGTACGCGCGCCGTCCGCTCTCCGACCTCATGGCCGAGGTCATCGTGCGGCCCGACGACTATGTGGACGTGGTGCTGCGCTCCTGGTGGTCCCCGTACATTCAGAAAATCACCCAGGCAGAGACCACGGTGCGCGTGCACGACGACGAGATCGGCGAGGCCTACATCGGTTTCGACCTGCTCAGCACGGTGGACGAGTACAAGCGTTACCGCGAGAAAGCCATGGCCGTTGGCAAGATCGGCGGCTCCCTCAGGCTCGCCAAGAACGTGACCCTCGGCGCGGACTACCGCCGCGACTTCGCGGGCAGCAAGGACCTGGAAAAAACCGTGCGGCTGACCTTCGAGGGCGAGTGCTACGACGTGTACCTCGGATTCTCGCAGACGCCGGGCAACAACCGCATCGAAGTCGGCTTCGACATTCTCAAATTCTGATATGAGCACCCGAAGACATATACGCCCGCTGCCGCCGGGCCTCAGGAACCAGATCGCCGCGGGCGAGGTCGTTGAACGGCCCTCCAGCGTGGTCAAGGAGCTGGTGGAGAACAGCCTCGACGCGGGCGCGACCCGTGTGGACGTGGTGCTGGAGCAGGGCGGCCGCACCCTCATCGTGGTGCAGGACGACGGCTGGGGCATCCCTCACGATGAACTGGAGCTCGCCGTCACCCGCCACGCCACCAGCAAGATTCGCGAACTCGGCGACCTGACCGCCATCGGCTCTTTCGGCTTCCGTGGCGAGGCCCTGCCGAGCATCGCCTCGGTGTCGCATTTCAAGATGACTTCCCGCGCAGAAGGCTCGGACGAGGCCAGTTTCGTGGAGGTCCGCGCCGGGGAAGTGGAAGGGTCCGGCCCTGCGGCGCTGGCCGCCGGGACTCGCGTGGAAGTGCGCGGCCTGTTTTCCAACGTCCCGGCGCGGCTCAAATTCCTCAAGACAGACCCCACCGAGCACAAGCGCTGCACGGACATCCTTTCGCGTATCTCGCTGGCGCACCTGCACGCCGGGTTCTCCCTGACCGTCAACGGTCGGGAGACGCTCAGGCTTCCGCCGAGGCAACAGTTGGCCGAGCGGCTGGCCGCCTTCTGGCCGCCGCAGGTCTGCGAGGGGCTGCTGCCCTTTGATGCAGAGCGTGAAGGCTACCGTGTTCATGGCGTGGTTGGTGCCCCGGCGCAGGCCCAGTCTCGCGGGGACCGCATCTTTCTTTTCGTGAACGGCCGCGCCGTGGCCGACAAGGTCATGCTCCGCGCTGTGCGGCAGGCGTATGCGGGATGCTGCTGTCAAGGGAATACCCGCAGGCCTGCCTCTTCCTCGACCTGCCGGTGGATCAGGTGGACGTGAACGTGCACCCCGCCAAGATGGAGGTGCGCTTTGTGGACGAAAAGGCGGTTTTTTCCGCCATCAGGCGCGGCGTGGTGCAGGCGCTGACCAATGCCGAAAGCGGCGCGCCCGCAGCCCCGGGATATGGCAGCACTGAACCACAGGCAGCCCAGATGCCGCCGCGCACTATGGAGGACCGCGATCTTCCGGCAGGTGGCGGAACACTCAGCAAGCGCGCCCACACGCCCGGCGGTTCAGCCCCCAAGTTTTCCTCGTACCGCGAATACCGCAGCTCTTACGGCGGTCCTTCCACCAGCGACATTCCGCTGCCGGTCGCGCCTTCCGAATCCTCCGGCGTTCTGGAGCCTGAAGATGATGGTCGCGAACAAGCATATTCCCGGCGCGAAGAGCGGCCGCTGGCCGGGACCGGGCTGGAATACCTCGGGCAGGTCGCCGACACCTATCTCGTGATCCGCGAGGGCGGGCGGCTGACGCTGGTGGACCAGCACGCGGCCCATGAACGCATCATCCTTGAGGCCATGCGACGCGATCGCACCCGGGGCGATGCCCAGCCGCTGGCAATTCCGCTGGAGATGGCCCTGCACCCCTCCGAGGCCGAGACGCTGGAAACGCTCTGGGACGGCCTGCGAGACATGGGCTTCCTGCTGGAGCGGGACGGCACCAGCCGACTGTTGGTCAAGGGCGTTCCGCCCACGCTTGATGCCGGGCGGGCAAAGGAGTATCTTTCCGCGGCACTGGCCGAGCGGTCCCGGGGCATCGAAGAACTCTGGACCATGCTGGCCTGCAAGTCGGCCATCAAGGCCGGACAGCCGCTGGCCGACGACGAGGCCCTCGCCCTGCTCGACGAGTGGGTCCGCTGCCCGGAGCGCGAGTACTGCCCGCACGGGCGTCCTGCCGTGCTTCGCTGGGGTGCGGCCGATCTGGAAAAACTATTCAAACGCAAGTAGTCGAACCGCCATGACCATTACCTATTCCAAGCTCCTGTGCCACATCGACCTCGACGCCATCCGGCACAACTACCGGCAGATGAAATCCATGGGCGGCAACATCATCGCCGTCATCAAGTCCGACGCCTATGGGCACGGTTTGATCGAGACCGCACGGGCTCTTGTGGCCGAAGGCGCGGAAACCTTTGCCGTGGGCTACGTGCATGAGGCCGTGCAGTTGAAGGAGGCCGGAATTCCCGGCCGGATCATCGCCCTGCTTGGGCCGGTGGACAAGGACGATTGCGAGGCCATGATCGAGCACGACATCATCGGCTTCGTGGGCCATTTCGAGACGCTGGCCCGGCTGGCCTATCACTCAGAGGGCCGCCCGGTGCGCGTTAGCCTCAAGTTCGATACCGGCATGTCCCGCCTCGGGTTCACCTGTGAGGACCTGCCCAAACTCAAGGCATTTCTTCGTGGCCGCCCCAACGTGGTGCCGGTCATGGCCAGTTCGCACCTTGCGGTGGCAGACGAGCCGGAGCGGGTCTCCATGACCGAGAAGCAGGCGGCAACCTTCGGCGAGATCGTCCAAGACCTGCGGGCCTCGGGCTTCCGGGTGGAGGCCAATCTTGCCAACTCTGCAGCAATCATGGGGCATCCCGGCTGCCATCACGATTCGCAGCGCGCGGGCATCGCTCTGTACGGCGGCAACCCATTCGCCGGGACCGAGTGGGAACACCTTGGTGCGGAACTGAAGCCCGCCATGGCCGTGAGCGCGCCCATCCTGCACGTTCACCAACTGGACAAGGGCGTAAGCATCAGCTACGGCCATACCTACACGGCCGAGCGGGACATGACCGTGGCCGTGGTGGGCGCGGGATATGCTGACTGCTACAGCCGGGGGCTCTCCAATACCGGCTTCATGAACATCGGCGGCGTGCGCTGCCCGATAGTGGGCCGCGTGTGCATGCAGATGACCGCTGTAGACATTTCCGCCCTTGCAGAGCAGGGAGCCCTCCCCAAAACGGGGGATGACGTCTGGCTGCTCGGCGGTCCGGGTGAAGGAAGTATTTTGCCGCAGGATCTTGCCGATTGGTGGGGAACCATTACATATGAAGTGTTCTGCGTGCTGGGATTGAACCGGCGCGCGTTTCTGAACGAATAACCGGCTGCCGTGCGCGTGGCGGCGCGGCTGGTCGACAAAGGAGCAAGGCTATGAGCGAGTGGGTCGTAGCGGAAAACTATCCCAAGGAAGAACTGGACAAGGAAGGCGTCACTCCCGAGTGGCTGCTGGGCAAATGGCTCGACGTGGCCGAAGACATGGCCCTTATTCCCGAACGCAACGTGCGTGTTGAGGAACGTGGAGGCGTTGTCTTTGTGGAGGTGAGCGAGGAGCTCATGAACTGCATGCGCGGCATCTAAGGGCGGATTTCCTTTCGCGAAAGGCGGGTGCGGCTGTGGCCGCGCCCGTTTTTTTGTTGCACAGAATGGGGCAAGGAGTCCGGGGACTGTTTCAAAGCGGCCCAAATTCGTGTTGCGGCTTGTCTCATGGAGCGTTTTCATGAAATAATGAAAACCATGGGGAATGCGGAGACGGGCGGTATCGTTAAGGCCTGCACGCCGCAGACAGGACGGATAAAGCGCATTTGCGGAGGGTTTTTAATGAGAAAGCTGCTAGTGGGGGTCGCAGTGACCCTGTTGTGTCTTTGCGGTATGGCTCAGGCCGACATGAATCCTGATCCTGACGCGCTCTGGGAGCGCATCGTCGAGTCGGAGCCGTATCGCCAGTGGGCCTTCTTCCCGGACCATCAGGGCATGCAGGAAGGCAGCGCGCCGCATGGTCTCTATCATATCGTCTACGCCAATGACGTGGCCGTGAAAGCCGGGCACCCAAAGGGCGACGGGGCCGTGATCGTGAAGGAGAATTACAACGCGGACAAGGAGCTGGCCGCGATTACGGTCATGTACAAGGTGGAAGGCTACAACCCCGAGGCCGGGGATTGGTTCTGGGCCAAGTACACGCCAGACGGGACCACGCTCATGGCTGGCAAGCCCAAGGGCTGCATTGCCTGCCACACTGCGGCGCAAAGCACGGATTTCATAATGGTTTCGGGTCATTGAGTATAACTGTGACAGGATTTGCCGGAGAGTTTGCCGACTCTCCGGTTTTTTTTCACCCTTTTGTCACGAAGGAAGCGCGCTTTCGGCCCATCATGGCCCATGAACGTGGCGTGTAACACAATCGTAACAAAAGATTGTTTCAGAACTGTAACATTTGTGGTAGGTGTCGCGCGTCCCTGACGCGGGATAACAAGGAAGCGACGATGGTATTTCAGTCTTTCCAAATGCGGGTCCTGCTGTGGGGCGGGGCACTCCTGTTGGCGGCCATGGGGGTCGTCTTTTATTATAGTACGGCAATCGTGGGTTCAGAGCTCCTTGCCGAGACCGAAGACCGCTCCTGGGGCCAACTCAACACCGTCCGCTGGCTGGTGGAAGACCACGGTCCTTTCGAGTCCGAGAAGGCCTTTGACGAGTGGGTGGATCAGCTCGCCTCCCGGCAGGGCATCCGAATCACCTACATTGTCGATGGGCGCGTGGTGGCCGATTCCGAGGTGGACTTCGACCGACTCTCCGAGCTTGAGGACCACAGCACTCGCCCCGAGGTGCTCACGGCCATGGCGGACGGCCGGGGCATGCACCGCCGACAATCCGCAACTCTGCATAAGGATATGATTTACGTGGCCTGGCGAATGGAGGCCACGTCCTCCCTGCCCGACGGGGTGCTTCGCGTCGCCGCGCCCTTCTCTCTCGTGCGGGATCGCCTCGGCGACCTGCGCCGCAACTTTCTCTGGATAATGCTCATCACCGTCGGCGTGGCCTGCGGCCTCGCAGCGCTGCTGTCGCGGGTCATGAGCCGTTCCATCACCGAGTTTTCCAACGTCGCCCGTCAGATAGGCGAGGGCAAGTACGACAAGCGCATCCGGGTGGTTCCGGGCGGCGAGTTTGCGCCGCTGGCCCACTCCGTCAACGCCATGGCCAAGAAGATCGGGCGGCACATCCGCACCATCGAGGACCAGAAAGGCCAGCTCCGGGCCATGTTCGACGGCATGAACGAGGGCGTCATGACCCTTGACGCGGACGGACGCCTTGAGTCCTACAATGCCGCGCTGGACGGCATGATCGCCATGCCCGCCACGGCACGGGGCAGGACCCCCATCGAGGTCACGCGGCGTTACGAGGTGCAGAACCTCGTGGACAGCCTGCTCAAGAACGAAGGTGAGGACGTGAACAGCGTGATCATCGACCTCATGGACAACCGGGTGGTGGAAGTCGGGGCCGTGCCCTACACCGATCACAACGGCGGCCGTAAGATCATCCTCGTCTTTCATGACATCACGGTGATGAAACGCGCCGAAAAAGGACTCAAGGACTTCGTGGCCAACGCCTCGCACCAACTGCGGACGCCGCTGACGAGCATCAAGGGCTACGCCGAGACGCTTCTGGACAGCCCGCCCAAGGACTTCGAGGGCGCCCGCTATTTCCTTGAGATCATCCTCAAGAACGCCAACCACATGACCGGGGTCATCTCCAGCATGCTCGCGCTCGCCAAATCCGAGCAGGTGGGCAAGGCGTTTCGTCGCGTGCAGGTCTCGGGCCGCGAGGCTCTGGAGCAGGCGGTCATCACCGTCACGCCGCTGGCCTCGGAGAAAGACGTTTCCATTGCCGTGGAGATCGAGGATTCCGACCTTTCCGTGATGGGTGACGAGGAAGGGCTTTTACATATTTTCCACAACCTGATCCAGAACGCGGTGAAATACAGCCCGAAGGGGGGCGAGATCCGCATTTACGGCTCGGAGCGCGACGACAAGGTCCGGTTCTGCGTCGAGGATCAAGGCCCGGGGATTTCTGCCGAACACAGCGAAAAGATATTCGACAGGTTCTACCGCGTGGACGAGAACACCATTGACGGAGAGGGCGGCTCGGGCCTCGGATTGGCCATCTGCCGCAGAATCGTCAAGAATTTTGGTGGCGAGATTTGGCATGACGGCTACGGCCGGGACGGCAGCGGAGCGAGGTTCTGCTTCAGCCTGAAGGCCGCTTCATTGGACTAATGGAAAACCCTCCAGGCCGGAGGGGGGAATCAATGGACATCTACGACATCTTCTTCTACCTGTCGCTCGGCGCCGGGTTCATGATGGCTTTCAACCTGGGAGCCAACGACGTGGCCAACTCCATGGCGTCCGCCGTGGGCGCCAAGGCCATCTCGGTGCGGCAGGCGGTTTTTATTGCCAGCATTCTCAACTTCGTGGGCGCGGTCTTTCTCGGCTCCCACGTCACCGCGACCGTTTCCAAGGGCATCATCAACCCCGCCTCCATCTCCGATCCCAAAATCGTGATGATCGGGATGTTCGCGGCCCTTCTCGCGGCCGGGGTGTGGGTGCTGGTGGCCACGCTCACATCGCTGCCCGTGTCATCGACACACTCCATCGTCGGGGCCATAATGGGCTTCGGCATCGTGGCCGGGGGCGCGGACGTGGTCAACTGGCTCAAGATGGGCGGCATCGTGCTCTCCTGGATCATCTCGCCCTTCTTTGCCTCGGCCATCGGCTACTTCGTGTTCACCAGCATCCGTCGGCAGATTCTCTACAAGAAGCATTTCATTCTGCAGGCGTGCAAATGGGCGCCGTTCTGGATAGCCCTCACCGTGGCCCTGATCATGCTTTCGTTCCTTTACAAAACGCCGGTGGGCAAGAGTCTGTCTCTGCCGTGGGGCGTCTCGCTGGCCATAGCCGCTGCTGTCTCGCTGGGCGTGTACTGGGCTGGTCGACTGCTCGTTTCCCGGCTGGTGCGTGACGCAGAGGAAGGTCCGGAGACCGTGGAGGGCGTGTTCCGCAAAATGCAGGTCGGCACCTCCTGTTACGTGGCTCTTTCGCAGGGCGCGAACGACGTGGCAAACGCCATCGGCCCGGTAGCGGCCATCTACCTCATCGCCCGTGAACATCAGCTTCTGGCACAGGCGCAGGTGCCCATTTCCATGCTCGTGCTGGGCGGGGTGGGGATCGCCGTAGGTATTTCGCTGCTTGGTCACAAGGTCATGGCCACCGTGGGCGGCAAGATCACGCAGCTGACAAACACCCGCGGCTTTGCCGTGGACTTCGGGGCGGCCAGCACCGTGCTGGTGGCTTCCAACCTCGGATTGCCCGTCTCCACCACCCATGCAGCGGTGGGCGCGGTGGTGGGCGTCGGCATGGCCCGCGGCTTCCGCGCCGTGGACTTCCGGGTGCTCGGAAAGATCGTGCTGTACTGGGTGCTTACCGTTCCCATTGCGGCGATTACCAGCATCATCTTTTTTGAATTGTTGAAATTTGTGTGTTACTAGCATTCTGGAATAGCGGAGGAATAAATGTATCTGAGATTGCCGTTTTTCGGATTGCTCGCACGTCGCGACCCCATGGACGGGCTGGTGGAGCATTACGACAAGATCGCCGAGTGCATCGCCACCATCGACGACTCGCTGGAGTGCTATGTCTCCGGCGGTGTCTGCCGTGAGTTCAAGGAACTCACCAAGACCATCGACCAGATCGAGAATCACGCGGACAAGATCAAGCGCAACATCCGCAACCATCTGCCCAAGGGGCTGTATATGGCTGTGGATAAGGCGCTTTTCCTGAACTACACCAAGTTTCAGGACAACATCCTCGACGCGGCGCAGGACGCCCTGCACTGGCTGGGCATGCGTCCCGTGGACGTTCCCACGGACATGCAGAAGGACCTCATCGGTCTGCTGGACAGCGTACGCAACGCCACCGAGCTGCTCGGCCCGGCCCTCAAGGCTACCATTGACCTTGTGTACGGGGAGACCCTCGACAGAGAGGGCACCAAGGAGACGTATCGGAAAGTTCGCCATGAGCGCGAAGACATCCGCCGCTCCACCAACAAGCTGGTCAAGAAGATCTACAACTCGGATCTCGACTTCAAGGACATCTACCAGCTCATCCACTTCTGCGAATGCCTCGGCGACATGGGGCATAGCTGCGAAAACTGCGTGGACACCCTGCGCAACATGATCGCCCGCTAGAGGCGCTCCGAACTGATGCTTCCGGGCCCGCTCCCTGAACGGGGGGGCGGGCCCGATTCATTTCCTACCGGGAGCGTGACTTTTCAAGGTGTTTCTTGCCGCCAGAGCAGATTTGGGGTATGCCGAATCCCCATGCATGAAATGTCTATCGCACAAAATATTCTGGACATTCTCCGGGATGAAATGACCAAGCGGAAGATCGCTCGCCTCAAGCGCGTTACCATTAAGAACGGACAACTCGCGGGCGTGGTCACCGAGGCGCTCGTGTTCGCCTGGGACGCGCTGACCCCCAGCATCTCCGAGTTCGATGGCTCCGAGCTGGTGGTTGAGGAAGTGCCGCTCAAGGTGGCCTGCGGCAAATGCGGCACACAATTCGTGCCCGAGCACAGCCGCTACATGCCCTGCCCGGAATGTGAAGAGGTCCTTGGCCACGAAGTTCTGGAGGGCAAGGAACTCTACATCGACAGCATAGAACCTGCCGACTCCGAATAGGGGCCGGGATCACAAGGAGTAGATATGAGCGCTGAAATTCCCATAGTTCGCAACGTGCTGGAAGCCAATGACCGCATCGCCACCCAGCTCAAGGAGATTTTCAGGGAAAAGAACATCCTTTGCCTGAACCTCATGAGCTCTCCCGGTGCAGGTAAGACCAGCCTGCTGGAGCGCACCCTCACCGACCTTCGCGACGAGTTCAGAATGGCCGTGATCGAAGGCGACCTGCAGACCGACAACGATGCCAAGCGCGTTGCCGCCACCGGCGCAAAGGCCGTGCAGATCAACACCGAGGGCGGTTGTCACCTCGACTCCGGCCAGATTCTCGATAGCCTCAAGAGCTTCGACCTCGACGAGCTGGACATCCTTTTCGTGGAAAACGTGGGCAACCTCGTGTGCCCGGCCGAGTTTGACGTGGGCGAGGATCACAAGATCACGCTTCTTTCCGTGACCGAAGGCGACGACAAGCCGGAAAAGTATCCGTTCATGTTCCACATTTCCTCGGTCATGCTGCTGAACAAGGTCGACCTCCTGCCGTATGTGGACTTCGACCTTGAAAGCGCCACCGCCCACGCACGCAAGCTGAACAAGGACATCCTCGTTCTGCCCATTTCCTGCCGCAACGGCGACAATCTTGACCAGTGGTACGACTGGCTCCGCAAGGCGCGTGAAAGCAAGAAATAGCATTCTGCCATATTGACGATCAAAGGCCGCCCCCCGTGCGGCCTTTTTTTATTATTCGGAATTGGGCGCGTTGGTTATTTTTTCGCCGCCGCCAGATAAACGTGACCGAGGGGAGTCGCCTGTTCCGCGTTGGCCCAGTGCAGGTAGATCAGCCGGGTGTGCCGGGCCTTGATTTCATCTGCGCGGGCGATCCGATCCGCAACCACGGCGTGGCGGTCCAGCCTGCGGATGCGTTCTGCAAGCAGGGCGGCCCGGTGTTCACGGCGATTGCCTTCGTTGATGCGGCGGTATCCCGCTTCCCGCGCGGTCTCGCATTGTTCAGGGTTGCCGATGAGGTCACGGGCAAGACGGGCCACGGCTTCGGCATCGCCGGACGGGTAGGTGAACAGGTGTCTGCCGTCCTCGAAAAGATCGTTCTGCCCGTGCCCGACCTGCGGTGTCAGCAGGCAGGAGCGCGTTGCCAGGGCCTCGAAAACGCGGAAATTAAGATCCCCGCGTTCGGCGATGTTCAAGACGACCTTTGCCTTGGGGAACAGCTCGGAAAAAACGCCCTGCCGTACGACGAGACCGGGAAATCGCTCTTTCAGTTCTTTAAGAAAGGCGTGCCGTTCGGGAGTGGTCTCCGGATTCACGGTTCCTGCAAAGAGCAGGTCCCATTCCCGCTCCACGGGGTCGGCAGGCGGATGTTCGTCCCGGATGGGGTAGGGCGGCAGCCAGAACACGCGGTCTTCGGCCAGCCGTAACCGGAAGCGCGGCAGGTGGTCGCGCAGGCTCACCGCGCAGAGGTCGAACCCCTGAGCGTAGGCCGGATACCATTCGTGAATGTGCGAGTCGATGCAGTAGAAAACGGTCAGGCAGGGGAAGGATTCCACCCCGGCCAGCGGCGGGGGCAAGCTGCGGTCATTGTAGACCACGATGTCCGGCTCCTGACCGCATTCCTCACAAAGCGCATCCCATGTGAGTGCGCGCGGGGTGCTGAAGGTAACGGGGATGACATTGAAGCCCTGCCGGGCGAAATCTTCCCGAAAATAGATGCCCCCGACCCATGCGACGGTTGGTTCAGCCATTGGCGGCCCTCACTCGCAGGTAGGCGATGAAATCCGTGATGCCGTTTTTGCGGCAGTCGATGTAATGCGCCGCATAGGTGGCGAAGGTCATGTCTTTGCCGTAGACGTGGTAGCGGGTGTCCGGTCCGGCAAATTCCAGCCCGTAATGGGCGGCCACGAGCGGATGCACGGGCTGTTCGAATTCTGGAAACGGCTCGCCGAGGGCCAGCATTTCTTCCTTTGATGGCGACTCAAGGCCGAGCTGGGTAAGCACGCCTTGGGCGGCAAGGGCCATCAACTCGGCTCCGGGATGGTTGACGGTGTTGAAGAGCCTGCGTTTGCGCCAGTGCTCGCGGATGAAATCCAGGTATTTGACAGTGGTGTGCGACTCGCGTTCGGTTTCGCGGCGGAAGGTCTCCTCCAGCAGTGCGTCGAGATCGTGGTGCTTTCTGGGTGGCTGGCGCAGAAACAGGGTCAGGGTTTCCTCGTCGGGCAGGCCCATGTCCAGCAACTGGTCGAGCCGTTTATCGCGGTAGTCGAAGCCGGGTGCCGAGTCCCAAAGCGGCCAGTAGCCGAGGAAAACCATATTCGGGATGCACTGGGCGCGGGCTCCCTTCGGCAGGCGGCTGAGGACCGCGTCCGAGGCCAGATCACCCCAGTGGTCACCGAGGTGCTGGTAGAGGAAGAGCGAGGCTTTTTCAAGTGCCTCGGGCATGGGTTCGCGCACGTAGTTCGTGACAATGGTGCAATCATAGCGGTCGGCAAACTCCGGGCAGAGAAGCAGCCGCTCCAGAAGCGGTTCACCCTGACAGTTCGCGTGTATGATGCAGATGTCCTTACCCATGCGAGATTCCTCAAGCCGTGGAATAGCACCAAAGCCGGGGGCGGGCAACCGGCCGTGATGATTGCAAACCCCTGTGGGCGGGTGTATATCCCCTCTCACAATTGAGGAGTAGTACATGCAAGAAAGACTTGATTCCGTCACAGCGGCAATCCGTCCGCTCGACCCGGCGCAGGGTGAGCGCGCGCAGGCCCGTCTGGACGATCTGACCAAACCCAAGGGCAGCCTCGGCAGGCTCGAAGACCTCGCCCGGCAGATATTCATGATTCAGGAAGGCGCGGAGCGCATCGGGGTCGATCCGGCGCGCATCTACACCGTTGCTGGGGACCACGGCGTGAACGACGAGGGCGTGAGCCTCTTCCCACAGGAAGTGACCCGCCAGATGGTGCTCAACTTTCTGAACGGCGGGGCGGGCATCAACGTGCTCGCCAAGACCGTGGGCGCACAGCTCTATGTGGTGGACGCCGGTTCCTGCGGCGGCGGGTACGACGAGCATCCCAATCTCATTCAGGCGAAAATTGCCCCCGGCACTGCCAATCTCGCCGCTGGCCCGGCCATGACCCGTGAGCAATGCCTCGAAGCGTTGCTGCTGGGCGTGCGGCTGGCTGACGAGGCGCATGAAGCGGGTATCAGGATGCTTGGTACCGGCGATATGGGCATATCCAACACCACGCCCTCCACGGCGCTTTACTGCGCGTTTCTCGGGCTGGACCCGCAGGAGGTCACAGGTCCGGGGACCGGGCTGGACGGCGACG
>NZ_BBCB01000060.1 GCF_001311825.1 Salidesulfovibrio brasiliensis JCM 12178 | reverse complement strand
CCCATGGCTGCCGTGGCCGGAGCTGTCGCCCAGCGCGTTGCCGAGGCGTTCGTCGACCGCTCGCCCGACATCGTCGTGGAGAACGGCGGGGACGTCTACCTCAATTCAACTCGGGAACGCATTGTCGCGTTGCTGCCGGATCCTGCGTCCGGAAGCATGGTCGGCCTGCGCTTCGGGGCGGCTCGTTTCCCCCTTGCCGTCTGTTCCTCCAGCGCCACCATTGGCCATTCTCTCAGTCTCGGCGAAGGGCAGTTGGTCACCGTGGTCGCTCGCGACGCCGCCTTTGCCGATGCTGCCGCCACCGCGCTTTGCAACCGCCTCAAGGGACGTGACGGTGTCGGGAGGGTTCTCGACGAGGCGCGCCGTCTTGCGGAGCTCGGCCTTGAGGGAGTCTTCGCCCAAGGGGGAGGACAGGTGGCCGCATGGGGAGACGTCGAGTTGGTTGCGCTCGACTGAGTTCGACCTGTCCGGTTGTGGAATAGTGCGGTTTTTTCAACTTGTGGACTACACGTCTTGTAGTTCATCTCTTCGGATTGCATTATGCATAATTTCAAATGCTTGTTTGCACGTCCTCCACGGCGTGCAGGTTTTTCTTCATCTGTTTTTCTATGATGGATGTGTTTCAATATGGGGAAAACCCGCGCTCGGTGCTTTACAGAATAGTGGCATTGTGAGAATACTAAAAAAAATCTAGACAATGCCTGCCGAGGGTAGGGCTATCCGTTGGATAGCAGGGCATTGCTGCGCGAAGAGGGGACCGTGAACGCACGACGCAAGGCCAACTCCACAGAGGATCTTCTCGAGCTGATTCGAGAGGATGATTCGCCTGTTGCCGACAGGGTGACGACCCGCGAGCAATCCACGGAATCGCCCGTCCGTAGTGGCGGCGGGCAAGAGTCGAGCTTTAACGGCAGCGCGGCCACCAAAAAAGCCTGTGGAATCAAGACAAATTTCTCTTCTCGCGGGCTGCGCAAGGTGCTTATCGGCGTCGATGTTCGCGAAGACTGCATAGACTTTGCCCGGCTGTCCAAGGGCGGCGTGGATGAGATTAAGCGCGTAACGCTTGAGCCGGGGGTGGTTCCGGGCACGGAGGCCTTTGCGGACGTGTTGCGCTCTTCCCTTGCAGCGCTTTGCGGTCCCAAGGGGAAGCCACCCGTATGGGTCGTGCTGCGAGGCGGGGAGTTGGATATGACCCCGCTGCGCCTGCCGAAGAAAGGGGCCGGCCGACATTTGAGCGAGACCGTCTACTGGAAGCTCAAGCAGGAAAAGAAGTTCGACGAGACCGAATCCATCTTCGATTTCCACAACGAAGGCACGCTGACCGAGGGCGGTATCGAGAAGGTCGAGATCATGGCGGCCATGGCCGCCAGAGCCGATGTGGAGACACTGGCCGCGGCGTTTGTTGAAGCCGGGTGCGAACCCGAAGGGATCGTGCCGATGCCCTCCGTGCTGCAGAACGCCTATGGCTGCAACATGGTGCCGTCCGAGCCGGGGCTGACCGTCAGCGTGCACATCGACTCCAGCTTCTCCTGTATCAGTATTTTCGAGGGGTCGCGCCTGCATTTTACTCGCATCATCAAGTCCGGTGCCAACAGTATGGGCGAGAGCCTGATGATGCACCTGCACTCCTCGGGCGTTCGACTGGGCAGCATCGCTGAAGTTCGTGAGTTGCTGCTGGACATGCTTGAGGGGCGTCCGCCAGAGGAAGGTTCGCCTTTGGCCGACATGGACGAAAACCATCTGTTCGCCGTGGTGTCCCCTGCGCTTCACCGTCTTTCGCGGCAAGCCGAGCGAACGATACAATACTATAATACACAGAACGAGACCCACTGTGACCGGGTCCATTTCAGCGGTGAGCCGTTCGTGAGCCCCCGCATTGCGGAATTCATGGGCGGCAGCTTGGGCTGCCGTATGAGGTGCTCGGTTTCACCCAGGGGGTCACCGTGCCGCGCGGCGCGAGTGCCATGTCGTTTACCCCGGCCATCCTCGCCGCTCTCTCCCGTGAGGAGCGAACGCTCAATCTCTTGAACAATTACCGTGAGCGCGCTTTTCGTAAAACGTGGAAGCGGATCAATTTCGGGGCAGGAGTGGCGGCTTTGCTTGTGCTTCTCGGTATTGTCGGCGCTTTCGGCTGGATGAAGCTGAATGTTATGGAAGTGGAGGCGGCCGTCGCCGATGCCAAGGCTCGTTACAACTCCATCAATCCCAAGATTTCACGCAGCATGCTTGAAGATATGGCCGCCAAGCTCATTCGCGGATATGACCGCATCGACGGTGTTGACCGCCGGTACGAGCCGCTGGCAGCGCTGGCTGAGTTGACGAGGCTGACCCCGAAGGACGTGAAGCTGCTTGGTGTGAACATGGAGTCCCCGTCCGCGGCGCCGCAGGGTGACGGGCAGAAAGCGGCCACCCCGCCGGGTGTGCTGGTTGTCGACGCCGTGGTGCTCAATTCCCCTGCCGGCTACGAGGCCGGACTGTCGAGTTTTCTTGTGGGGCTTGAGGATTCGCCCATATTCGGACTGCCTGTGGTTCACTCAGCCACGCTCAGGGAAATGGTTCCGGAAGGGCAGGTCTATCATGTCGTTCTGCACCTGGGGATGAAGGGATGAGACGTATGAGCGAAGCCTCCCGGAAACGCTGGTCGCGTCTTGGCATGCAGATGGGCGTGTTTTTGTTAATGGCCTGCGTGCTTGCGGCCGTGCTGCTTTATCCCGCCTGGCTTAGCCTCGACCGGACCCGTGCCCGGCTGGACGACCTGAACGCCAAACTGGCGGAGCAGAAGGCGCTGCTGCCCCTGCGGGCAAATTTTCTGGCCCAGCGACGGGATATGCCGGAAGTGGACGTTGTCGTGCCCGAGATCGAGCCGGTTTCCCGGATGCAGGTCTTCATGCTTCGGGAGAGGCTTTCGGAGCTTGTGCGCACGGCTGGCATGGAACCGCTTGAGATTAACCTGAACGCGCTGGACATCGCGCCCGGTGCAAAAGAGATTTCTGTTGACTTCGTGGCAGCCGGAGCATCCGTCGACATCAGACCGCTTTTCGTGGCCGTGGCGTCCAGCCCGCACGTCAGTCGTGTCGGCAGGTTCGAGGTCCGGGCGGTGCGCGGCGGGGTGGAGGTCTTCATGAATATCCGGCTGGCCGTGGGCGGCACGGGTGAAGCGCGCGGAGGGCAATCCGGATGACGCAGGAGACGCGACAGAAAGTGCTTCTGGGCGTTCTGGTGATCGTGCTGGCCTTTGCAGCGTGGGACTATTTCGGAGGCGGCCTTGATTTTGGAACCGGAGATGGCGCGACCCCGGCGGCCAAGGACGGGGTTGACAGCTTTGTTGCTTCTCTCGGGGCAAAGGTCACTAAGGCCAGAGTCGACGATCAGGGGCTTTACAAGGCGCTTCGTGCTTCGCAGAAGCCTCTTGATCCGCCGTTTTACACATCTGATGAACCGTTTTTCTTCCCCGGAGAAGGTGACGAAGCCTTTTCGACGAGCGTTGAGGGAGTGACGGTCAGTTATAATGGATACGTGCAGTTCGATGACGCTCGTATCGCGATTATCAACGGCATTGAATACGCAATCGGAGACCCCTTCATCGTTGAAGGGTACGTCGTGGACAGAATCGCACCCAATTTTGTCGTGCTCGCCAAGCCGGATCTCGCTGGCGGACGCGGTTACAGGGTCAAGGTGCCGCTTGCGGAAGACCGCGGGAGCGACGAAGACCTGAAGGTTGTTGAGCAATAATGAAAATTCACTTTGGAATACGAGTTCTCGCGGCCTTGTTGGTCCTGATCGTGGTCGCCGGTTGCGCGTCCAAGCAGGATGAAGAGTCTGGCCCGGACGCCATGGAAAAATGGCGGCGCATGGCCGAGCAGTCCATGGGCCATTCCCCTTCGCCGCGTGGCGACCTCGGGGAAGCAGACCTCGAGAAGCATACCGTTGACAAGGCCGAGGTGGTTTCCGCCAGACACAAGGCCAAGGACCGCGCCCTGCCAAGCTTCAAGGTCAGCCTGCGCATGCACGACGCCGATCTTATTGCCATCCTGCAGGCGCTTTCCCGCGCTTCCGGACAAAGCATCGTGGTCAGCCCCAACGTGCAGGGCACCGTGAACATCAACATCGTGGACATGCCGTGGGATCAGGTCTTCAAGGGCGTGTTGCGCTCCAACCAGCTTTCCTATTCGTGGGAAGGCGACATCATCCGGGTCATGACCGTGCAGGACATGGAGCAGGACCTGCAAATGGAAATCCTGCGCAAGAAGCGGCAGGTGGAACGGCTCGCGCTGGAGCGCACCGAGCCGCTCAGCACCGCAGTGGTCAAGATCAAGTATTCCGAGGCAGTTGATCTCAAGGAAAGCCTCGACAAGTTTCTTTCCAAAGGGATGGACAAGGACACCATCGGCAACATCGAGGTGGACGAACATTCCAATGCCTTGATTATTCAAGCTATTCCAAGAGACCTCAAGAAGCTCGTCAAGCTGGTTTCCCGGCTTGACGCTCCGCGCAAGCAGATTCGGCTCAAGGCATATATCGTGGAAACCACCCGCGATACGGCCCGGGCGCTCGGCGTACAGTGGGGCGGCTCCTACAGCGGGCGCGTACGCTCCGGCAACAACCTCTGGCTCGTGCCGGGCGGCACCGAGGGAACTGCCGGGGTCGACCCTCTCAGCGGTGATTACACCCCGTTCCTCAACAAGGAAGCCTCCGGCGTTTCCGGTCAGGGCTACGGCTTCAACTTCCTGCCCAACTCCGACATCTATCCGAGCAGCGGCAACGGCATGGCCCTTGGCATGATGTTCGGCAAGGTCGGCGGCAACATTCTTGAGGCCCAACTGCATGCGCTGGAATCGGACAACAAGCTCAACATTATTTCCAGCCCGTCCATCACGACCATGGACAACCAGATGGCCTACACCGAATCCGGCGAGCGCGTGCCGTACCAGTCCTCGTCGGCCAACGAGGGCACGACCGTCAGCTTCGAGGACGTGGTGCTCCGGCTTGAGATGACGCCGCACATCATCGACGAGATGCAGATCAAGCTCAAGTTGCTGGTCCGCAAGGACGAGGTGGGCAGCAAGACGGTGGGCGACAACCCGCGCATCACCAAGAAGACCACCGAGACCACGCTCATCGCCCGCGACGGCGAAACCGTGGTCATCTCCGGCCTGAACAAGGAAAAGACACTGAACGACGATCAGGGCGTCCCCAAGCTCAAGGATTCGTCCTTGCTCGGTTGGGCGTTCGGGACCGAGAGCAAGCAGTCCGTCATGGACGAATTCCTCATCTTCATCACCCCGGATATCCTCGACGAGTGGAAGCAGGGTGAGAAGCAGAAGACCCTTGAAGAGATCGAGGCCGAACTTGAGGCCATGAGCAAGGAGGCCGCCGAGGACGGTGGCGAGGAAGACGCAGTGAGTGGGGACGGCGAAGCTGACGAGTCGTAACCTGTATCGACGGAGGCTAGCATGCGCTACTATCAGAAACTTGGGCTGACGAGGGAGCCGTTTTCCAACTCCCCGGACCCGCGTTTCCTGTACGATTCGCACCAGCATTTACACTGCCTGCAGCAGTTGGAGATCGCGGTGCGTCTTCGGCGTGGCCTCAACGTGGTCATGGGCGAGATCGGCACCGGCAAAACCACCCTCTGCCGCCGGTTCGTCTCCCAGCTGGGCAGTTCCGACGACGTGGCGGTGCACCTGCTGCTCGACCCGTATTTCAAGTCGGCCAAGCACTTTTTGCGTGCGCTTTGCTCCATGTTCACCGGCGCGGACCCGGACCCGTCCCTCTCGGGCTGGGAGCTCAAGGAGATCGTCAAGAAGGCGCTCTTCGAGCATGGCGTGTACGAGAATCGGCTGATTGTGCTGATCGTGGACGAGGGGCAGAAGATGACGCCCAGGTGCCTCGAGGTGCTGCGGGAGCTGCTCAATTATGAGACCAATTCCGTCAAGCTGTTGCAGATCGTCCTTTTCGGCCAGCGTGAGCTGGAGCCCAAGATCACCCGCATGCCCAACTTCATGGACAGGATCAATTTCCTGTATCGCCTCAGGCCGTTGGGCTTTCGCGAGACCCGATCAATGATCCGGCACCGGCTGGAGCTTGCCTCGCCGCTAAACCGAACTGCCGAACTCTTTTCCGTGGGCGCGTACTGGCAAATATACCGCGCCACACGCGGCTACCCGCGCAAGATCGTCATGCTCTGCCACAAGGTTGTGCTGGCGATGATTATTCATAATCGCAAGCGTGCGGTGGGGGCCTTTGTCAAGGACGTCATTCGCGAGGATCAAGGCAGATTCGCGCGCCGGGTCAGCCCTGCCGTGGCCCTTCTTTCCACCGCCATTCTCATCGGCCTCGGCGTTTTTCTGTTGGGTCCCGAGCAGGTGGGGCGTGGAGTGGAGCGAATCGTCAACGATTACGTGCAGATGATGGAACAGCGTCCGCGCGTGGCGCAGAAGGAGGACCGCTCGTCGGTGATGCTGCCGGTACAGTCCGTGGAGTCGCCGCTGTCTCAGGCTGGCGCAGTTGATGCGACCGTATTGACTGGTTCTTCAGAGGGCGCAGACAGCGCTGCGAGCAATGACTCCGTGGAGAATGGGCCTGCGGCAGAAAAAGAGTCGGACGATCTGCCCATTGACCTCGGCAGCGTCCGCATTTCGTTTCGGGAGAATATTTCCGAAATGATAAAAAATATTTACGGTGTATACAGCAAGGAGAATCTTGCACGGGTTGCCCGGGCAAACCCTCACATCCGCGACCTTGAGAACGTGGAGGTCGGAACCAGCGTACGTTTCCCCAGCGTGGACGGCGGGGAACGGGTTGCGCCGGGGTACTGGATTCGCTTCGACCTCACCGCAAGGCTTGACGACGCATATTCCTCCTTGCGGCGGTTGTCGTTCCTCGAGGTGCCTGCGAGGATTCTTCCGTACTGGAACAAGGAGAGCGGACTGCGGTTCGCGGTGGTCAACGACGAGCCGTATCCCACGGCGGAGGCGGCGGCTGCTGCGCTGCGGCGAATGAACGAGCCGCTTGCGGCCGTGGCCGACATTCTTCGCATGGGGCGGCATCAGACAGTATTTCTTGGGCAGATAGACTCCAAGGCCCGGGCAGTTGCCCGGCGGGACGCACAATAGGGCCGCACGGCCCGGCATGGGACGCAATCCGTGAAGAAAGACAGAAAAAGACTCGGCGATCTGCTGACAGAAGCCGGGGTCATCACCGAACAGCAGCTTCAGGAGGCCCTTGAAGGGCAGAAGAAGAGCGGGCTCAAGCTCGGGCAGTACATCGTGCAGTCCGGGCTGATGAAGGAGAGCCAGCTTGTCGATTTCCTGAGCCAGCAGTTGCGCATCGACAAGTACCAGCCGGATAGATTCCCCTTTGAGGAGGGGATCGAATCCCTTGTTTCCGAAAGTCTCGCCGTAGAGTTCCGCCTCGTGCCGCTTGCAAAGAGGGGGCATCTGCTCATCGTGGCCATGCCCGACCCCATGGACCTCAATGCCCTCGATACCCTTGAGATCGCCACCAACCTCGAAGTCGAACCGGTCATCTGTTCCGAAAACGATTTCGACATGCTCTTCAACTCCATCTACGGGCAGGGTGTAGTACCCCACAACATGTTCGACGAGCTTGAGAAGGAGTTCGACGAAGAGGGGATCGTGGTCCAGGAGGACAAGGACATCTCGCTCGACACCATTCAGGAACAGGCGGATCAGGCTCCTGTCATCCGGATGGTCAACTCCATTCTTTCGCAGGCCGTGCGGGAAAAGGCCAGTGACGTGCACATCAGTCCGGAAAAGGACTACGTGCATGTGCGATTCCGTGTGGACGGCAAACTGCGCGCCGTGCCTTCGCCGCCGCGAAACATCTTTCTCCCGCTGGTCTCCCGCCTGAAGATAATGTCCAATATGGATATCGCCGTAAGCAAGATTCCGCAGGACGGCAGATTTTCCTTCAAGACGCAGGGGCGCGAGTTCAACGTTCGTGTCAGTTCACTGCCCACCATCTACGGCGAAAACCTCGTGCTCAGGCTGCTGGACCGAAATGCCCACGGCCTCACGCTCGACGAACTCGGCCTGTCGGACGTGGACCATGAACGACTCCAGAAGGCCATCAACCAGCCGTACGGCATGATCCTGTCCGCCGGTCCCACGGGCAGCGGCAAAAGCACCAGCCTTTACTCCATCCTCCGCGAGATCAGGCAGGACGACCTGAACATCGTGACCCTTGAAGATCCGGTGGAATACCGTATGGAGAAAATCAGGCAGGTGCAGCTCAATACCCGCGCGGGCATGACGTTCGCTTCGGGGCTGCGTTCCATCCTCCGTCAGGACCCGGACGTTATTCTGGTGGGCGAAATCCGCGACGCTGAAACCGCCCGCATCGCCGTGCAGTCTGCGCTCACGGGCCACCGAGTGCTCTCCACCCTGCATACCAATGACGCGGCAGGAGCCGTGACTCGCCTCATCGAGATGGGCGTGGAGCCGTTCCTTGTCTCTTCGGTGCTGTTGGTGAGCATGAGCCAGCGTCTGGTGAGGCGCAACTGCCCGCATTGTCAGGAAGAATATTCTCCGCCGGACGCCCTTGTCGAGGTCTTCGGCCTGTCGGGCGTCCGCGACCGCATTACCTTCAAGCGCAGCCGCGGGTGCCGCCAGTGCCATCAGTCCGGGTTCCTCGGCCGTGTGGCGATTTTCGAGATTCTGCTTCTGGATGAAGATATACAGGACATGATCATCAAGGGCGCCACGGCAACCGAGATTACCCGGACTGCAGTGAAGGGCAAGAAGATGCGCACTCTCAAGCTGGACGCGGCGCGAAAGGCGGTGAAGGGCGTCATAACCCTTGAGGAGGCCGCGACACAGATCATGCTGTAGCGGGAAGCCATGCCGAATTATTCGTACAAGGCAATGACGGACAGCGGGGCCATCACCACCGGCGTGCTCGAGGCGGAAAGCAAGCAGCACGCGCAGTCTCTGCTGGCCGAACGCGGCCTCATCCCGCAAAAGGTTTCCAAGACCACCCGCTCCGGAGACCAGCCGAGCTTCCTGCAACAGATGGCCAAGGTGAAATCCCGCGACATCATCCTGTTCACCAAGCAGTTCCGCACGCTTCTCTCCGCAGGCGTCTCGGTCACGCAGGCCCTTGAGGTGCTTGAAACACAGACGGAAAACGTGCGGCTCAAGAATGCCATCATCGACATTGGCCGCGAAATCAGGGCAGGGACGAGCCTGAGTCAGGCGTTCACCCGTCACGAGGCCATCTTCTCCGAACTGTACTGCAACATGATTCACGCAGGCGAGATATCCGGAACGCTCATCGAGGTGCTGGAGCGGCTCATCTATCTTGTGGAACACGAATACAAGGTCAAAAAGGACATCAAGGGCGCGCTGACCTATCCGATCATCGTGATCGTTGCCCTTATCATCGCCTTTGTTGTCCTTGTGGTATTCGTCCTGCCTGTTTTCGTGGACCTGTTCAGGGATGCGGGGATTGCCCTGCCTCTTCCGACGCAGATTTGCATAGCGTTGAATACGGCCATGGTGAAATACTGGTATCTCATGCTTGCCGGAATCGGAGGCGGTTTAACTGCGCTGACCTTCTGGCTCAAAACCGAGCAGGGCAAGTACCTGCGCGACGCTTTCGTGCTCCGCCTGCCCATTTTCGGATCACTGGTGCAGAAGGGGGCCATGGCCCGTTTCGGCAGCATTTTCGCCATCCTGCAGGCCAGCGGCGTCACGGTGCTCGATACCATGAACGTCATCGCCGACACCATCGGCAACAAGGCCATCGCCCGCGAGTTCAAGGGGCTGCGTGAAAAACTGGAAGCCGGGCGCGGCCTCTCCGGGCCGCTCTCCAAGGCCAGATACTTCACGCCCATGATCGTATCCATGGTGGCCATCGGCGAGGAGTCGGGCCAGCTTGAAGAGATGATGCGCGAAGCGGCCGAGCATTACGACTACGAAGTTGAATACACGGTCTCCAAGCTTTCCGAACTCATAGGTCCCATCCTCACGGCCGGGCTGGCCGCGGTCATCGGCTTCTTTGCGCTGGCGATATTCCTGCCGCTCATCGAACTGATGAACAACGCCATGTCGGGTTTCTAGCCATGATGCGCAAACGGTTCTTCCACATACGGCTGGCTTGGATCGTACCGCTGCTCATCGCGCTTATTTCACTGCTCTCCCTGCTCGGAACCTACGAAATAATGAAGTACTCGCGGCGCGAGGATGCCGACCCCGAGATGATTCTTCTGGCCTTTGCCGGGGTCGTGGCACTGGCATCGATTGCCACCGGCGTTTTTCTTTCGCGCAAGGTCTTGCGCCCCATGGAGCTGTTCATTGAGAAGGCTTCGGCGCTGCCTGTGGTTCGTCAGCGCGCAGAGGCGGAACTTGAGCCGCGTCGCGACGAGACTGAACGGCTTTCGGCCATCTTCCGCCATGTCGCCGATCTCCTCGGCGAGGTTGAGGCGCGCGAACTGTTTCCGTCCATTGTGGGAAAAAGCGAGGCCATGCGTGCGGTCATGACACAGGTTCGCAAGGTGGCCCGTACTGATTCCACGGTTTTGCTCCTCGGCGAGTCCGGCACCGGCAAGGAGCTTGTCGCTCACAGCGTCTACGAACACAGCGGACGCCACGACAAACCGTTCATCCGTCTCAACTGCGCGGCCATTCCCGAGGGACTGCTGGAAAGTGAGCTCTTCGGCCACGAAAAGGGCGCGTTCACTGGAGCCCATGCCCGCAAGCCCGGCAAGTTCGAGCTGGCTCACGGTGGCACCATTTTTCTTGATGAAGTGGGCGACCTGCCCGCCGGGACGCAGGCCAAGCTGCTGCGCGTGTTGCAGGAAGGCGAGTATGAGCGTGTGGGCGGTACGGCCGTTCTCAAGGCAGACGTCCGCGTCGTTGCCGCAACGAACAAGGACCTTGCCGCAATGGTCGAGTCCGGCGAATTCCGCGAGGATCTCTTCTACAGATTGAACGTTTTCCCCATCCTCATTCCGCCGCTCAGAATGCGCCGGGAGGACGTTCCCCTGCTCGTTGAGCACTTTCTGTCCCTCGGCGACCATGACGTGAGGATTGAGCCCGAGGCCATGGAGTCGCTACTCCACCATTCATGGCCCGGTAACGTCCGTGAGCTTGCCAACGTGGTGGAGCGCGCGGCCATAATCGCAGACGAAGTCATCAGGTCCGAGCACCTGCCGCCTGACTTGAGCGACGGAGTGCCCGAGGGAACCTCAGGACGTTCGGTGGCCCTGCCGTTGGAAGACGGTATCGACGTCTATCTTGCGGAAGCGGAAAAACGGCTCATCCTTCGCGCTCTGCGCGAGACCGGCGGAGTGCAGGTGCAGGCCGCCAAGCTGCTCGGCATCAAGGACCGCAGCCTCTGGCACAGGATAAAGAAATACAACATTGATGTGTCGGAAATGCGCGGGAGCTACAAACAGTGAAGGGTGTCCTTCAAATTTTGGAGGTGTCCCTTTCTTCCTGTCGTGCAGCGGTTTTCTCGGACTCGGCATAAATGGCTGGGGTACGGTGGTTTTTGTGTTTCAGTCAGAAATGGCACAGGATTTGTAGTTGATTGAATGGACGAAACGGCATTTTGACATAACGCTCGGCGGTCCCATGGTGGGGCACCGGACAAACTCTCCCTGGAGGACGTATATGAACAACAGAAAAGACAACAGAAAGTCAGGTTTTACCCTGATCGAACTCATCACCGTGCTGGTCATCCTCGGTATTCTCGCCGCGGTCATCACGCCCAAGTACTTCGACCTGCGCGACGAAGCACGCGAGAAGGCTGCTGAAGCAGCAGTCGCCGAGGGCATCGCCCGCTTCAACATGTCCTGGGCTCAATACCTGCTGCAAAATGACGGTGACCAGCCCACCGGTAACGCTGAAGCAAAGTTCAATGCCGTGTTTGCAGTAAACTCTGGTGAGGTTGAAGACATCGGGGACTACGTCCTCAAGTATACTGCCGGGACGAATACTGATGGTGATGAGATGGTTCAAATTGAGGCGTTCTATGACACCGATGGCTCCGGCACTGAACAGGGTTCTGCTCTTGCTGATGCCAACGCGACCTTCCCTAGCCAATAAGGTTCGGTAACTCGCTGAAATAATGAAAGGGAAGCTGGCAACGGCTTCCCTTTTTCTGTATGCTCGGTTGCATCATGAAACGTAAATCAGTCACTCGCAGAGGGTTTACCCTCGTGGAACTTCTCGTGGTGCTTGTCATCGTCGGGATTCTTGCGGCCGTCATTGTCAGAAAGTATTTTGACCTTGGCGACGCCGCGAGGCAGCGCGCCGCCAAAGGGGCTGTCTCCGAAGGCATCGCCCGGTTCCGTATGGCCTACGAGGAATACCAATTGCAAACAAACGGTCAGCGTCCGACCGAGGACGTAGCCGGATTCACCACTATAATGGGCTATGCCCCGGACACGGATGTGGATATCGGTGACTATGTGCTTCGTTTCCACCTTGGCTCGGGGGGGACTTCCGACCACGTGGAAATACAGGCGTACAGGGATGACGGAAGCGGCGCTTCCACGGGTGACATGCTGGCCTCGGCCAATGCGACGTGGCCCGAATAACAACAGGAAAGGCTTGTGGCGAAGATAACCTCCTTTTTCAAAATGCTCACGGACCTCGGTGGATCGGACCTGCACCTCTCCAGCGGCTCGCAGCCCATGCTGCGCATCGACGGTGAGTTGCAGCGGGTCAAGTACCCCGAGCTGGACCATGACGAACTCCAGCGAATGCTCTACGAAATTACGCCCCAGTCGAGCGTCAAGGAGTTCGAGGAGACCGGTGACGTGGATTTCGGGTTCGAAATGCCCGGCATGTGCCGCTTTCGCGTCAACTACTTCCGGCAGCGCCACGGCATCTCCGCAGTGTTCCGCGCCATCCCGTCAGACATTTTGGGCATAGACGATCTCGGTTTTCCGGAACTGCTCAAGGACCTTGCCATGCTGCCAAAGGGGCTCGTGCTCGTGACCGGTCCCACCGGCTCGGGCAAGTCCACCACGCTGGCGGCCATGATCGACTACGCCAACCGAAAGCGGCGCGACCATATCATCACCATCGAAGACCCCATCGAATTCGTCCACAAACCTGTTGGCAGTCTCGTCAACCAGCGCGAGGTCGGCCGCGACACCCGCAGCTTCAAGGCGGCCCTGCGCGGTGCGCTTCGCGAAGACCCGGACATCATTCTGGTAGGCGAGATGCGCGACTACGAGACCATCGCACTCGCGCTGGAGGCAGCAGAAACCGGGCACCTCGTGTTTTCGACACTGCACACCATTTCCGCACCCAAGACAGTGGACCGGATAATCGAGGTTTTCCCAGAAGACATGCAGGCGCAGATCCGGGCCAGCTTTGCTGACTCCCTGCGGGCGGTCATCTCCCAGACGCTTTTCAAGCGCGCAGACGGCAAGGGCCGCGTGGCCGCGCAGGAAATTCTCGTGGCCAACCCGGCCGTGCGAAATCTCATCCGTGAAGGCAAGAACCATCAGATCAATTCGGTACTCCAGACCGGCAAGAGCTTCGGCATGCAGACGCTTGACGACGAGATTCAGCGCCTTCTCGGCCTCGGTCTGATTACCGCCACGGACGCTTACAGAAACGCCACGGACAAAAAGCGCTTCGCCATGGAAGCGGGCATCGATCCCGCAAACGATATGGGGTAGCCGTGCAGTACAAGCGATCGCACATCGACACCATCGTGGGGCAGGTCTTCGCCGCCCACCCGCAGGCCTCGGACGTCATTGCCACGGCAGGGCGGGCCTTGCAGGCCGAAGTGGACGGTGAACTGTGCGAGGTGGTGCTTGAACCTGCCCTCGGAACGCTCAGCCCCGAGGATACCAAGGGCATCGCCATGGGCCTCATGGCCGGGAACAAGCGGCTCCATACCCTGCTTTCCAGCCGTGGCTCCTGCGACTTTTCCATTTCCGTCACTGGCGTGGGCCGGTTCAGGGTCAACGTCTTCAAGCAGCGCGGCACCTTGGCCGTGGTCATGCGTCGTCTGCCCACCTCGGTGCCGAGCATCGATTCCCTCGGGCTGCCGAATGTGTTTGCGGACATTGCGGCGCAGCGGCACGGGCTGGCCCTTGTCACGGGTGGGACCGGGCAGGGAAAGTCCAACTCGCTGGCAGCCGTGGTGGACCGCATCAACCGCACCCGCGCGGTACACGTGGTCACGCTGGAAGACCCGGTGGAGTTCGTGCACAGCCATGACAAGGCCACGGTGAACCAGCGGGAACTGGGGCTTGATTTCGACTCGTTCGCATCGGGTCTTCGTTCGGCGTTCCGTCAGGCCCCGAAGGTCATTCTGGTGGGCGAAATCCGGGACCGCGAAACCATGGCTATCGCGCTGGAAGCCGCCGGGACCGGGCATTTGGTGTTGGCCACCCTGCACACCACCGACACTGGGGCGGCAATTTCAAGGATACTAGCGCTGTTTGACGCCACCGAAGAACGGCTCATTCGGATGCGGCTGGCCGAGAGCCTGTATTGCGTCGTGGGTCAAAGGCTTGTCCCGGACGTGAAGGGCGGGCGCGTGGCCGCGTTCGAGGTGCTCAGGAACACGATCCGCGTAAGGGATCATATCCTTTCCGGCATCCCCTCGGAGCGCAGCTTCTACGATCTGCTCATGGACGGCGAGGCACATGGCATGATGACCTTCGATCAGAGTCTGCTGGAGCTGTTTCGGCAGGAGCGCATCACAGAAGAGACCGCCCGGCTTGCCGCCACGGATAGGGGCCGTCTTCAGCAGTGGATAGACGCCATCCGGGCAGGGCGGGGGGAAAAGACCTCTGACCTTGAACTGGAGGGGCTTGAGGAGCAGTCGCTCGACGAGGACGACCTTTTCTAGGCGGTCTCCGTCTCCACCCTGTTTCTTCCGGAATTCTTGGCCCGATAGAGGGCCTTGTCGGCAGCGGCAACCAGCGTTTGCTGGTCCAGCCCCATGTCCGGGTGCGTGGTGGCAACACCGATGCTGAGGGTCACGTGTGGGCCGATATCGGAATCAGGGTGCTTTATGGCGAGTTCGGCAAGTTTTTGCATGATGCCCTCGGCCACGTATTTGGCGCCTTCAAGGTCGGTGTGCGGCATCAGCAGCACAAACTCCTCTCCGCCGAAACGGGCTGCGAAGTCAGCCGGACGCCGGGCAGCGTCCCTGATCGTCCTTGCCACCTGTTTCAGGCAGTTGTCGCCTTCAAGGTGGCCCATGCTGTCGTTGTAGCGTTTGAAGAAGTCGATGTCCGCCATGAGCAGGGCAAGGCTGGCCCCCTCCCGTCGGCCTCGCAGCCACTCGTTGGCGATGCGTTCGTCGAACCAGCGCCGGTTGCCCAGCGAGGTCAGGCCGTCGATGTTGGAGAGTTCCCGTAGTTCCTCTGTGAGGTCCTCGAGCTCCCGTTCCCTGTCACGGCGCTTTTCCATCTCGTCGCGCAGGCGTATGGCGGAACGGACACGGGCCAGAAGCTCTATGCGGCTGATGGGTTTGCGTATATAGTCGTTTGCCCCGGCTTCGAAGGCCGCCTCGATTCGTTCTTCTTCCTCGACGCCGGTAACGATGATTACCGGGATGCGGGCGAGTTCCGGGTCGGCCTTGATGCGTTTTGTCGCCTCGATACCGTCGACGCCGGGCATGTTGATGTCCATGAGGATGAGATCAATGCAGCGGTCCCCCTCAAGGCATGCTATGAGGGTGTCGTGAGCGGTCTCGTAGGAAGATGCCGAGTGCAGCTGAGCGTATCCCGCGCTGGAAAGCACGGTCGTCAGCAGCAACTGCGAGGTTTCGGAGTCATCGACTATCAGGATTTCCATCGCAGGAACACTAGCAGCGTTCAAGGGTTTATGCGAGAGTTTATTAAGCGAAGATGAGTGAAAAACAAGAAAAACGCATCGGGCTTCTGAAGAGAGCCCTGATCTGGCTGTGTGCCGCCATCGTGTTGCTTCTTGCGGTCGTGGTCATAGGGCTTCCGCTTGCCCTGCAAAGCGACGGTATGCGCCGTTATGCGGCGAACGAGGCGGGAAGGGCCGTGGATGGCAGCGTCTCCATTGAGCGGCTCGGTTTTTCGTGGCTGGATGGCCTCGACATCTCGGGAGTTTCGGTTCGATCCGATGTCATGGGGCTTGATGCAGCTCTGCGGCATTTCAAGGCGGATCTGGACTGGACAGCGTTGCTGCGCGGACGGGTGAACGTCACTTTCGAGTTGGCCGGGCTGGAAGGGGATATGCGTCTGGCGAGCAAGCCGAAAGAGGCCCCGGTAGCGCCGGAACCGTTCCGACTTCCGCCGCTGCCGGTTGCCACCGATGTCCCGCTTCCCGGCTGGCTGCTGGCTCATGGGGAGATCAACGATGTCTCCTTTATCCTGATACGTGATGGCAAGCGTTTTGCGCTCAATGACCTGAACGGCTCCGTCAAGGTCGACGGTCCGAAAGGCTCTGCCCGGGCCGAGTTGTCGGGCGATTTTCTTGGGCCGATCTCTTTGGCGGTAACCCTTGATGACGGTCGGCTTGACGCCGACCTGACGCTTCCCGGTACGCATCTTCGGGCTGAAAGCACCCGGTCCGGGTTGTCTGTCCGGCTCAGGGCCGACCTCGGAAAAGTTGCCGGCATTGCCGAGCCGTTTCTTTCTCTTGAAAAGCTGGAGATGGACGGTGACATGACAGCCCACGCGCTGGCTCACCCCGTTTTCGGCGGCCTTGGTGTTTCGTTGCAGGGCGGATTGCGCGACTTCAGGCTGACCATGTCGACGCTGCCGATGCCGGTAGCCCTCACCGAAGCGGCGGTGGCCTGCAAAGCGGGTGTTTCGCCAGAGGGCGCGGTGACTGTGACGGATGGTTCGCTTGCGCTGCCGGGGGGACAGACCGGGTTTTCAGGAACTCTGGAGCAAAGCGGGGCACAGCCGTGGAGCGCCGTGCTGACCGGGGTGCAACTGGATTTCCCCGAGCTCCTGCGACTGGCCGGGCCGCTCGTTCCGAAGGGCGTGGAGCTGGATTCAGGCGGCATGACTGTCGAATCTGTCCGTGCTGCCGGGACCATCGCTGCCGGGCCTTCCGCTGCCGAGGTGGCCGGGGTCAGGATAGACGCCGCACGCCTTGCAGCTCCGGGGGGCGTGGTCGCTGACCAGCTTTCCACGCAGGTGAACTCCGTGTCAGCTTCCTTCGGTCCCCAACCGACCTTTGACGCGCTCGGCATCAGCGCGGATGCGCGTGGGTTAGGGCACCCGAGCCTCGGTCGGCGCGTTTCTGCCGCATTCGATGCCGATTTGACCGGGGTTCGGCTTGGCAAAACGCTTCCCGAGGTGAAACGTCTGCGCATCGCGGCGGACATGGACGACGGGGCGCTTCGCCTGACCGCCGCTGGCGGCCTCTCTGAGCGGTTCGATCTTGAAGGCTCGGTTTCGGGCGATGCGACGCGGCTTGACGGTCTGCACTCCCTGCCGATACTGGGCGGCGGTTTTTCTCTCGATTGGCAGGCTGCCGGAGTAACCCCCGATCCCGATTCGCTCGACCTGTCATTCAGGCCGTCCCGCATCCGCCGGATTACCAAGGAGTTTGCTTTTCTGGAACGCCTGACCGCCGCGCTTCGCCTTGACGGTTTTACCGCGGTGGACGAGAAGTTCGGGCGCTGTGTGGTGGATACCTCCCGGCCGCTGACGGTTCTTCTTGCCGATGGCCTCGGGACGATCCGGCTCGATGGCGGGGCTGCGGTGCAGTCCGCACTCCTGCCGGACACGGTTCAGGCCGACCTTTCCTTTGGCCTCGACGGGCTGGATCGTTCTCGCTGGACCGTTCGCGCTGCCATGCCGAAGTTTGATGCCTCCCTCATAGCCGAAGGCGCGCTGGAAGGATTGTTCGCCTTGACCGAGGACGTTCTCGCGAACAGGCGTGATCCCGTTGCGGCGCTGCTCACGCATGTTTCCGGCAGTCTTGACCATGATCTGGAGTTCGACGGTCCTGCCGAAGTCGGAGGCATCGGCGTTTCCGGAGCTGCCCGGGCACACTCAAGCGTTTCCATGCAGGCTGGCAAGCGGGTTGCGCGAGCGCCGATCTGCGTTTTGATGATTTTTCGGTAAGTACGTCAGTCGGGGGCGTGGACGGTCTTCGCGGTGATCTTAAGCTCGCACGGGCCGTTGTGATGCAAAGCGACGTCCCGGCCTCCCCGGATGCGCCCGGCCTGAGTCGCCGGGTGCTCGGTGTCGGTCCTGCAAGTCGTTCCGCCGCTGGTGGCGCACAGTCCGAATCGGCTGGAAGCATTCGTTTCGGGCAGGCAGAATTTCGTGGCGGTCCAATGCCGCTCGAACTGTCCGACGGGTTTGCTGTTCCGCGTTTCGATCATCGTCCCGGGCTTTCCCGGTTCGGGTTCGATATTCTGGGAGGATCGGTGCGCGGCAACGCCGCGTTCGGCCCGGAGGACGAGCCGCGCTTCACCATGCATACCGTGTTCACCAACGTGGACTTTGCCCGGCTGCTGGATACCGCGCCGGAGGACGACGCCAGCGTGGACGGTCGCCTGCGGTTCTCCCTGCCTGTCATGGCCGATGCCGGGCGAATTCTTGAAGAGGTGGAGCTGACCGCGCTTGTGCCGCGCATCGGGGCCGGGACGCTGGACAGCCTGCTGGCGGCCATGGACCCGGACGGAGCCGACCCGAACATCGCGGCGCAGCGGCGCATGGTTGCCATGGGCGGCCCGCGTGACATATCCGTGCGCATCCGTGGCGGCAATTTTTCTCTGGAGGGCGAGGTGGAGGTGTTCGGCATCCGGCTGAAACTCCCGCCTGTGCGCCGCGTTTCTCTTGCGGCGCTGCCGGTTCGTGATATGGTTGAGCCACTGGCCGAGGTGCTCGGAGCCGCTGGCCGCGCTCTTCGCCTCTGGCGCTCCGAAAGCATCCGCCCGGTCCCGGACGGACCGGTGCTGGTTATCACCGAAGACAATCCCTTGAGGTAATCAATGAAACGACTGCTCCTATGTATGATAATAATCGCACTGTCCGGCTGCACGCTTGCCGAGGTGAACGTGCAGGTGGCCGGGGAACGCACCTCGCTGGAAAAGCAGGTGCTCGGCTCTTACAACGCCCTGACACAGCGGGCGATGCTTTCTTCGTCCGTGCGCGGGGTCGACCCGCTGGGCAACGTCGAGTCCCCGCCGCCGCTCAGTGCGGACGGTCAGGCCGCCCTTGACGCGGTGCAGACGCAGGCCTTCCACGCGGACGACATCGACGCCTTCCGACGCCTCGGCTGGGTGGGCGAAAACAACGTCGGGCTGCTCACGGTCTTTTCCATGGAGCGCACTGGTGCCCCGGACGAGCTGGCCGAGTTTGCGGGCAGTTATCGGGAAGATGAGTTCGCCGTGGTGGTGGGTGAAGTCAACGATGCCCGCGAGGTGCTCATGCGCCGCGTCATCCAGACCGACGATGCTTTCACCGAAGCGGACCTGCCGGAAATCCGGGCTGTCTTTGCCCGCATGAACGCCCGCCGCGCCCTGCCCGGCGAGCGCATCCAGCAACCTGACGGGCAGTGGACGGTCAAGTAATGATGCGGCACATCTTTTCCGTATTGCTGGCCGCTGTCGCGGTCATGGTCCTGCCGGGCGCATCCCTTGCCGAGGCCCCGCTTCCTGCTGCGGACGTGCCGAGAGAGCAGGTCTCCTTCCAGACCGGCAGCGTGCACGGATTTGCCATGAATCCGTACAGTTCGAGGCTGGTCATGGCCGTGGAAGACGACGGCTTCAGGCGGCTGGTGAAGACCCGCATCGGGGCCATTGAGCTGCCGCAGGAGTTGACCGCAATGCCTGCGGGCTTCGATTCCCCCACGCTGTCTCTCGGCTCGAAGGTCGCCTACGTTTCGGACGAGCGTGACGCCAAGGGCGACATCTACCTGCTTGACCCGAGCTCGGATACCGGCCCGGTCCGTCTGACAGACGAACGCACTGCCGATGCCGACCCGAGCTTTGCCCCTGACGATACGATCTATTTCAGCATGACCCTTCCAGGGGAAAACCGTGCGCAGCTTGCCCGTGTCGGCCCTGACAGGGAACCGTATGTGGTCCTTGAGGGGATCGATGCCGTGGAGCCGTCGGTATCCTCAAGCGGGGAGCAGGTAGCCTTCGTCTCGTTTGGCAAAGATCCGGGCGGTGACATACTGATATTGGACCTCGCGGAACTGACGGTGCGGCCTCTCGTGGAGGGACCGTACGCGGAACGCCAGCCCTCGTGGACGGATGCGGGAGAGATTCTGTTTACCCGTATTGGAAAAGGCGGGGCCGAAATCTGGCGCGTGAACTCCGACGGCAGCGGGCTGGAGCAGTTGACCGTTGCCGGACGCGGAGCGGAACACCCCTTTGAGCGCAGCGCTGTCCTGTATTTTCTGGCGGACACCCCTGCCGGGGCCAACGTGTTCGAGCTGCCGTATACGGGCGAGGTGCGTCAGGCGGACTCCGCCGGGGCGCAGCTTGCCGTAGCCCGTACTGCGGCGGCCACTGTCCCGCGTGACGATGAGTTGACCGTGGCCGCGCTGCGAAAGGTCATCACCGGGTATCCTTCCACCCCCGAGGCGTCGCAGGCGGCCTTTGATCTGGGCATGCTCCTTGAGCGCATGGACCGTCCCGCAGAGGCGGCGCGGGCCTATGCCGAGGTTGCCGGG
>NZ_BBCB01000059.1 GCF_001311825.1 Salidesulfovibrio brasiliensis JCM 12178 | reverse complement strand
CCCGTCACCCGCGGCGGCGATGACGCGCCCGCCCGCGGCGTGGTCGGCCTGTCGCATCTGGAACCCGAGGTCACCGGGCTGGACAGGATTCTGGTCAAGGGCCGCTGGTTCCGCGAGGGCGAGACAGGGGTTGTGCTGCTTCCGGAACGCATTGCCGACGAGCTTGGCGTGGACCCGGAAGATCCGCAGCGTAACGAGGTCATCGTCTGGGGTTACCGCCTGAAGGTCACGGGCGTCTTCTCGGACACCGGCCTGCGCGACCACCCCGACCTCGACGGCGAGCCGATTACGCCCATTGTCTATCCCAACGAGGCTGCGGCGCGACTCTCCGACGTTGAGGCCGAGGCCATCGATGAAGGCGAGGAGGTCGTCTCCTACGAGTCCCGCTACCGGCACATCCCCGGCTACGAGACCATCATCATCCCGTCCGAGGCGCTGCTCTCGCTGGGCGGCGGCGCGGGCAAGCTCAAGGGCATCGCGGTCAAGCCGCTCACGCCGGACATGCCCGGCGGCGAACTGGGCGACCGCTTCGGCATGATGCTCTTCAGGGGCGGGCCTGACGGCACGTCGCTTTTCTACACCGCGGACGCGGTGAGCTACGGCGGGGTTGCCAACATCCTCATCCCGGTGCTCATCTCCATCCTCATCGTGCTCAACACCATGATCGGCAGCGTGTACGAGCGAAAAGGCGAGATCGCGGTCTATACCTCCATCGGTCTGGCCCCGCCGCACGTTGCCTTCCTGTTCATCGCCGAGTCGCTGGCGTTTGCGGTCATCTCCGTGGTGTTCGGCTACCTGCTGGCGCAGGGCGCGGCCGCGTTCCTTGCGGGGACCCCGCTCTGGGCGGGCATGACCGCCAACTATTCGTCCACGGCGGGCGTGGCGGCCATGCTGCTGGTCATCGCCGTGGCCCTCGTTTCGTCCATCTATCCGGCCAAGGTCGCGGCGCGCATCGCCATCCCGGACGTGAACCGTTCGTGGACCATGCCGGAGCCCAAGGGCGACACCCTGACCGTGGTGCTGCCGTTCCTCATCAAGCTGCACGAGCAGTTCAGCGCGGGCGGGTTCCTGCGCGAATACTACCTTGCGCACGAGGATGTCTCCCACGGCGCGTTCAGCACCGAGAGCGTGGAGTGCACCTTCGTGGACCGTGACCAGTCCATGTTCCGTGACGACTCCATTCTTGCGGGCCTGACCGGGGACCAGCTTGACCGTGACGATTTCTGTTTCGACATGAACCTGCGCGCGTGGCTCGCGCCGTTCGACTTCGGCGTGCGCCAGAAGGTACACCTGATCTTCTGTCCCTCCGACGTCTACAAGGGGTTCAGGCAGGTGCGCGTGACCATCACCCGCGAGGCCGGGGAGGCCAAGGCGTGGCAGAACCTGAACCGCACCTTCATCAACGACCTGCGCAAGCAGCTTCTGGCGTGGCGCTCCCTTGACGACGAAGCCGTGGAATCCTACGCGGGCGACCTGAAGACACACATCGACGAGACGCTCATGAACAAGGCGTTCAAGGAGGATCGGGCATGAGCCGGACCATTCGCTTGCGGGCCATCGTCACGGGGCTTCTGATCGGGCTGCTGCTCAGCGTCATCACTCCGTACAACAGCGCCGTGCTCGGCAATACGCCCATCGGCTCCGGCTCCTTCCCGCTGGCTCCGTTCTTCATCGCGGCGTGGCTTTTCGTCATTTGCGCGGTGCAGGCGAGGCTGACGGGCCGGGAACCGTGGCTGCGCGGCAGCGAAATTCTCACGGTCTGGGCCATGAGCGCGCTCTTTGCGGCCATCTCCTACGGCGGGCTGGCCGAGACATTTTTCCTGAACGTGACCGCCCCCGAGCGGTTCGCGGCAGAGGGCTACCGCTGGGCCGAGACCCTGCGGCCCATTCTGCCGGAGTCGTGGTACCCCTCGGATGCCGGGACCGTGAAACTGCTCTACAACGGACTGCCCGACGCCCGCGATCTGGGCCTCTCCGGCATCGTGGCCTCCATCCCGTGGGCTGGCTGGCTGCCGGTGCTGGCGGTCTGGAGCGTATTCATCCTCGCCTCCTACTTCGTCATGCTCTGCCTGATGCGCCTGTTCGGCCGCCAGTGGGTGGTCAACGAGCGTGTGACCTTCCCGCTGCTGCGTACCCCGCAACTCATGGGCAAGGCGCTGGATGAGGGCGGCTGCCAAGGGTTCTGGAGCAACCGCTACCTGCTTTGGGGCCTCGGGTTCGCCATCTGCCTGCATCTCTTCAACGGCATGGCCAAATACTACCCGAGCGTGCCGGAGTTCCCCACGCTCATTCTTGCGGGAAAATACTTCCCCAAGTTCGGCCTCTTCTCGGGCTTTCACAAGCTCAAGATGGCCATTGTGCCCGCGTTCATCGGCTTCGCCTTTCTGACCACGAGGCAGATCAGCTTCAGTCTGTGGGGATTCTACATTCTGGCCGGGCTGCTCTTCGGCCTGCTGTACGTCATGGGTTGGCAACTCCCCGAGGCTGCGCTTGGCACCACCTTCGGCCCGGACCTCGCACGGCCCGAGGCCGCCCAGACCATCGGGGCCTATGGCATCTTTTTCATCTTTCTCGTCTGGCTGGCCCGGCACCATCTCAAGGAAGTCTGGATATGCAGCATCCGGCCCGTGTGCAAACCGTTTCTCGAGCAGCACGAAGCCTCCGGAGCCTTGCCGGATGAATGGACCCCGCCCATTTGGCCGCTCTGGGGCGCGCTTGGGGGCGGTGTGTTTCTGGCCTTCTGGTGCTGGTACTTCGGCCTGCCGCCGCTCGCGGCCATTCTGCTTCCGGGCGCGTTCTTCATGGTCATGCTGGTCTCGGCCCGCGCCGTGTGTCAGGGCGGCCTGCCGTTCTATACCCTGACCGCCGCCCCCTCGGACGGACTGACCGGGCTGTTCGGCTCCGGTTTCCTCGGTTCCGCAGGCATAGCAGCCACGGCAGTGATGCAGAAAGTGCTTTTCCTCGACGTCAAGGACTCGGTCATGCCGACCCTGTTCCACTCCAGCAAGATCGGCGAGCAGTCGGTGCGCCGCCGCATGGTTCCCCTTGCCGTGGGGCTGTCGCTGGCGTTGGCCGTGATTGCCGGGTTCGCGGTCATGTTGGTGCTTTGTCATAAATACGGCCTGCGCGAACTCAAGCTGGACTGGGCCACCCAGACCGTCATCGCCAACTACCAGAACGCCCAGCGGCTCGTGGACGTGCCCACAGGACCGAACCAGTGGATGATTTTCTTCTCCGGGGTCGGGGCCGTAGTCATGGGCCTGCTCATTTTCTGCTATTACCGTTTTCCGTGGTGGCCGCTGCACCCCATCGGTTACCTCGTGTGCTATTCGGCCACGCTGAAGATTCTCTGGTTCAGCATTTTTCTTGGCTGGGCCTGCAATCACCTCTGCCTGCACTACGGCGGCACCGCGCTCTACAACAGATTGCGGTTCCTGTTCATAGGCATGATTCTGGGTGACTTCCTTTCCGGCGGGTTCTTTGCCGCGCTTGGGGCGTGGACCGGAACCGTCTACAACGTCTTCCCGTTCTAGGACTCCGGGCATGATTCACTATCGCGACGGCGGCTGGCATGACGGGCCGGTTCCTATGGACCCCACGGGCGAGGCCTTCAAGTTCGGCGTGGGCTTTTTCGAGACCCTTCTTTACAACGGCGAACGCATCATGCACGCCGGGTTGCACGAGGAGCGGCTGCAAAACAGCCTGCGGGCCTTTGATGTCGCCTGCGAACTGCCCGACATCCATGCCGTTTGCACCGAGGCGGCACTGCGAAACGGCCTTGAGGGTCGCGAGGCGCGGGTGAATGTCTTCTGCCCCGTGGAGCATGGCCGGGCCGAGCCGGTGATTCTGGCCGCGCCGTTCGAGCGTCCCGAGGGGCCGCTTCGTCTGCGCGTGCATCCGGACCCGGTGGTCAACCCCATGGCCGGGCACAAGAGCATGAACTATTTCTTTCACCTCGCGGCACACCGTTCGGCCATGGACAGCGGCTTTCACGACGCGGTGCTGGTGACGCCCAACGATGAGGTTCTGGAGACCTGCTTCGCCGCGTTGGTGTTTCGGCGCGGGGAGCAGTTTGTCACGCCCGGCGGACCGGGACGGCTGCCGTCCACCGCGCTGGCCGTGGCGGGCGGGATCATCGACATCCGGCCCGAGTTCGTCTCCCTCGACCTGCGCGATTTCGACGCCTGTTACAGCCTGAACACCCTCGGCGGTATGATGCCGGTGGAGCTGCTCGGGGACAGGCGCTTTGCCGTGGACCGGACGACCTGCCGCACGGTCTCCGCCGCCATCATCGGAAAAGAATAACCCCGCTGCCTTGCCGTATACACCAAGGCAGGGTACACCCAAGGCGTTATGAGCGAATTCAAGAAAATCGGCGTCTGGCAGACCGCCTTTCTCGGCGACGCGGTCCTCACCCTTCCACTCATCACCGCGCTGAAAGAGCGTTATCCCGAAGCGGAAATCCACTTTTTCGTGCGCAAAGGCTTTGGCGAGCTGTTTTCCGCGCAGCCGGAAATCGCCGAAGTGCATGAGTTCGACAAGCGCGGCGAGCAGAAGACCCTCGGTGATGCGCGCCGGTACGGCAAGCAGATCAGGAAGATGGGGCTGGACCTCTGGATATCCACCCACGCCAGCTTCCGCAGCGCAGCGGTGGCCCGGGCAACGGGCATCAAGAAGCGCATCGGCTACAAATCGCCGTGGTACAACCGGCTGGCCTACCACAAGGTGGTGGATCGACGCTTTGATGAGCTGGAGGAGATCGAGCGGCTGCATCAGTTGCTGCTGCCGCTCGGCATCGAGCCGCCCGCGCCCGAGCCGAAGGTCGTGCTGCCGGAGCTGGCGAAAGGCGTTGCCGAAGCGGTGCTGGCCATGCAGCCAAAGGATGTGCCCATAGTCGGGCTGCATCCCGGCTCCACATGGCCCACCAAGTGCTGGCCCATAGAGTATTACGCGGTCATCGCCCGTGCCGCGGCCAGTGCCGGATGCGGGGTGATGATATTTGCCGGGCCGGGCGAGGAAGAGGCTTCCGCCAAGGTGCGCCAGCTCGCCGGGCGAGGCGTGCATTCCCTGAGGATCACGGACATGGGCGGCAAGCTCAAGCTGCCCGAGCTCGCGGCGGTCATCGGCCGACTCGACGCCTACGTGACCAACGACTCCGGCCCCATGCACCTTGCCTGGATGCAGAAGACGCCCACGCTGGCCATGTTCGGCCCCACAGTGCGCAAGCTCGGATTCTTCCCGCGCGGCGATCATTCCGTTGTGCTGGAGAGCGAGTTGGAGTGTCGCCCCTGCGGGCTGCACGGCCATGAAACCTGCCCGGAAAAGCATCACAAGTGCATGACAGAGATCACGCCGCAGATGGCGTGGGACGCACTTATCGCCATGCTCGGCCTTGACCGCAGGGAGCAGGGCGCGGATTCCTGATCCACGTTGCCATCTCAAATAGAAAAACCCCCGCTGCCGAAGCTGCGGGGGTTGTTTTTTGTATGGTGGCCGAAAACTATTCCGGCTTCTGGACGTCCACGACCTTGACGCCGAACTCCTTCACCTTGTCCACGGGCGCGTTGAATATGGCTGCCATGAACGGGGTGGATGCGCCGGGCCGCAGGAAGGTGTTGTTGGAGAGGATGCCGACCTCGGAGGACAGGCCCTCTTCGATTTCCTGCTGCGACTGTACGCGGAGCTGGAACATGGAGAGCTGGTTGCCGCACATCACGCGCTGGGACGTGAGCACGTTGCCGTTCGCGTCGTAGAGGAATACCTCCACTTCAATGCGCTCCCTCGGGGCGTCAAAGGCGTTGATCGCCTGTCCCTGAACCACGAAGACCAGTCCGGCCTTTTCGTTCTGCACGTAGTACTGGCGGACGTTCTTGAGCTCGATGTTGCGGATTTTGTCTTCCTGTGAAAGCGGCTCGTCGCTTTCCGCGTCGCCGAACAGGGAGCCGACAACCGGCACGTCCTTGAAGGTCTCGGCGGGATTGATGCCGAAGAACTTCCAGGCCTTGAAGTACCAGCCCGCGCCGATTGCGGCCACAAGCAGCAGGATGACGATCAGGGCGATCCACTTGCCCTTGCCGCTCTTGGCATCTTCCTCGTCGTCGAGGTCGAAGTCGGTATCAAAATCTTCGTCAGCTTCCTCGGCGTCTTCCTCGTCGTCGGCTTCGGCAAAGAGGTCTTCCTCGGTGTCGTCGGCGTCGTCGAAAAGACCGCCTTCGAGCTGGTCGCCTTCCGCAGCCTTGTCGTCATCGCCGAACAGGTCGTCCACATCGGAAGTGTCATCCTCTGGTGCGGCCGCCGGAGCGTCGTCATCGTCGCCGAACAGGTCGCCGAGTTCGTCCCCTGCGGCGGTATCGGCCGCAGGTTGCGGCTCGGCTGCAGGGTCAGGCTCGGCATCGCCGAACAGGTCGTCGAGGTCTTCGCCGTCACCAGCGCCGGACCCGTCGTCAGCCTTGTCATCGCCCGAAGGTTCGTCGAAGAGGCTGTCGAAGTCGCCCTCGGGCATGTCGTCGTCGGCAAAGGTGTCGCCGCCGTGTTCTTCGGGCTCTTCGCCTCCGGCCATCTCGTCAAAGGCTTCGTCAAAGGCCTTGTCGGGATCGTCGGCGGGCTGCTGGGCGGATTCCTTCGGGGCGGCCTGCTCCTCTTCGAGCAGGTTCTCCACCTCGTCCTCGGGCGCAGGCGGGTCAGCCTTGAAGACATGGCTGCAGCGCGAACACTTGACCTTGGTCCCGCCAGCGGGGATCCGGTCTTCGGGGAGGTTGTATTTTGTCTGGCAATTCGGGCACGTAACGATCATGGCGCGCACCTCTGGGGGTTCGGGTTACTCTCCGACGTCGGTCGAAAGTTCGTAGATGCCGTCGAGTTCGCGGTACCGTTCTGCGTAGTCCAGACCATAGCCCACAATGAACCCTTCGGAAAGGTTGAATCCGGAAAAGTCCACTTGGACGCCGGTCTCGCGTCGTTCATGCTTATCAATAAGTGCACAAATTTTCAAACTCTTGGGATTTCTTCTCTTGAGCACGTGAATCAGAAAGTCCATGGAGTGGCCGGTGTCCACGATGTCCTCGATGATGAGCACGTCCTTGCCCTCGATGGGTATTTCGAGGTCCTTGGAGAAAATGACGTCCTCACTGCGCGACGTGGCCGAACCGTAGCTCGCCAGCCGGACGAAATCCACCTCCATGGGGCGGTCTATCCTGCGGATGAGGTCGGAAAAGAACAGAAAGGCGCCCTTGAGCACGCAGACGCAGACGAGGGGGTCGGTGTTTTCCTCGTAGCTCTCGACGATCTCTCGGCCGAGGTCGTCCATGCGTTCCCTGATGGTCTCGCCGGTGATGAACGGTGTCAGTTTATGGCCCATGGCATAGTTCCGGATTTTTATGGTTTAGAGTTCGATGGTCATGGCTACCTCGTTGCACAGCTCCGGGAAGCGCGGGCAGTTGAGGCAATCGGCCCATATCTTCTGGTTCAGCGTGTCCATGGCCGCCCGTTTGAAGCCCATCTTCTCAAAGAATCCCGGCACTTCGGTAAGGGTGAAAATGGAGTAGATGCCAAGCGTCACGGCCTCGCTCAAAGCCGCGTCAACCAGCTTTCGGCCGATGCCGCCGCCCCGGCAGTCCTTGCTGACCACCAGCGAACGGACCTCCGCCAGATCGGCCCACGTTATGGAGAGCGCGACGCAGCCGTAAATCTTTCCGTCCTGCTCGGCAACGAAAAAATCGCGCAAGTGGCTGTAGAGCTGGCTGAAAGAGCGGGGCAGCACGAGGGATTCATGGTCTTCCTGCCGCATGAGCAGGGTGTGGATGGTCTTGATGTCGGCGATCTTCGCCTTGCGAATCAGCATGAGCGTACTCGGAGTTAGCGTGCGGGGAAGCGTTTCTGCATGGCCTGATGCTGTTCCTCGGTGAACTCGTCGGGGTGGGTGACGCTGCGGCCGAGGATGTCGAACAGCATGGGGGTGTATCCCTCAACGGTATACACCGGCGTGCCGTCCGGGGCGTAAATGTCGGTTCTGGGGATGGGGCCGATGCCGCGGGCCCTGACAAGCCCTTCGGTTGCCCTGTAGACGTCGAGGCGGGACTGGCCGCCGAAGAACCGCTTGAGGGCTTCCTCGGAGTCGTTGACCGACACGGCCAGCACGCGGACGTCTTCGCCCATGGCGGCCTTGTATTCCTCGAGCGCGGGAATTTCCTTCATGCAGGCCGGGCACCACGTGGCCCAGTAGACCACGTACACGGGCTTGCCTTTGCTCTCCGCAAGCTTTTGCTGCAACTGGGCAGCGTCGAGCTCGGGGTATTCCGCTGCTCCGGCCAGACAGCCGGAGGTCAGCATGAGCGCCAGCAGCGACAGCAGGGAGATGACGCGATGAAGTCGTGTTTTCATCGCGCCATGATAGCAGGGTTCTCCCCGGAGTCAAAGCCGAACAACGCCTCTTGCGTTATTGGACCAGCGACTGGGCCAGTTTGACCGCGTCGAGAGCGTCCGTGCTCCAGCCGTCAGCGCCGATGGCGTTGCAGAATTTCTCGGTCACGACCGCGCCGCCGATGATGACTTTGGCCTCGAGACCCTGCTCGCGCACCAGCTTCACCGTGTCCTCCATGCGGACCATGGTGGTGGTCATGAGCGCCGAGAGGCCGATGATGCTGGCCTTGTGCTCGCGGGCTGCGGCCACGATGCGGTCGGCAGGCACGTCCTTGCCGAGGTCAACCACCTCGAAGCCGTGGTTGCCGAGCATCAGGCAGACGATGTTCTTGCCGATGTCGTGGATGTCGCCTTCCACCGTGGCCATGATCACTACGGGCTTGGCTCCGCCGTCGGATTCCTCCTTGAGCAGCGGCTCCAGCCTGCCGAAGGCGGTTTTCATGGCTTCGGCAGAGCGCAGGAGTTGCGGCAGGAAATATTCCTTGCGCTCATATTTCACGCCCACGTCCATGATGCCCGGGATGAGCAGATCGTTGACCACGTCCATGGCCCTGAGGCCGGACGAGAGTTTTTCCTCCACCAGCCCGACGATGGCGTCCTTGTCGCCGGTGACCACGGCCGTGAAGACCGGGTCTTTCCCTTCGGTGCTCGATGGCGCGGACCCCTTGGAGCCGGATGGCGCGGCGCTTCCGGGCGTTCCGGGCTGCCAGTCGGAGTAGGCCGAGATGTATTTTTCGGCCTGCTGGTCGCGATTGAGCAGCACCTCCACGCTGTGCAGGGTCTCCTGCAGCCGTGCGGAGTTGGGGTTGGAAATGAACGAGGTCAGGCCTGCGCCCATGGCCAGCGCGAGGAAGTTGGAGTTGAGCAGTTCGCGCGCAGGCAGGCCGAAGGAGATATTGGACAGGCCGATGGTGGTGGCAAGCCCCAGCTCCTCCTTGCAGTGGCGGATGAATTCGAGGCTGGCTCGGGCGGCTTCCGGCTTGGATGAGACGGTCAGGGCGAGGGCGTCCACCACGATCAGGCGGCGCGGGATGCCCAGCGCATCGGCCTCGGCAAGCAGCTTTTCCAGCACGGCGATGCGCTCCGGGGCCGTGACCGGGAGCTTCTTGCCTTCAAGCGGCAGCAGGATGAACGGTGCGCCGAATTTCCTGCAGATCGGGCCGAGGCGCTCCATTTTTCCGGGTTCACCGGAGATGGAGTTGACCAGCGGGGAGCCGGGGTAGTTCCAGAGCGCGTTTTCCACGGCGTCGGAGTCGTTGGAGTCGATGGAGAGCGGGCACTGGTGGCGGGAAACAAGGTCCTTGACCAGCGCGGGAAGCAGGGTCTTCTCGTCCACCATGGGCGCGCCCACGTTGACGTCCAGCACCGGAGCGCCCTGTTCAAGCTGTTCCCCGGCGAAGCGCAGCGCTTCGGTGAAGGTCCCGTCCTGAAGCTCTTCGGTCAACTGCTTCTTGCCCGTGGGGTTGATGCGTTCGCCGATGATGACGCCGCGATGCTCGAAGCCGAAGGGCACCGACACGGCGCGGGAGGTGACGACGGTGCAGGCGTGGTCCGTCTTTTCGGGCAGGCTCCACGTGCGTCCTTCAGCCTTGGCGCGCAGGGCGCGTATGTGGTCCGGCGTGGTGCCGCAGCAGCCGCCCACGATCTTGGCCCCCACGTCGAGAAAGCGCACGGCCTGTTCCGCGAACGCCTCGGGCGCGAGGCGAAACACAGTGTTGCCGTCCTCGTCAAGCTCGGGCAGACCTGCGTTGGCCTCGGCAAAGGTCGGGGTCTCAAGGCGCGGCAGCCAGCTTTCAAGCGTGTCGTACATCTGCTCGGGACCGGCTGAACAGTTCGTTCCGATGAGCTCCACGCCGAGGTTCTGCATGGTGTCCACGTAAGTTTGCGGGCTGGTGCCGGTCAGGCAGGCCCCGCCCTCGAAGGTCATGGAGGTGGCAACGGGCAGGTCGCAGACTTCGCGCGCGGCAATGACCAGCGCCTTGATCTCGGCGAGGTCGAAGTGGGTTTCGCCGAGGATGAGGTCGGCGCCGCCAGCCACGATGCCTTTGATCTGCTCTTTGAAAATTGCCACCAGCTCGCGGAAGGTGAGCGGGCCGAGCGGCTCCACGAACTTGCCGGTGGGGCCGACGGACCCGGCCACGAAGGCGCGTCCGTCAGCGACCTTGCGCGCAAGCTCCACCATGGTGCGGTTCAGCTCGAACACGTCTGCTTCGCCGTGCAGCTTGGGGGCCGAGCCGCCGAAGGTGTTGGTGGTGATGAGGTCGGCTCCGGCCTCCACGTAGTCGCGGTAGGCCGAGGCGATCACGTCCGGGGCCTGCATGCCCCACAGCTCGGGCGACAGTCCGGCGGGCAGTCCCCGGCTCTGCAGCAGGGTTCCGTATCCGCCGTCAAAGAAATAAATCTTGTCATCCGCAAGCGCTTTTCTGAAATCAGCCACGACTCTCTCCGTAACGTCTGCCCGGTCAGGGGTTGTTTATTTCAATATCAAGATTCTTTGATATAGTCCGGGAGATGAGAAAAATCAAGCCCCGGCAGCGAGTGTCCATGCGGAGCTCTGCCGAAAAGCATTGAAAAGGGCAAATAAAAAATATACGCTTACGTTTTACAAGCAGAAACATCGCCCGGACGGCGCAAGCCGCCCGTCACAACATATTTCCAGAAGACACGCATGGCACCCGACAAGAATACCGTCGACCCCGATATCCTGATCTCGGACGAGGAGGACGTCGCCATTGACGCGGAAGCGTCAGGCGAAACCCTGCCCGTGCCCAAGAGCATGAGTCTTCCGGCCACGTTCCACGAGAAGAAGTCGGAAGTCTCGGTCCGCGATCCGCTGCAGATGTATCTCAAGGAGATATCGCGCTTTCCCATGCTCAAGCCCGAAGAGGAGCTTGAGCTGGCCCGCCGTGTGCGCGATGAAAACGATCAGGACGCGGCCTTCCGGCTGGTGTCCTCGCATCTGCGCCTTGTGGTGAAGATCGCCATGGACTTTCAGCGCCGCTGGATGCAGAACGCCCTCGACCTCGTGCAGGAGGGCAACGTGGGCCTGATGAAGGCCGTGCAGAAGTTCGACCCGGAGAAGGGCATCAAGTTCTCCTATTACGCCGCGTTCTGGATCAAGGCCTACATTCTCAAGTACATCATGGACAACTGGCGCATGGTCAAGGTGGGCACCACCCAGACCCAGCGCAAGCTGTTCTACAATCTGAACAAGGAACGCCAGCGCCTCCAGACCCTCGGGTTCGATCCCACCACGGAGCTGCTCTCCGAGCGGCTGGACGTGACCCGGGCAGACATCGAGGAGATGGATCAGCGGCTCTCGCGCAACGACATGTCGCTGAACGCCCCGGTGGGCGAGGAGTCCGACGCCACCCGCATGGACTTTCTGCCCGCCCTTGATCCGGGCGTGGAGGAAAAGCTGGCCAACGACGAGATTACCGATCTGCTGCTGCAGAACATCCGGGCCATTGAGCCGGAGCTCAACGAGAAGGAGATCGTCATTCTCAACGAGCGGCTGCTCTCGGAAAACCCGGTGACGCTCCGGGAGGTCGGCGAGCAGTTCGGCGTCACCCGAGAGCGCGTCCGCCAGATCGAAGCGCGCCTGCTCAAGAAGATTCGCGATCACATGAGCGAGAGCGTCAAAGGCTTCTCGCGCGACTGGATCGAGGAAGAAGCATAGCCTGAAAGAAACGGAGACCTGATGAAGCTCACCCACGCCCTACGCCCGTGCCTGCTGGCGCTCCTGCTGCTGGCGGCCGCCTGCGCACCGATGACCGCACCGGTCGCCACCGGTGACCCGGCCGCTGCCACACCGCGCGGCAACGAGGCGCAGATCACCTACAACTATCTGCTCTATCAGGACTATCTTTCCCGCATGAACCGCCTTGGCCCGGCCTCGGACGCGGACCGCGAGAAAGCGCTGCGCTCCCTGCGCGACAAGGCTGCCGATACGCTGCGCAAGGTCATCGATGCCAGCCCCGAGCCTCAGCTCTACCTTGAGCTGGCCAGCCTCTACTGGAACGACGGCAACTCCGGAGCCCGTGCGCGCGACATTCTCAACGAAGGGCTGGAGCGCTACCCGGAAAACAGTCTTTTGACCATCTACCTCGCCAATTCGTGGATTCAGGAAGGCAAGGCCGAAAAAGGCCTCGGCCTGCTGGAGCGCTATGTGGCGGCGCATCCCGGCGAGTATGAGGTGCGCATCAAGCTGGCGCAGGCCTATCTCGACACCCGCAAGCCCGCAGAGGCGCTGGATCAGCTCAACAAGCTTTCCAAAGAGAGCCGCACTCCGGAAGTGCTGTTCCTGTTTGCCGCGGCAGAATCCCGCCTCGGCCAGACCCAGAAGGCCATCGGCCACCTGAAGAACGCCCTGAAAGAGGACCCCCAGTATTTCGAGGCCTTGGCCGAGCTGGCCTACCTCTATGAAACCGTGGGCGACTACACCGAGGCCGAGAAGACCTACCGCCGCATCCTCGAGATGGGCGACGTCCGAAACGAGGTCCGGCTGCGGGTGATTCTGCTCAATCTCAAGCTGAACAACGTGGACGAAGCCATGCGGCTGGCTCTTGACGGGCCGGGCAGCAAGGCCTTCCTGCTCGATGCGGCCTCGCTCTTCCTGAACGAAGGATTTCAGGCGCAGGCCTCCACCGTGCTGGACGCGCTGGCCTCCGGCGGCAACCCGCCCGGTGAGTACTGGTTCTACAAGGCCGTCATCGCATGGGAAGGAGAAAACGACGCGGCCAAGGCCGCCGAGTATCTCGCCACCATCGGCAAGGACCATCCGTTCTACTCCCGCGCGCTGGAGTTCCGCGGCCGCCTGCTGCACTCCATCGACCGCTCGGACGAGGCCCTGCAGCTCACCCGTGAAGGCCGCGAACTGTTCCCGGACAAGAACGAATTCTATCTGCTCGAGGCCGCCATTCTCGTGGACACCGACCGCATGGAAGGTGCCCTCGAAGTGCTTGAAGAGGGGCTTGAGCATCGCCCCGAAGACCCGGAACTGATGTACGAGAAGGGCGCGCTGCTGGAGAACATGGGCCGCCGCGACGATGCGCTGGACTTCATGGAGACCATGCTGGCCGCGCATCCTGATAACTCCGATGCACTGAATTTCGTGGGCTACACGCTGGCCGAGGAAGGCCGGGACCTTGAGCGCGCGCTGGTGCTCGTCACCGCCGCCTATCGACTGGACCCGCAGAACGCCTTCATCGCCGACTCGGTGGCCTGGGTGCAGTACAAGCTCGGCAACTTCGACAAGGCCTGGAAGTACATCCGCGAGGCCGTCTCCCAGATGGCCGAAGAGCCGATCCTTTGGGAGCACTACGGCGACATTGCCCGTGCGCTGGGCAAGACCGCCGAGGCCCGCAAGGGATACGGCAACGCGCTCAAGTACCACCACAACGATCCCGACGCCATCAACGCCAAGCTCAAGGGGCTGCAATGATCCGTCTGCGCCTTCCGCTGCTTCTGGCCGCCACGCTTCTGCTGGCGGCCTGCGCCAAGCCTGTCCCGCTGCCTCCGGCGGACGTGGACAACGCGTGGGAGGCGTTTTCCGGACAGTACCTCAAGCCGTTGCCCGCAACGGGCATCACTGCCAAGGCCTCGTTTCTCTTTTCCCGCGAGGTGCCTGAAAAGCAGAGCGGCCGCCTGACCGTGGAGCTTTGGGGCGAGCTGAACAGGCCGCTGCGCATGAACGCCTCTGCCGGGTTCGGCAAGACCGTGGCCCTGATGCGTGAGGACCACTCCGGCCTGACCGCCTACTACCCGGATCGCGAGACCGCCTACTGGTGTCAGGACCCCGTGGTTGCATCCATGGCGCTTGGCCTGCCGCTGCCGTTTTCCCTGCGCGATCTCGCCATGCTGGCTGGCGGCTGCTTCGAGACCATTGTGCCTGATCGTTACGCCATCGGCATGATTCAAAAGGATCGGCCGACGTATACCTTCCCCGAAGGCCCGGTTGCCCTTTTGCAGACCGACTCCCTCGGCAGGCCGCTCAAGCTGGAAGGCGAGGTGCGGCGCGGCGACCGGACCATCAAGTGGAAGGCGGACATCGACGGCTATGACGACGGCCCTGAGCCGGAGCGCATCGTTTTCACATTCGATACCGGCGGTCGCGGTGTCTTGCGAATCCGCAACCGAGACCTTACAGTCGAGCCCTGGACCGAGAAATCCCTTGAACTGGACCTTCCGGACAAGACCGTGATCCGCGCCGTCTGCGCGTTTCCCAGGTCCGGATGACCGCATATACATTATTCAATGCCGGGAAAGGAGCCGGGAAGGAGCAAGGACATGAGCGATCACCACACCGAAGCCAACGGACCGCAGACCCTCGGGGAAACCGTGAAACTGGGCCTTTCAACATGGTGGAGGGAGGCGAAGAAACTGCTCGGCGGAGCCTCGCGCCGGTTCGAAATCAGCCGACTTGAAAAACAGCTCAAAGAAGAATATGTCCACCTCGGTCGCATCGCGGAAGCGCCGCGGGGCAAGAAACAGGAAAAAGAGCTCTGCCTGAAGCAGATCGCCTTCCTCAAGGAAGAGATCGACGCGCTCAGGGAAGAGCTGGAACAATAGGACAACCATCATGAGCAAGACGATCGTCATCGGTTCGGACCACGGCGGCTTCAACCTGAAGCAGACCCTCATCGACACCCTCGAAGGCTGGGGATACACCGTGAAGGACGAGGGGCCGCACAGCCCCGAGAGCTGCGATTACCCGGTATTCGCGGCCAAAGTGGTCAAATCCGTCAGGGAAGAAGGCACGCTCGGCGTGCTTGTCTGCGGCAGCGGGCAGGGCATGGCCATGACCGCCAACCGCTTCTCCGGCATCCGCGCCGCGCTGTGCACCAATGAATTTCATGCCCGCATGGGTCGGGCCCACAACAACGCCAACGTCCTGTGTATGGGCGAGCGCGTCACCGGCGTGGGGCTGGCCACGGACATTCTGAAAGTGTTCCTCGAAACCGAATTCGAGGGTGATCGTCACAAACGCCGCGTCGACCTGATCGACAGCATCGAAAAGTAGCCCCGCAAGGAACCCGACATGACTATCGATACCAAAATGGACCAGAAAACCGTCTCCGTGGTCAAAGGACTGATCATGGACGGCGTGGCCAAGGCCAACTCCGGCCATCCCGGCGGGGCCATGTCCTCCTCGGACTTCGCCACGCTGCTCTACTCCGACACCCTCAACTACGACCCGGACGACGCCAAGTGGTTCAACCGCGACCGCTTCATCCTCTCTGCCGGGCACGAATCCATGCTGCTCTACAGTCTGCTGCATCTCGCCGGATTCGTGGGCATGGACGACCTCAAATCTTTCCGCCAGATGGACAGCCTGACCCCGGGCCATCCCGAGTGTCACCTGACGCCCGGCGTCGAGGCCACCACCGGCCCGCTCGGACAGGGCTTCGGCATGTCTGTCGGCTTTGCCGTTGCTGAAGCGTTCCTGCGCAGCAAGCTCGGCAACGACGTGGTCGACCACTACACCTATACCCTGAGCTCGGACGGCGACCTGCAGGAGCCCATCGCCCTCGGCGCGGCCTCCCTCGCCGGTCTCTGGAAGCTCGGACGCCTGATCGTCTTCTACGACTCCAACAAGATTCAGCTCGCCGGTCCCACCAACCGCGCAGACTGCACCGATTACAAGAAAGTTTTCGAAGGCATGTGCTGGCAGGTGCTCGAAGTGGACGGCCACGATCACGAGCAGATTCGCAAGGCCATCGCCAACGCCCAGCTTGAGACCGAGAAGCCGACGCTCATCGTCTGCAACACGGTCATGGCCAAAGGCGCGGCCAACGTGGAAGGCGACCACAACACCCACGGCGCGCCCATGAAGGCCGACGAGATCAAGGCCACCAAGGAAAAGCTCGGCCTGCCCGAAGAGGCGTTCCACGTCCCCGAGGACGTGGTGAACCACTTCCGCGCCCGCCACGACGCCATGCGCGCCAAAGTGGCCGAGTGGAAGGCCAACCTTGAAAGCAAGCTCGCTTCCAACGCCGACTTCAAGGCGCTCTGGGAACAGATCAATACCGACCGCGCCGCCCTCGCGGTGGACACCCCGAGCTTCGAGCCGGGCGAGACCGTGGCCACCCGCAAGGCGTGGGGCGCGTGTCTGAACGAACTGATGAAACAGCTGCCCAACCTCATGGGCGGTTCCGCGGACCTCGACCCCTCCAACCAGACCGGAACCTTCCGCGAGACCGTTGGCAACTTCGGCGTGGAAGGCTACGAAGGCCGCAACCTCGCCGTGGGCGTGCGCGAATTCCCCATGGCCGCCATCATGAACGGCATCGCCCTGCACGGCGGCATCATCCCGTTCGGCGCGACCTTCCTGACCTTCTCGGACTACTGCCGCAACGCCATCCGCATGTCCGCGCTGCAGGAACTCCCGGTCTTCTACGTCTTCACCCACGATTCCTTCTGGGTCGGCGAAGACGGTCCCACGCACCAGCCCATCGAGCACATCGCGTCCCTCAGGCTCATCCCGGACCTCATCGACCTGCGTCCCTGCGACGCCAACGAGACCGCCCTGTGCCTGAAGATCGCCCTCAAGCAGCAGAAGCACCCCTCCTGCCTGTTCCTGACCCGTCAGGGGCTGCCCGTGCTCGACCCGGCCGAATACCCGGCCGTCACCGACGGCGCCGAGCGCGGCGGCTACATCATCAAGGACTGCGAAGGCACTCCCGAACTGATCATCCTCGCCTCCGGTTCCGAAGTGGCCCTGGCGCTGGATACTGCCAAGCTGCTGGACAAGAAGGTCCGCGTGGTCAGCATGCCGAGCTTCAAACTGTTTGACGAACAGCCCGAATCGTATAAAACCGAAGTATTGCCGCCTGAGGTGACCGCCCGCGCCGCTGCGGAAGCAGGCCGCCCGGAAACGTGGTACAAGTATGTCGGCTGCAACGGCGTGGTGCTCGGACTCGACCACTTCGGCCAGTCCGCGCCCGGCAAGCTGCTTTCGGAAAAATACGGGTTCACCCCCGAGAATTTTGCTCGGATCATCAAGGAAAAATTCTAGGAGATCACAATGGAAGCCCCACAGAAAAACCTTGCCATGGACCTTGTCCGCGTGACGGAAGCCGCGGCGCTCGCCTGCGCCCGCTGGCTCGGACGCGGCGACAAGGACGCCGCCGACAAGGCTGCCGTGGACGCCATGCGCCTGTGTTTCAATTCCATGGACATTGAAGGCACGGTGATGATCGGCGAAGGCGAGAAGGACGACGCCCCAATGCTTTTCAACGGCGAAAAGCTCGGCCGTGGCGGCGACACCAAGGTGGACATCGCCGTGGACCCGCTCGAAGGCACCAACCTGCTCGCCTTTGGCCGTCCCAACGCCATCTCCGTGGTGGGCGTGGCCCCCGCCGGGACCATGTTCGATCCGGGCCCGAGTTACTACATGCAGAAGCTGGTCGTGCCCTCCGCCGCCAAGAACGTGGTGGACATCGAGGCCCCGACCCAGCACAACCTCAAGTACATCGCCAAGGCGCTGGACAAGGACGTGGATGACCTCGTGGTCTTCGTGCTGGACAAGCCGCGCCACAAGAAGCTCATCAGCGAAATCCGCGAAGCCGGTGCCCGCATCCAGCTTCACACCGACGGCGACATCACCGGCTCCCTCATGGCAATCGACCCGCGCAGCGAAGTGGACGTCATGATGGGCACCGGCGGCACCCCCGAAGGCGTGCTCTCCGCCATCGCCATCCGCATCATGGGCGGCGAGATGTTCTGCAAGCTGGACCCCCAGCGTCAGGACGAAAAGAACGCACTGGCCGAAGCGGGCATGGACCTGCGCCGCGTCTACAAGGTCGCGGACCTCGTGGCTGCGGACGACCTCTTCTTCGCCGCCACCGGCATCTCCGGCGGCACTTTCCTGAAGGGCGTCAAGTACACCGGCCACGGTGCGGAAACGTCCTCCCTCGTCATGCGCGGCAAGACCGGCACCATCCGCTACGTCGAAGCCATCCACGACTGGGAATCCCTGATGAAGTTCAGCGCAGTCCAGTACGACTAGCACGCTTGTTTCGCATACAACTGAAAAGGCCCGCCATTTGGCGGGCCTTTTTTTCGGCAATGACTTGATTCAACGGGCTAGGAGCCGAGCAGGTCTTCCTTGCCTTCGATGAGGTCGGTGATGACACCGGGATCGGCCAGCGTGGAGGTGTCGCCGAAGTCGTCCTGACCGGCGGCAATCTTTCGGAGCACGCGGCGCATGATCTTGCCCGAACGGGTCTTGGGCAGGCCGTCGGCAAACTGGATGACCTCGGGCGTGGCGATGGGACCGATCTCCGAGCGAACCCACTTCTTGAGCTCCGCGCGGATTTCATCGGACTCTTCCTCGTCCGCCTTGAGGGTCACGTAGGCATAGATGGACTGGCCCTTGACCTGATGCGGCATGCCGACAACAGCGGCTTCGGACACGGAAGAGTGCGCCACAAGGGCGGACTCGATCTCGGCGGTGCCGAGGCGGTGGCCGGAGACGTTGATGACGTCGTCAAGGCGGCCCATGATCCACATGTAGCCGTCAGCATCGCAGCGCGCACCGTCGCCGGACTCGTACATGCCGGGGAAGCGCTCGAAGTAGGTCTTCTTGAAGCGCTCGGGGTCGCCGAACACGCCGCGCAGCATGCCGGGCCACGGCTTGTCCACCACGAGGTGGCCGCCTTCATCCGGGTCAGCCGGAGAACCGTCGGCACGGACGATCTTTGCGGAAACGCCGGGCAGGGGCCGGGTCGCGGAGCCGGGCTTGAGCGGAGTGGCATACGGCAGCGGGGAGATGAGGAACCCGCCGGTTTCCGTCTGCCACCACGTGTCGACGATGGGCAGCTTGCCCGCGCCGATATGCTCCTGATACCACTTCCACGCCTCGGGGTTGATGGGCTCGCCGACGGACCCGAGGATTCGCAGCGTGGAGAGATCATAGTTCTGGGTCCACGACTCGCCTTCGCGCATAAGGCGCGGATGACGGTAGGTGCGGTGTAGAACAGGTTGACCTTGAACTTTTCCACGATCTGCCAGAAGCGGTCCGGCTTGGGATAGCTGGGCACGCCCTCGAACATGAGCGAGGTGGCACCAAGGCAGAGCGGTCCGTAAAGAATGTAGGAGTGACCGGTGATCCAGCCGATGTCCGCCGTGCACCAGTAAACATCGTCTTCCTGCAGGTCGAAGACCCACTGCAGTGTATGCGCGACATACGTCAGGTAGCCGCCGGTAGTGTGGACAACGCCCTTGGGCTTGCCGGTGGAGCCGGAGGTATAAAGGATGAAGAGGATGTCCTCGGCATCCATCTCCTCGGGCGGGCAGTCGCCGCGGATGTCGTCCTCGGCCATGACGTCGTGCCACCAGCGGTCGCGACCTTCGACCATCTCCACGTCGTTCCCGGCGCGCTTGACGATGACGGCCTGTTCGACGGTGGGACAGCCGCTCAGGGCGTCGTCGGCATTGGGCTTGAGCGGAATGGTCTTGCCCGCGCGGATGACCGCGTCGGCAGTGACCAGCACCTTGGCTTCGCAGTCCTGAATGCGCGACTGGAGCGAAAGGGCGGAGAATCCGGCAAAGACCACGGAGTGCATGGCCCCGATGCGGGCGCAGGCAAGCATGGCAATGGCCAGTTCCGGCACCATGGGCAGGTACAGGGCCACGCGGTCGCCCTTTTTGACGCCCATTTTCTTCAGTGCGTTGGCAAACTTGCAGACCTCGGTGTACAGCATCTGGTAGGTGTAGACCTTCACTTCCTCATCCGGCTCCCCCTGCCAGATGATGGCGGCCTTGTTCCGGCGGCCGTTTTCCAGATGCTTGTCCAGGCAGTTGTAGGAGACATTCAGCTTGCCGCCCTTGAACCAGTTGATCTCCGGCTTGTGGAAATCGTAATCAAGAACGGTGTCCCACGGCTTGAACCAGTCCACCAGCTCTTCCGCACGCTCTGCCCAAAAGCCTTCCGGGTCTTCATCAGCACGTTTGGCGAGCGTCTCAAACTCGTCCATGCTGCGAATGTAGGCATTGTCGTTCTTGGGCGGCTGGAAGAGTTGGCCCTCTTTCATCATACTTTCAATCTTGCTTTCTTCGCTCATACTGTCTCCTCAAGTCTTGCCGTTATGAAAAGCTGGCCCGCCGGACGGACCGCAATCCCCCTGTGCTCGACGCCGGAGGGCGTCATGGTGAGCATATATCTATATGAACTTTTTTCCAACTCGCGATCGATATTAGGTGAACGGTTTAAATCCGGCAGGTGAACGGCAAAAGCAGGGACAGGAGAACCGCACCTGCGGGTAAACGGCTGTCTGCGGCGGGCAGCAGGTGGGTGCCTCCGGCGGCCCTCCGGGGGCATAAACCCTTTTCCAAAAGGGTTTGAGAATCCCAAAACGGTTTGGCCTGCCTTCGGCGGGGCTGTTCGGTGGCATACAGTTTTCGCATGGCACAAACGCCTTCAAGTCAGGGATTGC
>NZ_BBCB01000058.1 GCF_001311825.1 Salidesulfovibrio brasiliensis JCM 12178 | reverse complement strand
GGCAGGCCCGCCGCGACGCGCTGCCCGCGCTGGCCAAGCTCAAGCCCACCTGCGTGCTTGAAGACGCCACCGTGCCCCGTTCCCAGATTCCGAACATGATCGCCGCGCTGGAAGACATCAGCAAGAAGTACGACCTGACCATCGGCACCTTCGGTCACGCCGGTGACGGAAACCTGCACCCGACCATCCTCACCGACAAGCGTGACAAGAAGGAATGGGAGCGCGTGGAAGAAGCCATCGACGAAATCTTCGAGCGCGCGCTCGCCATGGGCGGAACCCTGTCCGGCGAACACGGCATCGGAATGGCCAAGTCCAAGTTCATGATCAACGAGACCTCCAAGGGCACCCTTGATTACGCTCGTCGCATGAAGTCCGTGCTCGACCCGAAGGGCATCCTGAATCCCGGCAAGATCATCGGGTAGGGGGCATACAATGGCAGACATTCATAAGTTAGCTGAAATGCTCAAGGAGCTGGATGACCAGCTCGTCAACTGCATGCGCTGTGGCATGTGCCAGGCGGTGTGCCCGCTCTTCGCGCAGACCGGTCGTGAATACGACGTGGCTCGCGGAAAGCTGGCACTGCTCGACGGCCTTGCCTCGGAAATGATCAACGACCCGGACGGCGTGAACGAGCGCCTGAACCGCTGTCTGCTGTGCGGCACCTGTGCCGCCAACTGTCCCAGCGGCGTCAAGGTCTCGGACATCTTCCTGAAGGCCAGGGCGATCATGACCGGATACCTCGGTCTGTCCCCCGTGAAGAAGGCCATCTTCAAGGGTATGCTGTCCAACCCCAAACTGTTCAACTCCCTCCTGAACATGGGCGCGAAGTTCCAGGGCCTGTTCACCAAGCAGGCCGACGAGCTGCTCGGCAGCTCCTGCGCCCGGTTCAATGCGCCGGTCATCGGTGACCGCCACTTCAAGGGACTGGCCAAGAAGCCCCTGCACAAGACCGTGCCGGAAATGGAGTCCGCTCCGCGTGGCGATGCGCCCCGTGTTGCCGTGTTCCCCGGCTGTGTCGTGGACAAGATCTTCCCGCAGGTTGGCGAGGCCACCCTCAAGGCGCTCAATCACCACGGCTGTGGCGTGTACATGCCCAAGGGCCAGGCATGCTGTGGCATTCCGGCGCTGTCCTCCGGCGACACCGACACCTTCGACAAGCTGGTGAAGGCCAACGTGGACATCTTCAAGGAGGGTGAGTTCGATTATCTGGTGACCCCCTGTGCGACCTGCACGGCCACCATCAAGGAACTCTGGCCGTCCATGTACGGCGGCTATGCCGGCGACAAGTTCGACATTCAGAAGATTGCCGACCGGACCATGGACATCAGCCAGTTCCTCGTGGATGTCATGGGTGTGGAAGCGTCCGAGGTGACCGGCAAGAGCGTCACCTACCACGACCCCTGTCACCTGCGTAACTCTCTCGGCGTTACTTCTCAGCCCCGCACCTTGCTCAACGCCTCCAAAGGGTGCAGTCTCAAAGAGATGCCCGAAGCGGCCTCTTGTTGCGGATGCGGCGGCAGTTTCAACCTCAACCATTACGAGCTGTCCAAGAAAATCGGGAACCGCAAGGCCGACAACATCGTCGCATCGGGCGCCGGCGAAGTGGCCACTAGCTGCCCTGCATGCATGCTGCAGATCACTGATATGCTCTCCCGCCGCGAGGCAGGAGTGCACGTCAGCCATGTGATCGAGCTGTACGCTGACGGGCTGCCCCGATAACCAACAGCCAAGGTACTGACTCAATGTCCAAGAACCTATACGTCACCGCCACCGAGGAACGAAGCGGCAAGTCCGCAATCGTGCTGGGCGTCATGCAGATGCTTCTGCGCAACGTCCGGAAACCCGCCATTTTCCGTCCGGTCATCAATGACTGGCCGGAAGGCGTTCAGGATCACGACATCAATCTGATCCTGAGCGAATTCAATCTGGAAGTGCCTTACGAGGACACCTACGCCTACACCCTGAGTGAAGCGCGCGAGCTCATCAACAACGGCCAGCAGGCCCTGATGCTCGAAAACATCCTCAACAAGTACAAGAAGCTCGAAGCCGAGTACGACTTCGTGCTGTGCGAAGGCACCGACTTCCAGGGCAAGGACCCGGCGTTCGAATTCGACACCAACGCCGAGATCGCCGCCAACATCGGCGCACCGGTCCTCGTGGTATCCTCGGGCCGCAAGAAGGATGCTGACGAAGTCGTCGGCATCACCCAGTCCACCATCGACGCTCTGGAAGAAAAGGGCCTCGACGTGGTCTGCACGGTGGTCAACCGCGCTCAGGTGGACGACCCGTCCGCCGTGGCCGAGCGCATCACCTGCGGCGTGCGATGCGAACAGCCCCTGCTGGTCTACGTGGTGCCCGAGGACGAATCCCTCGGCAACCCGTCCATCAACGACGTGAGCTCCTGGCTTGATGCCAAGGTGCTCTACGGTCACGGACGGCTCGACACCCTCGTGGACAACTACCTCATCGCGGCGATGCATATAGGGAACTTCCTGAACTACATCGACGAGGGCAGCCTGATCATCACTCCTGGCGACCGCTCGGACATCATCCTGTCCAGCCTCGCTTCCAGGCTGTCCTCGTCGTACCCCGATATCGCCGGTATCGTGCTTACCGGCGGCCTGCAGCCGTCCTCCAGCGTCCATCGCCTCATCGAAGGCTGGACCGGCGTACCGCTGCCCGTGCTTTCCGTTGAAGGGCACACCTATCAGGTCACCCAGAAGCTCGGCGAGCTCTACGGCCGCATCGAGCCGGGCGACGTGAAGAAGATATCCTCGGCACTCGGCGCATTCGACTCTCACGTCAACGTCGCCGAACTGCGCGAGCGCGTTATCTCCAGACAGTCCTCCAAGGTTACGCCCAAGATGTTTGAGTACGGTCTGGTGGAGAAGGCTTCCTCCAACCGTCAGCGCATCGTCCTGCCCGAAGGTTCCGGCGAGCGCGTCCTGCGTGCCACCGACATTCTGCTGCGCCGCGGCGTGGCGGACATGATCCTGCTGGGCAATGTGGACGAGATTCGCACCAAGGCATCCGACTTCGGCGTGAACATCGACGGTGCCGAGATCATCGATCCGGTGAACTCCGACGCCTTCCAGGGCTACATGGACACCTACATCGAGCTCAGGAAGCACAAGGGTATTCACGAAGACGTGGCTCGTGACCGCATGGCCGACCCGACCTATTACGGCACCATGATGGTCTACAAGGGCGTTGCCGACGGCATGGTCTCCGGCTCGGTGAATACCACCGCCCACACCATCCGTCCCGCGTTCGAATTCGTGAAGACCAAGCCGGGCGCGTCCATTGTGTCCAGCGTGTTCCTCATGTGCCTGAAGGACCGTGTTCTGGTCTTCGGCGACTGCGCCGTGAACCCGAACCCCACGGCACAGCAGCTTGCGGAAATCGCGCTTTCCTCCGCGGAAACCGCCCGCATCTTCGGTATCGATCCCAAGGTGGCCATGCTCAGCTACTCCACCGGTGCTTCCGGCTCCGGCGCTGACGTGGAAAAGGTGCTCGAAGCCACGGAAATCGCCAAGGGCCTTATCGTGGAGCGCGGCCTGAACCTCCCGCTCGAAGGACCGCTTCAGTACGACGCGGCCATCGACCCGGAAGTGGCCCGCACCAAGATGCCCGACAGCAGCGTGGCCGGACAGGCCAGCGTGTTTGTGTTCCCCGACCTCAACGCGGGCAACAACACCTACAAGGCTGTCCAGCGCGCCGCAGGTGCCGTGGCCATCGGCCCGGTCCTGCAGGGTCTGAACAAGCCCGTCAATGACCTGTCCCGCGGCTGCACCGTCGCCGATATCGTGAACACCGTCGCCATCACCGCCGTTCAGGCGCAGGCAGAAAAGGGAAACTAAGATAATGAAAACGCTCGTCATAAATTCCGGAAGCTCTTCCATCAAATACCAGCTGTTCAACATGGAGGACGAGTCTGTCCTGTGTTCCGGTGTGGTCGAACGCATCGGTGAGGAAGAGGGTGTCCTGACCCACAAGATCAACCCTGACTCCGATAACGCCGAAAAGGTCGTGGTCAAGGAATACATCGCCGACCACACCGCTGGCATGAGCCTGTTCATCGACCTCATCTGCGGCGGCGAGAAGGGCGTGTGCAAGGACAAGTCCGAGATCGGCGCGGTTGGACACCGCGTGGTTCACGGCGGTGAGGAATTCCATCAGCCGATCCTCATCAACGACGCCGTCATCAAGGGCATCGAAAAGATGGTCCCGCTGGCGCCGCTGCACAACCCGGCCAACCTTGACGGCATTACCGTCGCCCGCGAACTCTTCGCCGACGTGCCGCATGTGGCCGTGTTCGACACCGCCTACCATCAGTCCATCCCCGAGCATGCGTACATGTACGCGCTGCCGTACTCCCTGTACGAGGAGATGCGCGTGCGCCGTTACGGTTTCCACGGCACTTCCCACCGCTTTGTGGCCAAGGAGACCGCGGCCCTGATCGGCAAGAAGCCCGAAGAGGCCAACATCATCACGGTGCACCTCGGAAACGGCTGTTCCATGACCGCCACCAAGAACGGCAAGGCCGTAGACACCTCCATGGGCCTGACCCCGCTGGAAGGTCTCGTCATGGGCACCCGCTCCGGCGATCTGGACCCCGCGCTGCACGCCTTCCTGGGCCGCAACAAGGGCATGGGCCTCGAAGAAGTGGACACCCTGCTGAACAAGGAATCCGGACTGAAGGGCATGTGCGGCATGAACGACATGCGCGACATCCACGCGGCAGTGGAGAAGGGCGACAAGCGCGCTGAAATGGCCCTTGCCGTCCAGACCTACCGCAACAAGAAATATATTGGCTCCTACATGGCCGTGCTTGGCCGTGTGGACGCTATCGTCTTTACCGCCGGGATTGGGGAGAACGACGCCATCGTTCGCCAGAAGTCTCTCGAAGGGCTGGAGCCCCTCGGAGTGGAGATTGACGAGAAGGCAAACGATGCCCGCGCTTCCGAGCCCATGAAGATCAGCACTGACGCTAGCCGCGTGCAGGTCTGGGTCGTCCCGACTAACGAGGAACTGGCCATTGCGCGCGACACGCTCGCCGTGGTCGGTGAATAAACTTGGGAGAGGAGCATGACCAAGAATATCGACAAGGAAATGGTGGACCTTTTCCGCACCAAGGCCGAGCTGGTTTCAGCCACGGTCGCCGAGGTCGCGGACATGGACGCCGCCCTGCAGTACGCTGTTGAGCTTTGCGACAGCAAGGAAGCCTGCCAGCTGCTGCTTTCTGGCTGTGAAGAGAACCTTTCCGGTGGAGCGGAGGCTCTCTGTGAGACCATAGCCCAGAAAACGATTTGTGCCCCGGAACTGCCCAAGAAGCAGTTCGACCAGCTCAAGAAGCTGTCCGACGACAAAGGGTTCAACTGTATCGCCAAGGGCATGCGTGAGAACCTCGGCGGCATCGACATCGGGTTTACCCGCGTGAATCTCGGTATCGCCGAAACCGGTTCGCTGGTGCTGAACTCCTGCAAGGAAGAAGTTCGCATCGCCACCATGCTGGCCGAGATTCATGTCGCCGTGCTCAAGAAGTCCGACATCATGGCCGACGCCTTTGCCGTTTCCGACTACCTGAAGAAGGAAATGGGCAAGGAAGCCGACTACCACGCGTTCATCACCGGTGCCAGCCGTACGGCAGACATCGAGCGCGTGCTGGCCCTTGGCGTCCACGGTCCGCTTGAACTTCATATCCTGCTCCTGGAGGGTTAGATCATGCAGAACGCCAAAGATCTCAAGGAATACCGCGAGGAGCTCAAGGAATCGTTGGACAATGAGTTCCTGCGCACGACGCTTGACAACTTCGCCGTGGCCTACAAGGCCGGGCGCGCCAACGCCTTCAAGGACTTCGACCTTCCGCAGCTGATCGACGACGTCGCCTGTGCCAAGGACGCCGCCGCATCGCGGATCGAGGAACTCTACGAAGAGTTCAAGAAGACCGCCGAAGCCGCCGGTGCCCACGTGCATCTGGCCAAGGACGCGGACGAAGCCAACCGCATCATCGCGGACATCGCCAAGAAGTCCGACTGCAAGACGGTGGTCAAGTCCAAGTCCATGACTGCCGAGGAAACGCTGCTGAACCATCTCCTCGAAGACGAGGGGCTGGAAGTGACGGAAACCGACCTCGGTGAATGGATCATCCAGCTGCGTCACGAAGGCCCGACCCACATGGTCATGCCCGCCATCCACCTTTCCCGTCATCAGGTGAAGGACCTCTTCTCTCAGGTGACCGGCAAGGAACAGCAGTCCGACATTGATAAACTCGTCAAGGTCGCCCGCCGCGAGCTTCGCCGCAAGTACGTCGAAGCCGACATGGGCGTCACCGGCGCCAACTTCGCCATCGCCGAGACCGGCTCCATCGGCCTCGTCACCAACGAAGGCAACGCCCGCCTCGTCAGCACCCTGCCGCGCGTCCACGTCGCCCTCATGGGACTGGACAAGCTGGTGCCGAGCCTTGACGACGCGCTGAAGATCCTCAAGGTTCTGCCGCGCAACGCCACCGGTCAGGCAATCACCTCCTACGTGACCTGGATCACCGGTCGCAACGAGTGTGCCTCCGCCGAGGACGGCAAGAAGGAAATGCACTTCGTATTCCTTGACAACGGCCGTCTGGAAATGGCCAAGGATCCGGTCTTCGGTGAGGTCCTGCGCTGCGTGCGCTGCGGTGCCTGCGCCAACGTCTGTCCCGTCTACCGCCTCGTGGGCGGCCACAAGATGGGGCACATCTACATCGGCGCCATCGGCCTCATCCTGACCTACTTCTTCCACGGGAAGGAAAAGGCCAAGAACCTCGTCCAGAACTGCATCAACTGCGAAGCCTGCAAGGACATCTGCGCGGGCGGCATTGATCTGCCGGGCCTCATCAAGGAAATCCATGCCCGGATTCAGGACGAAGACGGCCACGCGCTGCCGAGCATCCTGCTGGGCAAGGTCATGAAGAACCGCAAGCTCTTCCACGGCCTGCTCAAGGCTGCCAAGTTCGCCCGCCCGGCCGTTGCCGACGGCGAAGGCTACCTGCGGCACCTGCCCATGATGTTCGCCAAGGATCAGGCTTCCGTGCGCTGCCTTCCGTGGCCGACCACTCCTTCCGCGACCGTTGGGAAGAGGTCAAGCCGCGCGTGAGCGCTCCGAAGCACAAGGTCGCGCTGTTCTCCGGCTGCGTTCAGGACTTCGTCTACCCCGAGCAGATGGAAGCCTGTGCCAAGCTGCTGGGCGATCACGGCGTTGCCGCCGAGTTCCCCATGGATCAGTCCTGCTGCGGCCTGCCGCTCATGATGATGGGTGAGAAGAAGACCGCTCAGGATGTTGCCATCCAGAACATGCGCGCCTTCGAGAACACCGACTGTGAATACATCATCACCATGTGCGCCTCCTGTGCCGCGCACCTGAAGCACAACTACAAGAAGCTTGTCGAAAAGAACCCGCGCCTTTCCGCGCAGGCTAACGCCTTTGCCGACAAGATCATCGACTTCAGCTCCTTTGCCAACGACGTGCTGGGCGTCGAGGCCGGAGAGTTCTCCGGTTCCGGCGAGAAGGCCACCTACCACGCTCCCTGCCACCTCTGCCGTGGTCTGGACGTGCACGAGGCCCCGCGCCAGCTCATCGAAAAGGCCGGGCTGGAATACGTTGAATGCAACGAGGAAGAAGTCTGCTGCGGCTTCGGCGGAACCTTCTCCATGAAGTTCCCCGAACTCTCTTCCGAACTGCTCAAGAAGAAGCTCGACAATGTCGAGGCAACCGGAGCCGGCGTCCTGCTGACCGACTGCCCGGGTTGCATCATGCAGCTTCGCGGCGGCCTGAAGCAGCGTGGTTCCAAGGTCCGCGTACGCCACGTGGCCGAGGCGCTTGCCGACGCCAAGAAGAAGTAGCGGACATAAACCATAGAGACACCAGGCCCGTACGGTTGGACCGCAATCCCTCGAAGCAACGCCACGCTTCCTCCGATTGGGCCTGTGTCGGGCTCCCCGCCCCCCCGCGGGGAGCCCACTATAAATTTCCTTATGTCTGGTCGGACGGAGATGGGTTTCAGTGGCTGGGACACAATGTAACGCTGAGACAGAAAATGGGGGAGTTATGGGGACTGGTATGAAACTCGGGGGGGCGTATGCCCTCGGCTGCACCGCCGTTGCCGCGGCAGGAGCGGCATTGACAACGGATTACAGTGCACTTGGTGCGGTACTCGGAGGATTCCTTCTGCTGACTGCAGGAGCGGCCTTTGCCGCAAGAAAGCTGTATGCCGTCCCTGCGGCCGAGCTCAAGGAGTGGGCCGTTAAGATTTCCGAAGGCGACCTCGATGCACGGCATGGTCTCAAGCCGGAGGCCCTTGACGGTCTGGCCGGAACCATGGACGCAGTGCAAGAGAAGCTTCGCGGGACCACCGGATATCTGCATGCAGTGCTCAACGGGTTGCCGTTGCCCTGTGCCACCGTGGACCCGGACCAACACATCACGTTCCTGAACCATGAGTGTTTGCAGATGATGGCGCTGGACCGCGACCCCAAGGAGTATTACGGCCGCAATCTTTCTCAGGTCTTTTACAAGGACGACCGCGAAGCGCTCATCAAGTGGTGCATGGACAACAACAGGAAGCGCCACAACATCGACGCCGTGTTCAAGGCCGATGACGGTCGTGACGTCCCGGTTCTGGCCAACCTGAGCCCGCTGGATGATCTGGACGGTCAGGTGGTCGGCGGCATGTGCCTGTACCTGGACATGACCGAGCTGAAAGAGCGCGAGGCGCAGATCACGCACCAGAACGAATGTCTGGGCAAGGCCGCCTTTGAAGCGCATGAAATTTCGGACCGTTTGGCCGCAGCGGCGCAGCAGCTTTCCCGGGCTGTTGCCAGCGCCCGCGAGGGTGCGGCTGAACAGCAGGCCCGTACCTCCGAAACCGCTACGGCGATGGAGGAAATGAACGCCACGGTGGGCGAGGTGGCGCAGCATGCCCATGCTGCGGCCGAATTCGCGACGCGGCTATGAGTGAGGCCAGGAGCGGATCAGGCATAGTGGCCGAGGTTGTCTCGTCCATTCACGAAGTCCAGTCCGATGCCGAATCCCTCAAGCAGTCCATGGTCTCCCTCGGCTCACAGGCCGAGGACATCGGCAAGGTCCTTGAAGTTATTGAGGACATTGCCGACCAGACCAACCTGCTGGCCCTTAACGCCGCCATCGAGGCGGCTCGTGCAGGCGAGGCCGGACGCGGCTTCGCAGTTGTCGCCGACGAGGTGCGCAAGCTGGCTGAAAAGACCATGCAGGCCACCAAGGAAGTCGGCGAGGCGATCACCGCCATCCAGAGCGGTGCGCAGCAGAACGTTAGCGCCACGGAACGGGCCGTTGGTTCCGTTCAAAAGAGCACGGGACTTGCGACCGAGTCCGGGCAGGCGCTGGATCGAATCGTTGCCGAGTGTGAGCAAACTTCCGACCGGGTGCGCAGTATTGCCACAGCGGCGGAACAGCAATCCGCGGCAAGCGAGGAGATCAACCGGGCGACGCTTGAAGTAAGCAGTGTCGCCGACAGTGTGGATGCGGAGATGGAGCAAGCCGCATCATCCGTGGACGAGTTGGCGGAACTGGCTTCCGCCCTTGTTGGACTGATTAACGAAATGAAGACCGAAGAGCCGCGCTAGAAGCGGACGGGAGAATATGACCATGACCAAAGCTATCAGACCCTGCCCCATGATGAAGGGTGACCCCTGCTGCCTGGCAGCCAAGGACGCCGACGGCATCGCGGCCGGTGAAACCGGAGCCTGCGGCAACCCCGCGGTTATCCTGAGCGACGCTCGCAAGAGCCGCTCCGCCGCCAAGGGCCGCTGCCCCTTCATGGGCGAGTAGAACGTATCGGGCCGGGGGTGCCCGCATCCCCGGTCCTTTACTCGGAAGAAGCAGGACATACTATAGTAACAATCGACCGCCGACCGCGGTGGGTCGAACAGGTGGCCGGGACCGCCGGGGACGGCGGACCCGATTCGGATGTGGGGGCTGGTGCAGTAGCACCGGTCGTGACGGGAGGAAACTCCCGCAGGTAGACTCGGCAATCGCTAACCTTAGGAGCAGGAAAAGTGATCAGGCACGTCGTCATGTGGAAACTGAAGGAAGAGGCTGAAGGCGCGGACGCGAAAACGAACGCAGCCAAGATGAAGGAAATGCTTGAGGCGTTGGAAGGCCGTATCGACGGTCTGCTCAACCTGAAGGTTTCCACGGACGTCTTCCTCTCGGCACCCGAGACCGACGTGGTTCTCTTTTCCGAACACGAAAGCCGCGAAGCGCTGGACGCCTATCAGGTGCACCCGCTGCACGTGGCCTGCGTGACTTCGTCAAGAAGGTGGTCAGCGAGCGCCGGGTGGTGGACTGCGAACTGTAGCGCCTTTAAGGCCTGCGTTTTGCATGTTCCCCCCACGTTCAATGCCAAACGTTTCCCTTCGGGGAGGCGCAAGGAGGACCGTTATGACCTTACGGTACGATCAGGACAGGCGGCGGATCATTTGCCGCTGGGAGGAACCGACCCGCATTGTCATCGACAAGCGCGAGGGTACCATCAAGCGTTCCCGCTCGATCAGCGTCAAGGTGAGCGAGACAGGGAAACTGAACTCCAAGGATTCGGCGCGTCACTCGGACCATCCGATGTACCGCCACATCTCGAACTTCAACAGCAAACTCAACAAGATGAACTTCTTCCCGCTCAAGCACGAAGGCTACAGATGCAGCGTGTGCGGGAGTGAGCACAACGTCAATCCGCATTTTGACGTGAGCGGCCAGAACATCATCTGGCTTTGCCGTGCCCACCAGAGGTCATCGCCGAAAATAGACGCATAGCAATGGCATGCATGTCACATGAACAAGGCCCTTCCGGATGCTCCGGGAGGGCCTTGTTCGTATGGAGGAGTAAGGTATGGGGGTGTTCATGTAGTCTTTAGCAATCCCGATGCCAAAAGGGTTTTTGTTGTACATCAAGGGATTTTTCGATCTGTCGGCTGTGCAAGAATCGCAAAAATGGTAAAATGGCTCTGTTTTTTGGGGCGGTAATGACGAAAATGAAAAGCGCAAAAAATACTTTCCCAATGACTGAGGTCATGTAATCTGGAGATGCGTGGAAAAAGCGCCAAGCGTATGGAGGAAGCGTGTCCGCAGCAGATCAGAAACGCGACGTGGCCGACGAGCTGCTTTTCGCCGATGAGGAAGAACTCATCGAGGGACTCAGGGCCCCGCATCCATGGAAGGTGCTCATTGTCGATGACGAGAATGAAGTGCATCAGGCCACACGGCTGGTGCTGTCCGATTTCGAGTTCAACGGCCGGAGACTGGAGTTTCTGAGCGCCTACACCGGTGCAGAGGCCAAGGAACTCATGGATGAACACGAAGACACCGCGCTCATCCTGCTCGACGTGGTCATGGAGGATCCGCAGGCCGGGCTCGAAGTGGCCCGCTACGTCCGTCATGAGGCGGAGAATCGGCTGGTGCGCATAATTCTGCGAACAGGCCAGCCGGGGCAGGCTCCGGAGCGCGAAGTCATCACCGAATACGACATCAACGACTACAAGCAGAAGACCGAGCTGACCTCGACCAAGCTGTTCACCACCGTGACCACGGCGATTCGCTCCTACCGCGATCTGCTTGCCGTTGACGAGGCCCGTCAGGCCATGAACCTGCTGGCCATGTCCGTAGCACACCAGATCAGAAACCGTACGATCGCCATTGCCGGGTTCGCCAACCTGCTCAAGCGCAGTGAAGCCATACAGAACGGGCACCGAGAATATCTTGAATCCATTGTCGAGGAGTCCGGTCGGCTGGAAAATGTCGTTGGTGCGGTAAATGCTTATTCAGCGTGCGGTCCTGCCAATTTTGAACATGTGGATTTGCTGCCCATGGTAGAGGTCGCCCTGAAACGCTTTGAAAGCAAGTGTGAGGAGCGCGGGGTGGACATACAGTTGAAGACGACCGTAGAGCCGGTGACGGTCAAGGCCGACTCCATCATGTTCGCCATGGCGCTGGATGCCATGCTTGACAATGTCGTGGACTTTTCTGGCGGCGGTGAGGTTGAGGTGGTTATGGCTTCGGATAGCGGCGGCGTGACTGTGGAGGTGCTGGACCGTGGGCCCGGCATCGCGGAAAACCATCTTCCACACGTGTTTGATCCGCTTTTTTCCACCAAGCCCGACGGCGTCGGAATGGGCCTGTGCATGGTTCGCAAGGTGGCGCTGGAGCATGGCTGGGACGTTGAGTTCGCCAACCGTCCGCGTGGCGGGTTGCGTGTCGGCTTCGTCATGCCGCATCCCGAGGAGGACTGATGTCCGGTTCCGATGAGCTGCTTTTTTCCGATGATGAAATTCCTTTCTGCCAGCAAGACCCGGCTGCCGAGAAGCGTCCGTGGAAGGTGCTCATTATGGACGATGAGGACGAGGTCCACCGCGCCACACGGCTGGTACTGTCCGATTTCGAGTTCGAGGGCCGCGGGGTCGAATTTCTTTCCGCCTACAGCGGCGCGGAGGGATTGGACGTTTTGCGGGACAACCCCGACACCGCCATCATTTTGCTCGATGTGGTCATGGAAAGCTCCGAAGCGGGACTGCACGTTATCCACGCAGTGCGAAAGGAGATCGGCAACAAGTTGGTCAGAATCATACTTCGGACCGGCCAGCCGGGGCAGGCGCCCGAGCATGAGGTCATCACGGAATACGACATCAACGACTACAAGGAAAAATCCGAGCTGACCTCCCAGAAGCTCTATACCTCCATGATCTCCGCGCTTCGATGCTATCGCGATATGCTGACGCTTGAACGACATCGCCACGGACTGAGGCAGATAATCGAGGCCTCCTCGGACCTCTTTGGCGTCCGTTCCATCCGCCAACTCGCCATGGGCGTTCTGAACCAGCTCTCGGGAACGCTCGGCATGAGCGGTGACGCTGTCTTTCTGCAGGCCTTTCATGACGGGGTGCGCTATTCCTGCCGCGTTATGGCCGGGATTGGCCGGTTCGAGACCTGCAGCTGCATTGATGATGAACAGTCGAACTGCCTTGACGCCATGGTGGGCGAACTGGTGGATGAGGCCATAGAGGCCGGGCACAGTCTCGTGAGGGAAAGCTATTACGTGGGGGTGTTTCCGGGCAAGAATCGGGACCTGAACCTGCTGTATCTTGAAGGCAGCGGCTGCTGCGAAAACCAGCAGAATGAAGAGCTTATCACCGTTTTTTCTCAGAACGTCTCGGTGGCCGTGGACAACGTCCACCTGAACCGAGAGCTTATCGACACCAAACGCGAGGTGGTGCAGCGCCTTGGCGAGGCGTTGGAGCGCAGGGAGAGCAGCCACGGCAGTCATGCCCGGCGCGTTTCCGAAATGGCCGGGACGCTGTGCCGTCTGGCCGGCTGCTCCGACGATGACGTGGAGCGCATCATGCTTGCCGCTGCCATGCATGACGTTGGAAACGTCGGTGTTTCGGATACCATTCTCAAGAAAAACGCGCCGTTGGATGAGGCGGAGCAGGAGCTGATGCGGATGCACCCCGTCATCGGCCATGACCTGCTTGGCGGTTCGTCCCGAAAGCTGTTGGGTGATGCCGCTACCGTGGCCCTGCAGCATCACGAGCGGTGGGACGGCTCAGGGTATCCGCAAGGGCTCAAGGGGAGCGATATCCACCCGTGGGCGCGAATGGTTGCCATTTGCGATGTTTTCGACTCGGTGCTCCACGACCGTCCGTACGCGCCCGCGTGGACCATGGAAGAGGCCGTGAAGCATCTCGTGGATAACCGTGGAATCCTTTTCGACCCCAATTATGTCGACCTGCTGGTCGTCAACCTCGGAGACTTCCAGTTCATTCAGGAAGCCTATCCGGACGAGTGATCACTCGTCACCGGCCGCATCGTCAGGTCGGAACTCAAGAATATCTCCCGGCTGGCAGTTCAGGTGTTCGCAGATGGCGTTCAGCGTCGTGAAGCGCACGGCCTTGGCCTTGCCGCGCTTGAGTATTGAGAGGTTCTGTTGCGTGATGCCCACCGCTTCCGCCAGCTCTTTGGAGCTGACCTTCCGCTTTGCCAGCATCACGTCCAGATTGATGACTATGCCCATGATTACACCGTGAGGGTCTGCTCGTCCTGAATCTTGCGGCCTTCATCCATAATGCGGGATACAATGAGGATCATCATGCCGACCACCACCGTCGTGATGTTGGTGTCGTTGATTCCGATGGAAATGAACCGCTCGCCCGCAGGGTTGTTCATGGACAAAAGCACTGTCTGCAAGGCCTGCTCGGGAATCCGCAGTGCCTGCGAAAAGATCAGCCCCCAGGCGATGGCGCGGTAACAGGCAACGTTGGCGCTGCTGAAGATGGTCCCTCGGGAATAGAGGCCAAAGAGCTTCGAAAGGGCGTGATACACATACATGACCGCCGCGCCGGGGATCATCGACACCCCGAAGCAGGCCAGTCGCTGCCAGATTTCAACATCCTGATACTGTCCGCCTTCAAGCGACTCGTAAAAGAAATCAATGCTGAACATGCTGTTGGACGCCTGAACCTCCATCAGCATCCACAATGTGAGGATGGCGGCGGGGTAGAGGTAAAACAGGACTCGGAAGAACAGGGAAAACACTCTGCTGGGCCGGGAAATCGTATCCATAAATACAATCCTTTGCTGTTGCGTTTGGTTCGTTAAACAGCAAAGAATGATTGTTTGTCAATCATTTTTTGTTGAAAAGAGAGGCGGCATGCGTGTGCCGCCTCATCCTGTCTCTTCGTTCATGAGAAAGATCAAGCGGTTGCGTCAGGTGGTTTTTCTCCAGCCGGTGCATCGCCTGTTCAGCAAATCCAGAACCGTGTCCCGCAGTCGGTTCGCCTGCGTCTGCATACGCGTAGGTTGCCCGGACAACAGGTTTTTGCAGGTTCAGAATACGCCCGAGGTCCGCGGGCGTGCCCATGACCACGGCGTCGCACTCGCAGGCGTTGATGGTCGCTTCAAGGTCTGCGATCTGGGCTTTGCCGTAGCCCATGGCCGGAAGCACCGGGCCGAGATGCGGGTACTCGGCAAACACGTTCTTAATGGATCCGGCGGCGTGAGGGCGGGGGTCCACGCGTTCGGCGGCACCGGCATTGCGAGCTGCCACCGAGCCTGCGCCGAAGGTCATTTCGCCGTGCGTGAGCGTGGGGCCGTCTTCCACCACGAGGACACGTCTGCCCCGAACGGCTTTCGGGTCGTCCAGAACCACCGGGGATGCGGCCATGACCACCGTTGCGTCCGGGGCGTGCGAGCCGATACTGCGGCGAACGGTCTCAATGCCTTCGGGACCGGCGGTGTCGGTCTTGGCGATGACCGCCACGTCGGCCATGAACAGGTTGGTCTCGCCCGGATAGTAACGCAGCTCGTGGCCGGGACGGTGCGGGTCCAGCAGCGTGACGTGAATGTCCGGACGGAAGAACGGCGTGTCGTTGTTGCCGCCGTCCCACAGGATCACGTCCGCCTCGCTCTCTGCCTCGCGCAGAATCACTTCATAGTCGGCACCTGCCCAGACCGTGACGCCCATGTCCACCAGCGGTTCGTATTCTTCCCGCTCTTCAATGGTGCAGTGATGACGGACGAAGTCCTCATGCGTGTCGAATCGCTGCACCTTTTGCGCGGCAAGGTCGCCGTAGGGCATGGGATGGCGCACAACGCCCACGCGAACGCCATCGTCCATGAGGAAGCGGCATATTTCGCGCGTTGTCTGCGACTTTCCGCAGCCCGTTCGTACGGCGCACACGGCAATCACGGGCCTGCGCGATTCGAGCATTGTCCGTTTCGCCGCAGGAAGCAGGAAGTCCGCTCCCTGCGCCTGAACCATGCTGGCGCAGTGCATGACGTGTTCGTGGGTGACGTCCGAGTAGGCGAAGAGAACCGCGTCCGCCTCGTGCTCCCGGATGAGTTCCGGCAGCTCCGATTCCGTGGCGATGGGTATTCCGTCAGGGTACCCTGTGCCAGCCAGTTCCGGGGGATAGGTCCTGCCGGAAATGCCGTTGATCTGGGTTGCGGTAAAGGCGACCACCTTGGTGTCGGGGCGACCTCTGTAGAGGGTGTTGAAGTTGTGAAAGTCCCGTCCAGCCGCGCCCATGATGATGATTCGTCGCGCCATTGGTGGCTCCGTGTTTCGTGATTGCACTCGATGGGGAACAGTTTTTTCACGATACTGGAATACAGTTGTCATTGGAAGGGGGGCGTCTGGTTCCTCTCTACTTGTGAGGGGCTTTGGATAGTGTTACACGCTTGATATGGGCAAAATGGGACGATTCTCTTTCGCATTACTCATGGCGACCGTACTTTGTGCCGGTATGTTCACCACGCCGTCGCCTGCGGCGGATACAGTGCTGCTTTCCACGCTTGAATGGCCCCCGTACAGCAGTCAGGAATTGCCGGGGGGCGGTGCGAGCGTTGTCGTGGCACGAAAGGCGTTCGCCGCTGTGGGGCTCAATCTTGAAGTGCAGTTCTTTCCCTGGAAGCGCGCGGTTGATACCGGTCTCAAGGGTGACGGTTTTTTTGGATATATGCCCGAGTATAAGGCAGAGCGCCTTGTTCCCATCTGCCACATGTCGAACATCATGGGCGACAGTCCTCTCGGCATCATCCAGCGTAAGGACAAACCTCTTGCATGGAAAAGACTGGAGGATTTGGCCCGCCATACCCTCGGCGTGGTGGCCGGATATGTGAACACCGAGGAGTTCGACGCCCTGATGAACTCAGGGCGGCTCGACATCAGGCCCGTGGCTGATGACCTGACCAACATCCGCAAGGTTCAGGGCGGCCGCATCGACGGGGCGGTCATGGATGAGAACGTCTTCGACTATCTTATGAACCGTGACCCGTATCTCAGGGAAAATCCGGGGAATGTGGAGTTCAACCAGAATATACTGGAGCTCAAGGGACTCTTCATTTGTTTCAGGAGCACAAAAGAAGGCGCGCGCCTGCGGGACCTCTTCAACAAGGGACTCTCAACGTTCGACTACAAGGACGTTCAGGATTCCTACATCCGTCTCGTGCTCGGCAACCCCGAGTAATCTTTCAGGAATCCTTGAAGTAGGGGCTGAGCTTGGCGTCGGTCCCCATGATGTGCGTCACCAGCCATTCTCGCAGAAATGCGAAGATTTCCTCCGGTGTCACCTCTTCGCCGTCAGCGGTAAGGGACAGCAGTTGATCGATGAATAGCTGGTGTTCTGCCTTGTGGGCTTCCAGATCGGGGTAGTCCACTCCCTTCATGAGGTATTCTTCCGCAGTGAAGTGCTCCATGGCGTAATCGCGCATGCGTTCCAGCAGGCGGGCGCATTCCTTGCGTGAATCCGGCCATGACGTGGCTTCGTAGGCTTTGTTGATCATGTTCACGAGCGTTTTGTGCTGTTCGTCGATTCCCTTAATCCCTATTGAAAGACGGTCAGTCCATTCCAGAAGTGGCATGTCGGCTCCCGTTGGCTACGATGAAGGTTCAGTGCCAGTATGCCATGAATCCGGCATCATGACCAGTTACCAGTCCAGCGGAACCAGCGGTGTTGCCGAATCCGTCACGCCGCCGGTCAGGATGTGTTCGGCCAGGCGCCGGAGGTCTTCGGCCAGATAGCGGTCCGATTCGACCGTGGGGAAAAGCCCTTTTTCCGCGATGTCATCCATGACCTTTTCACTGACCGGACTCAGCGTTTTCTGGTGGTCGGAGAGCGGGTGCTCGCGGATGACCGCCGCGTCGAAACGGACATCCCGGCCCGAACCGTTCATGCGTTCCTTGAGGTCGGCCAGTTCGTCCTCGACCCATTCAGGAAGGTCCACTTCGGTTGGGATGGCGTCCAGCCGCTTGCGGACTGCCACGGCTGAAGAATATAGGCCAGCTCCACGGCCAGAACGGACGCGGCTTCGGGCAGCGTTCGGTACAGCCGCACAGCCAGCGTGGTGCCCATGCTTACGTGGTCTTCCTGCCCGGAGTTGGTGGAGATGTTGAAAAGGTGGCTGGGCATGGCCTTGCCCCATATGTCGTTGGTGAGCGACGCCGACGTGTATTCGAGCATCATCATCCCGCTGGAGACCGCCCGTTCCCCGGCGCTCAGGCCGGGCCACTTGAGGTCGCGCCCCAGCCCCTTGTTTCGGGCCGGGTCCACAAAGCGCACCGAGCGGGTATGCGAAAGGCTGGTCATGATGGAGAGCGCCTGCATCAGGTTGTAGGCCTGCACGGCCACGGGCATGCCGTGAAAATGTCCGCCGGAGACGATGTCGGTGTATTCGCCGTTTTCGTTAGGCAGCATTATGGGGTTGTCGGTGGCGCTGTTTATTTCCACCAGCAGCGCGGCCTCGGCCTGCGAGACGAGGTCGTGGCAGGTGCCGAGCACCTGCGCGGCGCAGCGGATGTTGTAGGGGTCCTGCACCTGCCCGTCCACCTTGAAGTCCTTGTGGGAGTTGCGGATGGGCGAATCCTGCATGAGCCGCCATATCCAGTCGGCCACACGCACCGCGCCGGGGTGCGGGCGCACGGCGTGGAAATCCGGACGAAAATACGTGTCGGGCGCGAGCATGACCTGCGCCGTGAGCGAGGTGTTCACTGCCGCAGCGCGCAGCAGGTCCTTGAGCCGCTGACAGGCCAGCACCGAGAGGGCGGCCATGAACTGCACGCCGTTGTTGAGGGCAAGCCCTTCCTTCATTTCCAGCAGAACGGGCTGTATCCCTCCGTCCTGCATGGCTTTTGCCGCATGGACGGTCTCGCCGTTCACGCGCACGTCCCCTTCGCCCATCACGGCCATGGCGATGTGCGAGAGCGGTGCGAGGTCGCCGGACGCGCCAACGGAACCGAGCTCCGGCACCAAGGGGATGACGTCGGCGTTGAGCATTGCCGTCAGGGTTTCCACCAGAACCGGCCTGATGCCGCTGTTCCCGCGCGAGAGCGAGGCGGCGCGCAGCAGCATGGCGGCGCGCACCACTTCGTCCGGGGCGTGGTCGCCCTGTCCCACGGCGTGGGAGAGGATCAGGTTGCGCTGCAGGTCTTCAAGGTGCCGGGCGTCCACGGCGAGGTCCACGTTGTGGCCGAAGCCCCGGTTGAACCCGTAGGCCGGAACGTTCTGCGAAGAGACGAACCGCTCTACCTGCGCGCGTCGTTCTGCCAGCATGTCGATGGTCTCGGGCGCGACCTGCACCCTGACTTTCTGCTGTGCCACGGCCGCGACCTGTTCCAGCGTGAGTTCCGTTCTATGGTCGATGACGACGGTCATGCGTGCTCCGTTACGAGAGCCTGAACAGCCACGCCAGCATTACCCGCGCGGCAAGCCGCACGGTGCGCCCGTCGATGTCCAGGTCGGGATTGGTTTCGGTTATTTCGAAAATGCGGGCGTCATGCCTGCGGGCGTGGGCGGCGAACTCCATGACCTCCCATGCTGTCAGGCCAAGCGGGCTTGGTGCGCTGACGCCGGGAGCGTCTGATGCGCGAATGGCGTCCATGTCCAGCCCGGCGAAGAAGGGTCGTTTTTCCAGCACCGGGAAGAGTGTTTCAAGAAAGTTTCGCCAGCCGTGGCGTCGAATTGTGGTGATGGTGCAGATGCGAACGCCCATCTCGCGAGCTTCCTTGAGGTAGGTGGGGGAATTTGCGTGCTGCTGGATGGCGACTTCGTGAAACCGCTCGGGATTGAGGTGTCCGTCTTCGATGAGCTGGCGGTAGGGCGTGCCGGAAGTGGCTTCACCCGCGTGGCGCATGTCCAGATGCGCGTCCACGTTCACCGCGTTGACGGTGCCCTCGGCTTTGGCCAGCGCGCGAACATCGGGGTAGGAAATGTCGTTTCCGCCGCCGAGGACCAGCACCTTCTTGCCGTCCTCGATCATTTTTCGCACCACGCGGTAATGCCGCTCGTGGGTGGTCTCCAGCTCGCCGAGGGTGTCGATGTCGCCCATGTCGCAGAGCTTGACCCCGTCAAGGTCACCCGGCGGCTTGTAGCGGTAGAACTGCTCGCGGATGGCCTGCGGGGCCTTGGCCGCGCCCACGCGACCGCAGTTGCGACGCACGCCGTGGTCCTGCGGGCAGCCGATGATGACGTGGGTGGCGTCAGCGTATCCCTCGCGCCCGAAGGTGGTCACGTCCTTTACGAATACGTCGTGCGGATCGTGGCAGTTGAAGTTGATTTCCAGCGGCTTGAGAATCTTCAGCGGATCATCGTTGCTCATGGACCTTTCCTCCCTTGATGACTGCCGTGACGTGGCGTTCACCATAGAAGTATACCAGTTCCTCGTATTTGTCCGCATCCAGCACGGCCATGTCGGCGCGCATGCCTTCGGCGATGCAGCCCCGGTCCGTCAGACGCAGGGCCGCGGCCCCGCCCCGTGTCGCCATGATGAGGCTTCTGCGGTGCTCACTCCCGTCTTCATGCACAGGAGCGACATCATCAGCGGCAGGTTCATGGTCATGTTGGAGCCGGGGTTGAAGTCGGTGGCCACGGCCACGGCGCAGCCGCGTCGATGAGCGCCCGTGCAGGAACGTAGGGGATATCCAGAAAGAGTGAGACGCCCGGCAGAGCCACGCAGACGATATCGGTGTCCGCCATCATGGCCGCGTCTTCGGGGCGCATGGCCTCCAGATGATCCACGGAGACTGCCCCCAGCTCCACCGCCGCCTCAAGGCAGCCGATGGAGTGGAACTGGTCCGCGTGCATTTTGGGTAGCATGCCGTTTTCGCGTGCAGCCTCCAGCAGCGAGACGGATTCCCCGGGCGAGAAGTACCCCTGCTCGCAGAACACGTCGCAAAATCGCGCGAGCTTGGCCGCCTCGGGCAGCAAGTCATGCATGGACGCAAGGTAATCGGCCTTGTTCATGCCCTTGGGCACCGCGTGCGCGCCGAGAAAGGTAGGCACGAGGTCCACGGGATGCTCGGCGTCCAGTTCGCGGATGACCTCAAGCATCTTGAGTTCGCTTTCGGGCGTGAGGCCGTACCCGGATTTGGCTTCCAGCGTGGTCACGCCATGGGAGAGGGCGCGGTCAAGCGTTTTCGCGCCTGCTGCTTGAGTTCGTCCTTGCTCGCCTGCTGCGTGGCGGCCACGGTGCGGGCGATGCCGCCCCCCCGAAGCCGCGATCTCCTCGTAGCTCGC
>NZ_BBCB01000057.1 GCF_001311825.1 Salidesulfovibrio brasiliensis JCM 12178 | reverse complement strand
GTCGCTCGGGGCCGGAGCCGCCGAGGAACAGGATGCGGCAGTCCGGGTTGCGGCGGCGGGCTTCGTCGGCAACGGCGATGGCCGGGAAGATGTGGCCGCCAGTGCCGCCGGTGGTCACGATCAGTCGGGAGAGCGTCATGTTGATCCCTCCCGAGAAATGTTGAGGATCATGCCCGCGCACAGGAACGAGGCGACGAGGTTCGAGCCGCCGTAGCTGATGAAGGGCATGGCCACGCCCTTGGGCGGCACGGTGCCGAGCACCACCGCGAGGTTCAGGACGAAGCCGAGGGCCAGCACCAGCGTCATGCCGAAGGCGGTGAAGCGGTCCTGCAGGTCCTCCTGCCTGAGCGCGACCCGGAAGGCCCGGAACAGGAAGAAGCCCAGCAGCAGGAAGAAGAGGCTCAGGCCGATGAAGCCGAGTTCCTCGCCCGCTACGGCCATGATGAAGTCGTTGTGCGCTTCGGGCAGGAAGAAGAGCTTCTGCTTGCCCGCGCCGAGGCCGGAGCCGGTCAGGCCGCCGGAGCCGAACGCGTAGAGGGACTGCACGAGCTGGTAGCCTTCGTTCTGCGCGCTGGCAAAGGGGTCGAGGAACGCGGTCCAGCGCTTGAGGCGGTAGGGGGAGGAAGAGATGAGTTCCCATCCTGCCCACGCGCCCACGCCCCCGGCCATGACCAGATAGCTCAGGCGCGTGCCGCCGACCATGCACATGAAGAAGAGGATGCCAGCGAGAAAGACCGCGCCGCCGAAGTCCGGCTGGGCCATGAGCAGCACGCACAGGGCTCCGGTCACGATGAACGGCGGCAGGAAGCCGATGGAGAAGTGCTGAACCTTGTCCTGCTTCCTTGCGAAGAAGTAGGCGAGGTAGATCACCAGCGCAGGCTTGGCGAACTCCATGGGCTGGATGTTCACGGGGCCGAGTGAGAGCCAGCGCGACGCACCGCCCGCGCTCACTCCGAGCGGGGTCAGGCCGCAGAGCGCCAGCAGCACCATGGCCACGAAAATCCAGAAGTAGGTCATGCCGTAGATGAGGCGGCGGGCACCTTGGACGTGACGAAGAGCGCCAGCAGGCCGCCAGCGGCAAACATGAGCTGCTTCTTGAAGAAGTAGTATTTGTCCGCGTGGAAACGCTCGGCCATGATGCCGCTGGAAGAGAGCACCATGATCAGCCCGAACCCGGCCAGCAGCACCACGGAGGTGAGCAGCCAGCGGTCCATGCTGCCTTTCGGTCCCGTCATGGGAGAAGGTTTGCGAGCGTTGAGCTTGCGGGCCATATCAGTCCTCCAGCTCCTCGAAAATGCGGCGGAAGTCTTCGCCGCGAGCCATGTAGTTGGCGTATTGGTCGAAGCTCGACGTGCCGGGCGAAAGCAGGATCACGTCGCCGGGCGACGAGAGCGAATATTGCCGTTTCACGGCCCGTTCGAGGGTGCTGTCCCAAGTGACGCTGAAATATCCGGACAGGGGCTTCTCGAAGATGTCGCGGGAGCCGCCGTACAGGCCGACCTGACGGACGCGGCCTTCGAGCGACTTGACCAGCGCGTCCATGTCGCCGCCTTTGTAGACGCCGCCCATGAGCAGCCGCACCGGGCGGCGCTTGAAGGTCTTCACCGCCGCGGCAACGGCCTCGAAGGTGGTGGCCTTGGTGTCGTTCACAAAGGTCACGCCGCTCTTCTGGCCGAGAATTTCGATGCGGTGTTTCTGCGGGGGAAATTCCTTGACCGCCCTGACCGCCTCTTCGCGGTCCACGCCAAAGGGCTTGACCGCCTGCCATGCGGCTTCAGCGTTGGCGCAGTTGTGTTCGCCCGGCAGCGAGTCCGACTGGAAGCGCTGGCTGCATGTGGACCAGACGATGGGCGCGCGGGTGATCTCCCGGTCCTCAAGCAGCTCGTAAAGCGGCTCGCCGATGACCGCGAGGTCGTCCTCGGTCTGGTTGGCGAAGAGCTTCAGCTTGGCGTCGAGGTATTCCTCCATGCTTTCGTGCCAGTCGAGGTGGTTGCCCGAGAAGTTGAGGAGCACGGCGCTGCGGGGGCGGAAGTCGTGGCAGTGCATGAGCTGGAAGCTGGAGATTTCAAGCACCAGCACGTCTGCCGTGCCGTCTTCAAGCAGAAATTCGGTCAGCGGGGTGCCGAGGTTGCCGCCTGCAAAGACCTTTTCCCCGGCCGCTTCGAGCATGGCCGCGCAGAGCATGGTCGTGGTGGTCTTGCCGTTGGTGCCGGTCACGGCCAGCACCGGAATGTCGGTGTTGGCGAAGCCAAGCTCCATTTCCGCGACGATGCGCTCTGCGGGGAAGCCCTCAAGGGCTTTGACCTTGCGAACGTCTGCGCCGGGGGAAGGCACCACGATGTCCGCGCCCGCGAACTGTTCCGGGGTGTGATCGCCGAGCTCGACGTTCACGCCGTCCAGTTTCGCCTCGGCGAGGTCGAGGTCCTCGTTGCAATCCAGAAGGGTGACGTCCGCGCCGCGTGCGGCGAGAAAACGTGCGGCGGCCCGGCCGGAGCGTTCCGCACCGATGACGACCGCCTTCAGGTCTTCGAGCTTTGTGAGATCGAGTCTGCTCATGCGCAACCTACCTCAACTTCAGGGTGGACAGCGCGGTGAGCGCCATCAGTATGGAGAATATCCAGAACCGGATGATGATCTTGGATTCCGGAATTCCCTTGAGTTCGAAATGATGGTGCAGGGGGGCCATGCGGAAGATGCGCTTACCGCCGGTCATTTTGAAGTAGCCCACCTGAAGGATGACCGAGAGGGTCTCGAACACGAACACGCCGCCAACGATGACGAGCAGCAGTTCCTGCTTTGCCAGCACGGCCACGAAGCCGAGCGCGCCGCCGAGGGCCAGCGAGCCGACGTCGCCCATGAAGACCTGAGCGGGATAGGCGTTGAACCAGAGAAAGCCGAGACCCGCGCCGACCATGGCCCCGCAGAAGATGGTCACTTCACCGATGCCGGGCAGGGAGGGCACGGCCAGATATTCCGCGATGGCCGCGTGGCCGGAGATGTAGACGAAGAAGGCGAAGCAGGCCATGGCGACGACCATGGGGCCGATGGCGAGGCCGTCCAGCCCGTCCGTGAGGTTTACCGCGTTGCTGGCGCCGATCATGACGAGGACCGCGAAGGGCAGGTAGAACCAGCCGAGGTCCGGGTTGATGTTCTTGAAGAACGGCACGGACAGTTGCGTGGAGTAGGTCGGCTCGTGGATCAGGAAGGCAATGGCGATTCCGGCCACGAGCAACTGGCCGAGCAGTTTCGCGGTGGCGGAGATGCCGAGGTTCCGCTTCTTGACGACCTTGGTGTAGTCGTCCACGAAGCCCACCGCGCCGAATCCGGTGAAGACCAGCAGGCAGAGCCAGATGTAGTGGTTGGTGAGGTCTGACCACAGGAGCGTGCTGAAGAGGACGCTCAAAATGATCATGACCCCGCCCATGGTGGGCGTGCCCTGCTTGCATTTGTGCGCGGAAACTTCGCTCTGGATTTCCTGCCCGCATTTGATGCGCTTCAGCCAGCGGATCATGGCCGGGCCGAAGATGATGGTGACGATCAGCGCGGTCAGGAGCGCCCAGACCGAGCGGAAAGTGATGTAGCGGAAGACGTTGAAGACGCCGATTTCCGAGCTGAGCGGGTAGAGGAGGTTGTAAATCATGCCGCGTCTCCTTCAAGCTTGTTCGTGAGGGCCCGCGAGAGTTCTTCCATTTTCATGGACCGGGAGCCCTTGAAGAGCACCACGGCGTCCTTGAGGCCCAGCGCTTCCCACTTGTCGAGAAAGTCGTCGTCGCCCTTGACCGGGACGATGTGCGCGCCGCCGCGCTGAACGTCCGGGGCGTGTTCGCCGCGCCAGAAGGCGGCCATGGGTGCCACTTCCGCGATGAGGCGTCCCAGCTCTTCATGGCTGTGCCCGGCACCGGGGCCGAGTTCGCGCATGTCTGCCAGCGCCAGCACCAGCGGCCGTTCGCCCGCGATGCATTTGGCGGTCTCGATGGAGCGGCGCATGGACAGCGGGTTGGCGTTATAGGTGTCGTCAATGACCGTGAAGCATCCGGCCTGACGGGTGCAGAACCGCTGTGCGTCGGCCTCGTAGTGCTGGGCGGCCCAGACCACGTCTTCGGCCGGAACGTCGAGCGCGCCGCAGGCCGCGGCAACGGCAGCGAGGTTCTCCGCCAGATGGTCGCCGCAGAAGGGGGCTTCGAATTCGAAATCGCCGTCAGGGGTGCTGAGCTTGAAGCGGCCTTCGCCGTTCGGTCCCGCGCCGAGAAAACTGCATGTGAAATCGGTCTTTCCTGCCAGCGTGGAGAACGCCGTGGGCGCGGGGATGATCTTGCGCGCGGCTTCCCAGAGTTCGAAATAGTCGCTGCTGACCACGGCGGAGCCGCCGTCTTTCAGGTACTTGAGCAGGCTGGCTTTGGCCTCTGCAACGCCGGTGATGTCGCCCAGTCCTTCGAGGTGGGCAGGGCCGACGTTGGCAACCAGTGCCACATCGGGTCGTGCCACGGAACCGAGCTCGTCCATGTCGCCGGGCTGGCTGATGCCCAGTTCCATTATCCAGAGATCCTGCTCGTCCGTGGCCTTGAGCATGGACATGGGCAGGCCGATCTGGTTGTTCAGGTTCCGGTAGTTCTTGGCCACGCGGTAGCGGTTGGAGCAGGCCAGCGCCAGAAGCTCCTTGATGGTGGTCTTGCCCGCCGAGCCGGTGACGGCCACCAGCTTTGCGCCGCATTTTTCGCGCCAGCAGGCGGCGATGCGCCCCAGCGCCTGAACGGTGTCGCGGACCATCAGCACCGGCACGCCGCGAACGTCCAGCATCTTGGAGGCGAGGATGGCGCAGGCTCCGGCCTTGGCGGCCTTCTCGGCGAACTCGTGCCCGTCGAACCGGTCGCCTTCGATGCAGACGAACAGGTCGCCCTTCCGGACCGTGCGCGAATCGGTGCGCACGTTCTCCACGGGCGTTTCCGGGGCGTCCCCGCCGATGACGAGGCAGCGTTCGATGTCGGCAAGCGTCAATTTCACCGTTTGGCCTCCGCAATGGCGGCCATGACCGCCCGGCTGTCGTGGTAGTCGATGCGTTCGCCCTTGATTTCCTGATAGCTCTCGTGCCCCTTGCCCGCGATGAGCAGCACGTCGCCGGGCCACATCTCGGCGATGGCCTTGCGGATTGCCTCGGTGCGGTCCGCCTCGCGGATGATCTGTTTGCATCCTTCAAGGCCGGGCTCGGCGTCGTCCATGATGGCGTCCGGGTCTTCGCTGCGCGGGTTGTCCGAGGTCAGCACGGCAACGTCGGCAAACCGGGCCACGGCTTCGGCCATGAGCGGGCGTTTGGTGCGGTCGCGGTCGCCGCCGCAGCCGAACACCGTGATGAGCCTGCTGAAGTCGAGGGTCTTGAGCGTGCCCTGCACGTTGATGAGCGCGTCGGGGGTGTGCGCGTAGTCGATGAAAATGTCGAGGTCGAGGTCGTTTTCCACGCGCTCCAGACGTCCGGGTACGCCCTTGAAGTCGTCGAGCTTGCGGAAGTCCTTGCAGTTCAGGCCGAGGCAGAGGCCAACGGCCTGCGCGGCCAGCAGGTTGAGCGCGTTGTGTTCGCCCACGAGCGGGGAGCGGATTTCCCAGGTCTTGCCCTTCCACGAGCATTCGAGCACCAGCCCCTTGACCGTGCTCTCGGTGATGCGTCCGCAGAGACTCGGCACGTCCTGTACCGGTTCGCCGAGGCCGAAGCCTATGGCGTTGTCGCACATGCCGAGCATACGGCGGCCGTAGTGGTCGTCGTGGTTGACAACGCAGCACTTGCCTTCGGCCGGATACTCGGTGAACAGCTTGGCCTTGGCCTCGAAGTAGGCTTCCATGCTGCCGTGGTAGTCCAGATGATCCTGCGTGAGGTTGGTGAACACCGCCACGTCGAAGTCGATGCCCGCGACACGGTATTGCTCCAGCGCGTGGGAGGAGACCTCCATCACTGCCGCGTCCACGTCGGCCTCGCGCATGTTGGCGAGGAGTTCGTGGGTCATGAGGCAGTCGGGCGTGGTCAGGCGCGCGTCCACGGAGAAGCCGGGCCAGCGGTAGGAGACCGTGCCGAGCACGCCGGGGATCAGCCCTGCAGCGGCCAGCAGATGCTCCACGATGTAGCTGGTGGTGGTCTTGCCGTTGGTGCCGGTGATAGCCACGGTCTTCATTTCGAGGCTGTGCGTGCCGAAGCGTTCGGCAGCGAGTTCGCCGAGGGCCAGCGCGGTGTTTTCCACGTAGCAGACCGACGCGGACTGCTCGGCCACCGGGGCCACGAGGGCGCGGTCGGCTTCATGGGCCACGATGTATGCGGCACCGTTGTCCAGCGCCATGGGAATGTAGTCGATGCCGCGCACCTTGGTGCCGGGCATGGCGACAAAGCAGTCGCCTTCCTTGACCAGTCGGGAGTCGGTATGCACGGTGAGGCCCTTGCGGACCATTTTGGCCAGTTGTGCGAATTCCATGAGGCCGGCGTGCTCCTTGCGAGATCTAGGAGAGCTGGAGAATAAAAACATCATCCTCTGCCTCCTCAGCAGGTTCGGGCCACGGCGCGCCGGGTGCGGGCCGCTGGCCGGTAACGGTCATGCCGTCCCCCTCGATGACGGGGACGATTCCTTTCTTCAGTAAAATGTCGAGAGCCCGACGCAGGGGAAGGCCTTTGACGTCGGGAACACGTTTGCCCGGTTCGATGACCTTGGGCGCGGGCAGGGCGGCCTGCTGCGGTAACGCTTCGGGGTTCACCTCGTCAACCGTTTCCGCATCGGCGAGGGCGGATGCGGCTTGCGCGTCCGGAAGCTTGCCGCGAAGCGCCAGCGTTTCCACAAAGACCTCGCGGGCAACGGGCGCTGCCACGATGCCGCCGTAGTCGATGCCCTTGGGCTCGTCCACCATGCACAGGATCAGCAGTTCGGGGTCGAGGCTCGGGACCATGCCAACGAAGGAGGACATGTATTTGTCGCCGTAGCCGCCCGGTCCCGCCTTCTGCGCGGTGCCGGTCTTGCCCGCCATGGTGATGCCGGGAATCCTCGCGCGGCGTCCGGTGCCGTCCATTTCCACCACTTCTTCCATGAGCTTGAGCACGGTCTGGGCGGTCTGGCGGCTGAAAACGCGCACGCCCGGCTTCGGTGCCGGGCTTTCCGGGTCCTTGACCAGACGCAGGGGACGGGTTTCGCCGCCCGAGGCGATGCACATGAACGCTTGCGCCAGTTGCAGGGCCGTGGTGCCGATGCCCTGTCCGAAGGCGATGGCGGCCTGATCCACTTCGGTCCACTCCGAGGGTGGGCGGAGCATGCCGGAGCGCATGGCCGGAAGCCTTACCGAAGGCTTTTCGGTCAGTCCGAGCTTGACCAGATATGAGTAATAGGCGTCTGCGCCGAGGTCGCGGGCGATTTTTGCCGAGCCGATATTGCTGGAGTAGCGCAGCACCTTGCGGGCCGGGAGCCAGCGGGCGCGGTGATGGTCGCGGATGGTCTTGCGGCCCACGCGCCAGCGGCCGTTTTCGCAATCCACCAACGTGTCGGGCTCGATGACCGCTTCTTCCAGCGCAGCGGCGAAGAGTATCGGCTTGAGGGTCGAGCCGGGTTCGTAGATGTCCAGCGCGGCCCGGTTGCGACGGTCGGAAGCGCTGGTCTTTCCGTAAATATTGGGGTTGAAGAACGGGTAGTTGGCAAGGGCCAGAATGTCCCCGCTCTTCACGTCGGCCACCACCACGATTCCCGCCGTGGCCTTGTGTTTTTCAATGGCCTTGAAAGTGCGGTTTCCGCAGCGTGCTGCACGCGGGTGTCGAGGGTCAGGGCCACGTCCAGCCCGTCGATCTGGTCGGCGCCTTCGCGTCCGTCGAGGTGCAGCCTGCGGCCCGAGGCGTCCCGCTGGACCACGTACCGGGCCTTGCTCGGGGCCAGCCGTTTCTCGAATTCGCTTTCAAGTCCTTCAAGGCCTTTGCCGTCGATGCCGGTGAAGCCGAGCACCTGTCCGGCCAGCGGCCCGTTGGGGTAGAGGCGGGTGTATTCCGCGGCCATGTGTACGCCCGGCAGTTCCGCCTTGCGCACCGCGGCGGCCTGACGGTCGGTGACGAGCCGCTTGATCCAGACGAAGCGGCGCTTGGAGGCCAGCCTGCGGTGCAGCTTGGCAAAGGGGACATTGAGCAGGCGCGAGAGCCGGTGCGCGGTGCGTTTCGGGGTCGGCCACCTGAAGCGGGTTGGCGTACACGCTGTCCACTTGGGCGCTGGTGGCGAGCAGGTCGCCGTTGCGGTCGAAGATGCGGCCCCTGCGACCGAACTCGAGTTCGGCGGCGTGGCTCTGGCGGGCGGCCATTTTCTCAAGCGCCTCGCCTTCGTGCAGCTGCACCCAGCCCGCCCGGACCCACAGCGCGGAAAGCGCAACACCGAAGAGCACCATGACGATGATGATCTTCGGTTTGCTGTATTCTTTCTTTGCGCCGTTGCGTCCGGTCATGAAATTCTACTCCGTCGCTATTGGTCGACGATTCTTCTGATCTGTCCCGGTTCGGGAACCACGAGTCCGAGCTCTTCCGCGAGTTGACCCAGCCGGTACGGGGAGAGCAGGTTGTTGCGCTCGACTTCGAGCTTCACCATGACCGTTTTCCTGCGGTCCAGCTCCCGTTCCATATTCCGGATGTCGTAGGCCATATCCATGCGACCGATGTTCAGCCACACCGACGTCAGCCCGAGAGTCAACGCCCCTGCCAGAAGGGCGAGAATCAGACCGAAACGGCTGCCTTCCATGGTCTTCATGTGCTTTTCCCGTCGGGCCCCAACCTCTCGGCGACTCGGAGCTTGGCGCTCCTGCTTCGCGTATTGACCGCTGTTTCCTCTTCCGAGGCCACTGCGGGTTTTTTGGTCAGGACCTTGAGCTTTGCCACGCCCTCGCAGGTGCAGATGGGCTGATGTTTTGGGCAGATGCACTCTTGTGCGGCTTCCCGAAACGCTCTCTTCACCACCCGGTCTTCCAGTGAGTGAAACGATATGATCGCCACTCTGGCGCCGGGGCTGAGGCGCGCGACTATGGTTTCCAAAAACGTGGAGAGTTCCTCCAATTCCCTGTTGACCGCTATTCGCAGTCCCTGAAAGGTCCGGGTTGCCGGGTGGGTTCTGGCCGTGGCCCGCATTTTCGCGGGGTAGGCCTTCTCCACTATCGAGGCCAGCCGGAGCGTGGTCTCGATGGGGTCCTTCTCCCTCTCTCTCAGGATGGCGCTCGCTATCTTGCCTGCCATGGGGTCTTCGCCGTACTGCCGGATGATCCGGGCCAGCTCCCCGTGCTTCAGCGTGTTCACGAGCACCTTGGCGGACGGCAGGCCGCTCGCCGTATCCATGCGCATGTCCAGCGGGCCGTCCTTTATGAAGCTGAATCCTCTATCAGCTTCGTCGAGCTGCAGGCTCGAGACGCCCAAATCCAGAACAGCGCCGTCCACCGTGTCCCAGCCGAGGTCGTCAAGCGCGTCCTCGTAGCGGCTGAAGGGCAGGTGGTACAGATGCGTTTTGTCAGAGAACCGATCCAGCCTTTCGGCTGCCAGGTCGAGTGCCTCCTCGTCCCTGTCCAGCCCCAGAAGCTCGGCCTTGCCCGCCGCTGCCTCCAGTATGGCTTCCGAGTGACCGCCCATTCCGAGCGTCCCGTCCAGATATCTGCCCTCCGGCCGGGGCCTGAGCCACTCGATGGTTTCCTTCAGTAGTACGCTGGTGTGTCTGCTTGCCGGGTCCGTCATGCGCCACTCCATCAGAATGGCAGCGCGACGTTGTTGTCGGCGAGCTCGTCGGAAACGTCGTAGTCTTCGTCAAGGAGGGACTCGAAGCTGTCCGCCGGCCAGATCTCGAAGCGCCTGCCCGCGCCCATCACCACCACGTCCTTGTCGAGCTTGCCGCTCTTTCTCAGGTGCGCGGGGATGGCGATGCGGCCGTTCTTGGCCACCGCCACTTCCTCGTACCCGGAGAAGAAGATCCTGATGATGTTCTGCATCTGGCGGCTGGGAGCCTTGATTTTCTCAAGTTCCTCCTCAAGCCGGTTCCACTGTTCGGGGGTTATCCCGATGACGTGCTTTTCCCAGATGGTCAGCACCAGCTTGCCTTCCGGCGTTGCCGAAAGGAGCTTGTCCCGGAAGTCGGGCGGCAGGATGAGCCGTCCCTTGTCATCCAGGCTTCGGTGTGCGTGACCCCTGAATCGCATCGAGTTCCCCCTGTGGAGTACTTTGCTCCACTTTGTTCCCCTGTTCAATCACCTTGTACCACTTTCTCCCACCATTGAGGGAATATCAAGAGAATGTCAACACCCTCGCGTGATTTAAGTGGGAAAAAGCGGGTCCCCGGTTGATTTTTCACAGGGCAAGCCATACACTCCCGGACAAGAGAAAGCTCTTTACGACGATTTTTCGTCATACATGCCGAAAGATTGCGTCCAATCCGACGGCGAAAGGGCATGAGGAATGTGGAAAAATACCTCAGGGGGGTATCATGGACAGGCATATCAAGATCATCGCCACGCTTGGTCCCGGAACATCTTCGGAGTCCGCAGTGCGCGAACTGGTCACCTCCGGCGCCCGGATATTCAGGCTCAACTTCTCCCACGGAGACAAGGAATTCTTTGCCGGGATGGTGAAGATCATCCGCAAGCTTGAAGAGGAAACCGGGTTCACACTGACCATCCTGCAGGACCTGTCCGGCCCCAAGGTCCGCACCTGCGATGTGGGGCAAGGCACGCTTGAGATTTCAAAAGGCACCGAGGTGCTGCTGGGGACGCCGGAAATGGCCGAAGGCGTGGACGAGCCGTTCATCTGCCTCGACATGCCCGAGCTGCTTCCCGTGATTCAGGAAGGAGATCCCGTGGCGTTGTCCGACGGGATGCTGCGCTTTTACGCCCTGCGCCGCGAAGGTGAACACCTCGTAAGGCTCAAGGCCATCAACTCCGGGCTTGCGCCGCCGCGCAAGGGCATCACCTTCCCCGGCAAGACCACCCCGCTGGCCGCGCTGACAGAAAAGGACAAGCGCGACCTCGCAGTGGGCATGGAGCTTGGCGTGGACTGCGTGGCCATGAGCTACGTGCAGAAACCCGAGGATATCTGCCAACTGCGCTCCGAGATGCTGCAATACGGCAGGCGGGTGCCCATCATCGCCAAGCTTGAGCGCACCGCAGCGGTCAACGACCTCGAACGCATTCTTGACGAGGCCGACGGCATCATGGTGGCTCGCGGCGACCTCGGGCTGGAGATGGATCTCTCCGAACTGCCCGCCACGCAGAAGCGGATCATCAAGGCCTGCAACAAGCGCGGCAAGCCGGTCATCGTTGCCACGCAGATGCTTCTCTCCATGGTCAACGCGCCCATGGCCACCCGCGCCGAGACCACGGACGTGGCCAACGCCATCCTCGACGGTGCGGACTGCATCATGCTCTCGGAGGAAACGGCCATCGGCCAGTATCCGGGCGAGGCAGTGCGCTTCATGCGCAAGATCGCCTACGAGATCGAAGAGTTCTATTTTGAACAGCGCGCCACCAAGGACGCGGTGACGCCCGGCGATCAGGAGCATCCGGCCACCTTCCTCGCGTTCGCCGCAGCCATGCTCGCCATCAAGACCGACGCCCGCGCCATCGTGTCGCACTCCACCTCCGGGGCCACGTCCCGGATTCTGTCATCCTGCCGTCCGCGCCAGTCCATCTACGCGCTGAGCCGCGACCATACGGTCCGCCACTTCACCAACCTCTCGTGGGGCGTCATCCCGTACGCGCCGCCGGAGGACATCGAAGGGCACCAGCAGCGCGCCGAGGAATTCGTCCGTCAGTTCAAGGGTTTCGAGGAAGGCGAAACGCTTGTCATCACCGCCGGTCAGCCGGACAAGAAGCAGGACCGCACGCAGACCAACGTCGTCAAACTCTTTGAGAAGTAATGATATGGCCACAATGAAACATGAAATCGTGGACGGGCTGAACGAGGAATACTACCAGATTACGCCCGATATCCTCGGCAGCTTCCACAAGTATCGTCCCCCGCTGAATATCTTCATATTCGACGAGAACGTTGCCCGCGTTGCCCCGTACTACAAGGTCGGCGGGCGGCTGACCAACGAGCAGGTTGAAGAACTGCCCGACCTTGCAAAGCAAGGGCTGATCTTTGTCTCGCGCGACGATCATCCGGTGTACGTCAAGCACATCAGCTACCAGCTCGACCTCGTGCTCGTGGACAAGAACCTCAAGGAGACCGAGATCGCGGACATCTTCGTGCAGGCGCTGACCCGCCGAACCGAGGAACTCTTCGAGCAGCCGGTCCCTGCCGTCTTCGCCAAGTTCTGGGAGGACCTCATGGTCCTCACCGAGTATCTGGCCTTTGACATCCACCGCTCCCGTGCGCTTGTGCGCAGGCTGCATCGCGAGCACAGCCTTGCCAATCACGCCGTGAACTCCGGTTTCGTGGGGTTGGCCCTGTACGGCAAGCTGCAGGTGCAGGACTTCGAGGCGCGGCGCATCGTGCGCAAGAACTTCGACCGTCTTGCTGCGGGCCTGTTTCTGCACGACATCGGCATGAGCAAGGTCCCGAGCTTCATCCTGTCCAAGGAAAAGCCGCTCACCGGCGATGAACGGACCAAGATCAACCAGCACCCGATGATCGGTTTCCAGATGCTCAGCAAGATGGACCTCAAGTATCCCGAGGTGGAAGCCTGCGTGGCCGAGCATCACGAGCGCATCAACGGCACCGGCTATCCGCAGAAGAAAAAGGGCGACGCCATCAGCTTCCACGGGAGACTCTGCGCCGTGGCCGACTCCTTCTGCGCCATGATCGCCAAAAAGCCTTACGGCGAGGAGAAGGAGCTTCTTCCTGCCAGCATGGAGCTTCGCAATAACCCCGGTTATGACGAGACCATGACGGCGGCCTTGCAGATGCTGCTCATGAACGACATGAAGATGAAGTTGTAGCCGTTCATATTCCTTAAATAAAAAAGGCCGCTCTCTGGAGCGGCCTTTTTCGTGTTCATTCTTCTGCGAGCTACTCCAGGCCGGTGCCCGGAAGCATCTCCTTTCCGGTGAGTTCGGTTCCGTATCCGCCGAGGTCCCTGATGCGGTCTTTGACGGTGTCCGAGCGGATCAGGCCGAGGAGGATGCGGATTCTGGGGTCGTCCATGTACCGGGTCGGGATCGCCAGATCGTATCGTTCGCGGGCCAGCGGCACGAAGTCGAGGTTGAGCGCGCGGGCTGCGGCCATGATGCCCATGCCGCAGTCGGCTGCGCCGGTGAGCACGTTGACCGCCACGGCCATGTGCGTGAACTCCTCGTTGTCATACCCTCTGATGTCGCGCGGGGAGATGCCTTCGGCCTTGAGATGATGGTCCAGCAGGATTCTGGTCCCCGCGCCGCGCTGGCGGTTGATGAAGATCAGGTCGTCGCGTGTCAGGCTCTCGACGCCTGTGACGCCCTTGGGGTTGCCCTTGGGCACCATCAACCCCTGCTGCCGGATGGCGAGGTTGATGACGGTCAGGTCCATGCCGGAAGGTATTTTTCGAGGAAGGGGAAGTTGAAGTCCCCGGAATCCGGGTCGAACAGGTGGCAGCCCGCAAAGAGGGCGGAACCGGCCTTCAGGGCGTTGATGCCGCCCATGCTGCCCACATGCGCCGAGACGAGCCGCCACGGTTCGGGCATGCCCATGAGCTGGTCGGCCAGCAGGTCGAGAATGTTGTCGTGGCTGCCAACGTGCACAAGCACGCGCTCCAGCTCCTCGGGGCTGACCAGCAGGCGCGCGGTCACGGACTGCCCCGCCTCGACGCCTTCGCGACTGGCCGGGATGTAGGTGACGCCTTGCGCCTTGGTGAGGGTGGTTATCATGCCCGCGCCGCGTCCCAGTGGGGTGGCCACGATGCGATCATCCACCCGGCCCATGGCGAGACGGACCGCCTCTTCCATGCCCGGCTTGCTCGGCACCTTGCGGGTCAGTATCGCCTGCGCCTCGGGTCTGCGCGGTGCGGGGCGGCGTTCCATCCAGGCGGCCAGCGGTCCGAGCAATTCCTCGTAACAGACCGCAGCGCTCACCGGATACCCGGGAGCCCCGACCAGCAGCCTGCCCGGATAGCCGGAGTCCTTGCCGGAGATGGCCAGCAGTGTCGGTTTGCCGGGCATGACGTTGATGCCGTGCACCAGAATTTCCCCCAGCTCCTCGAAAACCGCCCGCGTGAAGTCCTTGCTCCCGGCAGATGAACCGGCCCCGACCACCACGATCTGGCAGCCCTCGGCCAGTGCGTCGGTGACGGCCTCCTTGAGCGCCTCCCTGTCGTCGGGCACCACGGGGACGCTCTCCGCCTCCATGCCCCATTGCCGGGCCAGCGAGACAAAAACCTGCGAGTTGGACTCGATGACCTGCCCCGGAGCCGGTTCAGGTCTCTGCGAAAAGTCGAGCACCTCGTCGCCGGTGGGGATGAATCGTGCCTCCACCTTGCGGCGTACCGAAACCTCGTAGATGCCAGCCGAAAGCAGCGCGCCCACGTCGTAAGGCGAGAGCAGCCTGCTGCGGGATGAGCAGTTCCGTGGCCACGATGTCCTCGCCGATGCGCCGGACATGCTGCCACGGCGCGGCAGGGGCCTCGATTTCCACGGTGTCCTCGTCCTTCTTGACCACGTTTTCGATCATGATGACCGCGTTTCTGCCCTCCGGCATGGGGTTGCCGGTGTTCACGAACTCGAAGTCGCTGCCACGGACGAGGGTCAGCGGTTCGTCCTCGCGTGCGGCAAAGGTCTGCTCCGCGTTGACGGCGATGCCGTCCATGGCTGCGGCGTGGAAGGTGGGGGAAGAGTAGCGGGCGTATACCGCCTCGGCCGTGACCCGTCCCGCCGCAAGGTGCGAGGAGATGGTTTCGGGCGGGCAGAGTTCGCTTCGCTTGAGTGCGGCCCGGGCCTTTTCAAAGGCTTCGGGAACCGGCGTGGTGGTCAGATAGATGTTGCGGCCCATTCGTCGCTCCGGGTTATTCGTGCTTGAATTCGCCGTTTTCGTAGAGCAGCACTTCGCTGCCGTCTTCCAACTCGGCGGTGACGGTCTTGGGTTCGGTGTTCACGAGGTCCCAGTGCAGGGCGGAGTCGTTGAAGCCGAGCTTCTTCTTGAGGTCTTCGTCCAGCGTGGACTGGTCGCCGGAGAACGTGTCCGCGTAGGACGCCCCAACAGCCACGTGGCAGTTGCCGTAATCGCCGCCGAAGTTCTCGTCAAAGAGGGTGTTGGCCATGAATTTCCCGATGCGCGAGAAGCGGCGGTCGGTGAGGGAAAACTCACCAAGCTGGGGCGCGCCCTCGTCCATGGCGAGTTGTTTTTCCACGAAATCCCCGCCTTCCTTTGCCTCGGACTTGACCACGCGGCCGTTTTCAAAGGTCAGGCGAACGCCTTCCACGTAGTTGCCGGAACGGAAGGAGGGCTGGTCCGCGTAGTAGACGCCCTCGGTGCCGCGCCAGTCCGGCGAGGTGAATATCTCGAAGCTGGGGATGTTGTGTCCGGAGACGCCGAGCCATTGGCGCTGCTCGCCGGGCGTCACGGTCAGGTCCGTGCTTTCCGACTTTACGCGGATCGTGCGGATGGGAAGCTTGTTGAGCCACTGCTTGACCTTCAGCGTGTTCTCGAAAATGTCCTTCCACTCCGCTTCCGGGTCGTCCTTGTCGAGGAAGCAGGCGCTTATGATCTCCTGCTTGTACTCCTCAAGGGTCATGCGGGCGGACTCGGCCAGCACTTCGGTGGGGTACATGCACAGCGTCCATGCGAAATCGCCGGTCTGCTCGCGTTTTTCCATGATGCCGCGCAGGAACTTGCGGGCCACGGCGGCCTTGCCGATGCGGCCGGGGTCGACCTCCTTGAGGTGGGTCAGGGAGGCGGGGGCGATGAGGGAAATGAGGCCGTTCAGGTTTTCCATGAGCGTGTCGTCACCCGGAGGGACGGTCTCGATCTGGACGTCGTCACCCTTGCCGTAGAAGGTCTTCTCCATGGGGACGGTCATGTTCATGCGCGGGACCGGCACGATGCCCTTGTCGATGAGCAGTTCGTAGACCGCCTCGGCCAGCGGCAGGGCGTCGAGGTCGTAGCGCAGGAGGACGAGGTCGCCTTTTTCGTAAGGTTTGGTGCGGGCGGTCTCAAGGCCCCACCACAGCGTGCGGGCGTATTTTTGCAGTTCTTCTTTACTGAACATGGGATTCTCCGTGTTGGATTTGTTGTGTCGTGCAGGGCAGGATAGACCAGCGGACAGGGGAGTTCAACTCCGTGGATGTATTTGTCCGGTTCGGCACCTTGCAAAGGCTCTCAGGGTGCTTGACACGGCCGGGGCTTGGGGCTATTGCCAAAGCCTGCCCGCGCAACGCAGGGGAACCCGGTGACGGGCTGTTTCCGGTTGCGCCCCGCGGGCGGGAGTGATAAGGATGCACCTGCGGTTTCGGGACACCTATGTCCGATTCCGCAGCACAGAAAAAATACTCATTTTTGGAGGAAATCATGGGTTACAGGATCACTATCGATGTCGACAAGTGTAACGGCGACGGCGAATGCGTCGATGTCTGCCCCACCGAAGTGTACGAACTTCAGGACGCAAAGCTGTTGCCGTGAACGAAGAAGAGTGCCTGGGCTGCGAATCCTGCGTCGAAGTTTGCGAGCAGGAAGCCATCACCATCGAAGAAGACTAGTTCTCGCCGATGATCTTCAACTGCCGGGAGCGGCTTGCCGCTCCCGGCAGTATTTCCATGTGCCGAATACGACGACTGCCGCCGCGCGGCATGGAAAACGCCCTGCGGGGCGGTTTTTTTTACGCGAAGCCGGGTTGACGATGCCCGGCAGCGACTTATTTCAATTGGCACATCCCAGACCGAACGCCGGACCGGTGTTTTCGGCGGCGCAAGGAGCGATACATGGCTTTGGATTTCACACCTTATTTTGAACGATACGAAGCGCTCGTGGCCGAAGTGGACGCGGTCTTCGAGAAATTCGAAAACGATTTTCCCAACGAGGTCAAATGCGAGAAGGGCTGCTGCGATTGTTGCTACGCCCTGTTCGACCTCTCTCTGGTCGAGGCCCTGTACGTCAATCACCACTTCGGGCAGCGGTTTTCCGGTAAGGACCGCAACGACGTGATGGAACGTGCGGCAGATACCGACCGCAAGCTCTTCAAGCTCAAGCGCGACCTGTGGAAGGCCTCGCAGGCGGGCAAACCCGCAGGGAGATCTTCGAGACCGTGGCGCGCACCAAGATGCGCTGTCCGCTGCTCGGGGAAGAAGACCTCTGTACGATGTATGACAAGAGGCCCATTACCTGCCGTCTGTACGGCGTGCCTACCGCCATCGAGGGCAAGGGGCACACCTGCGCCAAGTCCGGGTTCAAGGGCGGCGAGAAGTATCCCACCGTGCACGTGGACATGATCCACGAACGCCTCATGGACCTCAGTCGCGACATTTCCGAATACATCGGCTCCAAGTACAAGGCCATGCACGAGATGCTGGTGCCCCTCTCCATGGCGCTCATCACGGACTATAACGAGGAATATCTCGGCGTGCCCAAGCCCGGAGACGACGGGAAAAAGCAGGCCGCACCCGCGGCGCAGCCCGGCGCTCAAGCCGCAGCAGGCGGCATCCCCAAGATGCAGGACGCCCCGTCCGAGGCCTGTGCGAGCTGTGATTCCGACAAATCCCTCTGCGCCACCTGCAAGGACAACCAGTTCTCGATTGTCCTCGGCGGCGACGGGGAAGAGGAGTAGCCCGATGATCAAGGAAGCGACGCTTACGCCGGAAGAGCGCGAAGAGCAGAAGCGGCTCATGTACGAAAAGATGTCGCCCCGTCGGCGCAAGTTCGTGGACCGCATCGGTTTCGAAAAATGGGACCCGTTCGAGAAGCCGTTCGACCCCATCGACATCCGTACCGACGCCACCGGGCACACCGCGCATCAGTTGACGCATCTGTACTTGCGCGACAAAGGTGCGCAAATCAATCAGGAATACGTTGACGCCATCAACGAGTTCAACGTCACGCTGGTGATGAACTTCGAGAAGGTGCGCCCCATCTACGATTATTGCCTCTGGTACGAGGAACTGACCCGCAAGCGGGGAATAAAGCCCTAACCTAAAGGACCTGAGAATGCAGAAATTCGACAACATCGACGATTACGTCGCCGACCTCAAGGCCAAGCTGGAAAAGAACGCCGGCTGCGCCAACACCATGTACAACCTCGGCGTGGCGCTGCTCTCCAAGCGCGAGTTCATGGATGCGGAACGGTACTTCCTCGACTGCGTGGCCGAATCCCCCCGCATGGCCGAAGCGTACGTGCAGCTCGGCGGCATCGCCCTGCAGCGTGGTGACATGGAGGGCTGCCTGAACTATAATATTCAGGCCACCAAGGTCCGTCCCTTTTTCGCGGTGCCCTGGGGCAACGTGGGGTACATCCAGCTTGAGCAGGGCGATGTGGACAAGGCCATCCAGACCTTCAAGCGCGCCCTCAAGTACGACCCCGAATTCGTGCAGGTGCTCGCCACCCTCGGCAGCGCCTACATCGCCATCGGCGACTATGAAGAAGCGGAAAAGGCGCTGGACAAGTGCCTGAAGCTCAATGAAAAATTCGGTCCCGCATGGAACAACCTCGCCATTGTGAACGTGCACTACGGCGAGTGGCAGAAGGCCAAGGAGTGTCTCGACAAGGCCGTCGAGACCGGCTTCGAGCCCAAGGAAGAATTGGTCAAGGAAATCGAAGCCAACCTGTAGCCGCCGGATATCCCGCCGGATGTTTCGGCTTGGAGGTGGGGCATGTCCCGATTCCGCCAGACGAAAAAAACGGTCAGGGAGATTCTCGCCGCGCCGGACTGGCAGGCGAGGCTTGACGAACTGGACCAGTGGGCCCCCGGACAGCTGGTGGGTCCGCTGTTTTCCCTCAGGCTCGACAGGGACGAGGACGTACGCTGGCGCACGGCCCGCGCCTTCGGGCTGGTGGCCGGGCGCATGGCTGACGCGGGCATGGAAAAGGTCCGTGTGCTCATGCGCACGTTCATGTGGTATATGAACGAGGAGTCGGGCAACCTCGGCTGGGGCGTTCCCGAAGCCATGGCCGAGGCCATGTGTCAGGATGAACGGCTGGCCGACGAATTCGCCTCCATCCTTGCCTCCTACATCTTCTGCGACGACGAGTGCGACGGCAACTTCCTCGACCACCCCGAACTCAGACGCGGTGTGTTCTGGGGGCTTGGCCGTCTGGCACAGGTCCGGCCAGAGCACGTTCTGCCGCACGTGCGGTTCATCGTGAGCGCGCTCAAGGATGAGGACGGCTGGAACCGGGGGCTCGCAGCCTGGACCCTCGGGATTCTTGGTCATCAGGAGGCCGCGCCGGAACTTGAAGCGCTTCTTGATGACAGCGCATCGCTTCGGATGTTCCGCAACGGCGTGGTGGAGGATGCCACCGTGCGTCGCTCGCCAGAGAAGCGTTGGACAGGCTGGACTAGAGCGCTTTTTTTACGATTGAATGGGCCGGGAATCCGCAATGCGGGTTCCGGTTCTCTTTTGGATGGATCGGACGTTTTCCCGGCATGTTGCGAAGAGGGTGCGTTGCGCCTGTGTCCGCCCTGTGATAGTGGCGCGGATATCGGAGGAAGGAATGACCGAAGAGACGACATCGAAACAGGCAGCCGACAGGCCGCTCAGGCCGAAGGACGTGGACACGCTCTATCAGGGCGGCGTGATCTCCCACGCCCGGCGCATGGACGATCTGGCGCTGGCAGGTTGGCAGCCCCGGTGGGACCGCTGGCTCGACGTGCTGCTGCTCGTTGCCGGGGCAGGGCTGCTGCTGTCCGGCATCATATTCTTTTTCGCGTGGAACTGGGACGACATGCACCGCTTCCTCAAGCTGGGACTGGTGCTCGGCGGCGTCATCGCCTGCACCGGGGCCGCGGTCTTCATGGACATGGACTCGCGTGCCGGTCGGGCGTTGCTGGCCGGTGCCGGGGTGCTCGTCGGCGTTTTTTTCGCCGTGTTCGGCCAAGTCTACCAGACCGGAGCGGACGCATGGGAGATGTTTCGCATCTGGACGTTGCTGCTCCTGCCGTGGGCGCTGGCCGGGCGCAGTTCGGCCTTGTGGCTGCTCGTTGTGCTGCTCGGCAATACATGGGGGCTGCTCTGGCTGGCACAGGAAGCCTACCTCTTTGATCGCGACTGGTTCTCGGTGATTGCGGCCTCGGCGTGCCTTGCACTCTACCTGCTCATGGACATCGTTGGCCGCCGCCTGACGGACTATGGCCGGTGGCGAGGCTGGCAGTACCTTTTCCTCGTCCTGCCGCTTTTCTGGATATGCTGGAGTTCCTGGGTGGCGGTTTCCGAGCAGGCCGACTGGCTGTTCGTGGCGCTCGTTCCGCTGCTGGCCGGGTGTCTGGTCATGCCTGTTCTGCGGCGCGACGCCGCCGGGATGGTGCTCTGCCTGTTCGCCTTCTGGAACCTCTGCATTGCCGCAGGCGTTTTGTACATGGTCAAGAAGATAGGGCTTGATCCCATGTCCTGCGCGCTGCTCGGCATGATAAGCCTTTCCATCCCGGTCATCGGCATCGTGCGCATCAAGGGCTTTGTTCAGGAAAAGGAGGAGGCGTGAGCATTTCACGAAACCAGTATTTCCGCGCTCTCGGCCTTCCTGAGGGTGGCGGCGAGAGTGCTTCCTCGACACCATGGTACTATGCGGCAATGCAGGGCATCGGGGCGTGGTTTGCGGCCGGCATGTTTCTGTCGCCCATATTTACTTTCCTGCCCGAGAGCATGCTCGTCATCGGCCTCGTGGGGGCGGCGTTCATTATCGGGGCGGCTGTGGTGCCTGACAAGGGCGAGGTGTTTCTCTCCCAGTTGACCCTTGCAGCGGCTTTGCTCGGGTTTGCCATGGTCAACGTGGCCCTAGCCGACACCACGGGCGTGGAAGGGGCCGCCCTGCCGCTCAACGTGACCGGGACCGGACTGGTGGCCTACGCCGCCGTCCGCAAGCGGTTCTTTCGTTTTCTCGTCACGCTGGCGGTCATGGCCATATGGCTGGTGCGATTTCACGAGGTTGCTTACGTGAATCCGGCGGCCATGGCCGTGGCCGCGGTCTGCGTGCTTGCCGCGTTTTTCTTTTTCAGGGAGCTGCGGTTTCTGCGCCCGCTCGGGTACGCCATGGCGCTTGCCGGGCCGGGGGTTCTCTTCATGATGAAAAGCACGGCCTCGCTGACGCCCGCATCATGGGTCGCCGCCGCCTTCGGGCTGGTAACGGTTTTGATGCTTGCGCGCGAGCAGGGCTGGCGCGCGTTTCAGGCCGGGCTGGGTGCCTTGTGCGTCACCGCTCTCTCG
>NZ_BBCB01000056.1 GCF_001311825.1 Salidesulfovibrio brasiliensis JCM 12178 | reverse complement strand
GCGCCCCGGCCCGTCCGGGACTGCGGGCGAGGCCCGAACCCGTCGTCATGGACCGGGGTGAGCGGCTTCCCATGGTGCGCGTCACCCGCGACGCCGCTTCCCTGTCTTCCGCTGCGTTTGCCCATTTGGATAAGGACGACGCCTATGCCGTGGCCCATCTGTTTTCGCTCTACGGCATACCGTCCCTGTATTTCGGCGACCTCGACACGTATCTGACCGACCTTCCCGGCACCTCGCCCGAAGAGGCGGCCACTGCCGGACACCTTGCCGGGCATCCGGGGCTGCGGCCCGACGCTGCGGCCGAGCTGGCCCGGCAGCGTTTCAAGGAATACGTTCTCGGCGGACAGGAGGCGTTTCGCGATGGCCGCTTTGACGAGGCGCTGGTGTCCTTTGCCGATTCGCTCAACGTCATTGATGAGACGCCCGAATTTGAACGGTACAGGCCGGATGCTTTGAAATTTGCGCGCGAGGCCGCGTATCGCGCCGGGATGTATGATGAGGCGGCGGACTATGCCGGTCGGCTGGCCGCGCTTGTTGAAGAGGTGCAGCCCGGCTCCACGCATCATGCCGATGCCTTGCTCAGTTACGGCGTCATCGAGGCCGCTGCCGGGCATTACGGAAAGGCCGTGCCGCTGCTGCAAAAGGCGACGCAGATGCTTGCCGAGGCGGGCGGAATGCTCGACGAGGCCGAAGCCCTTGCCGAGCTCGGCGTGGTTCTGGAAAATTCGCTCAAGTACCGCGACGCCCTCGGCACCTTCCGGGAAGCGGCGGAAGTGGCCGACCTTGCCGGGGCCGACAGCCTGCTCGCGCGGCAGTATTCCGACATGGGCCGCGTGCTGGACCTGCGGCTCGACGACTACGTTCAGGCCAGAAAGGAGTATGCACGGGCGCTTGAAATCCATCGCGCCATGGGAGATTCCCGCGGCGCGGCGCAGGCTCTTCTGGACATCGGCCGCTGCCACAGGTTGCTGGGCGATATTCAGGGCGCGTCCGAGCATTATGCCGAGGCCCTTGAACTGGCCGACGATGACGCGCTCAAGGCCCGCATCGTTCTGGAGCAGGCCACCAACGCATGGTACGGCGCGGACTATCAGCGCGCGTTCAACCTGCTGGGAGACGTGCTCGCCGAGGCCAGAGCCTCTGATGACACGCTGCTTGAGTCACTCGGCCTGAATGCCTCGGGCATGACATGGTGGACGCTTGGCGATACGGACCGGGCGCTCAGGGACCTTGACGAGTCGCTGGAACTGGCTCGAACCGTCAAGAACCGCGAGGACGTGGTGGCGTCGGTGCTCAACAACAAGGGGCTGGTGCTGCGGGAGTCCGGTCGATTTGACGAGGCGTTGCAGGCTTTGAACGAGGCCTTGGCCATGGACCGCCGGTCCGGGTCGCGCTGGGGACAGGCCTACGCGCTCAGGAACATCGCGCGGACCCGGTTGGACATGGGTGACGCCGATGGAGCCTGGCCGCTTCTTTCCGAGGCGTTGGCGCTGACCCGCGAGATCGGCAACCGCATCAACGAGGCCAAGATTCTGGCCCTGACCGGTCAGGTGGCCCTGACGCGCGAAGGACCTGATGAAGCCGCGCCGTATTTTGACGATGCGCTCCGCGTGGCCGCAGAGGTGGGTCTGCCCGAGGTTCGCTGGCGGGCCATGCACGGCCTTGGGCTGGTTGCCCGAGAGCGCGGCGATCTTGCCGGTGCCGAAGACGCGTTCCGGCAGGCCGTGGACATCATCGAATCTTTGCGGGCCGGTGTCGCCATGCAGGAGCTGCGCGACGGGTTCGCCGTGGGCAGGATGCAGCCGTACGAAGACCTCGTGCGGGTGCTGGCAGACCTTGACCGTCCCGAGGCGGCCTTTGCCGTTGCGGAACGCTCCCGCGCCCGCAGCCTCGTGGAGATGCTTGGCAACGGCAAGCGCCGGATGCGCGACGAGTTGAGCACCGAACTCTTCAACGGTTTGACCGACCTCAAGGGCCGGATCAACGAACAGCAGGCGCTCATCAAGCGGGCTGACACGGACGAGGAACGCGAGGTGTACGGCGCGACCCTGCAATCGCTGCGGGACCGCTACCGCGACATGCTCCTGCGCGCCCGCGCCGCAAATCCCGAGCTTGCGGGCATCGTGGAGGCCGAGCCGCTGGATATCCCGGCCGTGCGCGAACTGCTGGACCCCGGTACGTCCCTGTTGGTTTACTACCTGCTTGATGACGAGGTCCTCTGCTGGACCGTGAGCCGCGACAGTGCCGCACTGTTCAGGACATCCGCAGACAGGGCCGAGCTGGAGCGGCTGGTGCTCGACTACCGGCGCGGGTTGCAGAACCTTGAGCCGGTGGACGTGGTGGCCCGGAGGCTTCATGGGTTGTTGCTCGGCGGGGTGGATGTCCCGGAAGGAACCATCGGCATTGTGCCGCACGGCATCCTGCATCACCTCTCGTTTGCCACGCTGGATGACGGCGAAAAGTACTTTGTGGACGATCACCCGCTGTTCCGGGTGCCCAGCGCCTCGGTGATGGCTTACACCTTTGCCCGGCGTGGCAAGGCGACCGGTCCCGTGCTCGTGGCCGCCGACCCGGACGTGGGCGTTCCGGCGCTTGAACTGCCGTTCGCCCGGCGCGAGGGACGCTCCGTGGCCTTCAACTTCGTGGACGCCCGGCTGCTGCTCGGCGGCGAGGCCTCCAAGCCCGAAGTGGTGCAGGCCATGGAAACGAGCCGCATGGTGCACATCGCGGCCCACGGCGAGTTCAACCGCGAGAATCCGCTCATGTCCACGGTCAAGCTGGCCCCGGCGGACGGTGACAGCGGCGACCTGCTCGCCTCGGATGTGTTCGGCATCAATGCCCCGGCTGATCTGGTGGTGCTCTCCGCCTGCCAGACCGGACTTTCCGGTGTTTCGGACGGGGACGACGTTGTGGGCCTGAACCGCGCCTTCCTCTTTGCCGGGACACATGTCCTCGGTGCAAGCCTGTGGCGCGTCAGTGACGTGGCTTCGGCTATTTTGATGAAGAGCTTCTACAGAAACCTCGACACGGTGGATAAGTCCGAGGCCCTTCGCCGGGCCATGGTGCACGTTCGCAACCGCTATCCGCATCCCGGATATTGGGGCGCGTTCACCCTGACGGGCGACCACAGGTAACAGGGACGACACATATCGATCATCAGGGCGCGTTCGGTGACGGACGCGCCTTTTTCATTGCCCTTTGGACGTGACATACCGGAAACGCATGTTTCAGTTATGATTTTCTTTCGAATACTTTGCCAAAAGGCGTGCAAGAAGGTACTGTGATTCCTAACTGTATAGCCTCGTTTTCATTGAAACGGGCGTTTGTCGTGTGACGCGATCAATGGAGTTCTAAACACATCATGCTGAAATCATTACTACTGTCATTTTCACTGCTGCTTCTCTTTCCTGCCTTTGCCACGGCGTCGAAATTCCTTGTGCTTACGGTGTATCAAGGGGGAACCGCGCTGGTGAACGATGTGCGGTCCTTTGAGCTGGAATCGGGAACCGGCGAGACCGCTGTTTCCGGCCTGCCCGAAACCATGCGTTTCGGCAGCCTGCTGGTGCGCTCCGTGACCGCGCCCAAGGATTTTCGCATCGTGTTCACCCGTTTTCATTCCGGTGGCCTGTCCTCGGCGGACGTGCTGCGCCGGAACATCGGCAACACGCTCAAATTCGTGCTGCCCGGCGAACATGAAGCGGACTCGCGCCGGGTGGTCAAGGCCCGGCTGCTGGGCATTGAGGGGGGCCACGCGCTACTTGGGATGGATGACGGGGGCATGTGGATCGGCCCGTACGAGGCCGTGATGCTTGACTCCACGCCGAAAGACGCGGTGCTCGCGCCGCTTCTGACGTGGAAATATTCCAACAAGGGTCCGAAGAAACAGGATGTCGCGCTCTCGTACCTCGCGGACGGGCTCGACTGGGACGCCGAGATGGTCCTGACGGATCATGGCGGCCGGTTCTCCATGGGTGCGTGGGCAACCATCGACAACAGAAGCGGCAACCGTTTCGAGGATGCGCGGGTCATGCTGGTGGCGGGCGAGGTCCGTACCGGCAGACCGTCCGCGCCTGTCATGCGGAACAAGGCCTTTGCCGTGGAAATGGACATGGCCGCCGCGCCCATGCCCGAGCGCAGCAGCTTCGGCCAGTGGCATCTTTACGACGCGGGCAAGGGATACACCCTGCCCACCGGGGCCAGCACGCGAATTGCCCTTTTCGAGGTGGACGACATGCCCGTCACAAGGTGGCTCTACGCACGAAACAATGTGGGGCTGTCGCCGAGGCGGGGCGTGCAGCAGCGTCCGCTGAACATCAAACTCAAGCTGGAAAACCGGGGGACCGGACAGCCCATCCCGTCCGGCGTTGTGCGCGTTTACGAGCCGGGGCCGAACGGCGGCTCCCTTTTTGCCGGTGAGACGAACATCGGCAACGTGCCGGAAAAAGGCAAGGCCACGCTCGATGTCGGCCGCGCCTTTGACGTGACCATGGACCGCCGCCAGACGGAATATCGCAAGACCGGTAAGCGCAGTTATGTCGTGGCCTATGAGGTGACGCTGAATAACGCCCGTGATGACGCTGCCGACGTGGTGCTCGACGAGCGGGTGCCCGGCGAGTGGGAGATCACTTCTTCCAACATCAAGCCGGAGAAGAAGGACTCGGCGACCATGCGCTACTCGCTCAAGGTGCCCGGAAAGGGCAAGGCTGTCGTAACCTACCGGCTGGAAGTCGAACTGCAATAACGGAGGAAGCATGAACGCTCCCGCCATCGAATCGGTGACGCTGGAAACGCTCAAGGATTTTTACGCCCTCATGGACCGTACCCGAGAGGTACGTTTCGAGGCGGTCAAGCTGCTCTGCGAGGGGCAGCCCGTGCCGCAGGAAATGGCCAACTCGCTCAAAAACGCCCGCTCCGCGCTGGAGGCCACCCGCGTCAAGGGTGACAAGCGGCTGCTCTCCCTTGACGGGGAGCGCGATATCGAGCTGGACCTCGGGTATGAGATTGACGAGTGCGGGAAGGACATTTTGTACTTCGAGAAGGGCGAGGACGCGCTGATGGGGCTTATGGCCGACCTTCACGAGGACTTTGAAGCGCATGTCAAGGAAGGGGTGAAGCAGCTGGAGGGCATCTCCTACCATTGCTTCGTCACCGACCGGGACGGCACGGTTAACAATTACTGCGGCCGTTACCGCTCCTCCATCCAGTCCGCCTACAATGCCGTGTTCCTGACCCGGTTCGCAAAACGCTGCGCGGATAACCCGGTTGTGCTCACCTCGGCCCCGCTCATGGACGTGGGGCTTGTGGAGGTGAGCGTGAACCCGGAACACGCCATGTACTATGCCGGTTCCAAGGGCCGGGAATGTCTCGACCTTCAAGGCCGCGTGCGGCGTTTTCCGGTGGATGAGGAAAAGCAGGGCCTGCTTGATACGCTGAACAGGATGCTCGCCGACCTCGTGCAGCAGAGGGACTTTGAAAAGTATTCGCTCATCGGGTCCGGGCTGCAGTTCAAGTTCGGGCAGACGACTATTGCCCGGCAGGACATCTGTGGCTCTGTCGACTCCGAGGAGTCCGAAGCGTTCCGCGACCTGCTGGAGAGCATGGTCCGCGAGATCGACCCGTTGCAGGAACATTTCCGCATCGAGGACACGGGGCTGGACGTGGAGATAATCCTCACCGTTCCCGGCGAGGACGGCCTCAAGGATTTCGACAAGGGCGACGGTGTTCGCTTTCTCAACGAGGAGTTCGATTTTCGCATGTTCGAGGGCACAAACCTCATCTGCGGCGATACAGGCAGCGACGTGCCCATGCTGGAAGCCGCGCTGGGCATGAACCGGGAGACGAAGGCCGTCTTCGTGACCGACAAGCCGGAACTGATAAGCCGCGTGCGGGGGCTGGCCCCTGAGGCGGTGATCGTTCCGCAGCCGGACATGCTCGTGACCATGCTCGGAAGACTGAAGTAAAAAAGACGTAACAGATAAAAAACGAGAGGCGCTCATGGAACTCAGGGGAGTGGTCTTCGACCTCGACGGAGTCATCACAAGAACCGCCAAGGTGCACGCACAGGCATGGGAAAGCACGTTCAACGACTTTCTCAAGAAGATTGCGGAGAAGGACAACATCGCCTTCCAGCCCTTTGACAGGACGCACGACTACCTCAACTATGTTGACGGGAAACCGCGTTTCGAGGGGGTGCTGGCGTTTCTCAAGTCTCGCAATCTCAGCCTGCCGCCCGGAACGCCGGAGGACGAGCCCGGCATGGACACCATCTGCGCGCTGGGCAACATGAAGAACGAGCTCTTTCAGGACATTCTGCGCCGCGAAGGGCCGGAAGTCTTCGACACCTCCGTGGAACTGGTGGAGACCCTCAAAGAGCGCGGCATTCAGGTGGCCGTGGCGACTTCCAGCCGCAACGGACGGCTCGTGCTGCAACTGGCCGGGCTGGACGACATGTTCGAGTCCGTGGTGGACGGGGTTGTGTCCGCGCGTCTGGAACTCAAGGGCAAACCCAATCCGGACATTTTCGTGACTGCGGCTGAAGAGCTTGGTCTGCATCCCAACCAGTGCGTGGTGGTGGAAGACGCCATCTCGGGCGTACAGGCCGGGCAGGCGGGCAACTTCGGGCTGGTGGTCGGCATCGCGCGCAACATCGGCGGCGAGATGCTCAAGCGGTTCGGCGCGGACATCGTTGTTTCCGACCTCGGTGAAATCACCGTGGAGGACATGGGGGAGTGGTTCTCCTCCGGGCTGGCCTCGGATGACTGGCGACTTTCCTACAACGGCTTCGAGGCCGGTGACGAAAAGCTGCGCGAAACCCTCACCGCCGTGGGTAACGGTTACGTCGGGGTGCGCGGCGCGTACGAGTGCGAGTGCTCGTCATACTATTTCTATCCCGGTACCTACATCGCGGGCATCTTCAACAAGGTGCCCAGCAAGGTGCAGGGAAGGGATATCTACAACAACGATTTTGTGAACTGCCCCAACTGGTTGCCCGTGCAGTTCAAGGTCGGCTCCGGCGAATTTGTCTCGCCTCTGTCCATGGAAGTGCTCAGTTACCTGCACCGGCTGGACATGAAGGAGGCCGTTCTGGAACGCCACATCGTGGTCAAGGACAAGGTGGGCCGCATAACCCGCGTCTCCAGCCGCCGCTTCGCCAGCATGCACGACCCGCACATGTGCGCGCTCAAGTTCGAAATAACCCCCCTCAACTATTCGGGGCGCATCACCTTCCGCTCCGCCATTGACGGCAACGTGGAGAACGGGAACGTGGCCCGCTACAGCTCGCTGACCTCCAACCACCTCTGCCGAGTGGCAGGTGGGGCGCTCGGCGATGGAACCTTCCTGCACGTGGAAACCACCCATTCGCGCTATCACATTGTCATGGCCGCCAAGACGCGCGTGCTGGAGAACGACCGCGAGATCGAACTCAAGAAGCGGGTTTCGCAGGAAAAGGCCAAGGTTGTGGAGGAGATGTCCTTCATGGCCCGCGAAAACTCCAACTACAGTCTCGAAAAGCTGGTCAACATCCGCACGTCCATCGATCCGGACGCTGAAGCCGATCTGGTGGCGCAGGCCATGGAGCGCGTCACTGCTGCAAAGAGCTACAAGGCGCTTTTCAACCCGCACCTGCGGCAGTGGCAGAAGCTTTGGGACAAGGCTGACATCCGCGTTGACGGCGACCGCTTCGTGCAGCGCGTCCTCAGGCTGCATGTTTATCACCTGCTGGTCACGGCCAGCCCCAACACTGTGGACCGTGACGTGGGCATGCCCGCACGCGGACTGCACGGGGAGGCGTATCGAGGCCATATATTCTGGGATGAACTCTACATCCTGCCGTTCTACGACACCCACTTCCCGAAGATATCCCGGTCGCTTCTGGCCTATCGGTACAACCGGCTTGATGCCGCCCGCGAGTACGCCCGCGAGAACGGCTACGAAGGCGCCATGTACCCGTGGCAGACTGCGGACGACGGAACCGAGGAGACACAGGAGGTTCATTACAATCCCGAGTCCAAGGAATGGGACCCGGACCTTTCCCGCCGTCAGCGACACGTTTCCATTGCCGTGTTCGTCAACGCCTGGCGATATGTGCAGTACACGGGCGATACGCGGTTCCTCAAGGAGATGGGCGCGGAGATGATGCTCGACATCGCCCGCTTCTGGGGCAGTATCGCTGAATTCGACAAGGATACCGGCAAGTACCACATCGAAGGCGTCATGGGGCCGGACGAGTTCCATGAAGCGCTTCCCGGCTCGGATGAGCATGGCCTCAAGGACAACGCCTACACCAACATCATGGTCGTCTGGCTCATGGAAAAGGCGCTTGAAATCTTTGACGGGCTGGACAACAAGACCGCGGCATCGCTCAAGCGGCGCATCGGGCTGACGGAAAAGGAACTCAAGAAGTGGCGTGACATGACCACCAAGATGAACGTCGTGCTTACCGAAGACGGGATTCTGTCACAGTTCGACGGCTACATGGACCTCAAGGAACTGGATTGGGAAAGTTACCGCAAGCGGTTCTATTCCATCCACCGCATGGACCGTATCCTCAAGGCCGAGGGTGACACTCCGGACAACTACAAGGTTGCCAAGCAGGCTGACACCCTGATGATCTGGTACGTGTTGGAGATCGGCGAAGTGACCCGCATCCTCAAGCAGCTCGGCTACGATCCGGGTGATCCCATCGAGATGCTTCGCAAGAACTACGACTTCTACGAGCAGCGGACAAGCCACGGCTCAACTCTTTCGAAGATTGTCCACTCGGTTCTTGCAGGTTACATCTATCCTAGCGAAATTGCTTGGAGTTGGTTCATGGAGGCCATGGAGAGCGATGTCTACGATACCCAAGGCGGAACCACGCCCGAGGGCATTCATACCGGCGTGATGGCCGGAACGCTCGAAGTGGTCAAGCAGGACTTTGCCGGGCTGGACCTTTCCGGCAAGGTCGTCGCCCTTGAGCCGGACCTGCCCGCGCATTGGAAGACCCTGTGTTTCCGTTTCTGCCATCGCAAGATCTGGTATGATGTGGAAATCAATCACTCCTATGTTCGCATCGCGGCCAAGACCAAGAGCGAACGGCGCATTCAGGCCATCATTTACGGCACAACCATAGAGGTCGGTCCGGAACCCGTGGAGATCGCCCGGGCCAGCATTCAAGCATAGCGAAACAGCAAAGCCCGCCGGAAGGCGGGCTTTTTCTTGCGTGGTTGTCGACGTGTCTACTCGTAGTCGTGCAACCGTTTGCGCGCCTCTTCCGGGGAAAGGCCGCGCTTGGCGGCAAAGGTTTCGAGGTTCTCTTCGGCGTCTGACATGCGGATGTAGCGCGGCCGAATGTCCTCGAAGTCGAAAGTGGCATTCAGGGCCGCTTCAAGCAGCGCCGTGCTGGATGGGTTGTCGAAGGCTGGTGGCAGCAGTTTATGCCCTTCTTCGGCAAGGACATCGAATACGCCCGGGTTTTTGCGTAGGCCGCTTCCAAGGACCGCGCTGTTGACCGCGTTTTTTCTGATGGATTCCACGGCGTCTGTTGCACGCATGGCCTCGGTTGGCCCGAGCGCCGTTCCCTGCCTGAAATGCTGCAGATAGACCTGCCCGCGTCGGGCGTAGGTTACGACGAGGATGCTTCCCTCATGCACTGTGGCGGCCTGTCCTGCCAGCAGTGGGAGGTAGTCGAGCCCTGTGGTGGGGATGTTCACCCCGGCGGCGAATCCGGCCGCTGCCGCCAGAATCAGGCGCAGGCCGGTGAAGCTGCCCGGACCACGCACGCAGGCCACGCCGCCAATGTCGCCCGGCTTGAGGCCGAGGGCCGAAAGCATGGACTGGATTCCGGGCGCGATGAAGCCGACGGCCCGCCCGGGCACCGTCCATTCGGCAGACGCGAGCACCTGCGGACTGGACGCGTCCTCGGTGCCCAGAACCATCTGGAGCCGCTCTTCACAGCAGTTGAGCGCCAGAACCGGCTTGGTATCAGGAGAGCAGTCTGCGGATGTCATTGAAGATCGCAAAGGCCATGAGGGTGAGCAGAAGCAGGAGCCCGATGCGGGTGGCGACGGAGCGCCAGCGCTCGTCCACGGGCTTGCCCTTGATGATTTCCAGCGTGAAATACAGGATGTGCCCGCCGTCCAGCACCGGGATGGGCAGCAGGTTGATGATGCCGAGGTTGATGCTGATGAAGGCGGTCAGGTAGAGCAGGTATTCCAGCCCGGCCTTGGTGCCTTCGTGTACGGCCTGCACGAGGAATATGGGGCCGCCGATGGTGTCGGCCGGGATGATGCGCTCCACGAGCTTGACGAAGCTGGTGACGACAAGGTCCATCTGGTCCCAAGTGATGCGCCCGGCCTGCATGAGGCCGGTGCCTTCCACGGGCAGGTACATCTGCTCCCCGGCAGCGGCAACGCCCATGAGCGGCACGTTTATCTCCTCGCCGAAGATGGTGGTGATGCTGCGCATGACAGGCACGAGCGTGAACGTGAGCTGGTCGTTATCGCGAAGGACCACGAGGTCCACGGGCTGTCCTTCCGACTTGCGGACGTGTTCGGGCAGGTCGCCCCAAGTCATGATTTCGAAGCCGTTCACCGAGAGCACGCGGTCTCCGGCCTCAAGACCGGCGACCTTGGCCGGGGTGTCGTCCATGACCTGTCCGATGACCGGAGCCATGGCCGGTTCGCCCTTGGCCAGTAGCAGACCCCAGAAGATAAGGAAGGCCAGCAGGAAGTTGAAAATAGGTCCTGCGGCCACCACGCATATGCGCTGCCATGCGGGGCGTTCATTGAAAAGGGCCTCTTCAGGGAAGTTTTCGTCTTCTTCCTCGTCGCCGGATTCTCCGGCGAGCTGGACGTAACCGCCGAGGGGCAGGGCCGAGAGCTTATATTCGGTCATGCCGCGTCGGACCCCGAATATCTTGGGGCCAAAGCCGAGCGAGAACGTCTTGACGCCCATGCCGAACAGCCGGGCTATCATGAAATGTCCGAGTTCGTGAAAGAAGATCAGACCGCCGAGAATCAGAACGACTGCGATGAAACTTGTTGCCATGGATTCCTAGATAGCCATCTTTCGGGCCGGGGGCTAGTGGCTGGTGCGTATTTTTTTTCTGGTTTGTGCATCAAGGGCGAGCGCGGCTTCAGGATCGGCGACGTTTTCCGTCGTGTGTGAAGCGAGCGCGGCCTCGATGATGGCCGGAATGTCCAGATAGCGGATGCGTTCCTTGAGGAACAGGTCCACGGCGACCTCATTGGCCGCGTTGAGGACGATTGGGTGACTCTCCCCGGCGGCAAACGCCTCAAAGGCGAGCTTCAGGCAGGGAAATGCCTCATAGTCGGGCTTCTCGAACGTCAGGCTGCCCAGTGCAGCAAGATCGAGGCTGGGCATGTCCAGCGGAACGCGGTCCGGGAAGCACAGGCAGTGCGCGATGGGGATGCGCATGTCCGGGAGGCCGAGGTGCGCCAGCTGTGAACCGTCCACATATTCTACCAGCGAATGGATGATGCTCTGGGGATGGACCACCACGTCCACCTGTCCGACGGGCAGGCCGTATAGATGGCAGGCCTCGATGACCTCGAGCCCCTTGTTCATGAGCGTGGAGCTGTCGATGGTGATCTTCGCACCCATGTCCCAGTTGGGGTGGTCCAGCGCCTGCGCCAGCGTGACCGATTCGAGGTCGGCGCGGCATCGACCGCGGAACGGGCCGCCCGAAGCCGTAAGGATGAGTTTTTTGATAGGCGTGTCTTCGCCGTGGCCCATGAGGCCCTGAAAGAGGGCGTTGTGCTCCGAGTCCACCGGCAGGATGATAGCGCCGGAATCGGCGCAGGCCCTGCGGATGATGTGGCCGCCCAATACCAGCGACTCCTTGTTCGCCAGCGCGATTATTTTTCCGGCCTTGGCTGCCGCGAGGGTGGGCATGAACCCGGCCGCGCCCACGATGGTGGAGAGGACGAGGTCGGCCTCGTCGAGTGCCGCGAGCTGCTCGTATGCCGAAGGGCCGGTCAGGATTTCGGGGGCGTAGCCGGATGGTAGGGCCTTGCGAAGTTCTTCCGCGCCTTTGTCGTCAAGGATGGCGAGATAGGCCGGACGAAACTCGGCGGCCTGTTCGGCCAGCCGCTGTGCGTTGCGGCCCCCGGCAAGGGCCAGCACCTTGAAGCGGCCGGGGTGTTTTCGCACCACGTCGAGCGCGCTGACGCCGATGGAGCCGGTGGAGCCGAGAACGCTCAGTCCGCGCGGAAAGTCCGGCAGGTCGAGGGATTCGGGCCATCGGGAAATATAGGTCTTCACGGTTGCGGTCTCCGGGAGCGGTTATTCAAAGAAGGCGTGCAGCAGACGGGCACAGCCGTAGACCGGAAGCACGAAGAGCAGGCTGTCGATGCGGTCCAGCAGTCCGCCGTGGCCGGGCAGACTGGAGCCGGAATCCTTGACGCCGAGGACGCGCTTCATGGCAGACTCGAAAAAGTCGCCGAGCTGGGCTGCGACGTTGAGGGCCGCGCCGAGAACCAGCCATGCCCAGAAGGGCGCGTTGCCGAAGCTCAGGCCGAACACGAGGGTCATGGCCATGCAGGCACCGAGCCCGCCGAAGCTCCCGGCCCATGATTTCTTTGGACTTACGGTGGGCCATATCTTGCGCTTGCCGAAAATGGAGCCGGAGTAGAAGGCCGCCGTGTCCGAGACCGTGGCCGCGAGGATCACCAGAATGCATTCGAAGCGGTCGAACTGCAGGAAGAAGTGCAGGTTCAGCGGAATATATGCCAGCCCTGCAAGGAAGACTATGGGTTCTCGAAACCCCGTGCTTTGCGGGTCTGCGCTGTAGTGTAGCAGAAAGGTCATGGCCGCTGCCCAGAAAGCGCCGATGAAGGTGATGGCGGGCCACTGGGTGCCCGTGGCTATCTGAAAGCTCAGGAGCAGCAGCAGGGTGAAAGCGCAGGCGAGCGCCTTGTAAACGTATTCGCCCCGCATGGGGCGGAACATGTCGAGGTATTCGATAAAGGTCAGGGCGCCGAAGATCGTCAGGGCCCCGAAGAGAACCCAGCCGCCAAGAAGGATGCCGAGTGCGGGGATGAGGGCGAGGGCCAGCCCGGTGGCGATGCGTTTTTTGTGGGTACTTTCCATGTCGTATAGCGTCGTTGAGGCCTCAGGAGTGTGTACCCCATTGCGCGGTGCCGGGCAACAGGCTTAATCGTCCTGTTCGATCTGTTCGCCGGTTTTTCCGAAGCGGCGCTGGCGGCGGCTGAAATCGAGGATCGCCTTGTCCAGCTCTTCGGGCGAGAAGTCGGGCCAGTGGATGTCGGTGAAATAGAATTCGCTGTAGGCGGCCTGCCAGAGCAGGTAATTCGAGAGCCGAAGCTCGCCGCTGGTGCGGATTATCAGGTCCGGGTCGGGCTGCCCCGCGGTGTAGAGCCGCTCTGCCATGGCCTCCTCGGTCACGGATTTCGGGTCAAGACCGTCGGCGATCATGCTGCGACAGGCGCGCATGATTTCCTCCCGTCCGGAATAGTTCAGGGCGAGGTTCACGGTCATGGCCCGGCAGTGCGAGCTTTTGGAGATGGCGTGCTCAAGCGCCTTTCGCACGGCAAGCGGGAAGTCCGAGAGCTCGCCGAGTACCTTCAGGCGGATGTCCTGCTCCACGAGCTGGCCGAGTTCGCGCTTGAGAAACGAGACCAACAGGTCGAAGAGGGTGCCGACCTCGTCCTTGGGCCGCGACCAGTTCTCCTTGGAGAAGGTGTAGAGGGTCAGATGCCGGACGCCTATCTCGCGACAGTGCCGGACGATGGCGCGGGCCGCCTCGGTTCCGGCCTTGTGGCCTTTGCTGCGTGGCAACCCGCGCCTGTTCGCCCATCGCCCGTTGCCGTCCATGATGACGGCAACGTGGGCGGGAATGATTGTGCTTGAGGACATTCGCCTCTAGATCTCCATGATTTCCTTTTCCTTGGCGGCAAGGACTTCGTCACACTTCTTGACGTGCTCGTCGGTGATCTTCTGGACTTCGTCCTGTCCCTTGTGCATATCGTCCTCGGTGATATCCTTGTCCTTTTCAAGCTTCTTGAGCTGCTCGTTCAGGTCGCGGCGGACGTTGCGGATAGCCACCTTGGCGTCTTCGGTGTAGCGCTTGGCCACCTTGACGAGATCCTTGCGGCGTTCCTCGGTGAGGGGAGGAATGTTGATGCGGATCAGCTTGCCGTCGTTGACCGGGTTCAGACCGAGGTCGGACTTCTGGATGGCCCTGTCCACGTCGGCGAACGCGCCTTGTCCCACGGCTGGATCGTGATGGTCCGTGCATCGGGAACGGATACGGAAGCAAGCTGGTTCAGCGGCGTGGGAGTGCCGTAATACTCGACCATGATGCCGTCCACGAGGGACGTGCTGGCGCGCCCGGTACGAAGCTTTGCGAATTCGTTTTCAAGGTTGGCGAGCGAGCCGGCCATTCTCTGTTTTCCGTCATCCAGAACCGTTTTCATTCTAGTCTCCTCCTTGAACGGTGGTGCCGAGGTGTTCCCCTTCAGCCACCCGTTTCATATTGCCTTTCTTGAACATGTTGAAGACAATAATGGGCAGATTGTTATCGCGGGCCATGGAAATGGCGGTGGAGTCCATGACGCCGAGCCGCTTTTCAAGGGCCTCAAGGTAGGTGACAGTGTCATACTTGACTGCGTCGTCGAACTTGACGGGGTCCTTGTCGTAGACGCCGTCCACCTTGGTGGCCTTGAGGATGGCCTCGCACTTAAGCTCCAAAGCACGCAGCGTCGAGGCGGAATCCGTAGTGAAATAGGGATTGCCCGTACCTGCGGAACAAATCACGACACGTCCTTTCTCCAGATGGCGAACGGCCCGCCTGCGAATGTAAGGCTCGGCCACTTCCTTCATGGTAAAGGCGGTCATCACGCGAGTGTCGCATCCGTTTTTCTCCAGCGAATCCTGAACGGCAAGTCCGTTCATGACCGTGGCGAGCATGCCCATGTAGTCGGCCTGCGCCCGGTCCATCCCTTTGGCGCTGCCGGACAGGCCCCTGAAGATGTTGCCGCCGCCGATGACCAGAACGACCTGAACGCCCGCACTGACAACGGAGGCGATTTCCTTGCTGAACCGGTCGATGGCTTCAGGGTCGATGCCGAACTCCTGTTCCCCGGCCAGAGCCTCGCCGCTGAGCTTGATGAGTACCCGCGAAAACCGCACTTTGTCCATATTCTCCTCTGTCTGTCAATAGGTTGTATGATCCGGGGCGTATGCCCGGCAAAAAAACGGGCCTTTCGGCCCGTTTTAATCGATCTAGTCTTCGGCGTCATCCTCGCCGAGTGCCAGTCGGATAAAGCCACTTACCGTGGCGCCCCCGGCGGCATCCTTGAGGTACTGTTTGACGCTCTTCTTGTCTTCCTTGATGAAGGGTTGCTCCATCAGGCAGACTTCCTTGTAGTATTTGTTGACGCGGCCCATGACGATCTTTTCGGCGATCTCTTCGGGCTTGCCTTCGTCCATGGCCTGCTTGAGGTAGATGGCCTTTTCCTTTTCCACGTTTTCCTGCGGAAGTTCATCCGGGGTGACGCAGATCGGGTTGACGGCTGCAACCTGCATGGCCACGTCCTTGGCTGCTTCGGCGTTGTCGCTGCCGCTCAGAGCGACGGCGGTGCCGATCTTGCCGTTGGAGTGGATGTAGAGGCCGATGGTGCCGTCGGCGGTGAGCTTGGCAAAGCGGCCTACCTGCATGTTTTCGCCGAGCTTGGCGATCAGGCCGGAAACGTCGGCCATATCTTCGGGCAGCTCTTCGGCGGAACCGGAGGTGACGTCCATTCCGGCGACCTTTTCGGCCAGATCGGCCACAAAAGACTGGAATTCTTCGTTCTTGGCGACGAAGTCGGTTTCACACTTGAGTTCCACGAGGGCGGCGGTCTTGCCGTCGGCGCTCACGAAAGAGCCGACAAGGCCTTCGGAGGTGGCGCGGCCAGCCTTCTTGGCGGCCTTGGCAAGGCCTTTTTCACGAAGGTAGACGACAGCCTGTTCCTCGTCGCCACCGGATTCCACGAGAGCTTTCTTGCAGTCCATCATGCCTGCGCCGGTTTTTTCACGCAGGGCCTTGACCATTGCAGCGGTAATAGCCATGTCTCATATCCTCCTAGGCTTCGGCAGCCACGGGCTTTTCTTCAGCTTTTTCGGCAACCTGTTCCTTGCCTTCGCCAGCGTCCTTACGGGCTTCGCCTTCGATGCAGGCTTCGGCCATGTGGGTGGCGAAGAGCTTGATGGCGCGGATGGCGTCATCGTTGCCGGGAATGACGTAGTCGATGAGGTCGGGATCGCAGTTGGAGTCGGTCACGGCCACGACCGGGATGCCGAGGCAACGGCATTCCTTGATGGCGATGTGTTCGCGCTTGGGATCGATGATGAACGCGGCTACCGGGGGCTCGGTCATGTCCTTGATGCCGCCCAGAGCGAGGTTCAGCTTGTTCACTTCGCGGCCCATCTTCACGATTTCCTTTTTGGGGAACTTGTTGATGGTTCCGTCTTCGAACATGGTTTCCAGATTCTTCAGGCGGTCGATGGAGCGCTTGATGGTCTGGAAGTTGGTCAGGGTGCCGCCCATCCAGCGGTGGGTGACGAAGAACTGGCCGGCGCGCTCGGCTTCCTGCTTCATGGCTTCCTGCGCCTGACGCTTGGTGCCGATGAAGAGCACCTTGCCGCCCTTGGCGACGCTGTCGGCGATGAAGTCATGGGCCTGACGGTACAGCTTGACGGTCTGCTGCAGGTCCATGATGTGGATGCCGTTGCGGGATCCGAAGATGTACGGACGCATTTTCGGGTTCCAGCGGCGGGTCTGGTGACCGAAGTGAACACCGGTCTCCAGCATTTGTTTCATGGTAACGTAAGACATAAGTCCTCCAGGTTTTTTTCCTCCGCCCCGTTTCCGAACCCTCCGCGAGGGCACCCGGACGCATGTTGGGGCGTGTGGTATTGAAGTCGGGGGTCTCTACGACATATTCCCGAGATTGGCAAGCGTTTCGTTTCTGTGTCACAGAATTATTTGCTTATGAGCAGATTTTTGCCACTACATCTTCGCCATCGGCATAGGCAAAGGCCATCCTCGGCGTGTTGTGGGCGAACCCGTAGCGGCCATCCGGGGCGATCATGATGAGCCCGCCGTAGCCGCGTCCTTTTTGTTTAAGGATATTGATCGATTGTGCAGCGGCGTCCATGGGGCCGTTCTGCGGAGTCAGGTCGCAGGCTGTCTTGCACAGCACCACGCGCATGATGGTTTCGCCGTAACCGGTGGACGAGGCCGCCGCCGTGTCGTTGTCGGCGTATCCGCCCGAGCCGATGACCGGTGAGTCGCCGACGCGGCCGGGGTGCTTGCGGGGCGTGCCGCCCGTGCTGGTGGCGCAGGCGAGGTTGCCCTGTTCATCCAGCGCCACCGCGCCGACAGTATCGGAGGGAGTCTTGCCGGAAAAAGCACCGATCTGATTGAATTCAGGGTTGTTGCGGATCTTGTTGTAGAATGAAAGCTCGCGCTCGGTGAGCAGTTCCTCAAACGGCAGCTCGCTGAATCCATGCTCGCGGGCAAAGCGCATGGCCCCTTCGCCCACAAGGAATCGGAAATCCGGCGAGTCCATGACCTTGCGGGCCACGGAGACCGGATTGAGCAGGTTCCGCATGGCCGCTATGCAGCCGAAGTCGAGGGTGCTGCCGTCCATTATCATGGCGTCCAGCTCGATGCCGCCCTCGGCGTTGAGGAACGCGCCGCGCCCTGCGTCGAAGGTCGGGTCTTCTTCCAGCACGTTGACCGCCTTTTCCACGGCTTCCAGCGCGCTCATGCCCTGCTCCAGAAGCGGGGCCACGGTTTTTACGGCCTTGTGAACGCCCGCCACGTGGTCGTCAACGTGCTCGTCCGGAATGTCCCATGCGCCGCCGTGCACGATCAGTCTTGGTTGCATCATGTCGCTCCCTGTCCTTTGGCGATTCGTTGTACCCTTCGCAGCCTGTGGACGCTTTCCGCCGTGTAGATGACAAGCGCGGTCCAGATGCAGCCGAAGGTGATCATGGTATCGGTAGTGAGCGGTTCATTGTAGATGAACGCGCCCACGAGAAAGGCGAGGCTTGGTGCCAGATATTGCAGGATGCCGAGGGTGGTCAGGTTCAGCTTGCGTGCGCCGTTGGCAAAGCCCATGAGGGGCAGCGAGGTGGCCGCGCCCGCGCCGAGCAGCAGCAGGTCGATGCGCCAGCCGTGTGCAGGAAGGCAGCCGTACCCTGAAATTCGAAAGAGGCGAGGACGATGACGGCGACCGGGGTGAGTACGGCGGTTTCCACGAACAGGCCGGGGATGGAGGCCATGGCCGCGGTCTTTCGCAGCAGGCCGTAGAAGCCGAAGGATACCGCCAGCGTCAGGCCGATCCACGGCAGCTCGCCGTATCCCAATACCGACCAGAGCACGCCGCCCGCCGCGATGGCAACGGCCAGCACCTGAAGGGGTCGGAGGCGTTCGCGCAGAAAGAGGAAGCCCAGCAGTACGTTCATGAGCGGGGTCATGTAGTATCCGAGGCTGGTTTCGAGGATGTGGTTGGCGGTCACTGCCCAGATGTAGAGCAGCCAGTTGCAGCCAATGAGACACCCGGTCAGGCAGCAGACGCCGAAGGTCTTGAGCGACCTGAGCGGGGAGAGCGTTTCGTGCCAGCGTTTCTGCACGGTGATGATGAGCGCCACGAAGACCATGGACCAGATGATGCGGTGGCAGATGGTCTCGAAGGGTGAAACGGTCTGGACGGCTTTCCAGTAGATGGGCAGAAGGCCCCAGCCGGTGAAGGCGGCCAGTGCCGAGGCGAGCCCGGAGGCGGTATCCCTGTGCAAGGGGGCTATCCTTGGTTGCGGTTGGTTTCGGCCACAGAGAATAGTGAATTGTCTTGGGATGTAAAGGCGTAAAAAGTGTTGTGGCGGCCTGGGTAGGGCCGCCACATCTTGAGGGGGTGAGGTAACGGAGACTGGTATCTCTCGTTTGCCTACGGTCTGGTGCGGATACACGTAGGCACTTTCTTCATATCATAATTACGGCCCCGGTCAACGTCGCGATGTTATAATCTTGACCCTTTCGCGATGGGATATCTTGCACAGTCTGCTCATCCGGGCCTATGGTTTCCACGCTGGGATTGCACACGCCGAACCGGGGGATTTCATGATTATCGATTCCGTGTCCAGACTATCCGCCTGCCTGCCGCTTTTGCCGAAGATGTCCGGGGTCACGGCAGACCTTGAGCGTCTGTCTCGGGGCGTGCCCTCGTCGTTCAAGGAAGGGCGCAACGACCTGCGAGACGGGGTGTACGTGATGCTGGTGCGCGACAAGGGCCGTGACGAGGCCGACGCATTGCTTGAGGTGCATGACCGATACGCGGACATTCACATCACCTTTGCGGGGGACGAGCGCATCGGCTGGCGGCCCCGCTCATGGTGCAAGCGGACTCATTCAACGGTGTCCGAAGACACGGACGTCGGGTTTTTTGCCGATGAGCCGGAAGGGTATGCTTCGATGACGCCGGGCCTGTTCGCGCTCTTCATGCCCGAAGACGCGCACATGCCCATGCTGGCCGACGGTCAGGTGGAAAAGGTCATCGTCAAGGTCCCGCTGTGATCTAGAGGCCGTAGCTTCCCCGGATGAGCACCACGGAAATCCGGCCTGCGGGCCATGATTTTTCCGTGATCGTCCAGACGTTGCAGATGCGGTCCGGGCTTTTGCAGTCCATGCACGTTCCCGTCTTCACGCACGGCGTCCGGCACCCGTGGCGCTTGGCGTTTTCCGGCCCTGCCTTTTCCCGGATGCGCTTCATCGCGCCGTCGAGGCCGTCGACAATCTTGTTGGTGCCGATGGTCAGCACCACGTTTCTCGGTCCCCAGACAATGCCGCCGACCCGGTTGCCGATCATGTCCAGATTCACCAACTGACCGTCAGTGGTCAAGGCGTTGGTGCCGGTGAAAAAGAGGTCGGAAAGAAGGGCTTTGCGCCGCCGTTCCAGAATCTCCTCGCGCGGTACGCCGGGCTGGAAGGTGTCGAGAAAGCTCCAGCCGCCGGTTCCTGCCATGGCGCGCATGGCGTCGAGGAGGCCTGTGTCTCGCAGGGTCATGGAGTCGCCGTAGGAGATGAGGCCGGGGGTGATGTTTGGAAGGATTTCCGTGAGGACCGCCTCGCGTGCCTCAAGCGGGCTGTCGGCAAGGTATACGTTGAAATTGTTCCGTTTCAGCGATTCGACGGTGGTTTCGATCATGTCGGCGTTCATGTGTTCTTCTCCATAGGTGGTAGGGGCAGACTCAGCGGGCCATGCGGCGGGCCAGATCGCCCAATGTGGCAATGCCCTTGGAGAGTTCCTCGCTCCAGACCCCGCAGCAGCTCAGCCGAATGCAGTCGGTGAAGCGTTCGCGGGTGGTGAAGATGCCGCCCGGCGCAATGCCCACGCCGTGCTCGCGGGCTTCGAAAAAGAAATCCACGCAGTCCACGCTGCCGGGCAGCGTCACCCAGAGCACGCTGCCGCCCTTGGGATGGGTGACGCGGGTTCCCTCGGGGAAGCTGCGGTTCAGTTCCAGTTGCATCACGTCCATGGTGCGCTCAATGGCGGTGCGGATGGTCCGAAGCTGTTTTTCCAGTCGTCCTTCGGCGAGAAACGAGGCCATGGCCGCCTGTGTGGGGGTGGCCGAGCAGACGTTGGTGGTGGCCTTGATCTCGCGCGCCTTGTTCAAATACCTGCCGGGCAGCATCCAGCCGATGCGCCAGCCCGGGGCAACGGTCTTGGAGAACGACGAGCAGAGCATGACCAGTCCTTTTTCGTCGTACTGCTTGTAGGTGCCGGGGCGTTTGGGGTCGAAGTGGATGTCCGAGGAAACGTCGTCCTCAATGAGCGGGATGTCCATGTATTCCAGCAGGCGGACGATTTCACGTTTGGCCTCGTCCGGGGTCAGGCTGCCGTCGGGGTTGGCAAAGTTCGGCACAAAGATGCACGCCTTGACGTCGTACTTGGCCACGGCGTCGGCCACCAGCGCCGGATTGAGCCCTTTGTCGGGCGTGGACTCCACTTCAATGGCGCGAAGGCCCATATTCTCTAATAACTGGAGAAAGCAGAAGTAGGCGGGCGATTGCACCAGCACGTTGTCGCCGGGGCGGGTGATGCATCGCAGGGCGATGTAGAGGGCTTCCATGGCCCCGTTGGTGACGAGGATATCCTCATGCCGCGCGGATATTCCGGCTTCCAGCGAGCGATGGGCTATCTGGCGGCGCAGCTCGGGGTTGCCCTGAATGACCTCGTAGGAGAGCGCGGTGGTCGCGTGGTCACGGCTGTGCCGGGCCAGCAGGCGGCCCAGTTCGCGGCTTGGCAGAAGGCTCGGGTGCGGCTCAATGATGCCCAGCCCGATGGCGTCCTCGCGGCCCACGTATTCAAGCACCGTGCGGATGAGGCCTGCTCGGG
>NZ_BBCB01000055.1 GCF_001311825.1 Salidesulfovibrio brasiliensis JCM 12178 | reverse complement strand
AAGCTGCTTCATGTCCGCACGCCGCACAAGGCTTTCGGAGCAATTCAGCATCTTCGCTACGTCTTTGACTTTCAACACTTCGGGCACCAAACGACCATCCTGATTGTTGGTTAACCCGCCTGCTTACAACGTGCGAAACGAAAATCTCTAGGTTCAAGGGTAGGTTTTTTGAAAATCTATATTCATTCAAATCAGATGGTTATGAAAATCGCCAAATAAGGTCGTTCCGAAAGATGCTTTTCTGCTCATCCAGACCTTCTCCCTGACAGGTTAGGGAAAGAACTGAAAAGCCCCCTTACGGGGGCTTCTGTCATCTGGTCTTGCTTGACCCAAGGTAGGCATCAGAGATGTCTCGCCTGCCCGGGGAATGGCCAGCCATGACCTCGATCTTGTCTCGTGCTTCGTTGTCCAGTGACGGCCAATTCGGCCCAGCGCTTTTTTGCGCTTCTCGTACAAAGTCTTCATGCGTCCGGTGCTGGTTCGGAGGCTGAAAGCCTGTGTGCCCGACGTATACCTGACGGAAACGTTCATGCCGGTTTCCATGGAGCGTGTATCCCAGCTTCTTTTTTGTCAGGCCACTTTTTCGTGCGGCGTAGTCTAAGCGATTCAGCCAGGAGTCACCCATTCCCGGGGGCATCAAATTGAAAACCCCTTTTCGGTTTGATGGCGAAATGAACTCTCCCGCACGTTCCAACGCAGCTTCTTGCTGCGCTGACAACTGCAGCGTACGTGGACGACCTCCCTTCGTTCCCCACTGCACAAGCAAGGTATGCCGCTCCCGGTTCCAGTCATTCACTAAATCGACTTTCGCGGACTCTTCTCGGCGAAGACCCAGTTCATATTGAAGCTCAATCTGTACAGCGCATCGGGCGGAATGCCTGTAATTGTCATCGTTACGCAACCCATCGATGATTTGGACGACTTTTTCAGGATCGGCGGCCCGTGAAATGTTGTTGCCAATCCGCCCACGTTCAACACCAAACTCTTTGTTTTCGCGTGCAATACCGTCGTTTCCATATGCATTACATACGTGACGTGCTGCAGAGAAGACCTCAGCGATGCGCCCATCTCCAATCCCTCGGGCTTTCATCGAATCCGCCACACGTTGAAAGTGCTTATTAGTCAGATTTTCCCACTTGTTAACGCCCAGTCCTGCTCTCTGAAGCTCAGTTGCAAACATCTTTGCGTTGTTGCGGATCCGATGTTGTTTCGACTTTCGACCAGAAAGGCTTGCTCGGTTGACCGCAAAATGAAGGCCCTTTGTGTTTTTCTTCATGGATGTCCCCATGGCTATTGGGTGACTCGGAATTGGGCCAACCCATCATCATAACCATGTGCAAAGTCCAAAAATCAAGGGCTTAGAAATGGAAAATGCATCATTCTGTATTTTTCCTTTTTCCGGCCTTCTTTTTTTAACCACCTTGTCATTTTGGTGCGTGTGCGGCTGTTTGCTGAACGGCTTGCCGAAAGCAAAGCAGCCGCACATCGGGATAAAATGACGCTGGCGGGCGCGGCCAAAACCGCGCGCGTAGGGGTTGAAAGGTGTGCTTTCGGGATTTTTCTCGAAGCCGAAGGCGACGAAAAAATACAGAAAGCACAACTTGAAGGGGGCGGCAAGACGCCCCCTTTGTCTGACAGACTCATGGCGTGGAAACTACAAAAGCCCCCTGAAGGGGCTTCTCATTTCATGGGTAAAAGACAAGGACACGACTGTGCTCGGGGCAAGGTGTGTACTCAGAATCGGTCGTCCCTGTCCGGGACGCCCAAAATTACGATAAATAAAACAATCGGCACAGGGCCGGAACGCCGAACGGACACAAGGAGATCTGCTTTCAATCCCTCACTCTGAAAAGGCATTACCACTTCAGAACAAGGAGGGCCAAGCCGCCCAAATAGGGCAACCTGCGGCGAAAGTCGCACACAAACAAAATACGGGATGAAGAATGCCCTGTTCCCAGTAAAAGAGATCTCTTTTAATTGTCCATTTAATAGTGGATGTCACGCATAAGCGCATATGTCTTAAGCCTGCAACAAGCAGAAAGTGACCTTCGGGGAAGCTGACAGCGGCAGGCGTGTAGTCCTGTCGTTCATCTGGCAAAGTTTGATGCGTTTAACCGGCGTTGGTTTCGGAAAGGGTGCCGTTTGTTTCGGAAAAACGGCGGTAAGCGTTGAAGACGTTGGCTTCCTAGGTCGTCATCAGTTCGGACTTCGTCACGAACTTATGACGACCGGATCGGTGGTAGTGCCTCCTTTGTATCAAGGTTTATGGATTTCCATACCACGGCACTTTCGGCAAATTCCAGTCACGGCCCCAGTTTTCTGAAGATTTTTGCCGCCCGTCGCCAGCCCGCAGGCTGGCACGGTCACCGGCCCGGTCAAGGCCAAGCCCTTTAGGGCGGATTCCCTTCGGTCATCCGGCCTTGACCAAACCGCCTTACCCGTGCCGTGTCAATCTCAGGCGACGGTGACGGGGATGGCGGCTCAGGTTCAGGGGATATTGGGATAGCTAAATTCCAAGATTGGCTGATTACGTGTCCACCACCTTAGTATTGCCGCTCAGTGGTCCGAAGAACCGAGGCCACTTCTACCTGCCAACGTCGTTCAGACCATCCTTAGGCATAAGAATGCGACTACGACTGAGCGGTACCTACACTCCCTCGGGACCAAGGAAGCGCGCAAAGCGTTGAACAGCGTTATGGATAATCGGATGCCTGCGAAGGTGATTGATATTCAAGCACAAAAAGTGGGCTAGCTCATAGCGTTAACTATTACCCTAGGAGGCCAACCGGCCTCCTTTTTTTGTGTCCAAGAAACGACGACAAGGGCGATTGCTGGGGAACTCAACAAATGATAGGCATCTGAATACGCATCCCCCTTAGATTTGGAGGCCGCACATGCACCATGATTTACCCAGCTGCCGAAAGCTAATCATCGATTTAAAGCACGAAGTACAGAAAGGTTACGCTTGGTTGAATACCCTTAACAGGTTGCCTCATACGCCAAAGACAGCCCTTGTGTGGGCTCATTTGGCAAGCTTTATTCAGACGGCACAGGCGGTCATCACATGTGCCAAGCATGATCAGTACGTGGCTCTACCGCCCTTATTGCGTACGGCAGGGGAATGCGCCGTGAACTGTACTCTTGTTCTTGAGCAGTGCAGCGACGACAACGCCCTCATGGCAGCCTGGATGGAGAAGCGGAAGAATACTAATAGGATCACCAACCAGCTTCGGAAAGAGTACTCGCAGGGTCAAATTGATACTGCTGAAGACTACAAAACGCAGTTAGACCAAAAACTGGAGGAGGCTGGGGATAGTGATGAAACATATGCTGGCTGGAAGGTCGAGAGGCGGTGGTCACACGTCGGACAATCAAAACTATACCACACTTGCTATTCCATGCTCTCCGGGGAAGTTCACTGCAATCCTGCCGCACTGGATATTCGCCACGCAGCAGAAATAGACGGTCAACCAACCTTGATTTGGTGCAAGCATGAGGTTGAGGAAGCTCAAATTCTGTTAGGCACGATGTTTATTTTTCTCGAAATTGCGGAGCCGTGTTTCGTCGCACTGTCGGATGCCCTTGCACCCGATGAAGAGTAGTAAGAGTCATGATGGAAGGTTTAAATACAGATTTCGAACATGCAGATGCGTTGATCGGGCCACAGGTGGAGTGGTCAGCGAATATGATTACTCTCAGTTGCGGGGCTATTTCGTTAATGACAACCGATTTACAGGGCTTTTACCCAAATGGTTTGCCAGCAAGAGGTCAGTCAATCAGTTCTGGCAGTTCATCAAAGAGGAGTTTGACAGCTACTCAGAAAGGCGCAAGTTTTTATGGGCAGAATTTGAACGTCTTCTTGCGTTCTGTGAACGAGGCAACGGCGTCTGTGCGGAACCGGACATATCCGCAGGGCTAGATGCGCTAAATAGTGACGGGGTCAACCGAGCATGGGCACGTGCGCTGGAGCGAATAGACACTGATCCGGAAGGGGCAATCACTGCAGGCCGAGCTTTGGTGGAATCTGTATGCAAGCGAATTCTTGAGCAACGTGAAGTACAGTACAAAAAGAACATCAAGCTGAACCAATTATACCGACAAGCCGCTGAGGAGCTTAATCTGGCACCAGAACAACATGATGAAGACCTGTTTAAGCAGGTTCTCGGCGGATGCTCGTCAGTTGTGAATGGACTCGGCTCCCTCAGAAATACGTATGGTGATGCACATGCGCCGTCAGAGCTATCTGCCCGTCCGCACTCCCGTCATGCCCGCCTAGTCGTCAACCTTGCAGGAGCAATGAGCCTATTCCTTGTGGAGACGGCAAATAAGTGAGCATTTCGCACGAAAAGTGTGTCCAACGAAAAAACGGGCTACAGCGTTAACTGTAACCCGTTGAAATATCTTGGCGTCCCCAAGGGGGTTTGAACCCCTGTTGCCGGCGTGAGAGAGCGACTATTGGACTTAATTAGGCTAAATTCCACCGAGTTGACCTGAGTTATACCGTTTACTTCCTGCCGCAACCGTTTCCAAAACCGTTTCCACTCAGTTAAGAAAGGAGGCCAGAATCACCCCTTAAAGGTAACACTCATGTCGAGCTTTACTAAAGAGGACATTGATAAAAAATTGAAGTAAATATAAGTGTTGAAAGTATTTCATAGGAGTTCTCAATTGGTTACAAAAGAAGACTACTTTTCAAATAGAGCTAATAGCCTTAATTCACGAAAAGTTTTCAACCACCAGGAATCCATTCGAATAATCCAAGACTATTGCGGCAAGGATGCATGGATTTTAGATGTTGGCTCAGGCACAGGGATAGTATCTAGAGCCCTCGCTGAGAATGGAAACCATGTCCTATCAGTGGATCGCACAATCAATATGCTTGAAAATGATCATGGTTCACACAGTCGAGTTGTTGCTGATGCTTGCCAACTGCCCTTTTCGAACAAGTCATTTGACTGTGTACTCTGCAGGCAGGCTATTCATTATTTTGAAAACATTGACCTCTTCTATCATGAGGCTCGGCGTGTCCTGAAGAATGGTTTCAGCTTAGTAATTGCCCAGCTAACTTCTTTTAGCGATGAAGATTATGACTATTGGAAAAAAATACTAGAATGCTGCAATCCCCATCGAATCCATTTCTTCTCAAAAAATGACATCATAGATACTGCTAAGAAGGCCTCTTTTGAGCTTACAAGCTATTCAGCATCACGATGTAAACTGTTGTTTTCTGAGTGGTCTGCAGGGATAAACCGTAAAAACGAACTTTTTCGAATGTACCAAGACGCTCCCCAAAGTTACACCGAACTAAACCAAATTAAAAACATTGGGCATGACGACTTTGAATTTTCGGTTAACTGGTCAATTTTTAAATTTAATCTGTAGGGTGAACACAAGATGGCCATAATTGTTAGGAAGGAATGGTTTGGTGGACTGATCGGCAGCACCAAAGAGTACAAACTCAATAAGATAAATGACTTTACCTTTAGATCCATAAAACAGGCGGTTGAAACCAACACCTTTACGCATGAGCTCAGTCAATACCTTTTGACTAAAGGGTACAACCAAACGAATGAGGAAATACGTATTGTTGACAATTTGTCTGAATATCATGTCAGCAATAAAATCTTAACGGCACCTGTTTTGATGTGGATGGAAACTACTAATAAGTGCTCATTAAACTGTTCTCATTGCTTCAATAAAAAGAATAACTTTGATGATCTCGAATTCGAGCATTCAGTTCAACTCTTAGAACAAATGCATCGTCTTGGCGTCTACAAGATCACTGTTACTGGCGGAGAACCATACCTATATCCCAACATCAAAGGCTTAATTAAGCGCGCGAACCAACTAAATATTGGAGTTCGTATTTTTACCTCTGGATGTATTCCAGCGATAAAAATTGAAGCCCTAAAAATGACCACTGTTGATGTGGTTTATATCAGCATAGATGGTGATCGTAAAAATAATGACTATATTCGTGGCCGCGATTCGTATTCATCTGCATTCAACACAATAGATTTGATCAACACCACCTATGAAAACAAACCAAGTATCGTCGTAAGCACAACGCTTTTTGAGGAAAACCTTCAAAACATTGAAGAATTGTTTGTTGATGCTGAAATAGCAGGCGTTAAGTCCATACTATTTAGGCCATTGCTAAAATACCCATGGCAACAGGCCGAGTTAGGCCAAACACCTTTTAAGAAAGATTCAATTTTGGAAGTTCTTGATAGGATACTTGATCTATCAAGACGCTATGGGATTGAAGCTCAGTTCAGCAAACTCCCTTACTTGCCGTATATGAAAACAGTTTTTCAATGCGAAAGCCCAGATGATACTTTCTATAGCTCACTGATTGATACAAAACGGTTAAATTGCATTGGGGGGGAGCTTGTCTCCGGAATTAAAGCAGACGGCACACTTATTCCGTGTGGGTTCGCAAGTTTCAATTATTCCTTCGACAATGGAACTTATTCCACTTCGATAAGTGAACTATGGCGAGATTCACACAACATCAATTTGATGCGCCATTCCAATGCCAACGAAGACTGCGTAAGTTGTGGCATTAAACATATGTGCGGCGGTGGATGCCATGCGTCAAGAACCCCATCTGCAAATATCGATGAATACTGTCTAGGAAAGGGAGACGACTCTAACTGCAGCGGACATCTGCCGAATGAGCATTTTATTCAAGACGAAAGTCGTTTGTATATATCGGATCAACATATCACAACTAAATGTGGTGCGTGTGGAGGGCATGTAGCGTGATTACTGTCGAAGATTTCTTTATAGCCTACTTGGCCGCTGTCGTCCTTATACCATTCATCTTACTTGCTGTTTTACTTAAAAACGTAAACAAAACGATAGTTCACAGCAGAAAGTCAAAACAGATTTTCATAATGATGTTTTGCAGTTTTTTGTTTGGAATAACGGCTTTCGCTTTTATTTTGCACTACAAGAACCACACATGGCCTCACTGGATAAGCCAAAGCACAGCAGAGTCCTTCGGCACCGCATTCCTTATTTCTTCATACTTTTATGTCTTATATGAATTTTACAATCGCCTCTCTTCAGGTGAGCTATATATATACGACGCAGTGTTTGCTCACTCGCTTTTAGATGAGGGAATTGTTGTTTATCCTAAGGCATATTTCGATAACCCAAGCGCAGAGTCTAAACTAAACCCTGAGAAACTTTCGGATTTTTATGCTACGAACTGTCACGACAACCAAACCGTGTGCATCACAACCCTCTGGGGCCCACTTTTCTTTGAAAAAAAGATTGATCAAACACTCATTGACAAAGTGAAATCCTGCAACTGGAAATGTTCAATTTTTTTCCATTTCCCGATTCTAAATGTTGAAGACCCTTATGAGAACCACCTGCACCCAAAGAACATAATTCTTGAACAATTTAATCGGCGCGAGAAGATACGACAATTAATGGACAATGGCATACAAGTCTTTTTTTTCACTGAACCATTTAGATACCATATCAATATGCTGGGAGACACAGCCTATATTTCTTTCGCTCTCTACAATTCCAAACCTGAAAAAACGCACTTCGCCCCGTTGTTAAAAATTAGCGCTGTAAACAAGCAAGAATCCTTTTACAAGGAGCTTGTTAGTGAAGTTTCATATTTATTTAAAGGGCTTACTGCCAAGCAACGCTATACCTTTGAAGGCGATGAAATCGTGAAAATTTATGAGAAAGCGGAAAATTGGAATGATGGTATAATTAAGGATTTGCAGGAATACTTTTCATCTCATCACGATAATGGCAAAGACGAGTATTGCCGCCTGTAGTTATCTGTAGTGGTTCATACTTGATCTGACAGTCTGTCCCTTTTGACGGGCCGCAATTGTCAGATTAGTTCAGCTTTGAAACGTGTTCCGTCCAGAGCTGCTTTCCGTCGATCATAGTTTCCATGGGCGTCCGCCCGCAACACATTTTCCCCTGATGCGTCCGTTCCGTGTTGTATTCGTCAATCCATACGTCAAGATCAGGGTAATCCCCCCGAAAATTAATGGTTCTGAAAAGTAGAATTTTCTCGTAAAGACAACGCAGGAGATTTTACATGAAGAAAGAGGTGGCCCCGTGGCACAGCTTTGCCGCGAGGATGGTATGAGTAGCGCTACGTTCTACAAATGGCGCTCAAAATATGGCGACATGGATGCTTCGCTGATGGCGCGCATGAAGGAACTGGAGAAAGAAAACCGGCTCCTCAAGCGTATGTACGCCGAGGAAAAAATGAAATCTGAAATTGTCGCAGAGGCGCTAGCAAAAAACTGGTAAGGCCATCTCGTCCCCGCGAGATGGCCAAGAAAGCCGTGCAGGTGAAAGTGTAAAGTCCCCCATCTTAGGGCCAGTTACGAGTAGAGATTTCCGGTCGGTTTTTCGTGATGGCCCAGAGGACAGGGGGTACCCCCTGTCCTCTGGGTTGCAAATTCGATCGGCGTCATATCACCGAGGGATTCATGAGGCCGCTCCTCGTTATATTCCCTGATAAATTTTTCTGTGCAGTGGCGGACCTCGCTCAAGCTGTCGAAGATATACAAATCCAAGACTTCTTCTCTGTAGGTCCGGTTAAATCGTTCGATGTATGAATTCTGCGTAGGCTTGCCGGGTTGAATGAAATTAAGCTCAACGCCGTGTTCGGCTGCCCACATCCCCATGGCTATGCTGACGAACTCAGGGCCATTATCCATTCTCAGTTTTTCAGGATAGCAGCATCGTTCTTCTGCGATCCGATTCAATACTCTGACGACTCTGCCTGCAGGTAAGTTTGTATCCACCTCGATAGCCAACGCCTCGCGGTTGTAATCATCGACAACGTTAAACGTCCTGAAAGCTCGACCGCTATAAAGCGTGTCCCGCATGAAGTCGATCGACCAACAATGGTTAGCAGTCAAAGGCTGCGCGACAGCTTTGCGCGTCCCTTTGGGGGGACGCTTCTTAGCCTTGCGTTTAAGATTCATCTTCAAGAGGCAGTACACCCGCCACACTCGTTTGTGGTTCCAGGGATGCCCCAGCTTGCGTAGCCGAGGAAAGAGCTTGCTAAAGCCCCATCTCGGATATTGTTCGGCCAGTTCAGTTAAAGCAACGATCACTTCGCTGTCATCACGTGGATGCGCTTTGTAGGCGTAGTAGCTACGGCTCACCTTCAGGGCGGCGCACGCCTTGCGAATGCTCATCTCGTGTTCGTTGACCATGTGTAATACGAGTTGCTTTCGCTCAACTGGCTTCAAAGCTTTTTTTCGATGATGTCCTTCAGAGCCGTGTTTTCAAGGCTTAAATCAGCGAACATTTGCTTGAGCTTGCGATTCTCAGCTTCAAGGTCCTTCATCCGCTGGATATCCGAAGCCTCCATGCCACCGTATTTCGACTTCCATTTGTAGTAGGTAGCGTTGCTGATACCGTTCTCACGGCACACGTCCTTCACGGTCCTGCCGCCCTCAACGGACTTCAGGATCTTGACGATCTAGTACTCAGTAAATCTTGATTTACGCATGTGAAACTCCTGGTCGCAGTTTGGACCAGAAATCTCTACTTTACAATGGACCTATTTTACGGGGACTTTACAGGCTGACCTTGGCCTGTGACCACCGAATATATCTGTGAGTAGAACTAGTGGGATTGTAAAACAGGTGTTTCATCTTTTAAGTGGTCCAGAAAACTCTGAACATCGTCAACGGGATAAATTAGATATTATATATCTTCCAGATATAGTTTTCAAAAAAAAGCCTCATGGCGACAGCGCTATTATAAGCTGCGTAGGCTTGGAAATTGTCTGTTTTGTTCTGGTCGGCAAAGTCAACAACAGACTTGAATGCAACCATGGTCGGCCTAGGGGTTGAAGCTTGAAATGTTGCTTCAAATACAGCATAAAGTTCCATTTCAATGCCGATGAGTTTTCTATGTTGTGATATGATTTGTTCTCGAATTTTATGATTAGAAATGACGCTAGCACCTGTAGCTGTGGGGCCAACATGAAGTTTCAATTCTGTGTCTGGTTTGTCGGCAGGCCAAGATTGTTTGATATCTCTTAAAAGGTCACTGTCTGAAAATTTGGCAATTTTGTTTTTTATATCAATGTTGAGATGCTGTTGGTAAGGTTCCATCAAAAAGTCATCAATATCATCTGAGTGTGTCCACTTGCCACTACCCCAGTCCCAAACAACGTCTGGACAGATGATATCGCCAAGGTTTACTTTGCCTTCAACGCCTGCTGTAATGCCCGTCATACACACATGTTTTGGCCTGAAGTATTCAATCATTTTTGTAGTCATAATTGAACTACTGACCATTCCCATTCGAGCCGCGTTGGCTGCTATGACAGTACGATGAATCCCATTCACTTCTACTGTTGTTTTAAAAAACTGTGTGTCATCGTGCTTTTCTTGATGCTCTATCCATTTCCAACCATTATTCAATACTTGTTCTAGTTCTGGATTCTTTAAAGCACAAACAACAGCTAAATCGTAATCAAAATTGAAATCATCATGAATGTTATTCTGTGTTTCTAAAATGCGCTTAATTTGAGCTGTAAGAGGTTTTGAAATAAGGTCTTCAAAGTCGTCATATTTTAAAACGCTAATTAATGTATCAGAAAAATAGTCCTGAAATTCTTCTAGCAGTTCTGTGAATTGAGTGATTCCGATAATATGATTTGGAGTTATATATTCATCTCTTTCTAAGACATCTTTTAACAAAGTAACTCCACCATTTTTGTCAACATCTTGATCTATCCTGGAAGGAATTGCTATGTCGAAAATCAAAAGATCATATTTGTTACTCCTCAGATTGAGTCTTGCTTCGTATGTTGTCCCTACATGAGTGATGTCATTGATAGAAACTTCTCCCTTGTCCGTGAGTATCGCTGCAATTTTTCTAAGTTTAGACAAATTGTCTTCGACTATTAAAATTTTAATCATAAATTAATCCAATTTGTTTATTATAAGTTCAAGGCTACTCATCCAGCTGTCGTCAAATGAACTATAATAAACAGCTCCTTTGTAGTTTCTGTGTTCTTGTGACAACTGTAAATTCAATTCATCGAGGGATAAAGAGTCCTGTCCTTCACCAAATTTATCAAATCCAGTTATGACAATGGCTGGTGTCATTAAATCGAGTCTTTCCATTTGTCTTAGGATTTCCCTTCCACCATAAGGTTGTGGCCTTCCGCCGTCTTCAGTTGAAGAAATATCAAATGTTGGAAGAGTCATATCTAGCAACAGCAAATCAAAGTTAGTCGTTTTTAAAAATTCTAATCCGCTCTTAACTGAGCCACGTGTATGAATGGCAATGTCATTATAAATAGAATTTAAAAATTTATTGATGTTGTGACTTTTTATCTCATCGTCTTCAATTAATAGTATATTCACAAATGCCCCCCCCTTGAGTAAGGTATTCTTACCCTAACAGTAAATGTCGTACGGTCATCAAATCCAAATTCAATAAGAGGATTCTTATTTCCTGAAAAATTAAAGTCGTGATTAAGAATTTTTTTAATTTTATAAAATCCGGTACCGCCTTCGGTTCGAAGTAGCCTATCTTGTTGACTTTGATCGATACTCTTTTGAAGATTTTCCACCTTTTCTGATGATTGCTCAAAAATTCCAGTAGCAACTTCATTGGTTACTTCGAGTATTATTTCGTCTGTTTCAATTGATATGTTAATTATTGCAACAATGTTGTCTTCAAAGCCACTATACTTGGCAATATTTTCGAATATATTGAAAATGATGTCGACAAAACTAGCTAAATTCCCAGATATATAGCTATCTTGATGTATCTCATCAATGTTAAGCTTCACTTCAAACTGAGGACAAAATGTTTTAATGCTTTGTTTGCCGATCTCTATGGCTTCATCAATTTTAAATGGTTGCTTTTCTGCTGTTTGATACAAGTTAAACCACTCAGTCACCCTGTCAAAAGCAAATTGAATTTTTGTGCTTGCACTTTGAATAGATCTTAAAACCGGTCCTATATGAACTTCTCGCTTATAACCAACTACATTTTTTGTTAGTTCTTCAAGTAGCGATATAGCTTCTTTTTTTGCCTCATATTGAAGTTTAAAACGGATACTTTTTAATGATGTTTCAAGTAGTTCAAAAAAAGACTTCAAATACAGTGTCTACAAATTCATCAAAAGAAGTATCTTCTTCAATCTGTGAAGTAATTAATCCAATGTGCGGCCTGTAAAGCGTTAAATCGAATAGTCCAGTTTCATCACTATTAGTTTTTACTTGAATCCATTCTTTATTAATCTTTTTCAACAGGCTATCATATTTATTTGCAAAATCATTAAAACAGTTTACTAAACCGGCTTTTAGAGATGGGTCGTGAACATTTAGTTTTTCAAATAGCGCATTGTTTTCTTTATATTTTTGAGTGTTGCTATCTACGTTTGTTATAAGGCTTTCTGTTTCTAGTGGACCTCTTAATTTTGCTGGCAGGGTGTTGTGTCGAATTCTTACGCATAAATACCCATCAAGACCATGCTGAGTATTTGAAACAAAGATATCCCTCAACCCAGTGATCAATGAGGTCGCAACTGATGTCATTTCATTATCAGGAGCCTTTAATCCAAAAATTGTTTTTGTGTCGCGATCTTTAACTGTTTCACGGAGTTTACTTAAATATTCAAAACTCTTTTCATCCAACCCTTCGGAGAGATATGACTTGTAACGATCATATTTCTCTTTAAAGTCCTTTCTTGCTTCCATTTTTAAGCTCGTAAGATCTACATATATTTTACTTTTTTCGACTTCGTGAGCTTTCTTTTTTACCATTAACTGACGGTAGATGTCTTTAATTTCAGATTGATATGTTTCAGTTTCAGAAGGACAGAGTTCAGTGAGGTACTTACAAACAGCTGCTCTTTCTTTTGCTACTTGCTCTGAGCCGCTGAAAGCTAAATCCATGTTTTGTTCCACACAAAGAAATTGAAGGAAGTATATTAGTTCTTTCTTGTCAAAATTGTTTTCGATTTCTCTTAATTGTGATGGGCGTTTGATTTTGTGAGCTTCTAAGAAATCTAAGTAGGAATATCGGCGGAGGTGTTCAAGCTTTTGATCAACTTCTTTGTGGTAAATGTCATGTACGATTGAAATGGAAATATTGGCTGCGTTATCGTTTAAAAGCTGTTTGTCAAAGGATTCGACCAAAGATTTTACTGGGAATAGGTCTAATAAATTATACTCAGATGCAAGTGTGTTAGTTATGAACTCAGTGCATTCGATTAAGTTCCCATTAGTAAACAGGGCAAAGGCTTTAGCCCTCAGACCTTTGATACGATAGTAATCAAAACTGTTTTGATTTGAGTTGTTTTTAGTAAGAAATTCTTCCGCAATACGAATAGCTTCGTCATATTTTTCGTTAATGATTTTGTTTATTAAACAAATGTATTTTGCTTCTAACGAAGGTAATTTTTTACACTCCCCAAGTTTGCAAGTACCGAAATAGCAATCGAGGAAATCTTCATTGTGTGTTTTTTTAAAGAGCTGATAATATTTGTTTTTATGGCCTGATGTGATCATGTATTTGGCGCTAAAAAGACCAACTTCGTTACATGAGATGATACTGAGGGGCAAAAGGCCAGAGATGTCACTATTAGGTTTATTGGAAAGCTGTCGTAGCAATAGTGAGCACACAAAGGATGCCCATCCAGCCGGGGCAAAGCTGAGTGCAAACTTCAAGAGGTTTTTTCCATCAATTCTGTCTGGGTCAGAGTAAAGAATAACTTTCATTAATCCAGAGATGATGGTGCTTAACGGGCTTTCGCTCTTTACGATATCTTTTTTGCAGATCGCAGCAGATCGCGCAGCAATGTCTATCAAATCGATTGAAGCAGGATTGTCTTTGAGTTCGAGGATAGCTGTTTCATGGGCTTGATCGTAATCGCCTTCAAAGAAAAGCCGGGTCGCTTTATGGTGGGATATTGTCGGGGGGAGGCTGTCAGTCGCAAGCCAGTTTATTATTCCCGTCCGTCCATCAGATATGTTGAGTTTGGTTAGAATCCTATTTATTTCAGTTGCTAAGTCGAAATATTCCAAATTCAGTGATATTTGACCCGTTGATATCAAAGTCTCATATAGGTCGATTACAGCTCCTGATGACTCCATCCTGAGCATTTCGTTGATTTGTTGCTGAGTTAAGTGAAGGGAAAGGAGTAGGTGATAACTCCAAAAAGTTTTGAAACAACTAGGATAGTTTTGGCTTATAGCTCTTTCCATCCGTTCAGCAAAATTACCTATCGAAGCTGCTGGTTCGATACTGATGCTGTATTCGTGGGAACTGAATGCAAGAAAGCCGTTTCTGCATCCTCGTTCAACGATATGTTTGGTATACTCTTTCTGAGCTTCAAGACCTCTGGTGTGTTGTAAAAACGAAATTTTCGTTTTGACTAACCAAAATGACACTCCAAATTGATTTTCAATACTGGTAAGTATTTCCTCCGCTTTGCCAAAATTACCAAGCAAGAACTCTTTGTGAAAATCATTTGAGAGGGTTACAAAGTTTGATAATTCGGCAGAGTAATTTTTAAGGTATGCATAACACCATGAAATCTCTTCATTGGTTCCTATGCTTGTGACGGGTGGGTTTTTATAGAGATCGGAATATGTTTTCGGGAATGGGGGGCCATACTTATCTTGACCGAGGGGGGCTGTGTGCAGCCAGGTGATTATCTCAGGGTATTTGTTGGCGGGAGTTTGTTTTCTAAGTAAGCCCAGGTGGTCAATCGCATTGCTTTTCTTGATGATATCGACCTGGAATTTCGAGAATCTGTGCTTTAGCTTGCTATAAGCCTTCGATCTTTTTTTTCTTTTTTTTTGGGAGGCATTGCTTTAACCTATATTTTTTTTACAACATCTCTATACCTCTGCCGGTATAATTTCAAGAATTAAGAAGTAAAGTATGGGAAAGGCGGATAGCAATAGGGTAGCAATAAAGAAAAGGGGTTACGGAGCGTTCCCGTAAACCCTTGTTTTCTCTGGTCGGGATGAGAGGATTTGAACCTCCGGTCTCTGCGTCCCGAACGCATCTACCTTTTTCCCCCAGCCAATCTATCCGCCAACTTATGCGCCCGCAAATGGCTGTACCTCGATAGCATCTGCAAGCTTTTGTGCCCGGTAATCCCCTTCACCTCCATAAAGTCCAGATCGGTGTTTTCAAATAGCCTGGAAGTCGCTTCATGGCGTAGGTCGTGAAAGCGCAAATCCTTCAATTTCGCTTCATCCGCCGCCGTCCTAAACCACTTTGAGATGGTGTCTGGGTGGAGAGGGAATACATCCCCCTTTAATTTGCAGTGGGATGCTTTTCAGAATCTCCAAAGCCGTCGGTGAAAGGGGGACCGATCGCGCCTCGTCGTTCTTCGTTTTGGGCAGATGAACGTAGCGCTTTTTTAGGTCCACATGCTCCCAGCGCAGCATGGCTATCTCGCCGCGCCTCATGGCTGTTTCCAAGGCGAAGAGGACGATTGGCTTCAACTCATCGGGAAGCTTTTCAAGCAGCTTATTTTCCTCGCCCTTATCGAGACGGCGGGTACGGCCTTTGTTCTGCTTCGGCTTGTTCACCCCTTTGGTGGGGTTGGTCAGGGACTCCATGCCCCAATCCTTGCGGGAGATTTCGAAGACTCTTGAGATCTGGTTGACCTCGTGGAGGATTGTCTGGGAGCAGCGGCCTTGGTCTTCCCGGTCTTTGATGTAGCTGGCGACATCCTTCCCGCGAATGGATGCGAGCGCCATTTTACATATATCATGCTCCCGCAAAACCTTGACCCGGCTTTTCATCGATTTGGGTTGGGCGTACTTCGACAGGAACTCTTCCTTAAACCGCTCCAAGGCTTCATCCAGAGTCGTAGACTCGGTCTCTTTGCGGGACATGAACACGCTACGCGTCATTTCGGACTCGATGTCCCGCGCCCATTGGTCGGCATCGGCCTTACGGGAGAAGGTTTTGGATTGGGTGGGGTAGCTCTTTTTACGGATTCTGACTTCCCACTGATAGGGCCACGCTTACGGATGCTTGCCATGGGGTTGCTCCTTTTCTGGAATCGGTGGAGCAAATTTGGAGCAAAAAAATCAAGAGGGGGGTGGACTGGAAAAGCAAAAGGATTCAAACATGGTGCTTGAATCCTTGATTTCTTTTGGCGCGGCAGGGAGGATTCGAACCCCGACCGTCGGCTTAGAAGACCGAAGGGATCAGGAATGAGTCTTTTCAATGATAGATCAGGACCTATAACAAAGCTGAGGCTTCTAGGTCATAAACTCTAGCGCAAAGAAAGACCAGTCAGTTAGGATTAATCATGAGTAATCATTAATTATTTCGTATGAAATGTACCATATGGTTCTGGGGGCAAATTGTAAAATCTGTCGAGTTCGTCTAGCGCCCTGGTGTTCAAGAATAAAGGTAGCCATTCATGTGGCTCGTCCGTGGCTTCAGTCGTGTCAAACGTGACTGTCATGCGATTGGTGACGCTTTTAACCATTTGAAATTATATAAATAAGCGGCCTTCCCGTTTTTCTTTTGTGTCCTGTCACGCCGGAGGCCGAGGGTTCGAGTCCCTTCGGCTCCGCCAGAAAGAATCAAGGACACCAACCATTTAGGTCGGTGTCCTTTTCTTTTTCTGGTTCGAAAAACATCGGACACATCCATCGGACACATCATTTATTTTTGGTAGTAATCGCGCGGTGTTGGAATGTACGATTTTACCACGGCTTTCGGCTAAGTGCACTTATCCATTCGGATTTGCTTGGGAGGTGATTGGTATATGAAAGGAAAATGAAGTGAGAATCAAACCATCAGAACTACTGTTAAGTGCTTGTCTGGTTGGATCAAGCCTACTAGGTATTGTTTCTGGAGAGCCTTTTTTAGAGGGTTTCCCTCTCCAGTCTGGATAGAATGGATAGTCCTCGCTGGAGGTGTCGCCATTCCTGTTCTCGCTTGGTTTCTCCGCTCCCCTTCCCGGAAAGAGAAGGATAAGGGTTAACAAACCCGCTCCTGCCAGCTTGGCAAGCCGGTTAATTCATACAATTCTAGGCCACTTCGCCAGCCTTTCGGTTTTGCAGCCACCCTGCATGCGCACAGCTTTGTCTCCACATTCCCTTCCCTCCGCCAACGCATAATCCGAACCTATTGCGCTTGTCTTTTGTCATTGAAAAAAGACATGAGTCGTATATATATGAAGAATCATCCAGTATTATAGGAGGCTATCGTGAAGAACACAGAACGACCCTGGAGTCCCTACCTTGCCGGTGCCCTCAGCGGCCTGCTGGCAGTGCTGTCGGTCTTGGTGGCGGGGAAATACCTCGGCGCATCGACCACCTTCGTCCGCGCGGCGGGAATGACGGAGCGGACGCTCTCGCCCGAATTAGTGAACACCGCATACTTCCTCAAATACAATCTGGCCGTGGACTGGCAGTTCATGTTCGTGGTGGGCATCGTCATCGGCGCGTTCATCGCCTCGCGCACCGACCGCTCGTTCAAGGTGCAGGCAGTGCCCGACATGTGGCGAAACCGCTTTGGCAACTCCTGGCTTCCCCGCGCGGTCACAGGCTTCGGCGGCGGCGTCATCGCGATCTACGGCGCCCGACTGGCCGGGGGCTGTCCCAGCGGCCACGGCCTCTCCGGGCTGGCCCAGATGTCCGCCAGCGGATTCATCGCGGCGGCCTGCTTCTTCATCGGCGGCGTCATCATGGCCCGTCTGGTCTACGGGAGGGGCTAGAGATGACATTGATATACGGAATCCTGACCGGAATCATCTTCGGCTTTCTGCTCCAGAAGGCGCGCGTGCTTCGCTACGACAAGCAGCTCGGGGCCCTTCGCCTCAAGGACATGACCATCGTCAAGTTCATGCTCTCCAACATCATCGTGGCCATGATCGGCATCTACCTGCTGAAGGAATTCGGCGTGGTGGAGCTGTCCCTCAAGCCCACCATTCTCGGCCCGAATATCGTGGGCGGTCTGCTCTTCGGCCTCGGCTGGGGCCTGATCGGATACTGCCCCGGCACCTCGGCAGGTGCGCTGGGTGAAGGCCGTGTGGACGCCCTGCCGGGCATCCTCGGCATGCTTGCGGGCGCATCCCTGTTTGCCCACACGTACCCGTACCTGAAGTCCAACGTGTATACATGGGGCAACTTCGGCAAAATCACGCTGGCTGACGCCCTCGGCATCAACCACTGGATCGTGCTCGTCGCACTGGTCGCCCTCTACGTCCTCATCCTTCGCTTTCTGGAACGTATGAGGCTGTAGCCGACTGCGCCGACACATGATGCCGCGACATCGACTCGCTCGATTCGACAACTCGGTACCAAGGCCCTTGAGCTTTCAGTTCAAGGGCCTTTTCTGCTTGACCTGTCTATGGGTTCAGAGCGGACGCTTCCATCCGTAACGTTGAAAGGCGGCCGATCCTGCTTCCGGCCTGCCGAACCCTACAACTTCAGAAAGGAGCTACAAATTGAACTTGATAATTCGTGAAACCACCGAGGCGGACCGCAAAACCATCTACACGGTGGAAGCCGAGGCGTTCGGCTACGACAAGGAGGCAAAACTGGTTGACTCCCTGCTGGATGATCCCACTGCGGAGCCGAGGCTATCGCTTCTCGCCCTTGAAAACGACAAGCCCGTTGGACACATCCTGTTCACCGCAGCCGGAATCGAAGGCAGCGACCGAAAAGCCTCCCTGCTTGCGCCGCTGTCCGTCATTCCAGAAGCGCAGGGCAAAGGCGTGGGCGGCAAGCTCATCAAAACCGGATTGCGGATTCTCTCCGAGCGCGGCGTCGATCTCGTTTTTGTGCTGGGTCACCCGACCTACTACCCCAGATCAGGATTTGTCCCGGCCCACACCTTTGGTCTGAACGCCCCCTACCCGATCCCCGAGGAACATTCGGACGCATGGATGGTGCAGGCAGTCAACGGCACTGCGCTGGACGAGGTGAGCGGAACGGTCTCCTGTGCAGCGGAACTGGATAAACCCGAGCATTGGCGGGAGTAGCTCTGACCGGAGCGCCCCTTCAGCAGTCGGTCACACCCCGGCAGGAAATCGGGCTGTACGAAAGTGCAACCCGCTTTTCTGTCGGCTTCCCACTGTAAAAATGATTCCCGGAACTCGAATCTTCCCGCACTACTCCAGCGGCAATGAGACGCGGATACAGACCATGCCGTCTTCGTTGGAAGCGGCGATGGTGCCGTGATGCAGTTCGACGATCCGGCTGGCCGCGGCAAGGCCGATGCCGGTACCCTCGGCTTCGCCGGGGTCAAGGCGGTGGAACGGCATGAACATGGCAGACAGGTCCTTGTCGCTCAGAGGCGGATGCGTGTTGCAAATCTTCACCGCAATCCAGTCCGGCCCGGCACTCGCAGCGACGCGGATCTCGCCGCCTTCCACCGTATACTTGAAGGCGTTCGCGAGGATGTTGTCAAAAAGAACCTCCACGGCGTGCGCGTGACCACGAAGCTCTGGCGTCTCGCTCAGGTCCGTGCTCAGGCGAACACCCCTGCTCTCCACCATGGGTTCGTATTTCTTCAGGAGCGCGGAAAGCTGCGCCGGGACGTCCACCCGGTCCTCCAGCGAGGGCGGCCCCTGCATGTCCAGCTTTGACAGGTCGAGAATTCGGCCGATGAGCCAATCCATGTGCTCGATCTCTTCCTGCATCCCTTCCAGCAGCTTCGCACTCTGCCCGGTAGTCTCCTCTTCCCGCTCCATAACCATCTGAAGCGAGATTCGCAGCCGGGCCAGCGGGCTTCGCAGCTCGTGGGAAAGATGGGCGGTCAGCTCCTTGCCGCTCATGACCATGCGTTCCAGCCGGTCGGCCATGCGGTTGAATTTCCGGGCCAGTTCAGCCACTTCGTCACGCCCCCGCTCGGGCACTCTTCTGGAAAAGTCCCCCCGGCCAAGACGCTCGGATGCGTCCGTCAGGCGGCGTATCGGCTTGGTAATCATGCGCGAGACCGGGAAGATGAACAGTGCACCGAAGAACGTCAGTAAAAGCAGGCCATGGAAGAACCAGCGCTCGGCCCGCCTCGGATGTTCCCCGTACAGCAGGTGCACGGTGAAATTCCTGCCCCCCAGCACGATGGCAGAGGTGAGGTATACCGAACGGGTCTTCTCCCTGTGCAGGGTGTAAAAGCGGATGTTGTCTGGCTTGTCCATGCTGACTTCACCCAACTCGCCGTCAAGGGGAGGCGGCGGGCCGTCCATGCTGGCGCTCACAACGCGACCGTTTGCGTCCGTGATCCAGAGATGGCCGTCAAACCCCTTGACGAGAAGATGCAGGAGGGGATCGACTCGCTCGCGAAGCACTGCTTCGGTCGCGGGCTGACCGGTCATCTCGCGCTCGATGAGCAGGTCGATCATGGCCGCCTGCTCCACGGTGTTGCGGAAGAACGGCGGATGAATCTTGCCGCTGTGCACCAGCGTGTAGACCACGACCTCGGCAGCCACGAGCACGGCGATGAAGGCCAGAATGATCTTGAAATAGAGCTTGCCGAACCTCATACGCTCCCCACGAACATGTACCCGGTACCCCATACCGTTCTGATGCGCTTCTCATGGGCCGGGTACGGCTTGAGCATGGTGCGCAGCTTGCTGACGTGCACGTCGATGCTGCGGTCATAGGCCGAGAACTCCCTGTCCCAGACGAGATTCATGAGCTCGTCGCGGGTCAGGGCCTTGTCCCGATTCTCCATGAACGCCTTGAGCAGCCGGAATCCCGTGGATGTCAGCTCCAGTTCGTCCCCGTCTATGAGCAGCAGTTGCCGGGAGAGATCGAGGGACAGGCCGCCCGCCTCCAGCAGTTTCGGAGCGCCCGAAGTCTGCGGACGTTCGCCGGGGTAGCGGCGCAGCACCGCCTTGATGCGGGCCAGCAGTTCACGAGGGTTGAAGGGCTTCGGCATGTAGTCGTCGGCCCCGAGCTCCAGCCCCACGATCCTGTCCGCGTCCTCGCCCTTGGCGGTCAGCATGATTACCGGCACGGACGAGGCGGCGCGGATTTCCCGCAGCACGTCGAATCCGTCAGGCCCCGGCATCATCACGTCAAGCACCACGATGCAGGGAGACGACTCCCGCACGGTCCCCACGGCCTCGACACCCGACGGCAGCGTCAAAACGCTGTAGCCGTATCCTTCCAGATACTGCGTCAGGAGCGCGCGAAGCTTCTCGTCGTCATCGATGATGAGGATGGTGCCGTCCGTTTCCATACCTTCCCTGTAGTCTCCCGCCGCGCGGAAGAAAAGCGTGCGCCTGCGGTTTTTACATCTCTTTACACTTTTTATCACCGGCAAAAAAGTTTCCGCCTTTGCATACGGTATCACGGCCTGAACAAAATCACTCGGAGAGCAGTCTTGAACCAGCCTGGCATACAACGCATTTTCATATTTCTGTCGGTCTTCATCATTCCGGCAGCTCTGGCAGCGGGGTGCGCTCCGTTCTCCCCTTCTCCCCGTGAGGCGGTCCCGCTGCCGGAGACCTATTCCCTGTATTCCGCCAATCCGCCTGCGACGGAGAAATGGTGGCAGGAGTTCGACAGCCCGCAGCTGAACGGGCTGGTGCAGGAAGCCCTCTCTGGCAACTTCGACATTGAGGCCGCATGGGCGCGACTGCGCCAGACCCGGGCCTCGGCAGTTCAGTCGGGGG
>NZ_BBCB01000054.1 GCF_001311825.1 Salidesulfovibrio brasiliensis JCM 12178 | reverse complement strand
GACTTGAAGGTGCTTGCTGCAAGCGAAGACCTTACGTGGCCGGACAATCCCGCCGAAGGCAAGCTATAAGATTTTGGAGATTCTTAAGAACCTTTTGCCAAAAAGGTTCTTAAGCCGCCGGAGGCCCCCCGGAGGGCCGCCGAAGGCGGGAGTGCTTGAAGCTCTGCGTCCTTTTTGCTAGAGGGCAAATCTGCCGGAATGGTGTCCGGCGCACTTTATCGATGGAGGCTTCATTGAGCGTATCGCCTTGCTCCCTGCCCGAACTGGGCTGGACTGATCATTATGAGCGGCAACTGATTGCCGAGGACCGCGAGAGGGCAGTGCCTGCGCGCATCGTGAGCACGCACCGCGGCCATATTGTGGCCTTCACGGGACAGGAGGAGCATTTGCTGCTTATTGCCGAGAAGGGGCTGATGAGTTTTGGGGAGCAGCCCACGGTGGGCGACTGGGTTTTGCTCGACCGCGAGACGCTCCTGCCGGTCCGGTTGCTGGAGCGTGGGACGGTGTTCAAGCGGATGGCCTCCGGTACCGAGGTGCGCGTTCAGCCCATTGCGGCCAACGTGGACACCCTCTTTATCGTCACTTCCTGCAACCGGGACTTCAATCTGAATCGCATTGAGCGCTATCTCTGCCTTGCGCTGGAGGCCGAAGTGGAGCCGGTGGTGGTCATCACCAAGGCGGACCTGTGCGGCGATCCGGACCGGTACCGGCGTGAGGCTGAATCGCTCATGAACGGCCTTGCTGTGCGGGTGATTAATGCGAAGGACAAAGAAGGCGTTGAAATTCTTCGTGATTGGTTTGAGGTGGGTAAAACGGTTGCCATGCTCGGTTCTTCGGGGGTGGGCAAGACCACCATTCTCAATACCATTCACGGCGAAGATTTGAGCCGTTCCGGTGAGGTGCGATTTGGGGACGACCGCGGGCGGCACACCACTACGACGCGTTCCCTGCACCGCCTTGCGGGTGGGGCGTTGCTGGTGGATATGCCCGGTATTCGGGAACTGCAGCTTCACGACAGCGAGGACGGCCTGAGCCGTGTGTTTTCCGATGTGGAGGAGGCCGTGGCGCTGTGCCGGTTCAGCGATTGCCGCCATGACCGGGAGCCGGGCTGCGCCGTGCGGGAGGCGGTGGAGAGTGGGGCCATGAGCCAACGGCATGTGGAGAATTATTTCAAGCTGTTGCAGGAGCTTGAGGAGAGTGAGGAGAATCTTCGCAAGCGGCGCAACCGCGAACACCGGGTTGTGCGGAATGTGAAGGCCGCCAAGCGCGGCAAGTCCCGCAGACGTTAGTATTCCAGTCCGTCTTTGTCCTTTTCGGCGTGCATTCTGAGGCGCTTTCTTGGCAATGAGCCGGGATGGTTGTCGCGCAGGTACGCCACCAGTTTTTCCCGCACCAGACACCGCAGGTCCCATGCGGCAGAGGAGTTGGCCGCGCTGACCAGCGCCCGCAGGGTGATCGTTTCCGGTCCGGCGTCGGTGACCTGCATGGTGCAGGTCTTGCCGTCCCAGAGGTGGCGCGACTCCTCGCAGATGCGTTCAAGCTCCTGTCGCATGTCGTCTACCGGAACGGTGTAGTCGGCGTGCAGGAAGACGGATCCTATGAGGTCCGCCTTGCTGCGGGTCCAGTTCTGGAATGGGCGTTCCAGAAAGTAGGTAAGCGGCACGATCAGCCTGCGCAGGTCCCAGATGCGCACCACCGCATAGGTGAAGGTGATCTCTTCGATGCGGCCCCATTCGCCTTCGACAATGACCACGTCGTCGATGTTGATGGGGTTGGAGAGGGCGACCTGGACCCCGGCGATGATGGCCCCGAACGTTTTTGCGCCGAGAGGCCGAGGACCACGCTGGCAATGCCTGCCGAGGCCAGCAGCGTCCCGCCGAGCGCCCGGAAACGCTCGAAGAGCATCAGGATTCCGGCAAGTGCCACCAGCCAGATCAGCACCAGCAGCACCCGCTGAAATATCCGTATTTTCGTATGAACCTGGCGTGCGCCGTAGTTGTCCTCCACGTTCAGGTCGTATTTCCAGTGCGTGAGGTCGGCGATAACGTTCAGTCCGGTTGTCGCGGCCCATGCGGCGAGGACGATCCAGAGTATGTCCAGCACATTATGGAAGATGGCTGCGGTGGAAGAGCTCAGATCCGCGAGCGGGAGCAGCGCGGCCACGGCAAGCGAACCGGATGCCACGAGCACAAGCACTCTTGCGCGCATCTTGAGCGACGCGAATAGGGCCTTGCCGAAACGGCGTTCGCCGTTGCCTCCGGTGGTCAGCTTTTTTGCGCACCAGAGTCCGAGGCCGGTCAGCAGCGCAAAGACCACGATTCTTGATATCCATTTCACGGTTTCAGGCGATGTCATGGAACTCCTCCGTAAACAGGGGCGGATACAAATATGCCCACCATACAGCGTGCCGCCGGTAATGTCACACCGGGGATGACGTTGGCGAGCCGCCGGTTTTTGCGGCGGAGGACAGGGATTGTATTGAAAAATAATACGCCTATACGTCATGTGCTGTATCGTATGTGCTCATGTGAATAAATTATTCGAAATGGAGGAGACATGTTCCGCAAGGTGCTGTTTTCAACGATGGCGGCGGCGTTCCTCGTCGTGCTTGTCACTGCGGCTTCGGCATACAAGGTCCCGGACGTCATTGTCCTGGAGAGGCCGAAAGACAACAAACCGCTGGCCACTTGGGTGACGAAAGTGGAGTTTGCTCACGGTTTTCACGCCATTCGCGTTTCCTGCCAGAAATGCCACCACAAGGAATCCGACAAGACGCTCGGCGAATTTGTCGGCTGCAGGCAGTGTCATGGCGCGGATGATCCCAATGACAAAACGGGGTTTTATCGTGCGTGGCATTCGGACGGGCCGCCGAGCTGTCTGGGTTGCCATACCCAGATGCGCGCCCGTGGCGGCGACAACCCGGTGGGCTGTACCACGGCCTGCCACAAGCCGAGCTAGCTGAAAGGAGGAGTCGCATGAGCAATGCGAAGGGATTCAACTCGTTGAAGATGATGGCCGGCGAAAAACAGCCGAGCCGCCGCGACTTCATGAAGTTCTGCGGGACCATGGCCGCGTTCCTCGGCATGGGGCCTGCCTTTGCGCCCACCGTGGCCCACGCGTTGACCACCAAGAAGCGGCCGTCCGTGGTCTATCTGCACTGTGCGGAATGCACCGGCTGCACCGAAGGGTTGCTTCGGGCCTACGAGCCGTATTTTGACGAAATCATCATGAGCACTATCTCGCTGGACTACTGCGAGACAGTAATGGCCGCTGCCGGGCATGCGGCCCATGCGGCGCTGGAAAAGGCGTTGCGGAATCCGGAAGGATACATCTGCGTCATCGAGGGCGGGATTCCGACCCTGCATGGCGGGGAGTACGGCAAGGTCGGGGCCGAAACCATGTTCCAGCTTTGTGCGCGGGTGGCCTCCAAGGCCATAGCGACCATTGCCATGGGCTCCTGCGCCAGCTTCGGCGGGGTGCAGGCCGCGGCTCCGAATCCCTCCGGCGCCAAGGGGACCAACGAAGCCCTTGAAGCGGTGGGCGTCAAGGCCATCAACATCGCGGGCTGTCCGCCCAACCCCATGAACTTCGTGGGCACGGTGGTGCATCTGCTGACAAAGGGGATGCCCGAGCTCGATAACTGGAACCGCCCGAAGCTCTTCTACGCGGACACGGTGCACGCACATTGCCCGCGTCAGGAGCATTTCAACAAGGGTGAGTTCGCCCCGAGCTTTGACAGCAAGGAAGCCAAGAAGGGCTGGTGTCTCTACAAGCTCGGTTGCAAGGGGCCATATACCTATAACAATTGTCCCACGGCGCTGTTCAATCAGGTCAACTGGCCGGTTCAGGCCGGTGCGCCCTGCATCGGGTGCAGCGAGCCGAACTTCTGGGACGACTATTCGCCGTTCTTCCACCCCATCGAAGACGGCTCCGAAACCTAACCCGCGCCATCCGGAAGGAGGAATATCCGCATGAGCCAGACCACAGCCACCAGCACCGGCAAGCGGCTGATCGTCGACCCGGTGACGCGAATCGAAGGCCACCTCAAGGTTGAGGTCGAGCTTGAGAACGACCGCGTGAAAAACGCCTGGGTCAGCACGCAGCTGTACCGGGGCATAGAACAGATACTCAAGGGACGGCCGCCCGAAGATGCGCCGCTCTTCACACAGCGCGCCTGCGGCGTGTGCACGAACACCCATGCACTTACCAGCATCAGGCCATCGAGGACGCCCTCGGCCTTGAAGTGCCGCCGTTGGCCCGGTTGATGCGCCACCTGATCCTGTCGGCGCTCATCGTTCACGACCACCTTGTGCATTTCTATCACCTGCACGGACTGGACTGGATCGACATGGCCGCCGCAACGCAGGCGGACCCGGCAAAGGCCTCGAAGATCGTCGCCAAGACGAGCAACCGCGGCGACGACCCGGCCGATCTGTACATCATGAAGAAGCGTCTGAAGGAGTTCGTGGGCACCGGTCAGCTCGGCTTTCTGGAAAACGCCTACTTCCTCGGCGGCAACAATGCCTACCGTTTCACGCCCGAGGAAAATCTCATCCTTGCGGCACACTACTTCGAGGGCCTGCGCGTGCAGTTGCAACTTGCCCGGGCCATGGCGCTCTTTGCGGGCAAGAACCCTCATGCCCAGTCCATGGTCGTGGGCGGCATGACCTGTTACGACAGCCTCAAGCCTGATGTCATCGGGCACTTTGCCAACATATGGGAAGGGACCATGGAGTTCGTGGACAACGCCATGATGCCGGATATCCGGCTGATGACGAAGCGGTATCCCGAGGCGCTTTCCTACGGAAAGACCTCGAACTTCTTCGCGTTCAACGACTTCCATGATCCAGAAACCGGCAAGGACCCGTACTTCCGTTCCGGCGTGCTCTGGGGCAACGACCTCGGCAAGCATGAGGAATTGGACATCAACGAAATCACCGAGCACGTGGCCCGAAGCTGGTACAAGGGGGACGCGGTACTCAAGCCCTATGACGGCGTGACCGAGCCGAAGTACACGGATTATGACGACAAGGACAAGTATTCGTGGTCCAAGGCCCCCCGCTACAAGGGCGAAGCCATGGAGACCGGTCCGCTGGCACGCCGTGTCATCGCATACGCCCGTGGCGAATCCGAGACCCGCAAGGCGCTGGACGGCTACTTCAAGGCCACCGGCATGAAGCCGGATCAGCTCTTTTCCACCATGGGCCGCACGGTCTGCCGAGTGGTGGAAACGCAGATGCTGATGCGGCGGATGAAAGGCTGGATCGATGAGACCGCCAAGCGCATCAATGCGGGTGACGACACCATCTACCAGCGCTGGAAGATGCCGGATATGGCTAAGGGCGTGGGCATGTGCTGTGTGACGCGCGGCGCCCTGTCACACTGGATTCGCATCAAGGGTGGCAAGATCGAGAACTTCCAGATGGTGGTTCCCTCCACATGGAATCTCGGCCCCCGTTGTGCCGAGGGCAAGCTCAGTGCCGCCGAGCAGTCGCTCATGGGCTGCCCCTGCCCTGACCCGGACCGTCCGGTGGAAATCCTGCGCACCATCCATTCCTTTGACCCGTGCATCGCCTGCTCTGTTCATCTGGTGGACAACCGTGGGGGCGAAGGCAGGACCTTCAAGGTCTTGTAGCAGTAGTTGTAATCAACAATAAGAAGGGCGGCCTGTGAAGGTCGCCCTTTTCATTGTCTCGCGCGGTTGACAGTGTCTTATTATTCGGGGGCGGTTTCAGGAATCATGTCTGCATATTTCCCTGCCAGACGTTTGGCCGTGCCGTCTTCCAGCATGCTGCGAAAGGATTTTTCCAATCGCGGTATGAGATGTGCGTGTTTTTTGTTCAAGGTATGGAAAATGGTCGCTCTGAACAGTTCTTCAGAGACGAAATAGTTGTTGAGGTTTACATGCCGAGCGAAGATACGCCCAATAGTATTGTCTGTGAGAATGACCTTCACCCTTCGCTGTTTTAGCATAAGAAAACCGAGGTCGATATGATCTATGAGGGTGTAAGGTATTCCGGCTCGTTTTGCTGTTGTAACGGTAAGCATGTCCCCGCGCATGATTCCGGGGTTGAGTGGAGCGAGATCTGCAAGGCTGTTGATCGAGAGGTCGGGGTCCAGATAAAACGCCACGATTCTTATTAAACTGTACGGAACGGTTAGCTGGACAATATTGTCATAGCCTTCGATTGCCCTCCGCGTTCGGGCATAGGTGGCGTCAACTTGTCCGGAGTCCAGGTCGAGAAGTATTCGTTCCATAGGTAGAGGCACAAACAAAGCTTTCAAGCCAGCCCGTTTGTAAGCTTCGGTTATTATTGCCTTGGTTTCGGTGAGGTCACAGTCGATTGTGTCCGGGCAGTATAGCTCAGGGAGCCTACCACAAGCGCAGTGTCGGCGCGTGATAGCCCGGGAAGCATGGTGAGCAGCAAAGCGATGCAGAGCAGAATTCTGATCATTATTATTCATATCTCTCGAAGGAGGGCAGGGCAAGGACTATGTCATGCGAAATGAGCATATGCTTTCGAATTTGAAACCGTTTGAAGAGATCGTTTGGCGTGCTGTTAATACGAACATATGATTAAGACTCGCAAAGCTATATTTTGTACAAATAGTGTAGTTATTGATATAGACAAACGCGATTGTTCTGTGAGGTTCGCATAGAAAATGCTCTGGGTGGATTCTTACCGGTTGTGGTTTTTCTGGTGCTGGAGCCTGTGGCAGTTGTTAAGAGACAAAAAAAGTGAGTTTTCACAAGTTTTCCACAGCTTTTTGTTTCAAAAAAGTCAAACAAAACAAAGTGCTAAAAGATGAAAAATTGTTTTGACAACCGTTACTACATAGCTTTATTGGGAAGGCGAAGGGTCATGCCGGACAGCTGAAGTGTACTCCTTATCACGCAAACACACCGCTTCCTCCCAGCGCAGCTTCATGTGCACCGGCACAATAAAAAGGACTCAAGAACGCCGACGTATATTCGGCCCAAAGTGAGAAAGAGAATGTTGAAGAATCTGAAGTTGGCATACAAGATGGCAATCGGTTTCGGACTGCTGCTTGTATTGCTGGGAATCGTGGGAGGCTTGTCGTACAGGGAACTTGGTAACAATCTGGACTCCTTCACGGAGTACCGCAACCTCGCCCGCGACAGCAACCTCGCCGGAAAGCTCCAGAGCACCATGCTGATGGTGCGGATGAACGTGAAGGATTACATCATCACCGGCAGCGATACCGACAAGACGCAGTACAACGAATACGTGTCCGAGCTGGACACGATCATGGATGAAGCCAAGGGCGAGATCAACAAGCCTGAGCGTGCTGCGCTGGTCGCCGAGATTTCCAGCGGACTGACCGAATACAAGAATGGATTCTCCACGCTTGTTTCGATGATGGACAGGCGAGACAGGATGGTAACGGAAGTCCTTGATGTCGAGGGTCCTGCTATGGAAAGGAAGCTGACCGAGATTCTTCGGTCGGCACGCGATGACGGCGACATGGAAGCCGCCTATCGCTCAAGCCTGATGATGCGCCAGCTGCTGCTTGCGAGGCTCTACGCGAGCAAGTTCCTCGCATCCAATGCCGATGCCGACCTTGAGCGAGCTATGAGCGAATTCGACGGCCTGAAGCAGAATGGCGCCATCCTTGAGACACAGCTGCAGAATCCCGAGCGCCGGGTACTGCTTGAGGAGATAACAGCCAAGGAAGCGGTCTACCGTTCCACGCTTAAGGACGTGGCCAGCCTCATCGCCGAACGTAACGCAAACGTGATTGCCGGAACGCTTGACCGCATCGGGCCTGAAGTGGCTGCAGATGCCGATGAGATAACGCACTCGGTCAAGAACGATCAGGACGCGCTTGGAACCGCGGCACAGAGCTCCATCGAGTCGGCAACTATCATGATGATCGCTGTCGTTCTCGTGGCAGTGATCGTTGCTCTTGGGGTCGCCGTCGTCATCACCCGCGGTATCACCGGCCCCATGTCCAAGGCCCTGCAGCTCGGTACCGACGTGTCCGACGGAAACCTCGAAGCCAGCATCGACATAAGCCAGCGCGACGAAGTGGGATCCCTGTGCAATGTCCTCGGCTCCATGGTTGAGCGCCTGCGCACCATCGTCTCCGACGTGCAGGGCAGCGTGGAACGTGTCGCTACCGGCAGTGAGGAACTGGCATCCTCTGCGCAGTCTCTTTCGCAGAACTCCACGGAGCAGGCGGCAAACGTGGAAGAGGTCGCCTCGACCATGAATGAAATGGCAACCAACATAAGCCAGAACTCCGAAAACGCCCACAAGACCGAGGCCATAGCCAGACAGGCGGCCAAGGACGCCGAAGAGAGCGGAAAGGCCGTGAACGAGGCCATGGAAGCGATGAACGAGATCTCCGAGCGTATCGGTATCATCGAAGAGATCGCACGCCAGACCAACCTGCTCGCGCTCAACGCCGCCATTGAAGCGGCCCGCGCGGGCGAACACGGTAAGGGGTTTGCTGTCGTGGCCGCCGAAGTGCGCAAGCTGGCCGAGCGCAGCGGCAACGCGGCCGCCGAAATCAGCGAGCTGTCGCTGAAGAGCACCGGCCTCTCGGAGCGCGCGGTCACGATGCTCGACCAGTTGGTCCCGGACATCATCAAGACCTCCTCGCTGGTGGATGACATCGCCGCCGCCAGTCAGGAGCAGAGCGCAGCGGCCGAACAGGTCAACAGTGCGGTTTCGCAGCTTGAGACCATCGTTCAGCAGAACTCCTCCACGGCGGAAGAGCTGGCCGCAACCAGTGAAGAACTGGCCGGACAGAGTCAGTCCGTACAGCAGGCCTTGGGCTTCTTCCACATGAACGGCTCCAGTGGCCGGGCCTTCTCGACCTCCCGTGGGCAGGAACGCCCCGTAGCCACCGCCAGAACGGTGGAGCCGCGCGCCCTCGCCGCAGCCCCGCAGTATGACGACGCCGAGTTCGAGACCTTCTAGCCGACACTGATTGTCAAACGAAATAAGCAAAGGCCACCCCGAAAGGGGTGGCCTTTTTCCGTGCTGTCTTCCAGTCCCGCCCGGGAGACAGCGGCCAGAGGGTATGGGTGATGCGGTCTTCTGAGTCTTTCTGTGGTGTCAGGCAGGTCTCGGTTACTGTTTCTTAAAGATGATGAGTGGGCAGTTTTTGCAGATGTCTGCCCCGGGGAACCCGTCACCGGGCCGGGTTATGGAGCTGCTGGCCTTGTTGATGCGGTCCATGAGCCTCTGGAAGGTGGCCTTGAACTTTGTGCCGGGGATGATGACGTTGATCTCCCCGCGCTCTGTCTTGCCCGCATTGTAGCTTCCCGAGCAGGCGGGCAGCATGTTGAACTCCTGCTCCACAAAGCTGAAGACGTTTCCGCCGCAGGCGGAGGAGTTGATGGTGATGTTCGGGCGCAACGGGTGGGTGTCTGTCGCCGCCATATAGTCGACTGCCAGATGGTAGGCCTGCATGTTGTCGCAGTAAAAGTGGACGGTGTCCGGGTCGAACAGGCCGTCAATGGAGCCGAGGGGGGCCACGGCGATTCCCAGCAGTCCTTCCTGAAGCTGGTGCTTGGACCTGACAAAGCGCTCCGCCTGATCGAGATCCTGAACATACTTGGCGTGTCCCTTGATCTCGCCTTCGTCCAGCCCCTTCCAGCCGAAACAGTATTTCGCGTTGCCGCAGCCGAGGCCTTGAGCATCCGAATAGATTATCTGTCCCTGCATTCGTGCCCCGAGTTCCCACTGGCAGAACGTCATGGGCTTGAGCGGGGTGTGGATTTCCGGTGCAGTGCTCTGAAAGTGTTCCAGTTCAGCCTTGTCGTAGAAGAACTTCACTGCGACCGGGTAGTGGTACAGCCGCAGATTCTCCATCAGCACGGCTTGCATTTCCTTATACGTCATGGGTTGATCCTTCTTAGTTTGTTCACTCCCGCAGTACGAATCGTTGAGACATTGACTGGTTTGATGGCTGTTGATGAATTCCGAACCGATCTGCGGGAGTGAACAGTTGGAATGGATACTCGCAATGAGTGGTTTCTGTTGAGCAAGGAGCATGCCTTGGATGTGCCGCTCGCCTTTCCGGTCAGGTCCTTTTTGAAGGAGAGGGAGGCGCGGGGTTTGGAATTGCATTGAAATACGGCGTATTATGCTTTCCGGGTGATTTGCGGAAAGAAGAATCAGTTCAGGTCAAAGTCACAAAAAACTCGGTACTCATGCCTTTGGCTGGGGGCCGGAGGCATGCTGAGACGGACTGGCACCAAAGTATCGTTGAAATTGCCAACGACATTTCGTGATTCAACGAAATGCCGTTGCCGCGATAGGGGGGTTGTTGAGAAAAAGATTTTGAAATCAATTGGTTGAATGGTTTTCGATGCTGGCACGGCGATTGCCTTTGCGTGGAAAAGGGTTGCGACGTGATGGCGTACTTCAAAGCTGCCCAGTGCGGTTCGCGCCATCCGGTTCACCATCAGGCTTTGTTCCTTCCTGATTAATTTCCAAGCGTAAGGAGTGTTTCAATGTGCGGCGGCAATCATTCGCATGACCATGACCATGGCCACGGCCATCACCACCACGGCAACGATTTCACCGACTACAAGGATGCGGTCAAAGCGTACCGCGAGTCTTTCGCCAGCAAGGAAGACGTGATGGCTCATGCCCCGGACCCGGCGGTTCGCGACATGGTCAAGTATATGGACGAGCAGGGCGTTGAAAGCTGTTTCGACCGGTTCGACAAGCAGAAACCCCACTGTACCTTCGGTCTGGCAGGAGTGTGCTGCCGCATCTGTTCTCTCGGGCCGTGCAAGATCACGAAGCGTTCTCCCCGAGGCACCTGCGGGGCCGACGCGGACCTCATCGTTGCCCGGAACATGGTCCGCTCCGCCGCCGGTGGCGTGGCAGGCCATGGCGCACGAGCACGCGAGGTCATGCTGACCCTGAAGAAGGCCTCTGCGGGAAACGTGGACCTGCCCATCATCGGCAAGGACAAGGTTCTCGGCGTGGCCGCGGCTTACGGGCTGGAAACGGAAGGCAAGACCGTCGAGGCGCTGGCCGGGGAGATTGCCGACATCCTGCTTGAAGACATGAGCCGCACCGTGCCCGGGCCGCACAAGACGCTCAAGGCCATTGCCCCGCCCGAACGGCAGAAAGTGTGGGAAGAACTCGGTCTTATCCCGACAAGCTCTTACCATGAGGTCTTCGAGCCTTGCACCAGACCACGGTGGGCACACAGGGGGATTGGCGCAAGGCCATGGATCAGTTCCTTCGGCTGGGCCTGACCTTTTCCCTCAACAGCGTGGTGGGCGGGTCCATCGCGCAGGATTGCCTGTTCGGAATCCCCCGTCGCAGCACCATCAAGGCAAACCTCGGCGCCCTGAAGACGGACACCGTCAACATCGCCATCCACGGGCACGCCCCCATGATGGCCATGAAGGTCATAGAGACGGCCCGCAGCGAGAAGTTCGTGAAAATGGCCAAAGAGGCCGGAGCCGCAGGCATCCAGTTCTACGGCATCTGCTGCTCCGGGCTCTCTTCCATGTACCGCCTCGGCGGCGTCATTCCTCTCTCCAACGCCAACGGTTCCGAGCTTGTCGTGGCAACGGGGGCGCTCGACCTGTGGCTGGCCGATATTCAGGAGATATTCCCCGGCATAATGGACGTGGCGAACTGCTACAAGACCGTGGTCGTGACCACCAACGAATCCAACCGTCTGCCCGGAGCCGAGCACATCGGTTACAAGCGGGATCTGGAAGACATCGACAAGCTGCCGGAGCTGGCCGAAAAGATCGTCACCCGTGCCATCGAGAGTTTTGCCAACCGGCGCGACGTCAAGCGCCACATCCCGCCTCACGAGATGGAAGCGGAGGTCGGCTTTGGCCTCGAAGAGTTGAGCGAGCATTTCGGCGGCAGCGTCGAACCCATTGCCGAGGCCCTGAAGGATGGCAGAATCAGAGGCATCATCAACCTCGCGGGCTGTACGAACACCCGCATCGTCTTTGAGAAGGCCATAGTCGATATCGTCGACATCCTGCTGAAAAACAACATCCTCGTTTTTACCAACGGCTGCGCCTCGTTCCCCATGGCAAAGCTCGGGTACTGTTCCACCAAGGGGCAGGAGAAGTGCGGCGGGAGCCTGAAGGCGTTCCTCGGCGACAGCCTGCCGCCAGTGCTGCATTTCGGCGAGTGCATCGACAATGCCCATGCAGTGGGAACCTTTGCGACCATCGCGGGTTTCACCGGTCATCCCATCAAGGACCTGCCGTTTGCCGAAGTGACGCCGGAATGGTCCAATGAAAAGGGTGTCGGCGCGGCTCTCGCCTTCCGCATGCTCGGATTTGACTCCTACCACTGCGTGCATGCGCCCGTGCAAGGATCGCAAAAGGTCCGTGACTTCCTCTACGGCGGCACCCGCGAGATCCTCGGGTCCTGCATGAATGTCGATCCCGACCCGCAAAAGGTCGCAGCCAGAATCATTGCCGACTTCGAGGCGGCCAGAAAGAACATCGGCTGGGATTAGTCCGCCTGAAGCAGGGGAGGGGGTTGTTCCCTCCCCTTCACGATACAGACGTTCAACCAACACGGCCCGAATGCCCGCTCCCGTCATCCACCTTGCGTGCGTGATTGCGGGAGCGGGCATGGCTGGCTGCGGTCTGGACGCTAACGCCAACCGGCGGCGAGGAGTCTGTGATGTTTTTCAAATCGAACTCTGTACAGGTTCGGATGGTCCCTTTGTGTCGGGAGGAGTTTGCCCCCGAGGTCTATCGTCCGGGTGTCATCTCGCTCTCACGCCTTGTGTGGGGATCATTTGGCGGTGGGCTGCTGTTGGCGATTATCGCTTTCCTGTCCCGGCAGACCGGCGTCGAGGTCCTTTTCCCGCCCCTTGCCGCGACGTGCTTCATCAATTCCACCTGCGTCTTTTTGCGCGTGGCCCGGCCCAAACCCGTTATCGTGGGCCATTTCGTCGCTTCGATAGGAGGGCTTGCGGGCGTATGGGCCGGTTCTCATCTGGGGGCCGGGACCGAGTACGCCGTGGCATGCAAGCTCGGTCTTGCCGTGCTGTTCGCGGCTATTCTCATGCAGATATTTGATGCCGATCATCCCCCGGCTGCGGCAACGGCAGCCATTCCGGCCATTCTGCCGCTCCCCATGCCTGCCTACCTGTTGCCCGTTAACATGGCGTGGGGAGCAACCCTTGCCGTGCTGTTCGCCCTGATATGGAACCGGCTGTGGTTCGAGTTCCCGGCCAAGGACGTCGACTACCGGGAAAAGCGGCTCGGACTCTATATGGACACGCCTCAAGTGGGTGGCATGGCCATATGCATGCTCGGCTTTCTCCTCATGTGTTTTCAGCAGGCATCTTCGGTCGTTCACGCCTTGGGAATGATGACGATGCTGCTGGGAGTGGCGTTGCTGGGCGCTCACCATCTGTTCGCTGTCGTGCGTAGCGCGTGAGATGCTCATAAACATCCGACTGAAAGGCAGGGCGGCCTGACCGGGGCGGCGGAATAGCCGGATGCTCTCCCTTCAATGCATCCGGCAGAAGACCATTGGTGTTGTGATGGCTGGGCGTTTCGTTTAGCAATACGGTATGACCGCCGAGCAGACCTTTCATTTCAGCAATATGGAAATCCAGTCGTTGCTTCTTGCCATGAGCGAACAGCGGTCGACGCAAGCGCTTTTCAGCCTTGTTGTGGACCGGCTTTCCGCGTTTGAGGAAGTCGCGCTTGTTCGCATCTGGCTCGTTAAGGAGGGCGACATCTGTTCCTCCTGCCTCATGGCCGATGAGTGCCCCAGCAGGGAACTGTGTCTGCATCTGGTGGCCAGTGCCGGGCGTTCCTCGCGCGATGGTTCGGCCGAATGGAATCGTTTGGACGGTAAATTCAAGCGGTTTCCCATGGGGGTCAGGAAGGTCGGTCACATCGCGGCGACCGGACAGCCTGTGGTTGTCGAGTCGATTCCCGACGACTCCCAGTGGATCGCCCACCCGGAGTGGGCACAGGAAGAGGGTATCAACGGTTTTGCCGGGCAGCCCATGCGCTTCCATGGCGAAATCCTCGGGGTGCTGGCCGTTTTCACCAAAACGCGGATCAACAAGCCCGCGCTGGATATTCTTCGCATCCTCGCCAACCACGCGGCAACAGCCCTTGCCAACGCCCGGGCGTTCGAGCAGATCGAGGATCTGAAAGGGCAACTTGAAGCGGAGAACAGTTATCTGCGCGAGGAACTGGTGAAAGCGAGCTCCTACGGCGGATTCATTGGACGCAGCCTCGCGCTTCAGCGCACGGTCCAGCAAATCGACCTGGTCGCTCCGACCGATGCCAATGTGCTTGTTCAGGGCGAATCCGGCACCGGCAAGGAGCTTGTCGCCCGCGAGTTGCACCAGCGAAGCAGCAGAAAGTCCAAGCCTCTCATCAAAGTAAACTGCGCGTCTGTTCCCAAGGAGCTTTTTGCCAGCGAATTCTTTGGTCACGTCAAGGGGGCGTTCACCGGGGCCCATGCCAGCAGGGAGGGGAAGTTCGGTGCCGCAAACGGCGGAACACTCTTCCTTGATGAGGTGGGAGAGATCCCTCTCGAGTTGCAGGCGCAGCTCCTTCGGGTTCTTCAGGAGGGAGAGTATGAGCGCGTTGGGGAAGAAAAGGTGCGAAAGGTAGATGTGCGCATCATCGCAGCCACCAACCGGGACCTGGAAAAAGAGGTGAGAGCCGGACGATTCCGCGAGGACCTGTATTTCCGGCTGAACGTTTTCCCCATAGAGGTCTCGCCATTGCGGGAGCGCAAGGAAGACATAGCCCCTTTGGCAGAGCATTTTCTCAGGCAGTCCCTGAAAGCCATGAACAGGCCTGCGCTCAAGTTCAGCCCGGAACAGCTTGCTGAGCTACTTGAGTATAACTGGCCGGGAAATGTCCGCGAACTGCAGAACATTGTCGAACGGTTTGCCATTTCATCCATCGGCGGGCCTGCGCATACCAGACTGTTCGGTGGAATCGGCGGAAGTACGAAGGCGGCGCCGCCAGTGATTCAAGACACACCGGAAGCTGTCTTAACGGAAGAGGAGATGCTTCGGCTGCAGGCGAGAAACATTGAAAAAGCATTGGAACGCTGTGGTGGCAGAATATACGGCCCTGAAGGTGCCGCCGCCTTGCTGGGCCTGAAGCCAACGACGCTTTCCACCCGGATTAAGACATTGGGTATTCGGCGACCTGCTAAGTGACCCCGCTTCTCAGCTCGGAACTGACTCACACCTTTTACTAGGCATACCCCGGCTGCCAAGGCATGCGGTAGGGTACGATAAAGGGATTCGACGAGCGCTCGGTAGCGAGCCAACGTATCGAATCCCTTTGTTCTTTTCTGGAGCCAGAGATCAGAATTGAACTGACGACCTGCTAATTATGAATTTGTTTGTGAGGAGGTTGGTAGCCAGATAGTATCTAGCCGAAAATGTAGCCTTTTCTTGATTTCAGGCAGTTCATGAGGGGCAGATGTTCTGGTTTTGGATAGCGGTGTGGGGCCTTGACTGCAATGTTGGCTTTACGACTTCAATGTCTTTTTGAGATGCTTGGACCATTACGTTAGTCATCGTAGTCACAATAGAGATACCACCCTTTGGCTCCTTCAATTTTTTTTGTGAACAGCCCAATAAGATCGCCAGAGGTCTTGTTGCTGATCATAGTCGTCAATGCTGTCCACCAACAAAAGCTCGCTTTTCGGGTGTGGGTCGTACAAGTAGCCTTTCGATGAACCGCCTGTGACCATCCCTATACAGTTTGACAAAAACAGAATCCTTGGACTGCCATTTGAAGAATAGGAGGCGTAAATCCCTCTTTCTGTGGAGATGTTTTTGAAAAGATTTCGATACCAGACAATCCTGTCAGGGGTGTCGCTTCGGGCTTTGCCATCGGCTAGGCTGTACCAATTGTCATCCACTCTTCGGATGTCGTCGTCTTGCTGCAATTGGGTAACAATTTGTTCGAAAACAGCTCGGTTTTCAGCGAAGTTTTGAAGCATGACATCATCGGTGTCGTGAGGCGGGAATATGATGTTCAGAAATAGCCAACCTCCAGCCACAAGGAGTACGCAAAGAACACCAATCGATAAAAAAAACCATTTGACTGTTTTTATAAATAAACGCCCCAAGTGCATTTTCGATCATTGCCTCTTTGCAGTTTCTTGCGGCGGGAGTCCAGCTCGCGTCGTCCTGTCGCAAGCATCGTTAGAACGGGTAACCTTGCCCTTTGCGAATCATTTGATTGTCGTGCGGGTCGTCAAACCATGTCCGATACCACTTGAGTCTATAATGCCCACCGCGAATTTGAATTGCTCCTGCAGCCGCTCTAGCCAGCGTTACATTGATTCCCATGGCCTGTGTGTAGAGTCCGTAATGGTAGTTGCCAAAGTCTTCATATTCTGGGTGGTCGCCTTTCTTGAAATCGTATCTCTTCCCTGTGATAAAGTTCATGTATATCCAAAGACATTTGTAGATGAGTGTCAATTCATCGATACATGTCTTTCGTATGCCATCAATGGCGCTGATGCCAGAGAGATTCATCTGAGACAGGAAGCGATCAACTTCGATAACGGATTTTTGCTGACTCTCTTTCGCAACTCGCCTTGCTTCCGCGCTATTGGCTGCCAAATCGACACCCGGCGGCACAATGATGGTCCGGGATCGTCCCGTGAATTTGATCGTCTCGAACTCTTCAATTTCGCACTTGCAGTTCGGGTGGACCGCGCCGAGCCGACTTTCGAACCATAGTCCTTTCATCGCCTGACACTTGTCACACGCCTGAGGCTTCGGATGGTATCGCCAATAGGTCGCCTTCTTCAACCTGCTTTCGATTATGATACGTTCGCCCGCAACCACAGACATGTGCTTGGGCATGCCATACACCAGTTGATCATCCCCAATATGTTGATTCCAATGTTTTGCCATTTTACCACTCCTTGTAGTTGGTTTTCGGAACAGAGCCCAATGCGCTGTTCAAGGTTTTGAAAACGGTATCATGGGTTTTCGGGACAAAATGAGTGAAACACGGAGGTGTTGGTGAAGTGCAACCTGATGTCGGTCGAAAGCATGGTGCGGTCGGCGAAATACGGTAAAGAAACCGAATGTATCGCTTGACAGGTTTTGGGTGGAAGCGGGGTTGATCCTTTCGTGGTTTGGCAATTAATTGGTGGGAATCAGTAGGTCCAGTTACACAACCTGCTGAAATCATGAAGAACGAGTAATCAGTGTCCGCAAATTGTACTCAGACAAGAATCGGTTTTGACTCTTTCAGTATGGAATAGAAAAAGCCCCAAAGTGATACAACTCACTGAGGGGCTTGATCATTCCATGGAGCCAGAGATCAGAGTTGAATTTAGGTGTCCCCATTTGGGGCGTTGGACCTAAATGTGGCATGCTCAAAAGAGAGTCCGCGAAGTGTTGGCAGGATTGCAAAGCAAAGGACGATGATGTTGAGCGTTGTGGGTACTCCATAAAATAGGTAGTCGCCAAGGTTTCTGTTACCTTCCAGAATCAAAGATATATTGGCCCACCCTGGGAATGCAATGCAAGGGATACAAGCGAGTATGTCCAGTGGACGTCTTTTGTACCGTTCAGGCCATTTGTTGACGAGCCTAGCAATGAGGTGTGTATTGGCAATTACGAAAACAGCCATCGTACACCAAAGACCCCATGCAAATAGGGTCCAGTAGTTGAAACTGAGTGTGATCGCATCAAGCAGAAAAAGGCCGGTACCCATAACTAAATATGAGCCAACAGCGATTGTCTGGATCGACAGCCCTAGTAGCAAGATCATACGAACAGCTTTAGGTGCACTGGGCTTCAATTGTTCTCGGTAATTCATATTGTCTATATGTGCTGCTGGCGGACTGTAGTCAAGTACTGGAAGTGGGGCTACCGTTTAGCATACCCACTTCCAATGACGACTAGGAACTCGCCCGTTTACTTGAGTAGAGGAGATTTTTGTCCTTTTATGACCATCTTATTGTCTCTGGGGTCGTCGAACCACGTTCGCCAAAAGCTCATCTTTGAGGTTAACGAAAATACCTGAGCAGCTCCCGCTGCGGCTTGGGCAAAAGAGGCATTCAATCCGAGGGCTTCCGTATAAAGACCATAATGATAGTTGCCAAAATCTTCGTATTCAGGATGCCCTCCTCGTTTGTAGTCGTATTTGGCTCCATCCTTGAAATTGAAAAAACCCATATACATTTCAATGATAAACTTGCTGTGGAATATGGCGGGAAGTTAAAAAGGAATGGTTCACAAATCCTTTTTATCCGCCTTGCTTCCGCAATATTGGCTGCCAAGTCGACGCCCGGAGGCACGATGATAGTCTGGGACCGTCCTGTGACTAGATAGCCTCGAATTCTTCAATTTCACACTTGCAGTTCGGATGAACAGGCCCGGGGCGACTTTTGAACCACAGCCCTTTCATCGCCTGGTATTTGTCGCATGCCCGTGGTTTCGGATGATATCGCCAATACGTCGCTCTATTCGGCTGGCCCTTGGTCTTGGTGCCCCCATTTGCCACTCCCGACATGTGTTTCGGGAGGCCGTAAACCAGTTGATCATCTCCGATGTGTTGAACCCATTCCTCTGCCATTTTTTTCTCTCTTAGTGAGTGGTTTTCACGAATAGCACCCAATGCGACGTTCAAAGTTGCGAAAACCGTAACACAGGTTTTCAGGCCAAAAAGGGCGAAACACAGAGTTGTCCGTTGAATACAGCAAGGAGTCGGTCAAAGGCACGGTGATGTCGGCGAAATACACCAAAGAAACCAAATGTATCGCTTGACAGGTTTTGGGTGGAAGCGGGGTTGATTCGTTCGTGGTTTGGCAATCAATTGGTGGGAATCAGTAGGTCCAGTTACACAACCTGCTGAAATCATGAAGAACGAGTAATCAGTGTCCGCAAATTGTACTCAGACAAGAATCGGTTTTGACTCTTTCAGCATGGAATAGAAAAAGCCCCAAAGTGATACAAATCACTGAGGGGCTTGATCATTCCGTGGAGCCAGAGATCAGAGTTGAACTGACGACCTACTGATTACGAATCGTTTTTTATATATCAAAAGTGTTCAAAGGTTGTGATTTAATTTTCAATATTTCAGTATATTACTGTTTTTTAGGTTATCATTCTTTTAATAAGAGCATATATTTTTTCAGCTAGTGTGGAGCAAATTTGGAGCATTAATCAGGGTGCTCATATTGTCTCTTGGGGTGAGCTTATTATATCTAAAATCATTTTTTAATGCAATAATTTCAGATGCTTGTTGACAAAAGAGAGCGAGGTGATAAAATGGCGACAAATTGATCAAGGAGGACTCAGAATGAGTAACGTAATCAACCGCCATGGAGTAGCCCAGCTTCTCGGCACTACTCCGGCAGCCATTTCCTGTAGAGTCTCAAGACGAGATTGGTCAGCAGTTCCTGAGCCGTTTAAAATTGGACGGGGGTATTACTGGCTCAAAGACAAAGTGGAAGAGTGGTTGTATATGAAGGCAGGACAAGGTCTCCAAGGGCCGCAGTTGTCTAGAAAGAAAGGGCGTCCAAGGAAAGGTGAAGAAAGGAGGTCTGCATGCTAAATTCAAAAAAAGAGTCAGGATCCGCCGGCAAGCATGAAACTGACTCTCTGGAAAGCGCTTTCAACATTGTAATTGTTGAAGCACCACAAAAACATTCTTGCCTCCTTTGGCGCAAATATCAAGAAAAAAGAGGCCGTGCCGTTTTATACTATTTGGGTAAAGTTAAAAAATTCCAATCTGAAGAAATAATTATTAGATTGGCGGGGCCGCAAGTCGTGGATTTTTTTCGTTGCCAGAAAGGTATTGCTTCCTCTGTGAAGGAGGTCCTGAGGCAACTGATTCTCATCAACAGGATTCACGGAAAATGCTTCCCGTCACATGGCTGGATTGCTGAGAAAATCGGAGTTTGCCGACGAACAGTTCAGCGCGCCATCAAGGTGCTATCCAGTTTGGGCATTATATCCACATCAAAGTCTCAGCACAGACGAAGCCTCAGCTATTTAATACATTTATGTGAGAAAGTTTTTGGGAAATTTTGGCCAAGAACTTTAGAAGCCAAGTCGAAAACGAAGTTGCGCCAAGTCTCTTGCCCTGAAGTCTCTTGTCCTGCTGATGTGGAGGAAATGATCACTGTCGTTGCCCAGAAAAGAGCAACAAAAAAATGTTAGCGGGTATCGTCATCAACTTTTCCAGAATTTTTATGATGGTACTTTAAATGTGGACCATTTAAGAGATCAATTTAATAAAATTCTCGAGGCACAAAGCCGTCCTCCCGCTCGAATGAAAGCGGAAGAAGATAGCACTGTTTTCGAAATCCATAAGCGTTTACGGAAGCAGCTTGAAGCTTTGAGCAGCTAGAAATCGATTTCAAAGCACATCCTTTACAGATCTCTTGAGTCCTTGGCTCAAGAGATGCTCGTGTTGCCTTCTTTCTCGTTGCAGTTCTCCATCGTTTAAGCCTCAATATAATAACATCCGAGCGATGCCACAAAAGTATGCCTGAAGGGCCTCGCTTCATGGGGACAGGCGGTATTTTGATGTATTTTCTGACATATTGCCCCATGTCATTGGAGCAGGTGACGCAACTGTTGGGCAAAAGTGTCCCACTATAGACCAAATAAATACCATTCTATTGCCGAAAACAGACCGGTGTTTGGTCGTCTTTCTCGCTAAAAGGTAAAGACGTGCCGAGCATAGCTCGCGCAAAAAGGATAGTGCGTAGTCTATTATATGGCAAAAAGCGGCTTCGCCGCGGCCGTGAAAGGTGGGAATCGAATTGTCGCACAAATATCCTTCTAAGGCGTTTCATTCGACACGGAAGCAAAAAACGCGATTTGCCCCCCTTCACGGCAGAAATTTGCCCATGTCTGGCGCGAGGTCGGTGGATGGACAATGTGATGATCGAACGTCTGTGGCGTTCGGTGAAATATGAATGTGCTTATCTGCGGGAAATGGAAACCGGAAGCGAACTGCGACAAGCCTTGGCTTGGTGGTTCGATTTCTACAACAATCGACGTCCGCATTTTGCTTTTGACGGCAAGAAGCCGATGGAGATATATCAGAATCGTCCCAGGCCAGAGGGGGGTACCCCCTCTGGCCTGGACCGAAAGAGCGGCGTAGCTCGTAAACGTGTCCACCTTAAAATCGTCGTTCAGTGGTCCGAAGAACCGAGGCCCCTTCTTACTATGTGTTTGCCTAAGATCATGGGAGAAATTACCAATGACTGATTACAATGAGCTGGGTGTTCAATATGAAGGTGCTTGGCAGCAAGCTGGATTCGTGGTGAGTGGTTATATGCCTGACCCTGTCACTTTAGAGAAGGTGAACCTATACAACACAATCAACGCAGAAGCGTCAGATGAGGATAAACATCCACAACTAAAGGGTTATCTGGGAGTATTACACCACCTTGATGCATTTCTGGTTTCTGTTGAACGGATTGTTGAAATGTTTCGGCACATACAGGCAGGGATTCTTAGCCCTGAATTGGATATTCGGTTTCCAATCTTGATCGTCAAACGATCTGGATATACAGGGCCACGGGTAAGCCCTCCATTGCTCATGGGGATTTCATCAAAGCTAATTGAAATTGAATCTGAAACACTGTTGTTGAGGGCTGTTAGTCTTCTTGAAAGAATTACAAAATTAATTGCCAATGAATGTAACCTAGAACGACGTCTAAACTTTTACCATCTTGAGAGAGCATTACAGAGT
>NZ_BBCB01000053.1 GCF_001311825.1 Salidesulfovibrio brasiliensis JCM 12178 | reverse complement strand
ATGTTTGGGGGGGCGGCAGCGTAAGGTTGCCGCATGGCTCGACAAGCAAAACTACCGAGAAGCAAAACGTCCCCCAAAGACGGAACAGGCTGCGAGACTCCGACCCAAATCAAGCCCTCCCCAAAGCGACACCCCAAGGGTGAGCGACAGCGTAGACGAAGAACGGCAGCGTTGTCTCCCGAGGCTTAGAGGCTCTTATGTGCTGCTTGCGTGGGCCCGGTCGTCTGTTCGCTGGCGAACCTTTCGACCGGGGCAGCGAGCGTTCTTAGAGCCTCTTGCCGAGTGGAGACCGGACACAGAACGAAAAGCGCAGTTTTTGCCTTCTTTTTTTCTGCGCAAGCAAAAAAGAAGGTCGGCCCGCTTGTGGGCCGAAACCCACAACGTAACTGGTTCCGTTTCCCGCCCCTCCCGCCGAAGGCGGGCACATTGACAGGTAAAAGAAAAGGCCCTGCTTCTCTTGAGAAGCAGGGCCTTTAACCATGTGTCAGTATGACTAATTCGCCACAATATTCACCAGCTTGTTCGGCACGACGATGACCTTGCGGACGGTCTTGCCTTCGATGTGCTTGACCACGTTCTCCTGCTCCATGGCGATCTTTTCGACCTCGTCCTTGGGAGCGTTGTTGGGAACGTTCAGCTTGCAGCGTACTTTGCCGTTGACCTGAACGACGACAGTGACTTCGTCGAGGACCAGCGCGGCCTCGTCGTGGCTCGGCCAGTCGAGGTCTGCGAGGCGGCACTTGTGGCCGAGCACTTCCCAGAGCTCTTCGCAAATGTGCGGAGCGACCGGGGAGAGAACGGTCAGGGCGGTGGCAATGGCCGAGGACAGGGCTTCGGGCGCGTCGGCCTTCAGCTCGTCCTTGCAGTGATAGAGCTCGTTGACCAGCTCCATGACCGCTGCGATGGCGGTGTTGAACTGGAAGTGGTTTTCTATGTCGTGGGTGACGCGCTTGATGGTCTCGTGTTCCTTGCGGCGCAGGGACTTGGCTGTCTCGGACTTGGGGTCCGTGAAGCTGACCGGGGCCGCAGTGGGCAGCACGTCCTGAAGCTCTTCCACGAGCCGCCAGAGGCGGTTGAGGAAACGGTATGCGCCTTCGATGCCCTGATCCGACCATTCGAGTTCTTTCACTGGCGGGGCAGCGAAGAGGATGAACAGGCGGGTGGCGTCTGCGCCGTAGCGGTTGATCATGGCGTTGGGGTCGACCACGTTGCCCTTGGACTTGGACATCTTGCCGCCGTCCTTGAGCACCATGCCCTGCGTGAGCAGGTTGGCAAACGGCTCGTCGTTTCTGACAAAGCCGGTGTCGCGCAGCGCCTTGGTGTAGAAGCGGGCGTAGAGCAGGTGCAGGATGGCGTGCTCAATGCCGCCGATGTACTGGTCGACGGGCATCCAGTAGTCCACTGCTTCTGCGCTCCACGGGGCCTCGTCGTTGCGGGCGTCGCAGTAGCGGAAGAAGTACCAGCTGGATTCGAAGAAGGTGTCGAGTGTGTCGGTCTCGCGCCGGGCCGCGCCGCCGCATTTGGGGCAGGTGCAGTTGACGAAGGACTCCATGTGCGGCAGCGGCGATTTGCCGTCTTTCCGTACCTGGGCGTCTTCGGGGAGCTTGACCGGCAGCTCGGATTCGGGAACGGGCACCACGCCGCAGTCGTCGCAGTAGATGACCGGGATGGGCGCGCCCCAGAAGCGCTGGCGGGAGACGTTCCAGTCGCGCAGACGGTAGTTGACCGTCATCTTGCCGAGGCCGGACTTGTCGAGATGTTCGACGATGGCCTTTTTGGCGGCCTCGTTTTCCATGCCGTCGAACTCACCGGAGTTCACGAGGATGCCGGGATCGGTGTAGGCGGCTTCCATGTCGCCGAGGGCGAGGGTATCGCCTTTCTCGGCCAGCTCGGGGGGATTGATGACCACCTGCATGGGAAGTTCGTATTTGGTGGCGAACTCGAAGTCGCGCTGGTCGTGGGCGGGAACGGCCATGACCGCGCCGGTGCCGTAGCCCATCAGCACGAAGTTGGCCACGTAGATGGGCATCTCCTTGCCGGTGAGCGGGTTGATGCAGTAGCGGCCGGTGAAGACGCCCTCTTTTTCAAGGTCGTCAGCGCCGCGTTTGATGCGGTCCATGTTGCGGACCTTGCTCACGAATTCGCGCACTTCCTCGGCCTTGTCGGTGCCGTCGATGAGGGCTTCGACCAGCGGATGCTCGGCAGCGAGCGACATGAAGGTGGCACCGTGGATGGTGTCGGGCCGGGTGGTGAAGACGCTGACGGTTTCGTCGGAGTCCTTGACGGAGAAGGTCAGCTCCGCGCCGTAGCTCTTGCCGATCCAGTTGCGCTGCATGGTCAGCACGCGCTCGGGCCAGCCTTTGTCGAGCTGGTCGAGGTCGGCGAGCAGTTCGTCGGCGTAGTCGGTGATCTTCAGGAACCACTGTTCCATGTCCTTCTGCTCGACTTCGGAATCACAGCGCCAGCAGAGGCCTTCCTCCACCTGCTCGTTGGCGAGCACGGTGTTGCAGTCGGGGCACCAGTTCACCGGGGAGTTTTTGCGGTACACAAGCCCCTTTTCAAGGAACTTGAGGAAGAAGAGCTGCTCCCACTTGTAGTATTCCGGGCGGCAGGAGGCCACTTCGCGTCGCCAGTCATAGGAGTAGCCGAGGCGTTGCAGCTGCTCGCGCATTTCGGCGATGTTGGCGTAGGTCCAGTCCGCGGGGTGGGAGTCGTTCTTGATGGCCGCGTTTTCCGCGGGCAGGCCGAAGGCGTCCCAGCCCATGGGGTGCATGACGTTGTAGCCCCGCATGGACATGAAACGCGCGACCACGTCGCCGATGGAGTAGTTGCGCACATGGCCCATGTGGATCTTGCCGGAGGGGTACGGGAACATCTCCAGCACGAAGTATTTGGGCTTTTCGGAATCGACTTCCACTTCAAAGCAGCCGGACTCCTGCCAGACGTCCTGCCACTTTTTTTCGATAGTTTCCGGATGATATTTTCCGAGGGACATTTTCGTATCCTTTATTTCCCGTTCATTCCCTTGGCCGCGCGTCGAGGATGCCGTTTATGAAGTTCTTGGAGTTGCCGTCGCCGAATTTCTTGGCCAGCTCGACGCCTTCGTTGATGGCCGCCTTGACCGGCATGTCGGTGTGCACCATCTCGTAAAGCGAGAGCCGGAGGATGGCCAGCTCCACGCGCGCGATCCGGGCGATCTTCCAGTGCTGGGAGAACTTTTCCACCAGCTCGTCGACTTCGCCGAGGCGTTCGGTGACCCCGAGAAAGAGGGTCCGGGCGAAATCTCGCACGAGCTCGTTTTCCTCGGCTTCGACCTGCGGGTTCCGTTCAAACTGGGCCTCAAGCTGCTCGCGGCCTTCGACGGGGTTCATCGAAAATCCGTACAGCACCTGAAACGCCAGTATGCGGCCCATGCGTCTGACGCCGGGCCTGTTGCCTTTCTTCTTGCTCATGGGAAACTACAACTGCTCCATGACGCGAACGGTTTCAAGCAGGGCCGAAGCGGCTTCCACGCCCTTGTTGCCTGCCTTGGAACCGGCGCGTTCGATGGCCTGTTCCAGCGTGTCGCAGGTCAGCACGCCGAAGCCCATGGGGATGTCGGTTTCGAAGCTGGCCTGAGCAACGCCCTTGGCGCACTCGTTGGACACGAAGTCGAAGTGCGGGGTGGCACCGCGGATGACCGCGCCGAGGCAGATGATGCCGTCGTATTTGCCGGAGCGGGCGAGCTTGCGAGCCACGATGGGCATTTCAAAGGCACCGGGGATGCGCACCACGGTGATGGCGTCCTCGTCCGCGCCGTGGCGCACGAGGTAATCGATGGCGCCGCCGGTGAGGCGGTCCACGATGATGTCGTTGAAGCGCGCCGCGACGATGGCGATCTTCAGTCCCTGAGCCTGCAGTTTACCTTCGATGGTCTTGGGATTCATTCTGGTATCCTCCGCGTCTTGAAAGACGTTATTCTTCAGTGTCCTCAAGGGAGAGCATGTGCCCCATCTTGGACTTTTTGGTCATGAGATACTTGTGGTTGATCTCGCAGGCACCGGCTTCGATGGCCACGCGCTCCACCACTTCGAGGCCGTAGCCCTGCAGGCCGACCATCTTCTTGGGGTTGTTGGTCATCAGGCGCATCTTGGAAACGCCGAGGGCGACGAGAATCTGTGCGCCCACGCCGTAGTCGCGCATGTCCGGCGGAAAGCCGAGCTTCACGTTGGCCTCGACGGTGTCGTAGCCCTGATCCTGAAGATGATAGGCCCTGATCTTGTTGCCAAGCCCGATGCCGCGGCCTTCCTGACGCATGTAGAGCAGGATGCCCTTGCCCTCGTTACGGATCATGCACATGGCGTCGGCCAGCTGGTTGCCGCAGTCGCAGCGAAGGGAGCCGAACACGTCGCCGGTGAGGCATTCGGAGTGAACGCGCACCAGCACCGGCTCGTCGGGCCTGATGTCGCCCATGTACAGGGCGATGTGGGTCTTGTCGTCCGTGCTGGATTTGAAGGCCGCGCTCTTGAAGTGCCCCCAGCGAGTGGGCAGCTCGGCTTCGGCTTCCTTGGTCACGGAGATGTCGCCGAAACGCATGCGGTAGGCGATGAGGTCTTCCACGGAGCAAATCTTCAGCCCGTGCTCCTTGGCGAAGGGAATGAGGTCCGGCATGCGGGCCATGTTTCCGTCCTCGCGCATGATCTCGCAGATCACGCCCGCGGGCCTGAGCCCGGCCATGCGGCAGAGGTCCACGGAACCTTCGGTCTGCCCGGCGCGCACGAGAACGCCGCCGTCCTTGGCGCGCAACGGGAAAATGTGTCCGGGAGTGACAATGTCTTCGGGGGCGGCTTCATCGGCAACAGCCGTCAGGATGGTCGTGGCGCGGTCGAAAGCGGAGATACCGGTGGTAACGCCTTCGCGCGCTTCGATGCTGACCGTGAAGTTGGTGCCGAACTGGGACTGGTTGGACTGGGCCATCAGCGGCAGCTTCAGGCGGTCCACCATGTTTCCATCCATGGCCAGGCAGATGAGCCCCCGGCCGTGGGTGGCCATGAAGTTGATCAGTTCCGGAGTGGTCTTCTCGGCGGCGCAGACGAGATCGCCCTCGTTTTCGCGATCCTCGTCGTCCACCATGATGACCATCTTGCCTTGCCGGATGTCTTCAATGGCTTCTTCGATGGTGCACAGCGGCATATTCTCATACCTCGTTGAAAGAACGTATTTCACGGGCCGGTGCGATGCCGGCGCTCGATTCGTGATTTAGGAACCCTTCTACTTACATGAAAAGCCCCTGATGGGGAAATGGAAAATGGAAGAGAGGAAAGGCTAATTATTTCAATGTTTAACGTGGTTTTAGCTATGGTCTGAGGCGCTTGTGATGAGGCTGAACCGTAACGGGCCCGTCCCGGCGAAATTGCCGGTCCGGGCCCGCCATGTCTCCCACGTGCGGGAAATTACAGTCCACTGGCCATGGCGTGGGCGTCGGCTGCGGAGCCGACGGGCTTCACGCCGCGTTCCGCCGCCATGCGGTCGAGCATGTTCATCTGTCTGCGTGAGAGCGCGCCGCCGTCCAGGCTTCTGCCCGCGTCATAGACGCCGACCAGCTCGTCGATGACCGTGACGCTTCTGGCCCGGCGGTGCCAGTCGAGAATATTGAGGTAATCCGCTTCGTAGCGGCCCTGATACTTCCAGCCGCCGCAGCGGTCCACAACCAGCTCGCGTGAAAGGCACAGGCAGAGCGGGTCGATGTTGCACTGCCGCACAAGCGAACCTTCCTCCCGCTCGGGGATGTAGGGCTTGTCGAATGCGAGCTGCGTGTCAATGCGGCCCACGATCATTTCGGTGTCGAAGTGCATCAAATAGAGCTGTAACGCTCGCGGCTTGAGCACGTTGTCGTCGTCAAGGAAGATGACCTTCCGCCCGCCTGCGATCTTGAGCAGCATCTGGCGGATGCCGTTGCCCCAGTCGTTGTCGGGCGGAAAATTGATGCTTCTTATGGGTACGGTGCCCTCGGGCTTGCGGCCCTTCACGCCGTCGAAGCCGATGAGCATTTCCACCTGATGCGGGTCCAGCCCGGCGTGCATGACGGCCTCGTCCACGCTTTGCACCGCCTTTTGCAGCGCCCGCGGACGACGCCCGCTGGTGGGCGTAATCACACTGAAGAGTCTTTCGCCATCCATGGCCATTTTCTCCCCCTCCTTCCGCCTCCTTGCAGACAGGAATTGAGTCTAGAATAAGTTCTCCCTTTTCAGAACTCTTATCGGCAGAGTTGACCGTATCTTTAGGTTCCTGTTTTTCGGGCTTGCCTTTCCGTGGCAGTCTCGTCATACCCTTCGGCGTCGGGTGCGCATCCGGCTGATAATCATGGCACATCGACCAGACGCCGTGGCACATTTGCGGCAGAATAATGGAACCCGGAGGAAGCATGCGGATCGCAGTGGTGGGGCTTGGCAAAATGGGCATGAACATGGCCCGGCGGCTGACGCTGGGGGCCACGAGGTCGTGGGCTACAACCGCTCGAAGGAGAAAACGGAGCGGCTGGTGGCCGAGGGCGGCATGAGCGCCTACAGCCTTGAGGAGCTGGTGGACAGGCTCGAAGCGCCGCGGGTGGTCTGGCTGATGCTTCCGGCCGGGGCCGCGACCATTCAGGCTGCGCACAGGCTCGAAGGACTGCTGGATCCGGGCGACATCCTCGTGGACGGCAGCAACTCCTTTTACAAGGACGCTATCCGCCGGGCGTGGGACTACTCCAAAAAAGGGCTGAACAGCCTCGACGTAGGTGTCTCCGGAGGCATCTGGGGGCTGGAGAACGGCTACTGTCTGATGGCGGGCGGTTCGCGGTCGGTCTACAACTCCCTGATCCCCGTATTCGACACGCTTTCGCATCCGGACGGGCACATATACTGCGGCGGGCCGGGCGCGGGGCATTTCGTCAAGATGGTTCACAACGGCATCGAGTACGGCATGATGCAGGCCTATGCCGAGGGATTTGCCATGCTTCAGGATTCCCGCTTTGCCGATGAACTGAATTTCTCCACGCTGGCCGGGGTCTGGAATCGGGGCAGCGTGATCCAGTCGTGGTTGCTGGAGATGGCGCAGGCCGCCTTTGCCAAGTCCGGCAGGCTGGACGAGGTGGACAGCTGGGTCGAGGACTCGGGCGAGGGCCGCTGGACCGTGCAGCAGGCCGTGGAGACCGAGACGCCCATCCCGGTGCTGGCGCTTTCCTTGATGGAACGCTTCAGCTCCCGCAGGCCAGACGATTTTCGCAACAAGGTGCTGGCCGCGCTGCGCCGCGAGTTCGGCGGGCACGCGGTCCGCTCCGGGGGCAAAAAGGATGCGTAAAGTCCGCCAGTTCGATTGCATGACCGGATTGATGGGCTTTCGGCGACAGGTCAAGAACGATTTGTGTCGGGGATTCTTGACGCCGGTGCTCATGCAGTGCCACTGTCCGGAGCGCAAGACCATGCTCGAGCTGTATCACGCAGGTTCCGGCGGGCCAAAGCCCGCAGGCTGCGATGTCTCCTGAACGGGGAGGGGTTATGGACGTTCATATTCACGAAGACCACGAGGCCGTCAGCAAGGCCGCCGCGACCATGATCGTTCAGACCGCGCACAACGCGCTTGAACGCTCCGGGCGGTTCACCATCGCTCTGGCCGGTGGCGGGACCCCGAAACGCACGTACGAGCTGCTGGCCTGCGACCCGCTCTGGCGCTCCGTGCCGTGGGACCGCACCCACGTCTTTTTCGGGGACGAGCGAATGGTGCCGCCGGATCACGAGTGGAGCAACTACCTCACCGCAGAACAGGCGCTCCTTTCCCACGTCCCGTTGCCGCGCGCAAACATCCACCGGATGCGCGGCGAACTTGATCCGGACAGCGCGGCCGACGCCTACGCCGCCGAGTTGCGCTCCCTCTTTGGTGACGGGATGCCCCGGTTCGATCTGATACTGCTCGGCCTCGGGCCGGACGGCCATACGGCCAGCATCTTCCCGGACTCGAAGACCATCACCGAGACCTGCACCACCGCAGCAGTCCACACGGTCCCTGCCGATCCGCAGGTGGCGCGCGTCACGCTCTGCCTGCCCGTGTTGAACAACGCGCACAGGGTCGTTTTTCTCGCCACTGGCAAGGACAAGAAGAGTGTTCTGGACAAGATGCTCAACACCAAAACGGCAAAGCATCTGTTTCCGGGGGCCATGGTCAATGCGACCGAGACGCACCTGCTCACCGACCAGCAGGTCGGGCGCGATTAAATCTCGATCACATCCTCATAGGGGTTGGCGCTGAAGCCGAGGATGGGCCAGAATACGAAAGGCAGGAACAGCAGGCCCACGCCGAACACCGGCGGGAAGCCGTATTTGCGCGAGAGCGTGAAGAAGGTCAGCAGCCCGAAGACGATGTTCACCAGCGGGATGAGGAACATGATGAACCACCATCCCGGCTTGCGGGCAATGCGCAGCACCACCCACAGGTTGTAGAACGGAATGAGCGCGGCCCAGCCGGGCTCCCCGGCCTTTTCGAACGTCTTCCACGCTCCGGCGCATATCAGCACAATCAGGGCAAGTTGCAGCATGACGGATTCCTTTTCGGTGTTTTCCGGTTCATAGCACGAAACGCCTGCCGCGCGCCATGTCCCTGAAGCGTGACCTTCAGGCCCGTCCAGATGTCCTTTGCCTTGGCCGGGTGCCCCTGCGTCTACTTCCTGTATTCAGGGTCTTCCAGAAGGTCCCTGCCGGATGCGGCGTTTCTGGCAAGCTCGTCGCAGCGCTCGTTCTCCGGGTGGCCGCTGTGGCCCTTTACCCAGTTGAACTCCACGGTGTGCTTCTCCAGAAGCGGCATGAGCCTGCGCCAGAGGTCCTGATTCTTGACCGGCTTCTTGGCGGCGGTCTTCCAGCCGTTCTTCTGCCAGTTCTTCAGCCAGTTCTTGGTGATGGCCTGCTGGACGTACTTGGAGTCGGTGTAGAGCTTCACGTCGCAGGTGCGGGTGAGGATGGAGAGCCCTTCGATGACCGCGAGCAGTTCCATGCGGTTGTTGGTGGTCAGGCGGTAGCCTTGGGCCAGCTCCTTGCGGTGGTCGCCGTAGGAGAGCACGGCTCCGTAGCCGCCGGGGCCGGGATTGCCGAGGCAGGAGCCGTCGGTGAAGAGGGTCACTTTGCTCATTGAATGTCCTGTTGTCCGGCCTCGAGAGCCGAGAGCCGGGACCAGATCATGGTCAGTACGATTTTGAGTTCGCGCGGCCAGCTGTCCTTTTCGTAGGATTCGAGGAATACCTCGTTCAGGGAGTCGATGAACTCCTGACCGAGGGCCGGTCGCATGAGGGTCGGAAAATGCAGGATCACGTCCCGCTTGGCCGGGGCGAGGCCGATGAACATGTATTTCGGGTCGATCTCGGGCAACAGCACCTCGTCCTTGTAGATGACGATGCGCGTGTTCACGCCGTAGCTGTCCCTGAGGCTCTGGACAAAACCCTTGAGGAACTCCATGTCGTCGTCGGTGAGCCGCTTGGTCTGGTCGTTGATGGCGCGATCGGTCTGGATCTTGTCCAGCACGTTCTTGTTATTTTCCATGAACGCCCAGCCGACCGCCACGATGACCAGCACGAGGCGATGCCACGGATGATTCTCTCGCGGGGGCTGTCGCCCTTGGGTTTGGGGATTTCCAGTCGCATGTCAGTCCTCGTGAGGTGTACGTTCCGGTCTGCGGCGTCCTGCGTGTCGGAAGCCACGGGTCTCGGATTGGCATACATGGACAACGGCTGCACTTCAAGCCGGAGCCTCGGTTGACGGAAAAAGGCGGCCCCGAAGGACCGCCTTTCCCGAAACCGATGTCGTTAGGAACCGCTACTTCTTGACCTTGCGGATTTCCGCAAAGCCGAAGTTCAGGGAGCGGATGTGGCGCTCTCTGAGCAGTTCCATTTCAAGGTAGTTGTCGCCATTGCAGACGATGACTTCGGTTTCGCCTTTGATGATGACGAATTGGTACATGATTTATCCCCTCAAAATGTGGTTTCGTTGTCGGGATATTACCCGAGGTCGTCCTGATCGGCAAGCTCGGGCTCTTCGGGCTCGGCTTTTTCGGGCTCGGCTTCCCCGATGGCCGGAGAGACGCTCTGGACCACGGTGCGCGCCGTGACCTCGCCAGCCTTGCCGGTCATGGCGATGTCGCCTTGCAGGTAAGCCCCGTTTTCCATCACCAGCGTGGGAGTGGAGAGGCTTCCGCCAAGGCTGGAACCCTGTTGCAGGATGGTGCGGCCTTCCACGACGACGTCGCCGTCGATCTTGCCGCTGGAGACCAGATGGCCCACACGGACCGTGCCCTTGATGTAGGCTTCGCGGCCGAGAACGAGCGTTCCGTCGGTGGAAATCTCGCCTTCAAACATGCCGTCAATACGCACGGTGCCGACGAAATCCAGTCGGCCCTTGTATTCGGTGCCCACGCCAAGGAAGGCGTTGAGCTCCGAAGAGTCTCCGTGCTTGGAAGATTTGCTGAATATGCCCATGAGTCCTCGTCGGCTGTGCTTCTGGTGTATTCTTCCACCGTGGTCGAACCGCGTGCGTAGGCCATATACCGTTACAGGCAGGTGAACGCCACATTTTTTTTCCCAAATTTATAACGGCGAGGGGCTTGGCACCGCAGGGCGGCATGGGGATAAACCGCTTGCCGCCCGGAGCCTGCCCGGCGTCAGGTCATATTATCGGCCAAAGGGGGAAAATCTCTACCCCGATTGTACTTTCCCCGAAAAACGGCTACGTTATCCTATATTCCCGGAGGCGTCTGGCTCCGGTGACTTTCGGGGTGAACCAACCATGATGACCGAACGCAAGATTCAAAACGTCAAGACATACCACAAAGGGCAGTCCATCTATCAGGAAGGGCAGCAGGCCAGCTACGCCTATATGGTGAAGAAAGGCTCGGTGAACCTGTTCCGCACGGTGGACAACCGCAAGGTCATTCTCGACCGCATGGGCAAGGGGGAGATCTTCGGGGAGATGGGTGCCCTTGCCGGGCAGGCCCGCGCCACCAGCGCAGAGGCCGCGGAATACTGCGAGCTGATGGTCCTGACCCAACAGCAGGTGCAGGGCATGCTCGACCGCTGCCCCAAGACCGTCAAGCATCTGGTCCGGCTGCTGCTCAAGCGGCTCAGAAAGGCCACCACCTGCTCGCGCGGCAACGGGGACTCCTTCCTCGGCATCTGCCGCATTCTTGAGATGTCCTACGCCACGCATCAGTCCCTGCCGCCCGACAAGGCCAAGCGGGTCCCGAACTACAAGCTCGGACTCCCGGTGCGCGATCTGGCAAAGACCTGCAAGACCGTGCTTCTGACCACCGAGGCCGAGCTGGAGCAGGTGCTGGAAAAGCTCAGGACCATCAAGATCATCGAAATAAACGCCACCGGCACGGGCAAGGCCTTCAGCGACCGGTACGTGAAGCTGACCTCTCCGGACAATTTCCTTGAAGTGGCCAGCAACCTCGCCAAGCAGCTCGGGCGCGAGGGAGCCTGCTCCGACATGGAGTACATCGATATCTTCGACCTCGCCGAGGCAGTGGGCGCCTCGCCGGAGATTCTCTACAAAAAGATTGCCGCCGGGGAAGTGCCGGAATCGCTCTTTCTTTTCCACAAGGGCAACGTCATGGCCTGGGCCGAGCAACAGCCCGAAGGGTTTTTCAAGAAGGTCACGCGCAAGCGCAAGAAGATCGAGGAGTTGGAGGACGTCAACGACATCGTGTTCGTGGACAACGCCACCCTCAAGGATGTTTTTGCCAAGCTCGGGTACTACAAGCTGGGCATCCTGATGCACGCCGCCGAGGAGGATGCGAGAAACAAGATCCTCGGCAACCTCGCCCGCAAGATCGCCACCATCGTGAAGGAAGAGGCCGAGAATCGCGAGGTGGTGGATGATACCGAGGCCGAAGACGTGCAGGATGAACTGATCTCGCTCATCAAGGCCGCCAAGGGGGTCTCGCAATAGTGAACGTCGCAACCATTTTCGGCATTATCACCGGCATCACGATCCTTTGCGGGGCCACGTGGTTCGCCACGGACTCCGTAGGCGTGTTCATCAACCTCCCGGGGCTGGCCATCGTGCTCGGCGGTACCATCGCCGCGACATTCATCTGCTATCCCCTGCGCGAGGTCATGCGCGTGTTCGGTCTGTTCATGACCGCCTTCAGGGCCGAGGAACTGCCCATCGCCAACTACATCAAGGTATTGGTGCAAATCTCCAAGGACTCGTCCTACCGCGGCGAGGAGTACCTCGAAAAATCCATCCGCAAGATCGAGAACGAATTCCTGCGTGACGGGATGCAGATGCTGGTGGACGGCTACTCCAAGGAGGAACTGAAGGAGATTCTCGACACGCGCATCCAGCAGTATCACGAGCAGGAAATCTACGCGACCGGCATCTACCGGACCATGGCCACGCTCTCCCCGGCCTTCGGCATCATCGGCACGCTCATAGGCTCATCGCCATGATGCAGGGGCTCGGCGGCGATATCTCCCGCATCGGCCCGGCCATGGCCACCGCCCTGACCACCACCCTGTACGGCGTACTGTTCGCCAACCTCTTTTACCTGCCCATCGCCACCAAGGTGGAGCGCCGGGTGGAGGAGCGCACCATCCTCATGAACGTCATCCGCGACGGCATCCTGTTCATCAAGGACAAGACGCCGCCCACCATCGTCATGGACAAGCTCAAGGGCTACCTGCCGCCGCGCAAGTGGTCGTCCGTGAGCGCCAAGTAGCCCCCGGAGGCCACCGTGAACGGATTGCCCCAGCGCAGAAAGCCGCGAGACATAGACAACAGCACATGGGCGCTGTCGTTTGCGGACATGATGATGCTCATCATGTGCTTTTTCGTGGTCATGCTGGGCATCGCCGAGATCGACCCCAACCGGTACGAGGCGGTTTCCGACATTCTGGCCGAGGCCATGGAAGGCAGGGACGCCCCCACGAAACGGATGCAGGCGGACCCGTCCGCCACGCGGTTCGCGGTGGAGGACAGGAACAAGAATCTCTTCGAGCTCCAGCTTGAGCTGGCCAAGCTCATCGATCAGGACGCGGACACTGTTTCACTGAGAATGCGGCCTGACTCCGTGGCCATCAGCCTGCCTTCAACGCTCTTTTTCAAGCTGGGCGACGCCCAGCTGACCAGCCGGGCAACGCAGATTCTCGAGCGCCTCGCCGACCCGCTCGCCGGGCATGGATTCCGGCTGACCATCGAGGGGCACTCGGACAATATCCCCATCCGTTCGCATCGCTACCCATCGAACTGGGAGCTTTCCTCGGCGCGTGCCGCATCCGTGGCCCGGTTTTTCATAGACCACGGTTTCGAGAAGAAGGACATCGAGATCAAGGGGCTTGCGGACACCAAGCCGCTAGTGGCCAACGAGGATGAAAAGGGCAACCCCATTCCCGAGAATCAGGCCCGCAACCGGCGGGTGGTGATTCTGGTCCGTCCTGCCCCTGCCGGCTAGCCTTTCGCCCTGCGAAGCGACCCCAAATAGATTCCCGAAAGCGCCAGCGCCACGCCGGAAAGCTCCACGGCGTTCACCGGCTTGGCGAAGAACCAGATATCCCACACAAATGACAGCACCGGCTGCAGCAGAAGGACCAGCCCGGCCAGCGAGGCGGGCGTCTTGTCCAGTCCGCGTGCGATGAGCAGCCAGCCGCCACACTGGCAGAGCGCGCCGAGGGCCACCATCGAGGACCATGCGGCAAGGTCGGGCAGCACGAACGACTCCCCGGAGGCAAGGGTGAACAGGCCGCAGAACAGGGCGGTCAGCAGCGTCACGGCAGTGGTGGCCCCCAGCACTTCGCCCGTCCTGTTCACCAGCCGTTTCAGCATCAGGATGTATGAACCGTAGAAGACGGCCGTGGCGATGCCGAACAGCACGCCGATGCGAAACGTCTCTCCGGAAAGGTTCCAGACCGGGCCGACCGTGAGGTAGACGCCGGATAGCGCCAGCCCGAGGGCCGCGAAGAAGCGCACCCCGGAGCGTTCCCCGAGAAAGAGCACGGAAAAGAGGGCGATGTATACCGCCTGAAGGTTGCCGAGCATGGTGGCGAGTCCCGGCCCCACCGCGAGGATGGCCCGGTGCCAACACAGAAAGTCGCCGGTGAAGATTATGGCGACCGGTATTGCGGGAATGAGCAGCCGGGGCAGGATGGCGATGCGTCCCTTTGCCGCGAGCAGGCCGACCATGCACAGGCCGCCGAAGAGCATGCGGTAAAAGGCCGAGGCGTCGGCGGAGATGCCCGCGGTCGTAACGAACACCGCGGCGAAGCTGATGGTGATGGCGCCGAGCGCGAGGCTGCCCATCAGAGCTTGACCTTGAGCCGTCTGCCGAGGTGGATGCCGGATTCATCCACGTCCGCCACGAAGGGCCACGCTTCTACACCTTTTTCCAGCGCCTCGGCAAAGAGGTCCGCGTATACGGGATCGATGAAGTCGGCGGGGCCGAAGCACTCGCCGTCCGGCCGCTGTATGAGAAAGAAGAGGGCCACGCGGTCGCCCTGCGCGGCGAGGTCCATGAGTTCGCGCAGGTGCTTCTGCCCCCGCTCGGTCACGGCGTCCGGGAAGCAGGCCCGCCCGTCCTCCACCATGGTCACGTTTTTACATTCCACCCAGAGGGTTCCGTCCGGGCCGTCAAGGCGGGCGTCGAGGCGGCTCGTGCCGCTTTTGGCCTCGCTTTTGTACTCGGTGTAGTTCCGCATTTCTGGGATGGCGCGGGCGTCGAAGGCGGCGCGGAGCATCCTGTTGGGCGTCTGGGTGTTGATGCCCACCCAGAAGTCGTGGACGCGAACGGCCTCAAAGGTCCATTTCAGTTTCCGCGCGGGATTGGTCGCAGGGGAGAAGAGCGCGGTCCTGCCGGGCCGGAGCAGGCCGAGCATGGAGCCGGTGTTGTTGGTGTGCGCCGTGATGGGCCCGTCCGGGCCGTCAGCCTTGACGGTGAAGCGCTTAAAGCGCCCCTGAAATCCGGCACGGATGCAGCCTTTCGGGAAGGGAATTGTCGCGGCCATGAAAACCTCCTGAATGTCGAGCATGTCGGATACAGCAAGGGCGGCGTATTCGGCAAGGGGCTATTGCTATGCCGATTGCCTTATATTAGTGTTCCTGTTCAGAACCAAGGAGCGTGTTATGGGCAAGGTGAGCATCAATGATGCGCGATCGGGCATGGTGCTCGAATCGAATCTGGTTACGCCCGACGGCCGTCTTTTTCTTGCGGCCGGGACCGTGCTGACCGGAAGCCACCTGCAGACCTGCAAGGCCTGGGGCATAGCCGAGGCCGAGGTCATGGGCTACGGCGAGGAGCAACGGCAGGAGCCTGTTGCCGACGAAGAGTCCCTTGCCGCCGCCAAGGAGCTTGCCCGGCACCGCTTCATGGTGACCAACCACCGACACCCTGCCGTGCGCGAGCTTGCCCGGCAGTTTGCGGAGTTGACCGCAAGACGGCATGACACCGCATGGATCAGGAAGCGCTGTCTTGCGTTTCTGGAGTCTCCACCCACGCTTGCGGAAACCCCGAAGTGGCTCAACGTGGAGGAGATCGTTGGCAGCGAGCTTGAATTGGCCACGCTGCCGAGCATCTTTCACGAGATCAACGAAGCCCTCAACGACCCGAGGAGCTCTGCCGCGTTCGTGGCCGACGTCATCAGCAAGGACGTGGCCATATCCGCCAAGCTGCTGCGGCTGGTCAACACCCCGTTTTACGGGTTTCCCAGCCGCATCGACACGCTTTCGCGTGCCGTGACGATCGTGGGCGTGAACCAGCTCACCAGCCTCGCCATGGGCATCTCCGTCCTTTCGGCCTTTGAAGGGGTTCCCGAGGACGTTATCAGCCTGAAGGATTTCTGGCTGCACAGCATCATGTGCGGCACGCTGGCCCGACTGTTCGCCAGTCATCATGGCATCGTGAACGAGGAGCGTTTTTTTGTGGCCGGGCTGCTGCATGACATCGGCAGGCTGGTTATGTTGCGCAACCAGCCCGACAGGGCGCTTGAACCCATTCACCTCGGCCGTACCAAGCGCATCGCCCAGTACGACGCGGAACGGGCCCGCTGGGGCCTGACCCATGCGGAGCTGGGTTCGCGGCTGCTCAAGGAGTGGCAGCTTCCGGTTTTCTGGAAAACATTGTTCGCCATCATCACGTCCCGGGCTCCTCGCCCATGCCGATGGAAGCGTCCATCGTTCATCTGGCGGATTTCACGGCCAATGCGCTCGGCGTTGGCAGCAACGGCGGGATGCATGTCCCGCCCCTCGACCGGGAAGCGTGGGACATGCTGCGTATCTCCCGCCATGACCTCGGGGCCATGGCGCGGCAGGCGGAGTCCCAGGCGTACCAGATCGTGAAGGTTTTTTTCGATGACGAGGAAGCGTAATCCCGAGGATGAGCTCCGTTACCTCAGGGAGCGGGTAGCATATCTGGAGGAGTCCCAGCGCATGACTCTCGACGCGCTGGGGTTGGCGTCCGAGCTCGGCACGTTCCATCCGCGCGGCCATGAGGCGGAAGGGGAGATGGCCCTGCTGGACGAGACCCTCTCCCGCCTGCGAAGGCTGATGCGTTTTCGCGAAGCCGCCATCTATCTGGTGGACGAGACCATGAATTTCGTGATGGCGGTTTGTGAACCGCCAGACGCGGCCCGAGCCTTGACGGCGAGTTCCTGCGGCACGTTGAGGACAGGACCGTGGCATGGGCGCTGCAGCGCACACGGGCAACATTTGCGGAGACCCCGGACGGCCTTGATGTGCTGATGCATCCCCTCGTCTGCGAGGAGCGGGTCCTTGGCCTGTTCATTGGGGTGCTTGATGACGACATGCGGGCCATGCCCGACACATCCTTTTCGATTCTCGGGATCATCCTCCAGAACAGCGCGGGTGCATTGCAGAATCTCGCGCTCAGAAAAAAGACCGAGGAAGCCGGGCAGGAGCTTGCCCGGAAGGTCGAGGCCCTTGAACGGGAGATAGAGCGGCGTGACCGTGCGGAGTCCGGACTGCGTAACGCTCGGGCTTTTCTGAACAAGACCTTGGACGCCGTTCCGGAGCCGGTGGTCATCAAGGACAGGGAGGCGCGCTGGCTGGCCATCAACGACGCCATGTGCCGGTTCTTCGACGAACCGCGTGAACAACTCCTCGGGAAGCGCTCCAGCGATTTGTTTCCGTCCGAAGAGGCGGGGCCGATGCTTGCCTCCCATGACCGGGCCGTATCCACCGGGAAGGAGGACAGGGTGGAGATGACGGTCACCATTTCGGGTCAGGAGCGGTTTGTTTCCATCAAGAATGCCTTTACCGTGCACCCCGAGACGGGCAAGCACGTTGTTATCGGGGTTGTCCGCGACCTGACCGAGCGCAGGAGAGCGGAGGAGAGCGTGAGACGGGAACGGCGCCAGCTGTTCGACTTGTTGGAGGGTCTGCCCGCCTTTGTCTACGTTCAGGGTCAGGACGGCACCATCCACTACTGCAACGCCATGTTCCGCAAGATATTCGGAAACGGCAGGGGCAAAAAGTGCTTTAACGTCTTTCATGGCGAGGACCGCAGACGCCGCTGCCGTCAGTGCAGGACCCGCGAAGTCTTCAGAACGGGCGATCCCTGCATCATTGAGATGGAGTATGTCTCCGGACGGGTGCACATGCTGTACGAGCAGTACTTCGAGCACCCCGAAGAAGGTCCCTGCGTGCTGGCCATGGGCATCGACGTAACGCGCCAGCGCGAGGCCATCGCGGCCCTGCAGAAAAGCGAGGCGCGATACCGGGATATCTTCGAAAATATTCAGGACGTATACTTCGAGCTGGATAACGACGGCCGCATTGTCGAGGTCAGCCCGTCCATTTCGCGCTATTCCCCCATCCCTCGCGAGGATCTTGTCGGCACCAGTTCCGGGGCACTCTTCCCGGATCGCAGGCACGGTCTCGAATTGATGCGCCGTCTGCGCCGTACCGGTGAGCTGCGCGACGAGGAGGTTCGGCTCAGAAACGCGTGGCAGCAGGACCTGTTCTTCTCGGTGGCTGCCGTGAAGCGGGAAGGGCCGGACGGCGAGGCCCGGTTCGTGGGGTCGCTGCACAACATCGACACCAGAAGACGGGCCGAGATGCGGCTGAAGCAGAGCGAGGCCAAGTACCGCGAGCTGGTGCAGAACGCCCACAGCATGATCCTGCGCTGGACGCCCGAGGGCCGGGTCACGTTCTTCAACGAGCACGGCCAGAACGTGCTGGGGATTTCCGAAAAAGCCATTTTCGGCCAGCCCATCGTGGGCACCATCTTGCCGGAATGCGACAGAAACGGCCGCCCCACCGAAGACTACCTTGCGGAGATTCTGTCCTCGCCGGACGGCAACGCACGGAGCGAGTCCGAACACGAGCTTGCGGACGGCAGTGTCATCTGGTGCTCGTGGACGCATCGAGCCATACGCGACGCCGACGGGACCGTGCGGGAAGTGCTTTCCGTGGGCGCGGATATCACCGCACGCAGACAGTCCGAACTGGAGCTTCGCAAGGCCAAGCGTGCAGCCGAAGCCGCAAGTCAGGCCAAGAGCGAGTTCCTTGCCAACATGAGTCATGAAATCCGTACACCGCTCAATGGTACGCTCGGCATGCTGCAACTGCTTTATGAAACATCCCTTGAGGAGGAGCAGCGGACCTACATCGACATCGCGCTGGAGTCCGGGCGCGGGCTGCTGACGGTCATCAACGACATCCTTGACCTCTCCAAGATCGAGGCAGGCCGTTTCGAGCCGGATCAGTCCCGTTTCGACCTCGTGCGGGCGGTTACGTCCGTTGTCGAGACCTTTGAGCTTCAGGCCCGGAGCACCGGGCTGCGGCTTGTTGGCGACATTTCGGACGGCGTGCCGCGCATGGTCGTGGGCGATGGCGGGCGGTTGCGCCAGATTTTGTTCAACCTGCTCGGCAATGCCATGAAGTTCACCCCAAAGGGCGAGGTCCGGCTGGAAGTCAGCGCGCTTCCCCGTCGCGATGATGAGAGCGTGCAGCTGCTCTTTTGCGTCCGGGACACCGGCATCGGCATCCCCGAAGACAAGATCGACATGGTTTTCGAGTCGTTCACGCAGGTGGACGGGTCCCATACCCGCCAGTATCAGGGCTCGGGGCTCGGGCTCGGTATTGTCCGCAGGCTGGTGCATCACCTCGGTGGCGTGCTCAGCATAGAGAGTGCCTTGGGCGAGGGAACGGCCGTGACCTTCCGGCTCGACTTTTCACACCCCGAAGCTGTCGAGGATGACGAAGGTCGTGACGAATGGGAGTCCTGCGCTCTTGCGCCGTCGCGTGTGCTGATTGTGGAGGATAACCGCGTCAACCGGATCATGGCTTGCCGCGCGCTCGAGGGGCTGGGCTATGAAACCGTTACTGCCACGAATGGCCGGGAAGCGCTGGAAGTGCTCAGGAGAGTTGGGGATTTCGATTGCGTGCTCATGGACATGCAGATGCCGGAGATGGACGGCATGGAGGCTGCGAAACGGATCCGCCGGGGCGAGGCCGGTGAGAAAAACAGCGATGTGCCCATCATCGCCCTGACCGCGCACGCCATGCGCGGAGACCGCGAAAAGTTCATAGGGGCGGGCATGGACGCCTACCTGCCCAAGCCCGTGGAGATGGACGACCTGCGCCGGGTCGTGCGGCGTTTCTCCCGCAGTTCCGAAAGCTAGCCCTGCCGGGCCTTGTCAACGGCCTCCCGGATGGTGTCGCCTTCGCCGTCATAGGCGATGCGGTCTTCGTCCGGGGTCGGTTGGCGCACTTCGGGCCAGCGTCCGGGAATCGGGTCCGGTCCTTCCGCTGCCAGCTTCGTTGGTTCGGAGTCCGTCATCACCGGGGTCTTGCGGATGTCGACCTCGGGAACGGGCGCACTGAACTCAATGGCGATGCCGTTGGGGTCGAAAGTATAGATGGATTTGATGAAGCCGTGGTCCACGGCCTCCGAGACCCAGAATCCTGCCGCGTCGAGCTTGTCCTTGATCTCCCAGAGATCCTCATCGCCCGCCACCTCGAAGGAGACGTGGTCGAAACAGGCCGGTCCCTTGACCGGTACCCCGTGGTCTTTTTCCGGGCAGTTTTCAAGCTCGGGCCATTCGAAAAAGGCGATCATGTCATGGGCGGATATTTCAAAGAAGTAGTGCCTGTACCCCGGCTTTCCCAGCCCGGTGACAAGGCGCATGCCAAGAAGGTCGCGCCAGAATCGGATGGTCATGTCCATGTCTCGGGTGACCATGGCCATGTGATTTATGCCCGTATATTTGATCATGAATCCTCCACTGCCACTGTAGCCGGAATCATGCGGTGCGTAAATATTCCTTTGGGTCATAACGCTATTGGCGACAGGCTTTTCGTTATGGTAGGGTTGTGGTGAAATGGAGGTATGTATGGCACGATTTGCGCTCTCACTCGTTTTGCTTTTCGTCCTCTCCACCGTTGCGGCAGCAGAGCCGCTCAGGGTGGTCACGCTCTCCTATCCGCCGTACGAATATATGGAGGATGGCGAGGTGAAGGGAGTGGCTACGAGGATAGTGCGCGAAGTCTTTCGCCGAATGGACGTGGAGATAGAGATCGAACTGATGCCTTGGGTGGACGCGCTGGAGGCTGTCCGCACGGGAAAGGCCGACGCCATCTACACCGCGTTCAAGACACCCGAGCGGGAAAGATATCTGCTGTATCCCTCAACGGAACTGATCGGGCAGACGACATCCCTCTTTGTGCACAAGGGGTCGGACATTGACTACAGCGGGCAGCTCAAGCCCTTGGGTAACTACACTTTTGCCGTCGTGCACGGGGTGAGTTATGGTTCCTTCTTCGACAGTGCGGTCAAGGAGGGCCATGTGCGGCGGTTGGTGCGCTCCGTGAATGGAACAGAGTCGGTGAAGCGTTTTCTCGACGGAGAAGCGGATATCCTCGTATCCAACTGGCTTGAAGCCCGGACCATCCTCAGAACACTCGGACGGGAAAACGAGGCCGAGGTCCTCACTCCACCGTTGCAGAATATTCTCAGCTATCTGGCCTTTTCCAGCAAGTCTGATCGCCTGCAGCTGCTCGGCGAGTTCGAAAGAAACCTGCGGCAGATCCGTATGGATGGCACTTACGGCAGGCTTTTTCAGGCTAACTAGGCCGCTACAACCCGGCCGTTATCCAGCGTGACGCAGCGATGCGCCCGTGCGGCGTAGTCCGCTTCGTGCGTGACCATCACCACAGTCATCCCTTCCCCGGGTAGTTCCGCGAGAAGGTCCATCACGCCGTCGCCGGTCTGGCGGTCAAGGCTGCCGGTGGGCTCGTCGGCAAAGAGAACCCGTGAGTTCTTGGCCAGCGCACGGGCTATGGCCACGCGTTGGCATTCCCCGCCCGAGAGCGCGCCGGGCAGCCGGTCCTCCTTGCCCGCAAGTCCCACTTTTTCAAGACAGGCGTAAGCGCGCTTCATGGCCCTGCCTCCGGCCGGGCGCAGGGAGCGCATGGCCGGGAGCAGCACGTTTTCCGCGGCCGTGAGGTACGGCAGCAGGTGGTGGGCCTGAAACACCATGGCGAAGTCGTTGGCCCGCAGGGTGTCGAGTTCCCGCGCGCCAAGGGCCGTGACGTCCCTGCCCTGATATTCCAGAGAGCCTGCGTCCGGGCGCATGATGGCGGAGAGGACATTGAGCAGGGTTGATTTGCCGGACCCGGAACGGCCGGTCACGGCGAGGAATTCACCCGGCTCGACGGTGATGTCCACGTCTTTGAGCACTTGATTGCGGCCGAGGTCCCGGCCGTAAAATTTGTCTATGTTGCGTGCCTGAAGCATTGTCGGTCCTTTTTAATCAGAGGGCGATGAGGGCCTTGGAGGGTTCCACCGAAGCGGCCTTGAGCGCGGGGGGGGCGGCTGCGGCGGCAGCCACGAGG
>NZ_BBCB01000052.1 GCF_001311825.1 Salidesulfovibrio brasiliensis JCM 12178 | reverse complement strand
CGATGGCCTTGGCAGCGGCCACGCCCCACCAGTGCCCGGCCACGGTGGCCATGACGAAGTCCAGCCCGGAACCGACCTTCGGCAGCTTGATGACCGCCTCGGCCACGCCGTCAAACCGATCTTCGTCCTCGCGGCAGAACACGATGGGCCTGCCGTTATGGGCCTTGAATATGGTCACTTCCTTGACCGTGTCGGAAACAACGTCCTCGGGCAGGTCGCTGGCCATGACCAACGTGAGCGGCTCGGTGGAGAGGTCGATGTGCTTCTTGTCCTCGGTCACGTCGCAGGGGATGGATTTGTAGCAGAGTTCCGAGAGCTTGATGCGAACTTCCCGCGCGGCCACGCTGTTGGCGCCGTTGCCCACAAGCGCCCAGTGCGCGTGTCGGGATGCGTACTGCGAAGCCACCTCCGCGATGTAGTCCTTGGCCGAAAGCACGGTCTCGATGTGTCCGGGCAGCGATTCCAGCGCATCCACCTCGGCCTGCACCGCTTCCGGGGCCATGGTGCCGTAGAGATCGCCCAGCCACAGAGCCAGCAGCTTGCCTGCCGCCACCTGCGAATAGAATGCCTTGGTGGAGGCCACGGCCATTTCCACGTCGCGACCGTTGGAGGTGTAGATGTAGGAATCGGACTTGCGGACCAACGGCGAGTTGCGACGGTTGACAATGCAGTTGACCCACGCGCCAAGCTCCTTGCAGATGTCCACCACCCGGTTGGTATCGGTGGTGGTTCCGGACTGGGAGACAGGCACAAGCAGCACGTCGTCCATGGGCTCGCGTCCCACGAACCCGATGAGCTCGGCTCCGGTGCAGTTGCTCACCGTGATGCCGCTGCCGTCCAGCGAACGGCGCAGGGAATCGGCCACGCTCATGGCAGCCACTGCGGCCGTGCCCTGCCCTATGCAGATGATGCGGTTGATGCGCTGCCCGCCGTTGGTCAGGCGGTGCACCAACGCTGGCCCGTTGCCGAACCCCTCGGCCAGAAACTCGACCCTGCCGGGGCTGCGGCGATACTTGCCGTAAAGCGTCTTCTCCACGGACGATGCGGCCTCGTGGATTTCCTTTTCGATATAATGCTCGTAGTCGCCGCGATAAATATCGCGGGAGAAGATTTCAATGGGCTCTTCCTCCAAAGGAAGCGGTGCGCCGCCGTCCAGCGGGCGCATCTGCGGCATGGAGCCCGCAGCAGCGTCCGAGCGCAGCATCAACGACACGCCGCTGCCTTTCCGCTCGGCCAGCGGGTAGGAGATGCGGCAGCGCGAGGCCAGCCCGTAGGCTTCCGAGGCCACCTGCCAGCCGTCGCGGCAGCGACCTATGTAGAAGCTCTGTCCGCTGCCCTTCTGGGCCAGATGCATGGTCTCAGGTTCGCCCAGCGTCTGCATGATGACGGCCAGTGAGCCTTCGCAGTCGTTCAGCACGGAACGGAACCGCTCCTCAGTGTCCAGTTGGCGGTCCTCGGCAAGACAGAACAACGCGGGCAGAATTTTCGCGTCCGTGGTGATGGTCTGGGGGATTCTGCCCCCGCCCGCCAGCACACGGTCCCTGACGAGGGTCTGGTAGTTGTCCACGTCGCCGTTCAGGACGAACACGGTGTTCTCGAACCCTTCGCAGGGGCAGTCCTCCAGTACGCCGTCCACCGGGTGGCAGTTGGTGATGGAAATGATGCCGTTGGAGGCCCAGCGGGTATGGGCGAGAATACTCACGTCCTGCATGCCGTCGGACATGCTCCAGAGCAGCCCGTCGTCGTGGATGGCCCTGCGCAGTTGCGCGCAGTTGTCCCCAAGGCGGCCCACAAGCTGCGCCACCTTGTAGATGAAGCGGCAGACGGTCCTGCCGTCGTCCAGCTCATGAATGGTGACAACGCCCCCGGCCCCGTGGCGAATGGCCATACGCCGCTCCAGCTCCTGACGCTGCCCCTTGGTGAGGCGATCTATGGGCCGCACTCCCTCGGGCAGCAGAAGGACTATGGAGATTCCGGCAGAGTCCCGGCCGCGCACCTCAAGCCTGTCGATGGAGGCCAGCACGACCTCCGTGCTCCACGCGAGATACTGGCGGCTTCGCATATCCGCATCCTCAATGACCGTATCCGGCATGAGTTCAAGGGTGGTGCCCATGCCCTCCAGCACTTCCCGCTCCACCTGCCAGAGGTAATCGTTCAAGCCTTCATGCAGTGACTCAAAGTCGTCGTTGCGGGCATCGTTCAAAAGGCGCTTACCCACGGCGTCGCGCAGCTTGGCAAGGTTGTTCCGTACAGCCTCGACCTTTGCATATGTTTCGTGTGAGGAGGCCATCTCCGCAAACAGGCCAAAGGACATGAGATCGTCAAAACGACCCGCAAGACGCATAAGAGGTTCGGCCGCAGCCATGGGGTTCTCGGCCGCGTCCGCCGTGGAGAGCGCAATGAGCACGGAATCCAGCCAGTCTGTGTTCGAAGCAATGTTCCAAGTTCCGGTTCCCAGAAATGCTGCTATGCCACACATATTCGTCCCCCATTGTTCGGGTTGCGGCCACTCAAGGCATCAGGTGTTTCTGATGCCGTGTTTTTCATGAGATCGTAAAAGGTCGGTCGGCTGATACCCAGCGCGCTCGACGCCTTGACGATGTTGCCGAGCGAACGGCGGAGCGCGTCCTCGACCATGTCGCGCTCCAGAAGCTGCCGCGCTTCCTTGAGCGACATCTCCCCGGCGTTCATCTTGCGACGCTGAACGTCCTCGCCGGACGCGCCGATGTCCTCCGGCTCGATGCGCGGCCCCGGCGTCATGATAACCGCTCGCTTGATGCGGTTCTCCAGTTCGCGGATGTTGCCGGGCCAGTCGTAGCTCCTGATCCACTGCATGGCCTTCTTGCTGAAGGTCAGCCCCTGATTGCCGGTCTCCTTGCCCACACGGTTCAGGAAGAAGTTCGCCAGCAGCTCCACATCCTCGCCGCGCTCCCTGAGCGGCGGCAGCACGATATTGACCACGCCGATGCGGTAGTAGAGGTCTTCACGGAAGGAGCCCTCTTCCATGGCCTGTGCGATGTCGATGTTGGTGGCCGCGATGATACGCGTATCCACCTCGATATCCCTGCGTCCGCCCACGCGGGTGATGACCATCTCCTGCAGGAAACGAAGCAGCTTGACCTGCAACGGCATGGGCATCTCGCCGATCTCGTCGAGGAAGAGCGTCCCCTTGTCCGCGTACTCGACCTTGCCCTTCACGGTGCGGCTGGCCCCGGTGAACGCGCCCTTTTCATGGCCGAAGAGTTCGGACTCCAGAAGGTTTTCCGGGATGGCGCCGCAGTTGATGGCGACCATCTCGCGCTTGGAGCGGGCGCTCTTCTGGTGAATGGCCCTCGCCACCAGTTCCTTGCCGGTGCCGGACTCGCCGGAGATGAGCACCGGCACGTCAGAGGCGGCCACCCGTTTGATGTGGGAGAGCACGCGCTGGATGCCCTCGCAGTCGCCCACGATGCCGCAGTCGCCGTCGCGAGAGTCGCGCAGGGTCCGGTTTTCGGCCTCAAGCTGCTGCAAATACATGGCCCGGTCGATGATGATCTTCAGTTCGCTGAAATCGATGGGTTTTCTGTAATAATCATAAGCGCCGATGCGCACCGCCTCCAGCGCGGCCGAGTGGTCCTCGTTACCGGTGATGACGATAATCTTGCTCAGCGGGTCGATGCGGAGCATCTCGCCGAGGCAGCGGATGCCCTCTTCCACGCCGTTCTCGTGCGGGGGCAGGCCGAGGTCGAGCGTGACCACGGACGGCCGCTCCCGGCGGAAGCATTCCAGCGCCTCCTCGCCGTCCTTGGCGAAGTGCACGCCGAAACCGCCGCCCGAGAGGCCCCATTTGAGCTGTTGGCGGACATCGACGTTGTCGTCGACTATCAGGAGATTCTGCATATTCGTCACTGGTACGTCCTTCTCGTCTGGCTTACGCCGTTCCTTCCTGCGGCATCCGCGGGAAGCTCACGCTGAACGTGGAGCCCTTGCCGCTCACGCTGGTGGCGGAGATGATGCCGCCGTGGGCCTCGACGATCTGCTTGCTCTGATAGAGACCGATGCCCATGCCCTTGTGCTTGGTCGTCTTGAACGGCACGAACAGCCCTTCACGCATGATGGCCTCGTCAATGCCGTGACCAAAATCGATGACTTCGATCTTCGGCCCGCCGTCATTGGCCACGCGGACCTTGAAACGGTCGCCGTTGTTGGCCTCTATGGCGTTCATGAACAGGTTGAGCGTGACCTTGCGGATCTCCTCGCGGTCCACCATGGCCGTGGCCGTGTCGCCCACGAACTCGATGTTGGCGTCGGGCAGCAGCCTCGCGGTCTCGTGAGCCAGCTCCATCAGGTCCACGGGCTCCAGCCGGAGCTGGTTCTTGCCCGGGATGTGGGTCAGCTGCGCGATGAGCTCGTTCATGCGCCCGGTGATGTTGGTCAACGAGTCCAGCATGTCCTTCTGGAACTCGGGGTCGTCGATGTACTTGCGGGCGTTGTCCACCAGAAGCGAGAGTGGATAGACCTGATTCTTGAGGTCGTGCAGCACGAAGGTGGCCACCTGTCCGAACGCTTCCATGTTGCGGGATTCGGCCAGTTCGTCACCGAGACGCAGGTTGCGGATTACCGCCGAGGTCTGGTTGGCGAAGGCCTGCATCAGTTCGAGGTCTTCCTCGTCGTATGGCTCGATCTGGTTGATGGCCCGGCCAAGCATGATGACGCCGAGGAGGTTGTCGCGGGAGTGAATGGGCACCACGAAGCGCACCTCACGGCTTTTGAGCAGCCGGTCGGTCTCCTCGTCGAAGCTGTAGTCCCCGGCGCGCATGTCGATGATGTCCCGGTGCCTGCCGAGGTGCTCGATGAGGCCGCTCGTCACCGAGATGGGCGAGCCGTGATGGTCCATCTCATGATAGAGGACCGGGCCGTAGTTGGTGTCGTGCCGACCCTGAAGGTACAGGCACGCCCCCACCACGCCGAAGGTCTCGCAGAACCCGCGCAGGATGCCGCGATAGAGTTCATCGGGATTTCGGGCCGAGGTGGTCCGCTCGGTGAACTTTCGCCACTCCAGACGGTAGTCGTATTTTTCGCCATAGAAGTTTCGCTGAATGGACAACCGCAGCTTGCGGCGCATCTTCTCGGAGAGAGCCAGCACCACGAGAAAGAGGGAGGCCACGAAGAGGAGCATGATGAGCAGGTAGCTGTTCACGCTCTCGCCAAAGAGCTTCATGGCTTCCCCGAACAGCCCCACGCACAGGATGAACACCGCGCCAAACAGGGCCACGAAGGACCGGTATGCAAGGCTTCTGGAAATGACCACGCGCTCCTCTCCGCCCCTGCTGACGTGCGAGTATGCGATAAGGCCTACCCCGAGCACGGTGCTGACGGCCAACAGGGTGGTAAAACGCATGTCCATGGCCCGGAAGAGAAGGCTCTGGCTGAAGTAGAGGATGTGCGCTGCCACGATGGTGCCGCTGCCCACGATGGAGAACTTGATCTTCCATTTCACGCCGTGGGGGGCGTTGGCGAGCGTGGCCTCGAGGTTGAAGAGCGAAACCGCCAACAGCAGCATGATCTGCAGGTAGAAGAAGAAGGCCAGCGGTTCGAGAAAGAGCATCTTGTCCAGTATGAAGTCCGGAGAGTAGAAGAAGCTGCGAACCGGAAACCACGCGGCAATGCCCAACGGGATGAAGGAGAATACCCATATCAGCCGCTGGGTGGTGGAGACGTTCGCGAGCGAGGCCCCCCGGCTGTATACGAGACTGAAGGTCAACCAGACCGGGCACAGGGCCGCCTCAAGCATCAGCAGTGCCTTGCCGTACAGACCGAACCCTTCGGAACCGCGCATCATGAAGGTCGTCAGCATGAGCGCGGCGGTGGTCCAAAGCGCGAGCGCGAGCACGGCATTGGACCGCCCACCCTTGGCCCGGACCAGAACGTACAGCGGATACGACACCGCAAGCACAATGGCCGCTACCTGAATCAACTGGCTCATAAGTCCCTCCTCTCCCTGCAGTCGTCAACCGGCAGGTACGCCCGGATGACGGGATAAAAATCGGTAACAAAAGCAGACAGCATTTCCGTGGGAGCCCCCTCACCTGCCCCGCTGGTGGAGATGCGGATGAATGCGCTGTCACGCCGCTTTTTCGTCAAGGACCCCAGCACCTCGCCAAGCTTCAGGGCATATTCGGAAACCACCGGATTTCCACACACCTGGAACCAGTAGACGAACACGTCCCGCCGCTCTCCCTTGCGATACACCGCCCAGACGACCTTCAGCGGATCGCCGTCCACGGTGATGGTGCGCTGCTGCTGCGACTCCAGCAGCCAGCCGCTTCCGGGCATGCAGTGCTTGGGGCTGTGCACCGGTCCGGCGTCTGGCCCGCCGTTGTGGTAGCCGATGTAAAGCTCCACGGTGTCCCCCTCCTGCGAGCGGTACTTCCGCGCCAGATAATCGCTCGGTCGCAGAACCCGCATGACGGGCTCGCTGAAATGCCACTCCTTCACTGCGCGCCACTCGTCAACGCTCATGGGAAACTCGTCCAGCGAGCGGCTGAGCGGCGTGGCCACGTCCGAGTGCAGATGGGTGTAAAGCCCGGCCGCTATGAGCAGCGCGTAGACGAACAGGTACCTATACATCATGGCGCTTCTCCATGCGCTTGAGGATGAACCCGCTTGCAAGGAGCAGCACCAGAGCCATGACGAACACGGCGATCCCGGCGAACTCGTGGAAAAACCCTTCTGCGGCCTGACGCCCGAAGTACCGGGCCAGAACACCTGTCGCGATGACCCTGAGCGTGTTGGTGAACACCGCAAACGGCACAGCCAGCAGGATGAGCAGCAGTCGCTTATACGGTGAACGCAGCATGATGAAGGCCAACGTCACGGCCAGCGCGATGAGCGACATGATCGACCGCAGCCCGCTGCATGCGTCGGCCACTTCCAGCGTGATGTTGGGGAAGCTGATGACGTTTCCCTCGCGGAACACCGCGAAATTCATGAGCTGCAGGGTCTTCACCGAGACCTTGGCCACGAAAAGCTTGAGCGGGAACGCCACCGCGTCGTAGAGGATATACGGCAGCGGCACCATGAGCACGAGGTAGCCGATGGGCAGGCGCAGCTTGCGGAACACCTCGCGCCCGAAAAAGAGCAGCACGGCCCCGGCCAGCAGCACGACCATGGACAGGCGCATGTTGAAATACTCGGTGGCCAGCCATGCCAGCACGAACTGCGCGGCACCGGCCAGCACGAGGAGGCCGCCGAGATCCGAAGGCCGGACTTCGGTGTCCCGGAGGTCCTGCCAGCCCGTGTACACGAACCATCCGGCAACCACCGGAATCAGGAACCCGTGGGAATAGTTGTCATCGCCATACCACGCGAGCACCATCCCGCGCAGCACTTCGGCATAGGCAAGGCCGAACAGCACGAGAAAGACGAGCAGATACGGCGATTGTTTGCGTAAGGCGTTGGCAAAGGTCATGCGCTCTCCGCTGCGGCGTTGCCGGTTCGGGATTGCAGCACCGTGCCGAGCGGCGCGAACTCATGCCCGGAAAGGAGGCGTTCGAGCTTGCCGTAGGTGCTGTCGAGATTGACGTAGTGACGGAACCGCGATTTGAGGCCGCACCCCTTGATGCGGGGCTGGCCGGGATCGATTTCCCACGGGTGGAAATAGACGACGGCGGGCTGTCCTTCCCGCTCGTTGACGTGACGAAGGGCCCTGTCCACCAGTCCGTATGGAAGCAGCCGGAAATACCCGCCCCCGGAAACCGGGAGGTCGAGCCGCCTGCCGAGGGCCTGAAGCGGATAGGTGGTTATGGGGAATTCGCTGATGCCGCCCATGGGACGGTCGATGATATGGGGGAACCGCTGCGATCCGGGGATGCCATAGCGGTCGTGGTGTATGGGGAAGATGCTGGAGTCGTAAGTGAATCCTGCCTCGACGAGGATGTCGAGCGCCCACAGAGATTCGGCGGTGATGGAGTAGCTCGGCGCGCGGTAGCCGTTGACGGCCTTTCCGGAGACGTCCTCAAGCAGCTTCTTGGCACAGATAACGTCCTCGCGGAAACGCTCCGGCCCGATGACGTAGATGAGCTGATGCCAGTAGCCGTGGCAGGCCAGTTCATGCCCCCGGTCCACGATATCGCGCACCAGCTGCGGCTCCCGTTCCGCCACCCAGCCGAGCACAAAAAAAAGTGCCCGTGACCTCATGCATGTCAAAGAGGTCCAGCACTCTGCGGGTATTGTCGGCAACGCGGGAGGGATAGTGGTCCCAATCCGCTCGGTCGATGACGTTCTCGAAGGCGCTGACGTGGTAGTAATCTTCCACGTCCACGGACAATGCGTTGATCATCGTCGTTCCCCTTGCGTCCGGCTACCGACGGGAGTTGTTCAACTGTGCATCAAACTGTTATCCAGCCACCTCCTAAAAGCTCCATGTGAGTCCCGCTCCGATGGTGTTAGAAACGTAATCGTTCGTGGTACCCTTGGCATCGAAACTCTTGAACCTGTAGTTCAGCTCGGCGCTGGCATGTTCCGACAGCTCGTAAACAAGGCTGGTGAGCGCAAGCCACCTGAGGCTCGAGTCCGGAGAATCCTGGACATCAACCGAGGCGTTGTACTCAAAAGCCAGTCTGTCGGTCAGTTCATGCACACCTCCCGCTCTGGGCACCCATTTTGTCACTTGTCCGGAACCGCTGGTCGAGTCGTAGACGTTGTACGAAAGACCGAATCCCAGATTGCCTCTGCCGTATTCCTTGTCCAGCCGCGCCGAGTAAGTCTGCTCATCCCGGGTTCCCGACTGGTTCGGGTCTTCCTTGAACTCGAAAGCCGAGCTCACTGTCGAGGTCCAGCCCTGCTCCATGGCGTGCGTCCATGTGACCTGCCACGGGATCTGGACCTTGGTGCTGCTCACGTTGTCTCGGAACGAAGTCCTTGTCATGCCGATGCGGAAGTCAACCTCCGAACCTTCGGCGTAGCTGTATTTCGTTCCTGCCGCTGCGGTATAGCGGTCGAAACCGCCCTTTCTCGCGTCATCACGCGGAATCTGCTTTTCATACTGCAGCGAACCCGAAACAGACCATTGTGCGGAGAGTTCGTGGATCAGGTCGGTGAAGACCTGATAGTTGCGCTTGTCCACACTGTTCTCGTTCGAGTACCAAATATCTTCGAATTGACCGCCGAACTGGAGCGTCGTGCGCTCCTGAACCGGGACGCTGAAATACGGTTTCAGGGTGAAGAGGTTCTGGTCCACGGTCTCAACGCTCGTGTCGCCGGACTGGAAATCGCCTCTTGTAACGTCCTGATACTGCCTTCCGTAGCGGTCGTTCACCTCGATGTAGAAGAGGTCCTTGATGGCCTCCACATTGAGTATGCCGTTCAGATTATGGTTCTGTTCATTGCCCCTGTTGCCCTGCGTGTAGTTCTTGTATTCGAAGTCGTACGACATATCGAAGAACACGCGGGAATGATCGTAGGTGGCGGAAACGCCCGGTTTTACGATCGCCACGACATCGCCCTCGCCGTTATGGCGTTCGTTGACGTTATCGTTGTATTCCGTTTTGACGGAGATGCGGGGCTTGACCTGAAAGTCGGCGGCCAGCGAAGGGAGCCCGGAAAGCAGAAGAAGCATCAGTGCCGTGAGTGCCGCTTTGGCTGGCGTACTGATTTGTGTCGCTTTGTACATTCTTCCCTTTCCGATCGGCGTGCTGTAAAGATAGGATTACAATTACCTTTCGTTACCTCACACTTGCAAGCAGCGCAAGAGAAACGAGGTACTGCAATGCACTTTATCTGTCGCCGAAAAGCATCCTGCTGACCCACCCCCTCTTCGGTTCCTGCCCCGGTCGATCCGTCAGGGGCCGTTCCGGCCCTCTGCGCAAATACATACCGGCGTCCATGGCCAGTTGCCGGGCCATGTTCACATCCTCTTCCAAACGGCTCACTCGTGCCGCAAGCCCCTGCTCGATCCTGTCCACCCTGTCGGAAAGATTGAGCATCGCCTCGGGGCCTGAAATTCCCAACTGGCGCTCCGCGCTCTCCAGCCGTGCATCGAGATTGCGGATGGCCCGCAACACTTCTTCCGCCTTGCGAGACCGATAGGCCAGCGCCGGCTTGGTCGTGTCGGTCTTGCGCACGGGCTTGGCCGCCACCTTCGGATTCCAGTACTTGCGTTCAAAATCCAGTTCATCGACAATGGCCTGTACGTCCGCCTGGGCCACGGTCTTCCGCTCATCGCTGAAGGCATCCATCATCATGTAGTCACACAGGATATTGATGAGCCTCGGGATGCCCCGGCAGGCGCCGTGAATGACCCCGAACGCACCGTCCTCGATGGCCACGGCCTCGCGGTTTCCAGCCTTTTCCAACCGGCAGAGCACGTATTCCTTCACTTCGCTTTCATCAAGCGAACCGAGATGGCAGGCCACCTGAATGCGCTGGCGCATCTGCAACAGCTCCGGCTTGGCGAGCGTGTCCCGCAGCTCGGGCTGGCCCACCAGCACTATCTGCACCAGCTTGCCGCCGTCGGTTTCAAGGTTGGAAAGCATCCTGACCTCCTCCAGCAGCTCGCCGGAGAGGTTCTGCGCCTCGTCGATGATGAGCACGGCCTGATTGCCCATGGCGTACTGATCGATGAGAAAATCGTTGAGCTCGCGAACCAGCGCCGCCTTGCTGCGTCCCCCGGTCTCAAGGCCGAAGTCGTCGTTGATCATGGTCAGGAGCTGCTGCGAATCCACCCTCGTGTTGAACACCCGCGCAAGCGTGACCCGCTCCAGATGGCTCTTGATGAGCTCCTGAATCAGCGTGGTCTTGCCCGCCCCGACCTCGCCGGTCAGCAGGATGAAGCCGATGCGCTCCTGAATGCCGTACCGCAGGTAGGAAAGCGCCTTGCCGTGCGTGCCGCTCATATAGAGATATGAGGGATTCGGCAGCAGATCGAACGGCTTGGTGTTCAGATTGAAGAAGGACTCGTACACGCGGCCCCCTAGGCGGTTTTCCGAGCAGTGCTAGTAACCATAACCGTACGCTCCGTAGCCGCCGTACCCGTAATATCCGTTGCCGCCGCCCTGTGCGGCCTGATTGTAGACCGCGCCGAGGATGTTCGCCCCGCGCAGCCTCGAACACTTCCTGCAGGCTGTTGCGGGTCATCCGGCCCTGCTTGATGACCAGCACCACGCCGTCCACGATGCGGGCCAGCGAACGGCTCTCGGCAAACGGCAGCACGGGGGGAGTGTCCACGATGATGTAGCGATCCGGGTAGCGGTGCTTCATCTCCCTGAGCAGCTTGCGCATCCGCCCGGACGCCAGCAGTTCCCCGGGGTTCGGGACATTCGACCCTGCGGGCAGAAAACTCAGCTTCCCGAGCCCGACGCGCACGATGGCCTCGCTGACGTCCGTGCCGTTGACGAGGCAATCGGCAAGCCCGATTCCCGGCTCGACCTGGAGCAGCGTGTGGCAGGTGGGACGGCGCAGGTCCGCGTCCACCAGCAGCACGGTATGGTCGAACTCCTGCGCAAGGCTGACGGCGAGGTTGGCCGCCGTGACGCTCTTGCCTTCACTGGTTGTGCCGCTCGTTACCAGAAGCGTGTTCTGGAACCCCTCCTTCTGGGTCACGCGGACCAGATTCTGCTTGAGCTTGCGGAATTCCTCGGCCGCGGGGGAATGCACGGCGTTTGCCGAAACGAGCATGGGCACCTCCCGAAGCCGTTCAAGGGCTTCCATGGACGTGGCGTCGAACCGTTTGCCGCCATGCTCTTCAGGCTCTTCTGGGTGCACGGGTTTTTCCCGCAATTCCACGGCCTTCTTGAGTGCCTTGTCCAGTCTGCCCATGCTGCCTCCTACACTCCCATGTGACGCTTCAGCAGCGCCAGGGCGTTGTCCACAAGCGGAATTCGCAATACTTCGATCACAAGGAAGAAAATGGCCACGGCGAACGCGCTCCCGGTAAAGAACAGCAGACGCAGGTCCATGTTGCGCTGTTTGCGGCGGTTTTCCTCGGTGGTCATCTTGGGAACCACCGCAAAGACATTGATGCCCAGCCGCTTGAGTTCATCGACGGTCCTGATGGCCGGATTGAGCAGGTCCATGAGGACGATGATCCCGAACGCGATGACGAATCCGCCAAATATGCCCCCGGCGATGATGAGCGGCCTGTTCGGGCTGGTATGAATCGCCGGAACGATGGCCGGGTCGAGCACGCGGAAGGAAACCGACTTGTCCTGCAGCTCCATTTCCTTGGAGACCTCGGACTGCCCGTAGCGGGAAACCAACTTTTCGTAGATGAGCACTTCGTTATGGCGCTGCCGCTCAAGCTCGGCCAACTGCGTGCGAAGAGTCGGAATCTGCTGGAGCATGGACCGCTTTTCCGCGATTTCCTCTTCATAATTCTTCTGCATGGCCTCCAGCGAGGTGAGCTGGACCTTGATCCCCCGGTACTCGCCGGAGCGGTACACCTGTTGCCGTTCGGCCCGCAGGTTTTCGTCCAGCCGCTGCTGTGTGCTCGCGATGGCGCTCTTCAGGCGCAGCACCTTGGGGTGCTCGTCCGTGTAGCTCGCCTTGAGCGAAGCCAACGCCTGTTGCTGCTGTTCAAGCAGCCTGTTGGAAGGCGTATCGCCAATGAGCAGTTGCCGGGCGGAGTTCAGCTCGTTGATGCGGATGCGCACCTCTTCAAGCTCATCCTGCACCCGGTCGATGTCGCGACGGATGCTGCTCTCGTCCGTTGCAAGCAGGAATCCCGACTCGCGCTTGAAATCGTCTATCTTCTGCTCGATTTCCTGAATGCGTTTCTTGAAGGTTTCTATCTGCTCGGCGAGGAACCGTGTTGCTTCGTATGATTCCTTGCGTTTTTCAGAAGTGTTGTCCTCGATGTACAGCCGGGTCATGGTGTTCACGATGTCGCGCGCAAGCACCGGGTCGCGATCCGTAATCGCTATGGTGAAGACCCCGCGCTTCTCGTCCAGACGAACGCTCAGCTTCTTCTCGATCTTCTTGACCATGGCGTCCCACTCGGCGCTGTTGTTGAGCGTCACGTCGAGGTCAAGCTCCTTGATGACGCGCTGCAGCATTGACCGGCTGAGCATGGTCACGCGGATCGCCTTGATGCGCATGTCCATGGACGGGGTGATGGCGATGCCCTTGACCAGATCGCTGACCACGTTCTGCTCGATGAACACAAGGCTTTTGGCGGTGTACTTTTTTGGCATCGCATACGAAGCCACGATGGCAAGCAGCATGACTGCCACGGCGATGATGCAGAAGAGCCTGCGGCGCTCCAGCACGAGCCGCACGTAACGCATCACGTCCATGCCGCTCTCGCCGGACTGCCCGCTGTTTTGGGATTCGACCATCATCACGGCGCCCTAGAAGAAGCTTTCCTGAACGATGACGTAATCGCCCGGCTTCAGTGCAAGGTTCTGGCTCAGCTCGCCCTTTTCCACGAGCGCTTCGCCGTTGACGGTCATCTCTTCACGATTTTCCCCGTCCTTGCGGACCACGGTGATGCGCTCCTCGTCGGCGTACTTGTTGAAGCTGCCAGCTTCCAGCAGGGCATCGAGCACGGTCAGCCCTTCGCGACAGAAAACCGCCTTGGGCTGGTTTACCGCCCCGAGCACGTATACGAAGAGGTCTTCCTTCATGGGGATGAAGACGGTGTCACCCGGCTGAAGCTTGATATCCTTGTCGAATTCGCCCTTTTTGAAGAGGCCGTGCAGGTCGGTAAAGACCTTTTCACCCTTGCGGTACACGTAAGCCTCCTTGAGGTCGGCCGTTTCCATGGAACCGACGGACGCCAGCAACTGCAAAAGCGTCACCCTGCTCTTCAAGTCGTAGACGCCGGACTTCACGCCGCCGCCCACGATGTAGACCTTGCTGCTGGAGCTTTCGGCCAGCGAGACGTTCACAACCGGGTCCTTGACCAGCCGCGAAAGAGACTCGGCAATGCGGCCGCGCAGTTGATCGAGCGTGCTGCCCGACGCCCTGACGTCCTCGATGCCGGGCAGGGAGATCATCCCGTCCGGACGGACAAGGGCGGCGGAACTCAGCTCATCCTCGCCCCAGACCCTCACGTTGATGATGTCGCCCTCGCCTATGACGTATTCATTGGCGAACGCGGACACGGCGCCCAGAAGGACGAGACAGAAAACCAGCAGTGCGATCTTTTTCATGGCGGCTTCTCCCGGCATGGTTGCTTCGGCCTAGCGGCCCAGTTTCTTGGCCATGACGCCGAAGGTCTTGACCATGACGCTGAAGTCGAACAGCAGCGTGTAGTTCTTGATGTAATAGAGGTCGTAGCGCAGCTTCTCGATGGCATCCTCAACCGAAGAGCCGTAGGGATACATGACCTGCGCCCAGCCGGTGATGCCCGGCTTCACACAGTGCCGCTCCGAGTAGTACGGGATGACCTTGCTCAGCTTGCGCACGAATTCCGGCCGCTCGGGACGGGGACCCACGATGCTCATGTCGCCGAAGAGGACGTTCAGGAGCTGGGGAAGCTCGTCGATGCGGGACTTGCGCAGGAAGTTGCCGAGCTTGGTGATGCGGTTGTCGTTCTGCCGCGCCCAGACCGCGCCGGAGAATCGCTCGGCGTCGGCCCGCATGGTGCGGAACTTGTAAATCACGAAATCGCGGTCGCCCCGGCCCACGCGGACCTGCTGAAACAGAATGGGACCGGGCGAGTCCAGTTTGATGGCCAGCGCGATGAAGGGAACAAAGGGACCAATCATCATCAGGCCGAACAGGGCCAGAACGATGTCCATGGCGCGCTTGACCACGCGGCGAATGCCCGCAATGCGAAAACCCTGGGCGAAGATGAACCAGCTTGGCGTAATGTGTTCAAGCATCAGCCGCCGGTTCACCCGCTCGTAGAAGCCGGGTGCGTCGAGAATCTCGATGCCGTTGAGCTTGCAGTTGAGCACGTCGCTCAGCGGGAATGCGCCCCGCCGCTCCTCCAGCGACACGACGACGTGGCTGGCCTTGAGCTTCTTGGCGCGATTCAGGATGCTGCCTTCGTATTCCGGCAGGGAACCGGCGATCTGGCCGGGGCGGCATTCGATGAACTCGCCCAGCTCGAACCGTCCGTCCGAGACGTCCACCAGCTCCTTCATCTTGTCCACGATGGTTCCGTTGCCCACGATGACCACGCGCTTGACCATGCCCGGGATGTGTCGCCAGTTGTTCAGAAGCAGGGTGCGGCCCACGCTAAGCAGTGCAAAGACGCACAGCGAGGCCAGCGCCATGTTCTCGAACCCGGCGAGCATGGTGGAGTTGCGGGAAAGCAGGAAAAGCACGTTGGTTGCGACGATGAGTCCGAGCAGAAAATCGCTGACCCTGTCGGCCCTGCGGTCGCCGCGCTGGAGAAGAAGCTGCGCACCCACAGTGGAGAGCGTCAGGATTACGGCCAGCATGCCCAGCTCGCCTGCCCGCGACTGGAGCACGGCCACTATGTCGCCCACGTTGCCGAGCATCACGGACGCACACAGCGCCATGGACAGCGACAGCAGGACCAGACAGCGGAAAATGCCTATTGTTGCCTTGGAAACCATGATTCCTCCCCGGCTCATCCGCCTTGCCCGCCACGAATCTGGGCGAGCAGGGCGCGTGCCTTTTCAACGCTTTGGGTGTCCCGGCTGTTCAAAGACTTGCCGAGAGCCGATACGGCATGGTCATCCTCGCCACGCTGGTGGTACGCATAGCCGAGGTGATAGAATACGCTTCCGTTTTCCCCGTCCAGTTCCGCGGCGCGGGTGAGAACCTGAACCGCCTCGTCGTATTTGCCGTTCACGATCAGCGCGTAGCCGAGCGTGTCCATCACCGCCGTGTTGGACGGGGCGTTCATGTAGGCGGTGTAGGCAAGCCGCAAGGCCTCGGGCGCGGTCTTGGCCTCTTCGGCATAGAGCATGGCGAGGTTGTTCAGGGCCGGAACATAGCGGTCGTTCAGGTCGAGCGCCTTGTTGTAGCTCCTGATGGCCTCGTTCCTGCGCCCCATGGTCTGATAGACGCTGCCTTGCGCTGCGTATGCCGGATAATAGTCCTCGTCGCGCTTGATGGCCGCACCGAGGTAGTTCAGGGCCTTCTGGCGGTCCTCGGCCGCATAGTGGCTGCCAAGCGCGAGGAACAGTTCCGGATCGGGACCGCAACGCTGCTCGCCACGCTTCAGCGCTTCCACGGCCTCTTCAATATTGCCGAGCTGAGCGTTGATCTTGTAGAGCGTCAGGTAGCCCGCAGGCCGCTTGGGGAAAAGATCGATCATGCTCTGCGCGGTGGAGACGGCCTTGTCACCCTCGCCCATGCGCATGTAGGCGTGGGTCTGCCAGCTCAGGGCCAGCGCAGGTGACTGTCGCTGCATGTCGTTGCATATCTTGAGAACGTCCTCGTACCGCTCCATGCGAAGCAGAACGCTGGCTTCAAGATTCATCAACCCCATGTCACCGGGATTGACTTCCTTGCCCGCGCGAACCTGACCAAGCGCGTCCTCGTTGCGGTCATGCTTCACGAGATAGGCGGCATAGCCCGAATAGGCCTGCGGGACACCGGATTTCAGAGCCTCGCGATGCACGGCCTCGGCCTCATCATTTTTGCCGAGCATTTCCAGCACCGCAGCCTTGCCTTGCAGTCCGGCAAGGTTTCCGGGCTGCTGCTCAAGCAATGCCTCGTATTGCTCAAGCGCCTCTTCCGGTTTCTTGAGCGCCAGCTTGACGGTCGCCATCATGCTGTAGGGCGTGGGATCGGACGGAGCCGCGGCCTTGGCCTTTTGGAGCAGGCCCATAGCCTTGTCGATGTCCCGGTCGGCAAGCGCGAGACGCGCCAACAGCGAATAGATGACCACGTCGCTCTTTTCGCCGCTGATGCCTTCCAGCAGGGTCTCCTCCGCCATGTCGCGGCGGTCCCTGTTCAGATAATAAGAGGCGAGCACGATGCGCGGGCGGGTGCTGTTTGGCGAGGCGGCAATGGCCTCGCGGAAAGCGTTCTCGGCCTTTTCCAGCTCACCGTAGGAATACTGGAGCGCGCCAATCTTCAAAAACGCGCCCGGTGCGTCGGGCTTCATCTCCGAGACGGTGGAGAACTGGCGCAGTGCGTTTTCGGGGTCGCCCTTGGCCGTGTACGCGTCGCCGAGAGTCATGCGAGCAACCACGTTTTCCGGCTCGATGTCGATTATCCTCCCCGCTTCGGCAATGGCTTCGTCCAGCCGCTCCTGTCGCAGCAGGATCAGGCTGATCATCTCGCGCGCCTTCACGAAATCCGGGGTCATGTCCACACTGTTGCGCAGTTGGGTTACGGCGGTTTCAAGGTCGCCCTTGCCGTAATACGCAAGCCCGAGCAGGAAAAGTGTCTCCGGTTCACGATGCTTTGTCAGGGCCTTATGCAGTTCCTGAATGGAATCGAGGTATTCGTGTTTCGAGAAGTGGATCATCCCGGCCAGCTTGTCGCCGTAGGGAAGATTCGGAAAATCGCGGCGCAGCTCGGCAACCGTCTTTTGCGCGCCATCATAATCACGCTGGGCCAGACGGTTCTTGCCGACCATGAACCGCGCATATACTTCATTAGGATAGGATTCCGCGATCTGCTCGTACGTGCGGCGGTACTCTTCAAGCTGTCCCGATGCGCCCTGACGGGCCACCCGCAGATAAAGCCCCTGAAGATGATTGGGCCACTTGGCAAGCAGCGTCTCCAGCGCGGCGTCGCTTTCGTCCACCCTGCCCAGCGCAGCCAGAGCGCGGACAACGCCCACCTGCGCGGAAGCTCTCTCGGAGTCCAGCGTCTCGGCCTTCCTGAACGATGCCAGCGCGTCTTCGTATCGCTTTGCGCCCATGTAAGCATATCCAAGCGCCTCGCGACCTTCGGCCGAGTCCGAAAATTCCGAACAATACTCCTCAAGCAGTTTTATTGATTCAGTAAAATCTTCCCGGACAGCCTTGAGTCTGCCCAGATCCAACAGCACTTTCTTGTCATACGGATTCTGGCGGTTGTACTTCTCGAAATTCTTTTCTGCCTGATCGACCTTGCCGGAGAGCAGATACGCCTTGCCAAGCGCATACCGGGCCTCCATGTTTTCCGGGGCCTTGTCCAGCACGGTCTTGAATATGACGATGGCGCCCTTGCCGTTTCCGTCATCCAGATACTTCTGCCCTTCGCTCATGAGCTCGGTGACGTTGCTGTTGCCGCACCCGGCCGGGAGCATGACAAGCATCAGGGCCATGACGAGGCCGACGGCGGTCGTGAGAGCCTGTTTTCTGGAAACGTTTGACACCTGCAGTTCCTCCGGGTTCTGGTCTTGGCCCTGTGGCCGTGGACTTTCATAAAAGCCAGAAGTGTGCCAACGCCTCCCGTCACATTTTAGCTCTCTATTTCAGACAATTACATATCCACCACCAGCGAAGGGACAATGAAGATGAACCGCTGTCCGGTTTTTCCGAACAGGCCGAAAATCCCGCCTGCGTCCCTTTCTTTCGCGCCACACGGCACCCTGCCCCTCCTCCCTGCGAAGCGCCGAAATCCAAGGTCTTTTCATCCTCACATTCAACGCCACCGATACCCCGCAGCAAAATCACCCAAATCATCACCTGTTCTTTCACTCCCAGGAGATGCGTCCCTTGGAAATCCGAACAATAAAATACTATTTTAACAGTTGGTTAAAAAGAAAGACAGACTGTCCGAAAAAAACGGACAAGGGTATCTCCCGGAAAGAGAACAAGAGCCGGGAACATCTCCCGAACCGGCAATGAATATCTGCCCTGAGCAGGGCGAAGATGGTCAGGATTGGGTCTGCGGGAACAGATACGAGGTGAGGAGCACCATGGCCTTGCCCGCGCGCCGGAGCGTGCGGGCCAGCATGTCGCCCCCGTACTCTCTGAGAACAAGCCCGGCATACAGGCCGCCGGGGTAGACAACGCCGCGAGAGGTCTCCACGCTTGGCGCGCCGATGCGGGCCATGCGGTAACAGCCGTATTCGTCGAATCCGGCCAGATGACGCTGGCTTGAAGGAAGGGTGGTGGCCGCATAGTACTCTGCGGAAATCTTCATGGCCTCTGCCGAATTGCCGCCGCCCGGCCAGCAGAGCACGTCCACGCGCTTGCCGAGCTTTTCTTCAATGATCGCTTTGGACTCACGAAGCTCCCAACGGACGCGCTCAAGGTACTCTTGTTCCGTCTCCATCCGGCCCGGCCCGGCGTCGCGGGCCGCATCTTCATAGACGGCACTCAGGGTGGACCGCCAGTAGGACGATGTAAAAAAGCTCTCATCCTGCTGGGCACAAAACGTCTCCAGCCGCTCGCGCACTCCCTCTGGCGGAAAATAACGCGGAGCCGCAAGCGACTTTGCGTGCTCGAAAACCGGCGCGCCCCAGCCACCGCGATGCGCCTCAGGGCCGAGCGAGGCCCACTTGAGGTCAGGCCGCGAATTCCAGTCCATCCAAGGATATGCGTCACCCGGATGATGGAAATCGACTACCGAAGGCCCGCTGAAGTACCATGTGTGTGTCATGGCGTGTGACTGGATTTCCATGACCCCGGAGCGTTCCATGGCCCGCATCTCGTCCCAGTTGAGAAACCCCATGCAGCGTGCAGGGTCGAAGCCCGGCTCGCCCATGCGCGGGCGACACCCCTCGGACGGATCCGCGAACTCGGGGTTCACGAAGATGGTCCCGCAGAAACCGTACCGCTCCAGCACCGGCGCCGCGTGGGTCCAGTTGTCCAGATACCCGTCGTCAAAAGTCAGCAGCACGGCCTTGCCGGGCGATGCTCCCTCTTTCATGCAGTGCAGATATTCTTCGCACGTCAGGGTATGGTAACCGTTGCGGGAGAGCCAGCGCATCTGGCTCTCGAACCGCCGCACCGGAATGGTCAAGTGGCTCCATATCCAGCCGGGATCGGGAGTGCCCACGGAGTGGTACATGATGGACGGAATGCGCATCGGCTCAGCCCCCCACGTCGCAGACAACGTGACGGTGTTTGCCGCCCACGGTCCTCGGGATTTCATCCACATAGCTGACCGCCAGAGCGATCGGCTCGCCCAGCTCCCTGCCGAAGCGGCCCTCCATGGCCGTGAGCTGCTGTTCGCTTTCGGACGAAAATCCCGGACCGCGCACCACGCGGAGTTCGATGCTGCCCGGCCCTGACTGCCGGAACTGAAAGGCCTTAACACCGTCCACGCCGTACATCTGCCGCACGAAATAGGTGCCGAAAACCCGGCTGCCCGATGGGGTGACGAGGCTATCGCAGCTACGACCGATGTCCATCTCCATGAGCGGGAACCCTCGACCGCAGGGACATTCCCCTTCGCGGGACCGGGCCATGTCGCCGATGTCATAACGGATGAACGGCATGGTCCGGTTGCCGAAGGAAGTGACGACCACCCGTTCCCCGCTTCCTGAGGCATCCGGCAGAAATTCCACATAGGACGAATGGGTCAGCAGATGCATCCCGCCATGATCGCACTCGGCGGCGATGCATGGAGTCTCCCGGCTGCCGTACTGGTCATGAACGCCACAGGAAAAGGCGTCCGCGATGAGGGCTCGCTGATGGCCGTGCAGCTTCTCCGCAGACGTGACCACCGCACGGACGCCCTTGACTGGGCGACCGTTCTCCAGCAGGTAGCGGGCGAAATCGGTCAGGACCGTGACGTAGCCGTACACGAAGACCTTTCCCAGCCGGTTGATGGTTGGCACCCACCCGGACATTGTCTCGTCGTTGTAGCGATAGGCGTTCAGGGCGATGTTTCCGCCGAGCCAGCCCTTCATGCGGTCCACCAGCCCCGGCGGGCGCTCGAACTCCTTCGGGTTGCCCCAGAAGCTGACCACCAGATCGTCCGGCGTCCAGCCCACAAAGGACAGACCGAGCATCCAGTTGGCGTGCATCTCCTCAAAAACTTGGCGGTCCTGATAAAACGATAACGGCTCCCCGGTGGACCCGCCGCTGTTGTTCCGGATGCGCTCGGCCCCGGGCGTTGCCGAGGAGAGCATGTTACTGCCCTGCTCGCGGATGATGTCCTTGGAGAGAAGCGGGAGGCTCGAAAACCATTCCATGGAGAACTCGTCCGCCGGGTCATAGCCTGTTGCATCGAAAAGGCTGCGATAATACGGCACGGTCTCGTAGGCATGTTCAATCAGCCAGGCCAGACGGACCTCCTGATCGGCCAGCACCGCGTCACGATCGCGCCACTGCAACAGCCCGTAGCGTGCATACTTTCGATACCGGGGCCTGCCCGATAGCGTACTCAATGTACTACGAACGAATCCGATCATTACGCACCACCTGCTCGTATATGGTTCGGTAGTTGCGGCACATGGCCTCGCGGGAGAACCTGCGACGGACCTCGGCCGGACCGGACACCGCGAACCGCCGCATCGTCTCCGGCCTGTCGAGCAACCAACAGAGCGCTGCACCCAGCGCCTCGTGATCCTGCGGCGGCACTACCCTACCGTTCACGCCGTCCTCGATGATCTCGCCCACGCCGCCGACGTCCGTGGCGACAACCGGAATGCCGCAGGCCATGGCCTCCAGCACGGAAACCGGTGCCCCCTCGCGCTTTGACGGCAACACGAAAACATCCATGGCCCGCAGGAACTCAGGTACCCGCTCCTGCCTGCCCAGAAACAGCACCCGCTCGGACAGTCCGTACTCCCGGACCATTCGTTCAACATCTCCGCGAGTTTCCCCGTCACCCACAAGGGCGAGCAGCGTATCATCATCGCGCTCCAGCACTTTGCTGAACGCCTTGAGAAGGTTGCCGTGATCCTTGGCCTCGGTCATGCGGGCCACGGTGCCGATGATGGTTGGCCGCGCCGGAATGCTTCGTCCCCGCTCGCTCTCGCCCTCGGGCCGGAAACGTTCGGTATCCACGGCGTTGTGCACCACTGTCACGGCCTCGTCCTCAAAACCGAGAGCATCCACGAAGTATTCCTTGAGATTCCGGGAGACCGTTGTCACGGCGTCCGCGCGCCTGCCCAGAAGCTGCACCACCCGGCGCAGCCGTCTCTTGTTCTGGAGCGCATGCTTGGCGTGCTCCGTGTAGACGATGCGCGCCCCGGTCATCCGGGCCGGAAGGTACGCCAACTGGAGCAGATAGCCTGATTGCACGTGCAGCACGTCGACGTGGTTTTTTCTGATGGCGCGGGCCAGCGCGCGCATCCCACGCAAACGGCCCATATCGAACCGCAGGCTGTCGTGAGGGATGGCGAGCGCGTCCGCAGCTTCCGTAAGCGGCCCGCCGTCACCGAAGGCTCCGCACACGAAGCCGCCGGCCTCCGGGCTGTCGCCGTTGCGCAGGCCGTCGAG
>NZ_BBCB01000051.1 GCF_001311825.1 Salidesulfovibrio brasiliensis JCM 12178 | reverse complement strand
GGCCGCGGGCATCTTCACCGACCCGGCCGACATCGCCGCCGTGGTCCGCCTGCTCGCGCCCACGAGCCTTGAAACCACGCCCAAGCCCCACGCGGCTCTCGGCGTGGACGTCTACGCCCCGGCCACCTCGCCGCTCAGACGCTACACCGACTTCCTGAACGCGGCCCAAATCGAATCGTTCCTCAAGGACGGCGAACCGCGCCTGAGCCTCGACGAACTCGACGCCCTGCTGCCAAACCTCTCGGCCCGGATCCAGTCCGTGTCGCAGGTGCAGCGGTTCCGGCCCCGGTACTGGAAGCTCCACTATCTTTCGCTTCGCAAAAACGAATTCCATTCCGCACTCGTGGCGGACGAGCACGGCCCGCTGCCGAACCTCGCAATGCCCGAGATGCAGATCAACGTCCGCGCGCCCATCAAGCTGCTTGGGGACAAGCTCTATCCGGGCCAGCGCTTCGCCATCCGCTTCGGCAAAATCGACCCGCTCACCAACGAGATCAAGGTCGTGGAAGCACTTGAAGAATAATAGTTGCGGTCCGGAAAACCCTCTGGAGGCCACTTCATGAACGCCATGAACTTCAATTTCCTGCGCGACGATCCGCTGCCGCCGAACGGCCGCAGGGTCGCCATCATCGGCGCGGGGCCGTCCGGCCTTGCCGCCGCCGGATACCTCGGCGGGCTAGGCTATCAGGTGGACGCCTATGACAAGCTGCCCTCACCGGGCGGACTGATGACCTTCGGCATCCCGTCCCACCGCATCCCGTCCGAGCGCATCGACGCGGGCGTGCGGATTCTGGAGCGCCGCCTCGGCGTCAATTTCCACTGTGCCACCAAGGTCTGCTGCTCTGCCCCGCTGCACGAGGAAGAGGGCGACCACTTCTCCGCCGAAATGATCGGACTCGGTGAACTGGTGGACGACCACGACGCGGTGCTCATCTGCACCGGGGCATGGAAATCCCGCAAGCCGGGGCTCCCCGGCGAGGTACTGCCCGGCGTTTACTCCGGTCTCGAATTCCTGTTCCCCATCCGCGCGGCCCGCTACGCCCGTCCGGACGTCACGGTTCCGAAGGTGGAAGGCAAGCGCGTGGCCGTGATCGGCGCGGGCCATTCCGCCATGGACGCGGCCCACAGCGCCAACCATCTCGGCGCGGCAGAAGTCTCGGTGGTCTACCGCCGCACGCGAAACGACGCACCCTGCGGCACTTTCGAGATCGACCGGCTGGAGGAACTGGGCATCAGATGGATGGAAAAGACGTCACCGCTGGAGATTCTCGGCGACGACCATGTCGAAGGCATGCGCGTTTCCGGCCCAGAAGGCGAGAGCGTACTCGACGTTGACGTAGTCATTTACGCCATCGGCGAGATTCCGACACCGCCGTTTGCCGGAAAGCTCGGGCTGGAAAACATCCGCAAGGGCGACGTGCGCTGGCTGAACATGACCAGCATCGACAACGTGTTCGTGGCCGGTGACGTGCTCTCCGGCCCCAGCAAGGTGGGCAAGGCCGTGGAGTCCGGCCTCAAGGCCGCCCGCTCGCTGGCCAACTGGCTGGACCTCAAGGGCGAGAACCGCGAAGCCGAGTTTCACGGCAGCGAAAAGGTGGGGAGGTAATCATGGACGGGAAGACCCTCTACGTCGACTACTCCCGCTGCATCGGCTGCGAAACCTGCGAAGCGGTCTGCGGCTTCATCCACGACACCCCGCGCATCCACATGACCCGCACCCGCGACGGCCTCATGGTGCCCCTCTACTGTCGGCACTGCGAGGACGCGCCGTGCGCCAAGTCCTGCAAGAAGGGCGCGCTGGTTCGCGACCGCGACGGTGCGCTGGTGCTCCAGCCCATGCTCTGCCGGGGCTGCGAAACGCGCCAATGCATTCTTGCCTGCCCCTTCGGTGCACTCTTCCTGACCAGAACCGGTGTGGCCGTACGCAAATGCGACCTCTGTGCCGGGCGGCGCGACATCGGCCTCGGCCCGGCCTGCGTGGAAATGTGCCCCTGTGGCGCAGTCATGCACGTGGAGCGCGACACCGTGCCCGAGCTGTGCACCGAGGAATCCGAGGAAGCCCTCAAGCGCGTCATTGCCCACATTCGCCCGGCCGTGAAGCGACCGGGATGACCGACAGGTCTTTTCAAGCCCCTTCAAAACAGGTAAAGAACGGGGCGGGAACAACATAAAGGAGACCCCGCATGAAACTGATCCTCATCGTTTTCGCTTTCTTTCTCGGCTCCCTGCCTTTCGGGCTCTACATCGCCCGCACGTTCAAGGGCATCGATCCGCGTCAGGCCGGAAGCCGAAACACGGGCGCACCAACGTGGCCCGGCTGTGCGGATTCAAATACGGCGTCGTGGTCCTCGTGCTGGACCTGCTCAAGGGATTCCTCCCCGTGCTGATGGCATCCCAGCACGGCGGCTGGTTCTTTGTCAGCCTCGTGATGCTGGCAGCGGTTTTCGGCCACGCCTACTCGCCGTTTCTCGAATGGCGCGGCGGAAAGGCTGTCGCCACCTCGGTCGGCGTTTTTCTCGGTGCGTCCTTCTGGATCACCCTGTTCGCCGCAGCCGCCTGCATCGGCGCAGTCCTTCTCTCCGGCTTCGTGAGCATGGGTTCACTGACCTTCGCGGTTGCCCTGCCCGTCCTGACCATCCTGACCGGCAACCTCGAATTCCTGCCGGTGGCCATGATCATCATGCTGCTGATTTTCTGGAAACACCGGGAGAACATCCAGCGGCTCGCCAGCGGCGAAGAGAAGCCGTGGCGCAAGTCGAAGTTCAAGGATCTGGATAACGAATAGACCGAAACAGCCCGCTTCGGCGGGCTTTTTCATGCCCGCTGCGACCTTCGGGAGGCTCAAGAGCTATAGTCCGCAAGAACCCATCTGTCATACGGCTCTCGCCCTGAGAGACTCTCCCTTATCGCCAACGAACTCCCCTGCCGAAGGCAACACAAAAGATTTTGGAGAGTCTCGAGAACCTTTTGCAAAAAGGTTCTTGAGCCGCCGGAGACAAAATTCCGCATTGCCTGCGCGTGATTAATCGGGCTATCGTCCATCAAACGGAGTGAGACAAGACAATGCACATGCCCGCTTCCACACCCACGGACTCCCCCATCCGCTACGCATGGTATTCGGTTGCCGCATCGCTTCTCACGCTGGGCATGAAGTTCGGCGCATGGGCCATGACCGACTCCGTGGGGCTGCTTTCCGACGCTGCCGAGTCGCTCATCAACCTTGCGGCGGGCATTATGGCGCTCACCGCCATCACCATCGCCCTGCGTCCGGCCGACGACGACCACGCATACGGACACGGCAAGGTGGAATATTTTTCCAGCGGTGTAGAGGGAATGCTCATCATCGTGGCGGCGGTCGGCATCGCCCTTGCCGCGTTCGACCGTTTCATGCACCCCCGCCCGCTCACCAGCCTCGGGCCGGGTCTGATTCTGGCCATCGCTTCTTCAGGAGTGAACTTCGTTACCGCCCGCATCATGCTGCGGGCCTCCAAGCGATTCGACTCCATCACGCTGGAGGCCGACGCCCGTCATCTGCTGACCGACGTCTGGACCTCCATTGGACTGGTCCTCGGCCTCTGCCTGCTGTTCATCTTCCCGGAATACTCGGTCATCGACCCGATCATCGCCACCATCATGGCCCTGAACATCGTCTGGACCGGCGTGCAACTGGTAAAGCGTTCCGTCTCCGGACTCATGGATGATGCGCTTCCCGAAGAGGAGCTGCACGCCATCGCGGAATCCATCCGCAAGGTCGCGGGCGAAGACGCTGTATTCCACGGCCTGCGCACCCGCAAGGCCGGGCCGAACCGCTTCATCGACTTCCACCTGCTGTTGCCGGGAGACATGACCGTGGAGAAATCCCACGACCTGTGCTGTTTCATCGAGGATGACATCAAGGAAAAGCTGACGCGCGCGCAGATCACCATCCACGTAGAACCCATCGAGGATGGGGCATCCTTCGACGGAGCGGAAACCGGTGGTGCCTGCCAGCATGTTCTGGACCATTCCGATTGATTTTCAATCGGTTACAGGCCATCGTTTTCAATCAGACCACATCAAGAATGGCATCGACAACCGACTGGAGGGAGTTGCGGTCCAGCGCGGAGACGCACAGGCATCCGGGTAGACGTTGCGCATGATCTCGCGTTGTTCGGCGTCGAGCTTGTCCCACTTGTTGAGGACGAGGATGTTCGGCGTGTCGTCGAGCTTCATTTCATTGAGGATGGAGCGCACCGCGTTGACCTGCTCCTCCACTTCCGGATGCGAGGCGTCGGCCACCAGCACAAGCAGATCAGCGGAGTCCAGCTCCTCCAGCGTGGCGCGGAAGGCCTCCTGAAGATCAGGCGGCAGCCGCCGGATGAAGCCGACCGTGTCGGTGAGAACAATCTCCCGCTCCCTCGGAAAACGGATACGGCGGCTCGTGGGATCGAGCGTGGCGAAGAGCTTGTTTTCCGCCAGAACCTCTGAGCCGGTCAGGGTGTTAAGCAGCGTGGACTTGCCCGCGTTGGTGTAGCCCACCAGCGAGACGATGGGCAGCCCGGCCTTGGCCCGGCGTTCGCGGGTCTGGCCCCTGCGCTTTCTGACCTGTGAAAGCTCCTTCTTGAGGCGGGTCAGCCTGTCGCGCGCGCGGCGGCGGTCGATTTCGAGCTTGGTTTCACCCGGCCCCCTGCCGCCGATGCCGCCCACCAGCCGGGACATGGCCCGGTTTTTCCCTACAAGTCTCGGCAGCGCGTACTTGAGCTGGGCCATCTCCACCTGCAGCTTCCCGGATCGGCTGGTGGCGTGCTGGGCAAAGATGTCCAGAATGAGCTGGGTGCGGTCGATGATCTTCCGTTCGGTGACTTCGGCGAGGTTGCGAATCTGGGCGGGCGACAGGTCCTGATCGAAGACGATGACCCCGGCGTCGCCCTGCAGGGCCTGCACCTCAAGGTCCGCGAGCTTGCCCTTGCCCATGATGAACTTGGGGTTGAGCTTGCGAACCCGCTGGATCATGGTCCCGGCGGTTTCCAGCCCGGCGGTCTCGGCGAGGTCGGAGAGTTCTTCAAGCGAAATTTCCTGAACGGGCCTCGGCGTGGTGTCCACGCTCACCAGCAGGGCGCGGCTTTCCTCGTCCACATCCTGCACGCCCATGGTCCGGGCAAGCTCGTCCTCAAGCGCCTCCACCGTGGCCCCAAGGTCCACGTCCAGCCTGTCCCAGCGCTCGGGCGTCAGCAGTTCGTAACTTTTCCCTTCGGGGTTCGGGGGCATCAGGTAGGCGACCTGCGCCAGTGAGGGTTCGCCCTGCTCCAGTATCAGCGCACAGATGCTGTCCAGCCGCAGAAAAACCATGTCCATGAGGTCTTCCTGCGTCAGCTTTTCGCCGGAGAGATGGGTATGCAGCAGCCGCAGCCCGCGCAGACGGCGGGAGCCGAGACGGGCGCGGGGCAGCTCGGGAATGTAGATGGAGGAAGCGTCGCCCACAAGCACAAGGAACGGTTTGCCGCTGCGATCGACGAGCAGCGCGACCTGTCGGCCGATCTCGCGGCTGACAGCGGCCAGCTCCCGGGCCTGCTCCACGGTGTAGCCGGTATCGGCTGGATAGGAACGAAAATAAAGCCGGTTCAGCTTCTTGAGCTGACTCGGTTTCAACCCCTGCGTATTGCCGCGCGCTTTCTGTGCTATGGCCGTGTTCTCCTGTTTCCGCGCCGTGACGCGCTGTTACCGCCGCCAACGGGCTGGCAGAACACGTATGTATGCGATGCAGGCACGGTATGGCAATGAAAAACGCCCCGCAGGATCATCCTGCGGGGCGCGTCATCAGGCGTCGTGCGTGGAAAGGTACTCGGCGATCATGCCGTCGTACTCGCTGGTCAGGCGGAAGGTCTCCGTGGCCAGCTCCTTGCGAAGGCCGAGGGTCAGCCCGCCCTGTTTCAATTCCTCGGTCACGCGGTCATAGTGCTGCGGACCGGGAACAACGGCGATACTGTGGAAGTTCTTGGCGGTCGCGCGGAGCATGCACGGGCCGCCGATGTCGATCTGCTCGACGGCGTCCCTGAGGGGCAGGCCCTTCTTGGCCGCCTCGGCAAAATTGTAGAGGTTCACGCAGATGAGGTCGAAGGGCTGGATATCCAGATCGGCCAGCGTGCGCATGTGATCGGCGTTATCCTTGTCCGCAAGGATGCCCGCGTGAACGTTGGGGTGCAGGGTCTTGACCCGGCCGCCCATGATTTCGGGAAAATTGGTGACTTCGCTGACGGACGTGACCGGAAGGCCCTCGTCGGCGAGTTTCTTTTTGGTGCCGCCCGTGGAGACGAGTTCCACGCCGTTCTCGGAAAGGAACGTGGCGAATTCCACAAGGCCGGTTTTGTCGGTGACGCTCAAGATGGCGCGCTTTACTTGCAACAGGTCCATTCACAACCCCCTGATGTTTTCGGGTGGTTGTGCCGGATTTGCACAGCAAAGGCAAGCGGCGCGATCGGCCCGCTGAGTGTGGCTGCCCGTCTGGCGATTCCCGTCCCGGCCTCCGTCTTGAGGGAAGGCTGGTCCCCCACGCGCATGACGCCCAATGCGCCCGGCGCGGGGGACCAACGGGGAGGGGAGATATCCTCGGCTACGCCTGAATCTGGCCCATGAGTTCCAGAGCCGCCTCGTTCTCGGGGTCGGCTTCAAGAATCATTTCCAGATGCTTGCGGGCTTCGTCCTTTCTCTCCATGCAGACGAGGCATCCGGCCAGAGAGTAGCGGACTTCCTTGTTATCGGCGTCCACTTCGAGATAGTTCTCAAGGTAGGGAACGATCTCGCCCAGGCGGTTGAGCTCATGTCCGAGCCTGATCAGGCTGAAAAGCGCGACCATGTTCTCGGGGTTCGCTTCCAGAGCCTTGGAGAACATGGAGAATGCCTCTTCATGATCCCCCAGCTCCATGCGGATGAGCGCGATGCCGGAAAAGCTTTTGTCCGTTTGTTCGATCTCGTGAGCCTTGCCGTAGTGCTTCAGCGCCTCTTCAAGGGCGCCGCGCTGCACGGCCACGGTAGCGAGACCGATGTACGGGTCGGAATGGATGCCGTTGGATCCTATCGCCTTGAGATAGTATTCCTCGGCCTTTTCGAGTTCACCCATAAACAGGTAACACTCACCAAGTTCCTTGTTGATTTCGTAATCGAGATGACCACTCATGACATTTCCCCTCCAGTAGGATGTGTCGCCCTTCCTCACAGGGCGGCATTTTTGCTGGCGATTTTGCCTGCCCCTCACTGAAGCAACGTGCGTGCCAAACAGCAAAAAAACAACGTCATTCGAGTCAAGAAAATCAATCAAAGCTCTAAAATAAAAGAACTTTTTTTTCAAGACGCCCAAAATGAGGCAGTCTTTCCCACCAGTTACTCCCTGCCGCCGCCTGTCAGAAAGCCGCATCCTTGACACTCCTGAATATGATTTGTGCTTCCCCCGGAGTGCATTCACAATTAATTTTGTTAAATCAAACACTTGAACACGTTGGAACGCCCCTTGCTTGATAGCCGCCAGCAACGGACGGAACAATTTTCCCCGTCTGCAGAGAAAACGGCTTCCAAGTCAGGAGGAACAAGGAATGAAAGGACTTTTCGGATCCCATATCAACATCACCGCCAAGGTGCTGGACCTCCGGCTCGAACGTCAAAACGTTGTCACCGGAAACATCGCCAACCAGAACACCCCGAACTACAAGGTTCGCCGTCTGGAGTTTGAAGACAAGCTGCAGAAGGCGCTCAATCTGGACCAGCGCGGCAAGATGACCCGGACGGAGAAGGACCATCTTCCCGCAACGTTCCATGCAAACAAGTTTCAGGGCGAGGGCGAGAAGGAATTCGATCCGCACTACGTCTACGGCGAAGACCCCGTGGACATCGACAAGGAAATGGCGGTGCTTTCCAAGAACGCCATGATGTACCAGGCCCTGACACAGGTCATTAAGAAGAATTTCCGAGGCATGGAGAAGATCATCCAGGCCGGAGTAGGTAGCAATGGATTTCATGACAGCACTCGACGTTGGAGCCTCCGGGCTCAAGGCGCAGCGAGCGTATCTGAACGTCATCTCCATGAACCTCGCCAACGCCCGCACCACGCGGACCATGGAAGGCGGCCCCTATCGCCGCAAGAGCGTTTCCATGGAGTCCACGCCCGTGTACTCGCCTTTCGATCAGGCCATGTGGGACCGCAAGAACCGCGACCTGCACGGCGTCAAGGTCACCGGCGTGGTCAACGACAACAGGCCCTTCAAGCAGGTGTACGAACCCACCCACCCAGACGCCAACGAGCAGGGATACGTGTTCTACCCCGACATCAACGTGGTCGAGGAAATGGCCAACATGGTCACCGCGACCCGTTCCTACGAAGCAAACGTCCAGACTGTTCAGTCCGTCAAGCAGATGTTCCGCAGGGCGCTGATGATCGGACAGGGCTAAAAGGGAGGCTCTCATGAACGTCAAGTCAGTAGCAATGCAGGCATACGGCAGGGCCCTCGAGCAGCAGAAGCAGCAGCGGGTCATGAATGAGAAGGTCTCCAACGCCCTCAAGAAGCCCGAAGAACCGCGCACCCCGTTTTCCGACACCGTCAAGGACTCGGTTCTCAAGGTTAACGAGATGCAGGGCACCAAGAAGAAGATGATCGAGGAATTCGCCTCGGGCAAGAACCAGAACGTGCATGAGCTGATGATCCACATGCAGAAGGCCGGTCTTGCCATGTCCATGACCTCCGCGGTGCGGACAAAGGTCATGACCGCCTATCAGGAAATCATGCGGATGTCTTTCTAGCCGCAGAACGTGAACGCAACCCGGACCGACGATTCATTATTAGGGGAGAGGAACCATGCCGAGCTTCATCACAGACCTCTGGAACAAGGTAAACAGCTTCTGGACCGACAGAACCACGTCCCAGCGCATTCTCATCGCCGGGCTGGCGATTTCCGTCATCATCGCGTTCATCATGATGGTCTACTGGATGAACAAGCCGGACTACAAGGTTCTCTACACCAAGCTGTATCCCGAAGACGCCTCCAAGGTCGTCAGCATGCTGCAGGCCGCCAAGGAGCCTTACAAGCTTGAGAACAACGGCGGCACCATCCTCGTCCCCGCCGACCGCGTTTACGAACTGCGCCTGAAGATCGCCGGTGAAGGCGACCTCCACGGTCAGGGCATCGGCTTTGAGATCTTCGACGAAATGAAGATCGGCCAGACCGACTTCGTGCAGCACGTCAACTACACCCGCGCGCTTCAGGGCGAACTGGCACGCACCATTACCGAATTTCCGCAGGTGGAACGCGCCCGCGTCCACCTTGTCATCCCGGACAAGAGCCTGTTCATCGAAGAACAGGTTCCGCCCACGGCCTCCGTGGTCCTGAAGCTCAAGAACGACGGCAAGCTCAACGAAAAAGAGATTCAGGGCGTCGTCAATCTCGTGACCATGGCCGTGGAAGGGCTCGACAACAAGCACATCACCGTCACCGACATGAAGGGCCGCCCGCTTTACGAGCCCGAGGATGACGAGACGGGCATCGGCCTCTCCACCACGCAGATGGAGTACAAGGGCTCCTACGAGCGCAAGCTCGAACGGCGCATCATGGAACTGCTCGGCCCCGTGGTCGGCCCGGAAAAGGTCATCGCCCGCGTCAACGCGGACATGGACTTCAGCCAGAAGACCATCCGCAAGGAAACCTACGACCCGGACGGCTCCGTGGTCCGTTCCGAAACCCGCAGCGAGGAATCCACGCAGGGCGCGGCCTCCCTCGGCGGCGGTGAGCCTGACGTGAACTTCCGCGGCGACGGCTTCACCGGCACGGAGACCACCCAGAACTCCAACCGCGAGACCCGCACCACCAACTTCGAGATCAACAAGCAGGAAGAAAACATAATTGCCCCCGTCGGGGAGTTGCAGCGACTGAGCGTTGCGGTTATCGTTGACGGCACGTACGTGGAAAACGAGGAAGGCGGCTTCGACTACCAGCCCCGCAGCGAAGAAGAAATGGCCAAGATCCGAGATCTGGTATCCAGCGCCATCGGCTTTGACAGCGTGCGCGGCGACGCGGTTGAAGTGACCAACGTCACCTTCGGCGAACCCGAAGCAATCGACAGCCAGACGCTCATGCGCACCATGCTGGAATACGCGCAGCGCCTCGGCAAGCCTTTCCTCAACGGCGTACTGATCTTCCTCTTCCTGATCCTGGTCGTCAGACCGGTGATCATGGCCCTGATCCGCCCGCGCGTCACCGAGCACGAGGTGGAAGAAATGGCGGGCCTGCCCGGCGCGGACCGTCTGGCACTGGAAGAGGACGAAGTGGACGAGGAAGCTCTGGACACCACCCGTCGTCTGGAGAATGCCAAGGCCCACGCCGCCCAGCTCTCCGAGGAGAACATGGATCAAGCCGTGCGTCTGCTCAAGAACTGGCTCATTCAGGAGGCTTAGACCGTGAGCGACTTTTCCGGACCCCAGAAAACCGCCATCGTACTGCTCGCCATGGGCGAAAAGTTTACGGCGGACGTCTTCAAGCGCCTCGAGCGAAACGAGATAGCGGCCGTATCCAAGGCCATGCTCGAAACCGACTCGATCCCCAAGGAACAGGTGCTCGACGTCCTGAAGGAATACAACGAGGCGCTCGCTTACGGCGCGGAACTCCTCGTGGGCGGTCCGGAACAGGTCAAGCGGTTGCTGACCAAGTCTCTGGATGCGGAAACGGCCAAGTACATCATGGACATGCTCGATCTGGACACCGGCCCCACCCCGTTCCAGGAGCTGGAAAACGTCAGCCCGCGGATTCTCGCGCAGATTCTGCGCAACGAACACCCGCAGACCCTGGCGCTCATTCTCGGGCATCTGCACCCGGATCAGGCGGCCGAACTCATCAGCAACCTTCCGGCAGGCGTGCGCGCCGAAGTGCTCATGCGCCTTGCCAAGCTCGAAGCCGTTGCGGAGGACATGCTCATGGAAGTCGACAAGGTCCTGCAAAGCCAGCTCATCGCCATGGGCGGCAAGGAAGGCAAGAAGGTCGGCGGCGTACAGGCCGTTGCGGAAATTCTGAACGCAGTGGACAGGAACACCGAGGAAGACGTCCTCTCCGAGATCGAAGAGGAGTCCACCCAGATGGCAGAAGACATCCGAAACCTCATGTTCGTCTTCGAAGACATCAAGCAGGTGGACGACGTGGCCATCCGCGAACTTCTCAAGGAAGTCTCCAACGAGGACCTCACCGTGGCCCTCAAGGGTGCCAGCGACGAACTGGCCGAGAAATTCTTCAAGAACCTGTCCGAGCGTGCAAGCACAATGATCAAGGAAGACCTCGAAATCATGCCGCCCAAGAAGCTTTCCGAAGTCGAGGCAGCGCAGCAGAACATCGTCAAGACCGTGCGCAGGCTTGAGGACGAGGGCAAGATAGTCATCAGCAGAGGTAGTGGCGATGTCTTCGTCTGATACCAGAGAAATACAGGAACGCAGCCCGGTCACCGGTCGCGTCATCATGGGCATGGACACCCCCGGCCCAAACGAAATGACCGTTCAGGAACTCGAGGGCAAGCGCTCGCTGCTTTGGGACGACTCGGTCAACGACGAGTATCTCGCCCGGGTTCGCAGCCGCGCGCAGGCCATGGCCAAGGACATCCTTGCCAAGGCCATGCAGGAGGCCGAACAGATCAAGGCCAGCGCCCACGAGGAAGGCTACAATGAAGGCATTGCCAAGGCGCAGGGCGAGCTGGACCAGCACGTTCAGACCCTCGGCGAGACTTTTCAGGGGGCCATCGAATCCCTCAGCACTCAGGCTCGGAAGTTTGGGCTTCCCGCCGCGACGACCTCGTAGCGCTCGTCAAGCTCGCCGTGGCAAAGACGCTCGGCATCGAGCTTGAGGAGCACCGCGTCGAATCTTTGACGGCCCTGCTGAACGAGGCCGTGGACCGGCTGGAAAGCCAACGGGAACTCACGGTCCGCTGTGCCCCGCAGGATCAGGAGCTTCTCGACGAACTGCTTGCGCAGGCTCAGGAGCGCAACCCCGGCATCAAGCACTGGAAGGTTGTCCCGGACGCGTCCCTCGAAATGGGCGGCGTCATCGTGGAAACCGGCCAGAGCAAGGTGGACAACAGCGTGGCCGCCCGCTGGGAGGGCGTTGAACCCATTCTCGACCAGCTCACCGTGGCCCGCGCCGGGCAGGACGATTCCGCCGGATAAGCCATGGGCATCGACTGCAACGACTGCATCAATCTTCTTGAAAGCCTCGACGCCTGCCAGACCTTCGGCAAGGTCACCAAGGTCGTTGGGCTCATCGCCGAAGGACAGGGCATCAAGGCCCCGCTCGGCGCGGTCTGCCATCTCATCCCCGACGACAAATCAGACCCCATCGCCGCCGAGGTGGTGGGCTTTCGCGACGGCGCATGCCTGCTCATGCCCTACAAGGACATGCGCGGCGTCGGCCCCGGCAGCCTCATCCGCAACTCAAACGTTCCGCCGGTCATTCCGGTGGGACATGGCCTGCTCGGTCGCGCCGTGGACGCCTTCGGCGAACCCATGGACGCCAAGGGCGCGTTCGGCCACGAAGGCTACGTCCCCCTGCACCGTGAGGCTCCAAACCCGCTGGAGCGCCCGCGCATCCACGACCCGCTCGACGTGGGCGTACGCGCCATCAACGGCCTGCTGACCCTCGGCAAGGGCCAGCGCATCGGCATCATGGCCGGTTCCGGCGTGGGCAAGTCCACCCTCATGGGCATGATGGCCCGCTACACCGAGGCGGACGTGAACGTCATCGGGCTCGTGGGCGAACGTGGCCGAGAGGTTGTGGAGTTCATGGAGAACAGCCTCGGCGAAGAAGGCATGGCAAAGAGCGTCATGGTCGTGGCAACAAGCGACAAAAGCCCGCTCATCCGCATGCGCGCGGCGTACACCGCCACCGCCATAGCCGAATTTTTCCGCGATCAGGGCAAGGACGTGCTGTTGATGATGGACTCAGTGACCCGCTTTGCCATGGCAGGTCGAGAGGTCGGGCTGGCCGCGGGCGAACCGCCCACCCGTGGCGGCTACACACCGAGCGTCTTCGCCCACCTGCCCCAGCTTCTGGAGCGTGCGGGCAAGAACCAGAACGGCTCCATTACCGGCGTGTACACGGTGCTTGTTGACGGCGACGACTTTAACGAGCCGGTCTGCGACGCCGTGCGCTCGATCCTCGACGGCCACATCGTACTGACCCGCGAACTGGCGGACCAGGGGCACTACCCGTCCATCGACGTCCTCAAGAGCGTCAGTCGTCTGCGCTCCGACATCACGCCGGATCAGGTCCAGAAGGATGGCCGCACCATGCTCAGGCTCATGGCCACCTTCAAGCGGGTTGAGGACATGGTCAACATCGGGGCGTACCAGAAAGGCGCCAACGCCGAAGTGGACCGCGCCATATCCATGGTCGGCCCCATCAACGGCTACCTGCAGCAACTCGTCTCGGAGCAGTCCTCGCTCGAGGACGCCTACTTCAAGCTGAACGAGCTGGTCGGCGGAGGCTGAGCCGTGGTCGGCTAGTCTTCGAGATTTCCCGGAATCCCTTCCACCATGGCGCGAATCTCGTCGCGCACACGACGGTAGATGTCGAGCCGCTCCTGTTCATCGCTCACGCCTTCTGCAAGGGACGGAGGGTCGTCAAAGCCGCGATGCACGCGCTTTGCGGAACCCGGAAAGAAAGGACAGTTCTCGGCCGCATGGCCGCACAACGTCACGACGTAATCAAATGTGACATCCGGCAGATCGTCAATGAGCTTGGAGCGGTTGGCGGTTATGTCCACCCCGGCCTCGGCCATGACCGTCACGGCGTCCGGATTCAGTCCGTGCGTTGCCACGCCTGCGGAATACGCCTCCACGTCATCGCGCAAATGCCGGGCCCAGCCCTCGGCCATCTGGCTGCGGCAGGAGTTGCCGGTGCAGAGAAATAGAACTCGGGTCATGCGTTCCTCCTTTGAAGCAGCGCATGATACGCGACCCTGCACCCGCTACAAGCCGCCACAGGTGACGATCAGGTTAAAACCGAACCAGTGAGCTCTAGAACCGGGCTTCCAGTTCGCGAATGGTCGGTTCAGGATCGTCATCGACGCGAAGCGCTTTGCGCCGCTCCTTGCGCTGCTCCTCCTGCTGCTTGCCGACCCCGCCGAGGGTGAGGATGTTCCCCACGCCCGAGAGCACGTCGCCCACGGTACCGACAACGGCCCCGCCGAGCATCTTCACGTACTGGGTCACGTCAACGTACCACGACGGATCGGAAAGCGTGCCGCCCAGATGCACCGGGATGGCGATGCCGGTGAGCTCGTTGTACGACAGACCGCCCTGCCCCTTGGACGAGGCCACCAGCTTGGCGAGCACGGTGTAGTTGAGCTTCTGCGAAGCGAGGTTCACGGTGCCATCGCCGATGGCGCGCAGGTTGGGAGCCATCAGACTCAGGTCCTTGTTCGTGACAACGCCCTTGTCGATGACGCCGCTGCCCGTGATGCTGCCGAACTTGGTCTTGCCTTTGGAGTCGGCCTCGATGGTGCCGCCCTTGTCCTTTTCGGACTTGGTTTTCTGGGCAAGCCCGGCAAGGTCAACGCCCGGAAAGACCCCGTCCTGCAAGTCCACCTTGAAGGTGCCGCCGAGGGTTTCCAAAATGGCGGGGACCGTATTGCCCAGCCCGTCGGCGACCAGGTGCAGGTCCACGTTCCCGGCGATGTCGTCGCGCCCGGCAAAGTCCTTGGCGAGCGGGCCCGCGTTCAGGCCGTTCACGTGAACGGCCACGCCGGAGTGCGGAGTATCGCCAGCCACATCCACGATTGCCGCAGTAGTGATTGCGCCCTCGTAGCCCTTGAAGCTGAACGGCTTGACCACCACGCGCCCATCCTTGGCCTGCACGTGTATCTTCACATCCGCAAGCTGGATGCCCTTGAGCTTGAGATAATCGGCGCTGGCCATGGCGTCCAGATTCAGTTCACGGACCGTCTCAACGGGAATCAGCTCGTCATCGCCCTGCCCAGCCTCGCCTTCCGGCTTGGGGGTCTCCGCTTCCTTCTCGGCCTCTTTCGCCTTGTCACGCGGCGGGAGGTAGCGGTCCAGATCAAAAGAATCCAGCTCCGCCCGACAAAGAATGGCCGGGTTTTCAAGATTATCCACGGTCAACTTGCCCGCAAGGTTCTGCCCGTCAAGCTTGAGCACAAACGGCTCCACATTCAGGCTGTCGTCACGGTAGGTCAGCTCCAGTTCGCCCGAAGCGGAGGTCAGGGCCGCCGGGTCCTGCATCTCGGGGAGCGTGCCGCCCATCTTCTTCAGGGTAGCGGCCGGGGAGAATTCGGCCAGCTTGAGCGTGCCCGTTCCGTTCACCTTGCCGAAAAGGTTGCCCGCTTCGGCGCTGCCGGAAATGGTGGCCCCGTAAGCGGTCAGGATGAACTCAGGGAGCTTGAGGCCCTGCTTGTCCAGATTGAGCGATGCATCCGCAGCCTTGAGATCGGCCTGTAGTTCGCCGCCGGGAAGCGAATCCATCATCACGGTGGCGGTAAGGACCATATCCTTGGTGTTGATGACCTGCGGCTCGGTCTTGATGGCGATGGAACCATGTTCATGTGCAGTCTGCCCTGCCCGCCTTCAAGCAACTCGCCGGAGACATCCGCAATAATGACCATGTCCTTGCCGTTGACGACCTGCGGCTCGGTCTTGATGGCGATGGAGTCCATGTCCATGCGCAGCGTCCCCTGCCCGCCCTTGAGCACCTCGCCGGTGATATCCGCAACGCCGGTAATCTTGCGGAGCAGGTACGAATCGTTATCCGGATCGACGGTGGCTACGGTCTCAAGCCGCGCCTTCAGGTTCATCTGCGGGTCCGTCATGCCGAAACCGAAATCCATGCTGCACTTCATGGGCGTGGCGAGCGCCACGGGTGCCGCCTGCAGCGAGGCGTTCTTCAGGCTGTAGCTGCGTCCGTCCTGCCGATTGTCCACGAAGATATCGAGAGACTCAACCTCCAGCGATTCCGCGCTGAAAGAGTAGGAAACACCGTCTTCGGCTTCCTGCGCCTTCTTGCCGTCCTCTTTTTTCTTGCCGCCCGCATCAAGCAGATCGTCAAGGTTGCTGCGCCCGCTGGCGTCGAGCATGAGACGAAATGCCGCATCGTGCAGCACTACGTCGCCCATCTGAATCTGTTTGGAAAGAAGGGGCATGACCTGGACCTCCACCACGACCTTGCCCGCCTCGAACATGGGCTCGGGACCGAAACCATCGGCATTGGAGAGGCTGACGTCGTGAATGGTGGCACCGAGCCACGGGAAGAACTTGAGGGAAAGGTCGCCGGAGATTGTCAGGGTGCGGCCGGTCTGCTCCAGCACGATGGCGGCCAGCTCTTTCTTGAGGTTCTCCGGCTCCACGCGATTGGCAACATAGGCGGCAAGGGCCGCGCCAGCAACGACTATGATGACTATGGCGATCATGATCCACTTCAACAGCTTGCGCATACACCCTCCTGCGGCGTGGCACTCATTCGAGCAGCTTGAGAATGGCCCGGAGTTCAGTGTGAATCTCCGAAAGCGTGCCGGGACGGTCCCCGTCCTCCAGCCGCTTGCGGGCCCCCTCGATGGTCAGCCCTTCGTCATAGAGAAGGGTCTTTATCTGACGTAACACATCCATCTGCTCAGGACCATAGAGCCGCTGACCGGATTTGGTGCGAATCGGTTTCAGCATCGGAAATTCCGATTCCCAGAACCGCAGCACGTACGATTTGAGGTTCAGTTCCCGAGCGGCCTGGCCGATCTTGAGGGGTTGGTGCTCCAGAGATTCCGTCATCGCTCCGAGATAGCAGACAGTTCGAGTAATTCCAAATTGTTCCGATCAGGCCGACTCGCCTGCCGAAACGGATTATTTCGCGTACGCAAGCCCCTGCGGCGGGGTCTTGCCTTCAAAAAACAATTCCACAGCCTCACGGGAAGCCGCGGTCAGCTTGAGGTCCGAGACGTTCAGGCCGGAATCCATGCCGCCGTGCAGACGCGCCGCGCGGTCGATGAAATCCGCTTCCACGAAGGCGGCCCGTATTTCATATACACGCCCGCCCCATGTGACGCCCACGGGCAGCACCGGCTCACGCTCCGGCGGCCGGGTAATGAAATTTCCGGTCCTGACCAATGTTTCGACAACTTTTTCCGGCATCATTCCAGAAAAACGCGAAAGTTTTTCCACGAACGCGGGCATGACGGCGAGATAGTAGAGATGGTCGAGCTTGCATGCCACGGATTTCCCGGGAATGTTCAGGACCCACGGCTCTTCGTCCATCGCCCGTCCCAGCCCGCGCTGCAATCGCTCCACTGCTTCGGCATAGTCCACTAGGGGCATCGCATAATCCTCCGTCCATGCAATAGAGCACGAATCCCCCGCAAGTTCAAGCCATTGGAACCGCCTGAAACGCTTTGAAGAAGATCGTTACAGACTTGACAAGATAGCGGCCCGATTCATATAGCTCTAAACTGTCGAAAATCTCTTAACCGGATTTCAATGACGTGCCCCCGGGGCCGTCTGGATTGAAAAATCTACCACATATAGAGGGAGTAAAGAATGTCGGATCTCACAACCCAAAGAACTTATGCCATTGTCGGTCACGGCGGCTGCGGGAAGACCTCGGTCGCCGAGATGATCCTTTTCAAGGCCGGCGCCACCAATCGCCTCGGGAAAGTCGAAGACGGCAACACCGTCCTCGACTACGAACCGGAAGAGATCAAGCGCCGTGGCTCCATTCAGCCCGGCATCGCTTCCTACACATGGGACAAGAACAAACACTTCCTCATCGACACCCCGGGTGACTCCAACTTCAACGGCGACCTGTCCTACAGCATCATGGGCGCGGACGGCGTCGTCTTCGTCATCGACGCGGTGGACGGCGTCAAGCCCCTGACCAAGAAAATCTGGGGCGAAGTAGCCAAGGCCGAACTGCCCTCCGTGGTCTTCATCAACAAGATGGACCGTGACCGCGCCGAGTTCGACCCCGCCTTCAACGGCCTCTCCGAAATGCTCGGCATCCGCCCGGTGCTGCTCTACTATCCCATCGGCAGCAAGGAAGACTTCAAGGGCGTGGTGGACATGCTCTCCGGCAAGGCCCTCATGTTCGACGACAAGGGCGGCTACAGCGAAGCCGACATCCCCGCCGACATGGCCGACGAGATCACCGCGCTGCGCGAAGCCATGGTCGAAAACATCGCCGAATCCGACGAAGAACTCATGGAAATCTACTTCGAGGAAGGCGAGCTGACCCCGGAACTGATTACCAAGGGCCTCAAGGCGGGCGTCACCTCCGGCGAGCTGGTTCCCGTGGTGGTCGGCTCCGCCCTTGAAAACATGGGCGGACAGCTCATCCTCGACACCATCCAGCAACTGCTGCCCTCCCCGCTTGAACACAAGCCCTGGCAGGGCGTTGAAGGCGAGCGCGCGAGCTCTCCGGACGAGCCGCTCTCCTGCTTCGTGTTCAAGACCCTTGCCGACCCCTTTGCCGGTCAGCTCAGCGTGGTGCGCGTCTGCTCCGGCACGCTGAACGCGGACACCACCCTGCACAACTCCAACACCGAGGAAAAGGAACGCATTGGCCAGCTCCAGATGTCCCTCGGCAAGGAACAGAAGGGCACCAAGGACCCCATGGGCCCCGGCAGCATCGTGACCCTCGCCAAGCTCAAGAGCACCCACACCGGCGACACTCTCGTGGCGGAAAAGGACGACTTCCAGATCGCCAAGCCCGAGCTCGCCCCGCATCTCATCACCTACGCGCTGGCACCCGAGGAAAAGGGCGACGAGGACAAGGTCTTCGCGGCCATCGCCAAGCTGCTTGAGGAAGACGTGACCCTGAGCCTCTCCCGCGATGAGGAGTCCGGCGACGTGTTGCTCTCCGGCATGGGCCAGAACCACATCGAAGTTTCCGTGGAACGTGCCAAGCGCCGCTCCAAGGTCAATATCCTGCTGAAAACCCCCAAGGTCCCCTATCGCGAGACCTTCCGCGTGGGCGCCAAGGAAGTGCAGGGACGCCACAAGAAGCAGTCCGGCGGCCGCGGCCAGTTCGGCGACTGCTGGATTCACGTTGAACCCCGGGCCTCCGGCGAAGGGTATGAATTCGAAGACGCCATCGTGGGCGGCTCGATCCCCCGCCAGTACATCCCGGCAGTGGACAAGGGCATTCAGGAAGCCGCCCAGCGCGGCGTGCTGGCCGGATACCCGGTCATCGACTTCAAGGTCACCTGCTACGACGGCTCCTACCATAACGTCGACTCCTCGGAGATGGCCTTCAAGGTTGCCGGCTCGCTGGCCTTCAAAAAGGCTGCAGAAAAAGGAAAGGTCGTGCTGCTTGAACCGCTCATGACCGTCACCGTGGCAGTACCCGACTCCTTCATGGGCGATGTCATCGGCGACCTCTCCTCCCGCCGCGGCAAAGTGCTCGGCTCCGACTCCCAGGCTGGTGTCACCGAGGTCAAGGCCCACGTGCCCATGTCCGAAATGCTCAAGTACGCGCCGACGCTCAACTCCATGACCGGCGGTCAGGGCACCTTCTTCATGGAATTCTCCCATTACGAAGAGTGCCCGCCGAACATCACCGAACAGGTGATCGCCGAAAACCAGAAGGCCGAAGAAGAATAGGCCACCACCCGACACGAAAAACAAAGGGCGGCCCGGAAGCGGGCCGCCCTTTTTCAATCCAGAACCGCCAGCTCCGCCACCGCCAGCCAGGACGCGGTCTTGTGATGCGCAACGATTTCCGGTAATGAGTGATGACTATACGATAGACAAGGAAGACAGATGCTTCGCAACGCATTGTTCTACATCACGCTCATTCCCGTGACCGTCTGGTACAGCATCAGGATGATGCTCCAGACCAAAAACGGAACCGATAAAAAGACCCTCGACGAAATCCCCATCAAATGGGCCACAAAACTCGTTCGCGCAGCAGGCGTCAAGGTCGAGGCAGACCTCGGAGACATCGACCCCAATGGCCACTATGTCTTCATCGGCAACCACCAGAGCAACTTCGACATCCCGATCATCTTTTCAGTCTTTCGCGGCAACGGCATCCGCTTTGTGGCCAAGAAAAGCCTTTTCGACATCCCGATCTTCGGCAAGGCACTCAAGGTTGCGCGCAACATCCCCATCGACCGCGAAAACCGCCGCTCTGCCATGAAGAGCCTCAACGAAGCCGTGGAGATCACCAAAACCGGTGTCTCCCCGCTCATCTTTCCCGAAGGCACCCGCAATCACGATCCGGAAGAATTCCTGCCCTTCAAGACCGGCGGCATGATCATAGCGCTCAAATCCGGCCTGCCAGTGGTGCCCTTCGTCATTGAAGGAACTCACGACCTCCTGCCGCCCGGCAAGCTCTTTTTCAACAGGAATCGCCCTGTCCGCATCAAGGTGTTGCCCGTCATCGATCCTTCGCGCTATACCCTGAAGGAGCGCGAACAGTTCAAAAGCGACCTGCGTGAGATGATGACCGAAGCCTACCAGCAACTCAGAAAGGAAAATGCCCATGGATAACAAACCCCAAGTGACCGTGACCCCGCTTGGCGGATTGGGTGAGATCGGCATGAACTGCATGCTCTACTCCACCCCCGACTCCATGGTCATCGTCGACTGCGGGCTCATGTTCCCCGAGGACTACCTCTACGGCGTGGACGTGGTCATCCCCTCCTTCACCCACATTCTCGAGAACAAGGACAAGCTCAAGGCCATCATCCTGACCCACGGCCACGAGGACCACATCGGCGCGCTGCCCTGGCTGCTCAAGCAGGTCAACGCCCCGGTCTACGGCTCCCTCTTCACCCTCGGCCTCGTGGAAAACAAGCTGCGCGAGCACGAACTCGACAAGTGGGCAGAACTCTGCCCCGTGGCCGACAACGAACGCATCAGCTTCGGCGACCTCTCCTTCACCTTCTTCCCGGTCTGCCACTCCATCATCGAAGGCTTCGGTCTCGGCATCGAAACCCCTGCGGGCCGCATCGTGCACACCGGCGATTTCAAGATCGACCGCAACCCGCTGGACGGCCACGCCACCGACCTCAAGGCCTTCAAGAAATTTTCCGAAGACGGCGTGATGCTCATGCTCTCGGACTCCACCAACGTGGAGCGCTCCGGCTTCGCCCTGACCGAACGGGAAATCCAGTCGTCCCTGCGCGAAATCTTCAACAGCGCGCGCGGTCGCATTCTCGTGACCCTCTTCTCCAGCCACATCCAGCGCATGCAGGAAGTCTTCGACCTCGCCGAAGCCTGCAACCGCAAAGTGGCCGTCAGCGGCAAGAGCCTTGCCCGCAACATCGACCTTTCCCGGGATCTCGGCTACATGCGTATCCCGTCGGACACGCTCATCACCATAGACGACCTCCCCGACTACGAGGATGATGAAGTCGTACTCCTCGTCACCGGCTCGCAAGGCGAACCCCTCGCCGCCCTCTCGCGCATGTCCACCGGGGAACACCGCCAGCTCGCCGTCAAGGAAGGCGACCTCGTCCTGCTCTCCTCGCGCTTCATCCCCGGAAACGTGCGCGCCATCACCAAAGTCATCAACCGGCTCTACAAGCTCGGCGCGGAAGTGCTCTACGAACGCGTTCAGGGCATCCACGCCTCGGGCCACGCCCACAGCGAAGAACTGCGCATCATGTTTGAGACCGTGCGGCCCAAGTATTTCATCCCAGTGCACGGCGAATACCGTCACCTCGTCAAGCACAAGCGCCTCGCCGTTGACTGCGGCGTGGCGGACGAACGCGCCCTCGTCGTTGAAAACGGCAACCCCGTCACCTTCTTCGAGGACGGCATTCGCTTCGAGGAAACAGTGCACGCCGACAAGATTCTCGTGGACGGCAAAGGCGTCGGCGACGTGGGCCAGACCGTCCTCAAGGAACGCCAGCTTCTCGCAGGCGAAGGCATGGTCATCGTCCTGCTCGTCGTGGACGAAAACACCGGCGAAATCAGCGTCGGCCCCGAGATCGTCTCCAAAGGCTTCGTCTTCGAACAGCAGTACGCCCACCTTCTCGAAGACGCCAAATGCATCGTTCTCGACGTGCACGAAAACATCCCCCCCGGAGCCACCAAGAAACTCAAAGAACGCATCCGCTCCGCCCTGCGCCGCTTCTTCCGCCGCGTTCTCGACCGCGACCCCGTTGTGGTGCCGCTGGTGATCAGCATCTAACCGCTCGCTGTTCCGGCTGGCGGGAAACCGTGGCGTTTCATCTTCCTGCGGATGATGGATTGGTTCCGCAGGCGGGCCGTTGGAACGGGTTCTTTGTTTGATACGCTGCCGCTGGGTTCGGTATCGGGAGATCG
>NZ_BBCB01000050.1 GCF_001311825.1 Salidesulfovibrio brasiliensis JCM 12178 | reverse complement strand
TGTCGCCCCTGTCAACCGTTTTTTGAAGATTTTTTTCAGTGCCTCTCTCAGAGACCCCGAAGCCGACCTTCCGGCTAACCGTCCGATTTACTTGGAAAGAACAAGTCGCTTGGTCCGTCCGGCGTTGCCGTGTCCCTCGCGACGAAGAGAGGTTCTACGGAAACCACCCTCAGAGGTCAAGCGCTTTTTTCAAAAAACTTCACTTTTATTTCACTCAATTTTCAACATGCTGATTTTATATTACTTTTTTTCGACCAGTTTGAGCCTTGAAATTGCCCTTTTCAGATGTCTCGGGCATTATTCCATTCCTGAACCACTATACGACCGTTCATTTGAGAGGTTTTCGACCCTGTTTTTGATGAAAACCATCAAGTCGAAGCTGCCGGATCTGACTATTCACTGGGCGAAAGGACACGATAAATGAAACCAACGACCTTATCATTATATAAAGAACGGCTCATCAAGGTGATGAACCACCTCCACGAGCACCTCGACGAGGCACTCGACCCGGAGGCCATCGCCGAGCTGTCCCACTTTTCCCTGCCGCACTTTCACCGCGTCTTCAAGGCAGTCACCGGAGAGTCGCTCGGCGAGCACGTAAGGAGACTTCGACTGGAACGCGCCGCAATCCGACTGGCCTATGAGGTCCAGCCGGTCACCCGCTGCGCCTTTGATGCCTGCTACGAGACCGTCGAATCCTTCAGCAGGGCCTTCAAGGCACATTTTGGGGTCTCGCCGTCGGCCTTCAGGTCATGGCACATGGAGAACCAACGCTTCGGAATGACCGAGGCTGAAGTGGAGCGAGCGCTCAACACATTGCCGGATATCGATGTCAAACGGACGCGGCTTGATGAAATCCACTGCGCGTTCATCACCCACATCGGCCCGTACAAGGAGTGCGAAGCCGCATGGCTACCGCTCTGCGACTGGGCCGGGAGTCGCGGACTGATGCAGGACGCAACCGAGTTCTTCGGCATCTGCTACGATGACCCGAGCATTACGCCGGGCGACAAAATTCGTTATGAAGCATGCATCACCGTCCCGGAACCGATCGAGCCGGACGGTATCGTCGGCAGCAAGACGCTGCCCGAAGGGCCATACGCGCACGTCCGGCACGTCGGGCCATACGATCACCTAGAGGCCGTCTACACAGACCTGATGGGCCGCTGGCTGCCTCACAACTCGGTAGCCGTCGGGACCATCCCGTCGCTGGAATTCTATCGAAACGATATCCGCCACACCCCGCCCGATCAATTAATAACCGATATATTCCTATCCCTTGAACCATGAACGGAGGTACCAGCATGGACGTTTCCATCGACACCCTGAACCAGCTCACCGTGGCCTCGGTCCGCCATGTCGGCCCGTATCCCGAATGCGGAAAAGCGTGGGAAGCCCTGTCCGCGTGGGCCGGGCCGAAGAATCTCTTCAACGAATCCACCGCATTCTTCGGCATCTGCCACGACGACCCGAATCAGGTGCCCGAAGACCAGCTTCGCTACGACGCCTGCATGACCGTGCCAGAGGACATGAAAGGGGAAGGCGAAGTGACCATCCTCACCATCCCCGGCGGTGACTACGCCACCCTGCTCTATCAAGGCCCGTACGACAATCTGGGCGAACAGTGGATGGCGCTTTTCGAGAAAGGCCTGCCGCAACTCAGCAAGGAGTTCGACTTCACCCGCCCCTGCTTCGAGCAATACCTGAACGATCCGGGCCACACCAAGCCCGAAGACCTGCTGACCAAGCTCCACGTTCCCGCCAAATAAAAAACGGGGCTTCGACATTCCGTCGAAGCCCCGCTCCCATACTAATGTATATGTACTAGCTCTTCAGGAACTCCCTGAACGCCAGCGTGGTGGCATACAGGTCGGCCTTTGAGGACAGCTCGAACGGGCTGTGCATCGAGAGCACGGGCATGCCCACGTCGATGATGTCCATGCCGTAGATGGCCAGAAACTTGGCCACTGTTCCGCCGCCCCCGGCATCGACCTTGCCAAGCTCGGCCATCTGCCACGGGATTCCAGCTTCATCGAAAAGGGACCGCAGCCAGCCGATGAACTCGGGGTGCGCGTCGTTGGCCCCCACCTTGCCCCGGTGGCCGGTAAACTTGTTGAAGCACGGCCCGTACCCTATGAACGCGGCGTTGCGCTCCTCGTAAACATCCTTGAAGTCCGGGTCCACGGCTGCTGCAACGTCGGCGGAAAGCGCGCTGCCGTTCATCATCACGCGGGAGAGCTTGGCATCCGGCTCCCATGCTTCCACCAAATCTTCCAAGGTATATTCGAAGAACAGCGACTTCGCGCCGGTGGCCCCGTCGGAGCCGATCTCCTCCTTGTCCCACAGCAGCACGATCTGCGTATATTCCGGTTCAGGCTCGGCCAGCAGCGCCTCCAGCGCGCAAAAGCAGCTTGAGCGGTCGTCCTGTCCGTACCCGCCGATCATGGAGCGATCCAGCCCCACGTAACGCGCCGGGCCAGCCGGTACGATCTGCAACTCCGCGCTGATGAGGTCGGCCTCGTCGATGCCGTACCACTCGTTGAGCAGCGTCAGGACACCGCGCTTGACCCGTACGCCCTTCTCGTTGTCGCCTTCCAGCATCGGGATGCTGCCCAGAACAACGTTCAGCTTTTCGGCATCAAACGCGTCCGCCAGCTTCTTCTCGATCTCCTTGTACGCCAGATGCGGCAACAGGTCCGTGACCGTCAGCACCGGGTCGCCGGACTTTTCGCCCACTTCCACACGCACCACGTCACCGTTCTTGCGAACCACCACGCCGTGCATTGCAAGCGGCATGGTCAGCCACTGATACTTGCGGATGCCGCCGTAATAATGCGTCTTGGCAAGGCACAGCTCTGTGTCCTGATACAGCGGCCGCTGCTTGAGATCCAACCGGGGCGCATCGGCATGCGCACCCACCAGCCGAAACCCCTCGGAGAGCGGGCGGCGACCTTGCGGGCAAAGAATCCGGTCTTGCCGCGCTGGATGCGCATGACCGCGTCCGAAGTAAAATCTTCTACAAAACCGGCCTGCTCCGCACGATCGCGAGCATAGTCCATAACCAAACGCTCGGTCTTGCATTCGGACAGGAACGTCACGAACCGTTCAGCCATCTCGTCCATGGCCGAGCGGTCCTTCACGGAGTCGTACATCTCCCAGGCGCTCTTCGGCGTATATTCCAGTGTAAAATCACTCATTGAAGGTATCCTTTTGAATCATTTTGGCGTCCTGACGGACGCAGTGCCTCGGGCGGCCTTCCGTGGGCTCAAAAAACTCCTGTGCTGCCAAGCCGCAGAAACGATCTAAGTGGCCGCCGGTCATGGTTTCCGGTTTGGCGGAGTTGGGGAGCAAGAGAGAGTTAGGGGTACTATGTTTGGAATGGTTTGAAAAGCCGGACGACTCCTTGCGGAACCGTCCGGGAAAATACGTCTTATATTTGAAGGGTTAAGGCCTGACGGATGGCGTCTGCGGCCAGTCGATACTCTTTTGGGTCGAGTGTGCGCGGGTCCAGACAGAAAGCGTCGTCTTCAATGCGGGCAACGAGCGGCGGCTCGGTGTCGAGCAGCCGCTGCTTGAGCTCCTGCACATGCAAATCGCGGGGAACGACTGTGACAAGCGCGGTGGCGATGTCCTGCTCCGGGAATGCGCCGCCGCCCACGCGGGAGACGCCTTTTCTGACCCCGACTTCCACGCTTCGCCCAGCTCGGTGCGTAGCACCTTTGCCAGACGTCCGGCCCGCGCCCGCAGCGTCTTGTACGGCATGGTAATCATGTTCAGGGTCGGCACCTTTTCGCGCGCCTCGTCCATATCCAGATACAGACGCAATGTCGCTTCAAGGGCCGCCAGCGTCATCTTGTCTATGCGCATGGCCCGGTTGATCGGGTTCTTCTTGATCATGTCGATCCACTTCTTGCGGCCGACGATGATCCCGGCCTGCGGACCGCCGAGCACCTTGTCGCCGGAGAAGGAGACCACGTCCGCCCCCTGCGCCACAACCTCCTGCACCGTGGGTTCGTTGATGAGCCCCATGCCGTCGAAACGGAACAGACTGCCGCTGCCGAGGTCTTCAAGCACCGGCAGGTCGTGCCTGTCGCCAAGATCGCGCATTTCGGGCAGCGTCACTTCCTTGGTGAAGCCGATGAGCCGGAAGTTCGAGGTATGCACTCGCATGAGCGCGCCAGTATTCTCGTTGATGGCGCCTTCATAGTCCTTCACATGCGTGCGGTTGGTCGCCCCCACTTCCCGCAGGGTCGCGCCGGACTTGGCCATGACGTCGGGGATACGGAACGAGCCGCCGATTTCCACGAGCTGTCCGCGCGAAACGACCACCTCGCGGCCCTTGGCAAGCGTCTCAAGCATGATGAAGACCGCAGAGGCGTTGTTGTTGACCACCAGCGCGGCCTCGGCCCCGGTAATGTCGCAGAGTATCTTTTCCACGTGGCTGTAGCGGCTGCCCCGCTCGCCCGTGGCAAGGTCGAATTCGAGATTGGAGTAGTGCGCGCACGCCTCAACCACCGCATCCACTGCCTCTTTGGCCAGCAGGGAACGGCCCATGTTGGTATGCACCACCACGCCAGTAGCGTTCAGCACCCGACGGAAATGGGGCCGGGCCTGCACCCGGATGTAGGCGGTGATGCGCGGAAGGAGAACGTCCATGCCGAGGGCGGATTCTTCAGTTATGACGCCGCTCTTGATCTCTTCGCGACAGAGGTCGAGGAACCCGTTCACGAGATCGCGCTGCAGCGGACGCGGCAGGGACTCCATGTCCTTGTCCCCGGAAAGCGCGCTCAGGACCGCGTCCACGGACGGCAGATGGCGAAAGAGTTGGGACACGTATATTCTCCTTATGATTTATTCATTCGGGCTTGGGTTCAGAAGCCTCGGATATAACGAATAAACGTCACCCAGTAAATACAGGGACCCGCAGACGAGAACCGGCCCCGGTTCCCCGAGCGCCCGCTCAAGCGCGGTGCGGATGTCCGGCAATGCCTCCGCTCTGCCGGGAAGCGCCTCGGCAAGGTTCTCCGGGCTGGCCGCCCTGCTCCAGTCCGCGCGGGTGACGAAGATCGGGCCGTTTGTCACGGCCTCCAGCAGTCCGAGCATGCTAGCGATGTCCTTGTCGGCCATGCAGCCGAACACCACTGCGCCGGGCCGGACGCCTTCTGCATCCAGCGCGTCACGAAGCGCTTCGAGAGCGTGGGCGTTGTGGGCACCGTCCAAAATCACCTCGCAACCGTTGAGCTGTGCGAACTGCAATCGACCGGGGATGAAGGCCTGCTTCAATCCTGTGGCCTCGGCTTCCGCATCAGGGGGTAAACCGAGTCCCTGCGCAAGATGCTGCCACGCCACAAGCGCCAGCCGTGCGTTCTCGCGCTGGTGCGCCCCGCGCAGACCAAGGGGACAGTCTGGAAGCGGAGACTGCTCCGACCGGATGAACCGCCCCCCCTGTTTTGCGGCCTGCGCATGGAGCACGCGCATGGCACCGGGCTTTTGTCGTGCGGTGACGGCAAATCCGCCCTCACGCATGGCTCCGGCCTTGTCCTGCGCGATTTCCTCCAGCGTGTCGCCGAGCACGGCCTCGTGGTCCATGCCGATTGGCGTGAATACCGTCAAAAAGGGATCAAACACGTTGGTGGCATCAAACCGCCCGCCAAGCCCGGCCTCCATGACCGCAACGTCCACGCCTGCATCGCAAAAGGCGAGCATGGCGAGGCTTGTCTGAAATTCGAAGTAGGTCAGCCGGGAGCCGCAGGAAAGCGAAAGCAGGCGGTTTGCCAGCCGCACCCAGTCTTCGCGTGGAAGTATACGCCCGTTCACCCGGATGCGTTCGCGGGGCGTGACGAAGTGGGGCGAGGTAAAAAGCCCGGTCTTCAGGCCGTGCGCTCTGGCGATGGATTCGATAAAGGTAGACGTGGACCCCTTGCCGTTGGTGCCCACCACGTGAACCACGGGCGGCGCGTCATGCAGCCCGGCCTCAGCACGAAACGCCTCCATCCGGCCGAGCCCGAGGTCCATGCTGAACAGCCCGAGATCGTTCATGTATCGTTTCAAGGAATCATAGTCTTCAAAACGCACCCTGCTTGCTCCTTTCTTGATGGCGTGCGAAAGTAACTATCAGGAAACGTTGCCGACAGGAATGGGTTTTCCCTTGACCGACAGGGCTGACTCCATTACGAAACTTCCGCACGCGCCCGTAGCTCAGATGGACAGAGCAGGAGCCTTCTAAGCTCTTGGCCGGGGGTTCGAATCCTCCCGGGCGCGCCATTTTTCCAGTAACGGCCGGACGTTTTGTCCGGCCATTTTTCGTTATGGCCCCGAACCACCCCCTAACCGCAAGGAGGTCTTGATGCTTTTTTCCAATTACACGCAGACTGTTGTCCCTGTGAACGAAACCGTTCACGTTCTCCGACACCGAAACCACGAGCAAAACGATGAGCACATGCACTCTCAAGCACATCCTTGCTGCCGCCCCGGACGAAAATAACCCATGGGCTGGCGTATACAAAATCCCCTGGTATGACGAGGCGTTCAGCGCCCGCATGCTCCGCGAGCACCTGACGCAAGACCACGACCTCGCCAGCCGTAAGCAGGAGACCATCACGGCTCAGTGCCGCTGGCTAAACGACCGCTTCCGCACGGACGAGTCTCTGCGCATCCTCGACCTTTGCTGCGGACCGGGCCTCTATGCCCAAAACCTGACAGCCCCACGGGACCGATACACGGGAATGGACTTCGGCCCAGCCTCCATAGATCACGCAATCAAGCACTATGGCAGCAGCCATCACACCTTCAAGCTTGATGACGTTGCATCAGCTCCGTTTGGCGGCCCCTACGACCTGATCCTGATGATATATGGCGAGTTCAACGTCTTCCCGCCTGAGACATGCCGGGCCATTCTGCATCGCGTCTGGCGTGCCCTCGCGCCCGGCGGTACTCTTGCCGTGGAGCCACATCGGTTCGACGCTGTTAAATCCTTGGGGCAGGCCCCGCAAAGCTGGCAGACCGCTGAATCCGGACTGTTTTCGCAAAGGCCGCACATCTGCCTGACGCAAAGCCATTGGCTGGAGAGCCTCCATGTCGCCCAAACGCTCTTTCATGTCATCGACGCGGAGTCGGGCAATGTCGAGGAGTACCGGAACACCATGCAGGCTTGGACCAACGAGGAATACCGGGCACTGATGGAAGACGCGGGCTTCACATCCGTAACACTTCACGAAGACTGGCCCTGCCACAATGACTACCATCTGCTGATTTCCGGCAGAAAGGAATAACGGACTCGCGGCGTGCCGTTCGCACAAGGCACGCCGCTTTCACACCCACTAATTCCTTGTAAGTAAACCGTTCAAATTTCTTGCCACACACACCGCCATTTCCGGAACGGTTCAAATCACTGTACCGATCCGGCTTGCAGCCCCCGCAACCTCAACTCAAACAACCAACTGCAATAACTTAACTTTATGTCCAGAAAACAATTTGCGAGACTTTGGCACGCCAAATGCTAAAGACACACTACCTTCTTTCTTTTGCAATTAGCACCAAAGGCTCCCGGGTTGTCCGGGAGTTTTTTGGTTTCTGGGGTCAGGAGCGCTGGCCTGCGCCCCAATCGGTGTCAGAAAAACCGACGTCCAAACGCCTGATTTGTAATGAAATCCGACGATATTCGACCCCTTAACATTCCTAACACACCAATTTCCCTACACATCATGCGTGGAACATCTCATGCATGGTGACACTAGGCGCATTGGAACCCCACACGCTTACCGAGGTCACCTGTTCCACCGGCTGCCCTTTCCGCATCACCGTATAGCTCCTTTTGCCCATGAGTCCTTCCGTCTCCAACAGTTCGCCCTGAGGCATACACGGCGGCATCGGTCGCCCTGAAGGCAACCATCAAAGGAGGAGTGTGAGATGAGGCATCAATTTACTCTGGTTTTCGGAGTCTTCCTATTGCTGTTTGCGATAGCCGGGCCATCGAATGCAGAAACACTGACCCTGTATGCTACCCATGACGCCACAGTGGATTCGCAGTATCCGACCACGACCAGCAATGGCAACTGGCTCAACATATCCAACAGCCAGAACACGAACCAGTTGTGGAGCTTTTTCAAATTCGATCTTTCGTCGCTGCCGAACAACGCCGACATCACCACAGCCACATTCAGAATGCGGGCGGCAGGAAGCTGGAGCACAGACTCCGACTTCCAGACACCCTATGACCGCTACCCACAATACTTTCACGTAGCGGATGATTCATGGCAGGAGACCAGCGTCAGCTGGGATGACATGCCTGACTATGGATACTATCTCGGAAAGTCCTATCACGGCTCCGCGTTCAGCGCATCAGGAGCCTCCTTCCTCTACCCCGGCATCTACGATGCATGGGATTACGCTGCCGACCTTCTTGACGACGCCCTTTCCTTCGTCGGCATGATCCCGGATGTGCAGCAGTATTCCGCAAGTTATCTAGGATACAGCAGTGAAAGCGGCGTCTACACTCCGCAACTGTACCTTGAGTACACTGTCTCGGAACAGCCGCCGCACGTGCCAGAGCCGTCCACCTTCATGCTTGCCGCGCTCGGCTTGCTGACACTGGTCGGCCTGAAGCGGATACGCCGTACCTGACCGACAGTCAGATCAAATAAAAAAAGCGCGCCCATCCGGACGCGCTTTTTTCTTTTCCTTGGGCTGGCCGTTATTCGGCAAGGCCACTCTCTTCTATATCTTCAGGATGATCCGGCTTATCCGGCGTGGCGTCCGGGTCGTCCTCGACCTTGAGATAAGCAGGCATGTTCACCTTTTCTCCGGCGGGCTCGTCCAGCGTTTCCTGCTGAACGGGTTCGTCAGCCTTCACGTCTTCCACAGGCTCGGTGTCGGCGGCCTTGAATTGCTTCAGCCGCTCGATTTCGCCCTCCTGACGGGCGATGCGCGCATCCATGTCTTCGATGCGGTGCGCTTCCTTGCGCACATCCGCTTCAATCTCAATACGCTTGGTCTCATTCTCCAATTTATCGGAGCGAAGGTCGTTCAACTTTTTGGCCGTCTCGACCGAATCGCCCAACTCAGCGGCGATGATCGTCTCCATCTTGGCGATGTCGGCCTCGATCTCGCGCTGGTCGACCATATTGTCGGCAAGGTCTTTTTCATAACCAGCCAGCTTCTCAGCCATCCCTGCCCTGTCTTCCCGCAGTTCCGCCAGTTTCAGTTCCTCTCGCGCAAGATCAAGCCGGTCCATGGCGGAGTACACCGATCCCATTTCGGATGAGGGGACCTGATTCAACAGCGAATCGTCCACACCACCGAACACACCGCCCACGCCCGTGGTGGTGCATCCCGAAAGCAGGGCCAAAAGCAGCCCGGCAAGAACAAACCGTTTCATACTATTCCTCCAGCAACACTGTTCGTGTGATTGATTACGCTATCAACAGCTTACACGCCCATTACATCCGTGCGGGCCTGATGGCAACCTTGTGCAGATTTGGAAGCAACACGAAAATAACCGAACGGGTCTTGCGGCAATTCTCTTTTTGAGATAGATTACTACTATTGTCGATTACTCATTCTATCGGATCACCCTATAACCACTAACCAATCAAGGGGATGTCCATGAGTAAGGAAAAACCTGTTGGATGCGCCAGACCAACTGGCGGTCTTGTCGGCGAACCCAAGCCGGAAACTACCGAACCGATCCTTCGGGAAGAAAAACGAGGAGCCAAAAACATGATTCAGGTCGGGAAAAAGGCCCCGGACTTCGCTGCACCCGCATACTTCAACGGCGACTTCACGTCGGTCAAGCTCTCGGACTACCTCGGCAAATGGGTTGTCCTGTGCTTCTATCCCGGCGACTTCACCTTTGTCTGAGCTACCGAAATCTCGGCGGTCGCCGAGAAGTGCGATGAGTTTGAAGCGCTTGGCGTTCAGGTCCTCTCCATGAGCACCGACAGCGTGTTCGTTCACAAGATGTGGGCAGACCACGAACTCTCGAAGATGATTACCAAGGGCACAGTGCCCTTCCCCATGCTGGCGGACGGCGGCGGCAACGTAGGCACGGCTTACGGCGTCTACGACGAAGACGCCGGAGTGGACGTCCGCGGCCGTTTCATCATTGACCCGGACGGCGTCATTCAGGGCTTTGAGGTTCTTACCCCGCCCGTGGGCAGAAACGTCTCCGAAAGCCTGCGCCAGATTCAGGCCTTCCAGCTTGTGCGCGAAAGCAAGGGCGGCAAGGCCACTCCCTCCGGCTGGAAGCCCGGCAAGGCGGTCCTCACCCCCGGTCCTGACCTCGTCGGCAAGGTTTGGGAAGAGTGGAAGGTCCAGATGGCCTTCGACTAGTTCACCAGTGAACCACAACAAAAACCGGCCGGGACATCGCACAATGTCCCGGCCGATTACATCCCGGCCCTCGTAAAAAGCCGTTCATCACTGGTTCATTCTGAAAAACTCTTCAGAAATCTCTTTGATATCTTTGACCACGGGGCCGATCATCTCTTCGCCGCCGACAGCATAGACAAGCAGGTTCACGACCATTTCCCGCACATGCATGACATTCATTCCTGTAATTAGGGGAATCCTGCCTTTTCCTATGTCAGAACCGTCCGTGGACGTCTGGACGATGAATGCATATTCGCGGGGAGTGTCGCGGACAATCCGCAGCGCCTCGGGATCATACTTCTCCCGTAATGCTTTCTTCAAGACGGCATAGTGCTCCCCGCTAATCGCCACGTCCTCACGCATCATCGGCGACTGAAAAGAATAATATCGGGTGAACGCCTTCTGTTTTTTATCAAGAATGGCTTTCATCTCAAAAGCCCTCACCATGACGGCAAGCATCTGGTTACTTTCCGAGGTCATCGAGTCCCAATGTGCGTCGACCCCTTCGTCAAGGCCGTACGAATTCATATACCCCGGAAGAATCGGCATCTTTACTGTTTTCCCGTGGATCACACACTGTGCAGGAGCCGCAAGCGCGGCATGAGCCGCCAGGACCATCACAAGCGTGATTGCAACCAATATCCTCTTCATTAAAACCTCCGTTTTATGCAAACAGACTCGATATCGAAAAGCTGATACAAATACAATAAAAAAAGGAGCGGCCGAAGCCGCCCCTTCCTCATTCAATATGATGAGCCAACTAGCCGTTCAACAGCTCGTTCACCTTTTCCATGATCGCAAAGGCGTCGCCCACGTAAAGCACGTCGGCTTTGCCCTGTGCCCAGCCGCAGGAAGCATCTGTATTGATAGCGCGGCGGTCCTTGATGAAACGCCAGCCCACAACATGCGGCTCCTCGCCGTGACAGCAGGTGGCCAGCCCCTTCGGGTGACGCGGCGTGGAACCGGTCTGCCCGACCTGATGCAGGTGCGTCAGGAATGAAATGACCTCATGGCCTTCGCCGGAGATGTCCACCAGCGACTTGGACGAGCCAAGCGACGACTTGGTCTTGGTCAGAAAGTCGAGGATAACGCCCTCGGCCTGCTTGACGTGCGTCTGCCCGTCGCCCTGCTTCTTGGTCCAGCCCGCGCCGGTCACGAACAGCATGGAGGCGTCGGGCCTGATGGTCTGCTCGTCCACATCCGGAGACTTGATACCCGTAACCTTGGTGCGGCTCGCACTCTCGGCGGAAACAGACTCCACCTCCGCAGAACCGGACTCCCCGAACTGCTCGTAACAGCCCGGAGAAAGCGTCACGATCCACGGACGCTCGTCACGCGAAAGCTCGCCCTTCATGCGCTGACGGTAGAACCAGCGTTCAGCCACCGGCTTGCCGTCCTTGGCCGAGACAGCCGAGCAGTGCGTATCCACGCGGCCATCAACACGAACCGCAACGCCGGGCAGCGAACGGCTGAACCGCGCCGTGGCCGGAGCCACCACAACGTCCGCGCCGCAAGCCTTCACCAGCGCCTCGCACGCGTTCACGTCCGAAGCATACCGGGACTGCCCGAATTCGGGACCGGAAACGCCGTAGAATTTCGCACCGCAACCGGCAACAGAGTCCGCAGCGGCCTGAACGTCCTCGCCAACAATCCCGGCGGCCAGTTCAGCGCCCATGCCATCGGCCAGCGCCTTGGCTGCGGTCAGCGCCTCAAGCGCGTTGCGCCCGAGGGTTCCGTCAGCTTCCGTATGTGCAAGATAAAGTATTGTGCTCATTTCGGTACCCCCGCTAGCTCTGAACCCATTCGACGATTTCACGCGCAATGTCTTCGACCGAAGCGTCCTTCACGATGCGCGTCTCGCGACGCTGCGCCGGAAGCTCCACCGAAGCAAACGACAGTGAGGAGCTGCCCATGTCCGCAGGCTTGGCCTGCTGCAACGCTGGCATGATCAGCCGCATGTTCTGCATGCCGACCTGCGGGTTGTTCGGCGGTTCAGGCAGCTCGCCCGTGGCCCAGCCGAAAACAGCAGGCGCGCCCTCGCACACCGAGGCCTGCCACGCGCCGCCCTCGACACGCTCCAACACCTCCAGCGAACCGTCGTCGCCCACAACAAGCTTGTCCACGCCCTGAAACTGCTCGGTCACGCCCAGTCGCTCGCCGACCATCTGCATGACCGCGCCCGAACCGCGCGAAGCTGACTGCCAGCCGCCAAAAAGAAGCAGCTTGCCCTTGTCCAGCCCGTCAATACCCTCGACAGCCTCGGACAACACCCGGGCCACCTCGAAAGAATCATCGAACCCGGAAGCCGGGCCGTCAACGCAAACCACCTCGAAAGGCACCTTCTGCGCCACGTTCATCATCACCTGCTGCAACTTGGCCTTGGGACCAAGCGTCACCAGCCAGACCTTGGAACCGGCATACTTCTTCGCCAGCTCGGCAGCCTCAAAAAGCGCGTGCCCGGCCCACGGGTCCAGCACGGCGGGAAGCATCATCTCGTTCTTCAGAGCAGGCCCGGTCGGCCCCTGCATCGGCTCCAGCGTCTGAAGCGGATCAGGAACGATCGAACCGCATACCACAATGTGGAATTCGCTCATGGAGTCGTTCTCCTTGCGGTTGTGTATTGCGTGTGCGCCGGAGGATACTTTTTCGGGGTTGCCTCCGGCGGCTCAAGAACCTTGCAAAAGGTTCTTGAGAATCTCCAAAAACTTCTGTCTTGCCAAGCCGCTGCAACAGGCTTCGACACCCCGCCACCTTCCTGCGGCCTGGCGGAAACGAGGCTCTCGTTTACGGACAGCCCCTCGCTCACGAGAAAAGGGAGCATCCCCCCTCCCCCGTCATTTTGGTTTTGCACGCGGTGGGAGCCGTCTGCTTGCAGCGGTTCACACCGCGTGCAAAACCAAAATGACAACACAGGGAGTGCAGAGGGCCCCCGGCCCTTTGCCGGGTCCGGGCAGCGCCCGGCCCTCGGAGAGCCGCCGGAGGTAGCCCACCACCCCGCTTGCTAGTTCTCAGCCGAATGCAGCCCGCCCGATCCGGCCCGGAAGTTGACGTTCGTCTGTTCCGGGTCTTCGGGATTCGGTTTGCTGCAGTTCCACATGCATGCGCCGCAGTGCACGCATTTTTCGCGATCAAAGAGCGGAACGCCGCCTTCGGGATTCACGGTGATGGCCTGACCGGAGCAGATTTCGGTACAGACCTGCTCACGACAGGACTGACAGTAGTAGGGATCGGCAAAGGTGACGTGATCGGCGTAGCCGGGATTGGCCACCACTTTGCCGCCCATGAGCAGCGCGTCCTGCTGGGAGATGAGCAGTTGTCCGTCCAGCGGAACTTCGGGCCAGCCGGCGCGGGTCATGAGGCGATCGTGCAGGGGTTCGCCCTTGAGCTGACACTCCTTGCGGATTTGCAGAATCTCGGTTTCGGGAATGACGCCCTTGTAGAATTCTTCGATGGTGGGGATGCGCTCCCACGGACGTTTGGACTTTCCGGGCAGGTTGACCTTGCCTTTGGACAGTCCGGAGATGCCCATGCCGATGAAGCCGAGCAGCGTATTGAGGGTGAACCCGTCGCGGGATTTTTCCGAAATGACGGCTTCTTCCTCGACCCACGACTGGCGGCGGCGGCGCACGTAGGCTTCTTCGAGATTCGCCTTGGTGTAGGGCTTGCCTGCCTTCATGAGTTCGATGACCGCTTCGGCGAGCATGGTGCCGGAGGCCCAGGCCTCGTCCACGCCGGAACCGCTCAGAATGTTGGTTGTTCCAGACCCTTCGCCAACGCGGGCGTAGCGTCGCCAACGAGATGCGGTTCGCCACGGCGGCCGTCTTCCTGAAGCGATTTTGCGCCCCACGAGCGCAGGGTTCCGCCTTCGAGGTGCTTCCAGAGATAGGGGTGCATCATCCAATGCTGCATGTAGCGGTAGGCGGTGCGCACGGGGTTGTCGAACCATGAAGGCACGAAAATGCCGAGGGATGCGGAGTTGTCGGGATAGACGTAGAGGAAGCCGAAGATTTCGGGCTCAGGATAGCCGATGGTGTGCAGGACGGTGCCGGGTTTGAGTTCGCAGCCTTCGGGCAGGTCCACCACGGCCTTCATGCCCACGGCCCATTCACGGCGGTGCTTGCCGTCCGGCAGACCGAACTCCTTGTCGAGATGTTGGCCGACAGCGCCCACGGGGCCGTCGCCGACAACGGTAAGCGGTGCCTTCACGTCCATGCCGGGCATGTAGGTGGCTTCGGGGTTGCCCTTCTTGTCCACACCCTGATCGCAGAGGCGAACGCCGGTGACGCCGCCGTCTTCCACGAGCGGCTCGGCAACCGGGCTGCCGGGCCAGATCTGGGCAAGACCGGACCCCATCACCTGTGAGCCGGTCCATTGCATGAACTGGCCCATGCTTGCCACGAATCCGCCGTGCTTTTGCAGGAACGGCGGGATGTAAGGCAGCTCGTAGGCATTGTCCTTGGTAAATTTCGAGAGGATGGCGTCAGCGGCCTTGAACGCTGCGGGCCGACGGCTGGCCCCCACGGGGTCGAGCAGGTAGGCCACGCGCTCTTCGGTAATTTCATGCGCCAGCGGAATCTGGGAGAGATCAAGGTCCGGGAAGGATTCGCGAATGGAGCGCCCCTTGGTGACGATTCCGGACACGCCAAAACCGATGTCATCGGCACGTTCGTAGCAGACGATCTGGGGCGGCATTCCGGGCATGACCTTGCTTTCCACGACCGGGGTTCCGTCCTCGTTCATCATGGCCCGGGTCATGTGCGTAAGAAAGGCCGCAGTAGCGGGACCGAATCCCACGCAGACGATGTCGGCTTCCATGACCATCCGTTCCGGCAGAGGCATATCACTCATGCAAAAACTCCTGAAAAAGCCGCCCGGCCGAAGCCGGGCGGCAGATAATCCTAGAGAGGGTAGTCCAGCGCTTCGGGAATCATGACCTCGGCCATGGCTTTCCCAGCGCGGTCCTTGGCAAGCCGTGCGCCGGTCATGCAGCCTTCGACCTTGGCGCGCAGCTTCACGAACTCGTCCAGCGAAACCGGCTGGCAGCCGTCGCCGTGACAGTCGTCCGGACATTCGGTGAACCCGTAGCACAGCTCGGCGCAGATGCGGGCGGCCTCGCCCGCGGCGCGCACGGCCTGAACGTGGGCGATGTCCTTGTAGAAGGCCACCAGATCGTCGAGACCTTCGGCCAGCGTGGGCTCATGGGACCTTTTTCCATCAGTTCGATAACGTCCTGAATGAGATAGTACGGTCCGAGCAGCCAGCCCAGCGCGTCGGCCATGGGGAAGGTCACGCCCTGACGCTTGCCGTGGTAGAGCTTGCGTCCTTCGGGGTCCTTGGCTTCCTGAAGATAATTCATGGCCCACTGCCAGAGCTCCAGACCGGCGGCCAGCGCGTAGGCACCCATGCCCGGCTTTTCGGAGCCGGTGCGGCGCAGCTGTTTGATCCATTCGGTCACGGTCTTCTGGAAGACCTCGCTGGTCATGGTCATGCTCATGTGACGGCGCTGCACAGCTTCGGGGCCTTCGTAGGTGGCCTCAAGCTGCGCGTCCGTCCACTTTTGCATGAGGAAGCCGGGGCAGTCCTCGGTGATGCCGTAACCGCCCACGAGGCTGATGGCCTCGCGCATGGTGGTTGCGCCCACGCCGGTGTTCCAGAGCTTGACGCCCGGGTTCAGGATTCCGGCCATGGCTTCCATCCACGCGTAGCGAACGAGCGTGTCGCCTTCGAGCTCCGCAAAACGGGCCTGATCGCGCTCGCCTTCGGGAAGGTGAAGCTGCTCGACGTATTCGAACACCTTGTCCTTCATCTTGCGCAGCGCCATCATCTGCTTGCGCGGGCTGGTAACGCCCTGCTCCTCGAAAATGCGTTCCTTTTCCTTTTCAACGGGGTCGAAGTCGTCGGCAAGGCGGGATGCCGCAAAGCCGAACGATGCTCCAGCCTCGCCACTGGCCCATACGTCGATCAGACGCTGCAACGCGTCTTCGTTCTGCTGGATGCCCTTGTCGAAGCGCGGGGAACCGGCCTGTGCCGCGTCGCCGCCACGGAAGCGGGTGCGCTGGTAGCGGATGACCGGCTCGATGGCGGAGAGCAGCTTGGCAGTGGTCATCACGCCCACGGGGATGCGGGTGCGGTGAAAGACCGAGCCGATGATCTCGGAATGATTGTATTTGGGGACGATCTGGCCGTCCACGATCTCATACCCGCCGATGATGCGGCTGGCGGGGACCTTGAGGGAGAAAACCGGATCGCGGGTGGAGGACAGCTGGTGCACCATCTTCAGGGTCGGGGCGCCGCGGTCATAGGTACCTTCGTCCTCTTTTTCGAGGATGACCATGCAGGAACCCTTGATGCGCTCGTCGCCGGAGTCCACGGCAGCGGTGACGAAGTCTGCGAAGTCCATGTTGGTGATGAAGCGGCCGCGCTTTTCCACCTGCAGCATCGGCTCCTCGTCGTCCCACTCGGCCACGCTGAGCTTGCCGACCAGCACGCCGGTATCCACGCCGACGTACGGCAGCGGCTCCGTAAGGGCGAACGCGCCACGACGGATCTCGCGGTCCTCGCCCGGCTGGGGCGGCACGCACTGTGACATGTAATGGTCGCGCTGCTCGGGTGTGCCCTTTTCATGAATCGGGGCAAGCGCGAGGTTGTTTGCCAGCGAGCAGGTGGCAGCGCCGCCGTCCACCCAGGACAGCTCGAAGGCCACCAGCGCGAGGGCGAAGTTCTTGGGGCCCTCGATGTATCCACTGATGCGGGTCCATGAAAAGCGAGGTCAGGCCGGACTGGTCGAATGCGGTGAGCAGTTCGGCTTTCTGGTCGGTCCATTCGTGCGTATTGCGGGCGCCTTCAGCCACGAGCTTTGCGACCACGGTGCGTGCGATGCCGCGCGCGGACTGCACGGACATCTGCAGGTCGAAGCGGTCGGCGAAGCGCCACATGATCTGGCGCACGTCGTCTCCAGGGAGGGTACGAAGTGTGTACATGTTCAGCTATCCTGAAATTGGATGTGTTTTGATAAGAAAAATCGACATGACATTGACACGGGAATCTAGGCCAATCCACTATCCGAGTCAAAGTCTTTTTCAACATAAAACGACCGTTTAATACAGATACGGCAACGGTTTTCAGGGTTTTGCGGCAAGTTTGACACGCTAACTGCTTTGACAAGCGCACAGGCAAGATGCAGTATCCAATAATGGAAAACACCCCCCTCCCGCCTCCTCACGCGTCTCGTTTCGAGAGCAGCTTGATGCCATTGCCATGGCCGCGGAAAAACCTGCGGCAGATGATGGCAAGCGACTCTGCGAGTTGGTCTGGAAGCTGGCGGAGGCTGCACGAAAGAACCCCGGGAGCGAAGCGGCCTGCGCAACAGGGCGGGTGACGATACTCCTGCACAGAATCCTCAAGGCGAGAACCGGCATGCCCGCCATGGCCCGGCGCATTCTGGAGACCCTGTGCGGGTTGGGCGAGTTCGGCAGAATCATCGCAGGCCGACATGTACGTTCCGGTTCCATTTCCGGCGGGGAACTCTCAGCAATGCTCCACACGTTGCCAGTTGCCGTCCGACTCGACATCGCCGACGAGCTGCTCATAGAAGGCGTGGATGAAATGCCGCGGGGCGCAAAGGAAACCGCGGACATGCTCATGGGCAGCATCGGGGAGGACGACGCCCCGGAAGTGGCGTCGTGGCTGGCCCGGGCAGGTGCCCGTCACTGGACGGTCTCCCACCCCCTGTCCATGTCCCTTGGCAAATACCTCAAAAGCGTCCTTCTCGACACCCTGCATCTTGCCCACGCCTTTCTTGCCCTCGGCGGGTATGGAATGGACGCAACCATGCAGCGTTCCTTTGAAAAGGCACTCGAAAGCGGCGATGTGCACACGGAAATCCTCAAGGCCGCAGACAGGATGCTGCCCTCTGTCCACCCCTTCCGAAGCGTCATGGCCAAGGCGGGGCTCAAGGCGGGCGGGAGTGCCGGGCGTACGGCAATGATCCTCTATGCCACCTCGGACCTCAAGTCCCCCGGCTCGACCCTCGCCCGACTGCACCAGTCAAGCCCCGGCTCAGGGGCCGCCGTTTCCAGCGTCCTTCTTCCACCAAAGGAATTGCGGGCTTTCTATGGAGGCCTGAAGGGACGCGCACTCCTTAACGCCCTTGCCCTCTCCTTTGATGCGGCTGCCGATGCCGCACCAAAGGAACTGCTGGACGCCCTTGCCGAAGAGTCGCCACAACACGCGGCCGAGGCGGCGGACCTGAAAAAGGTCGTCTCACAACGGCTTGCGTCACGAAAACCAAAGGCCCGCCCGCTGCCCCGATGCCGAACCGAAAAACCTGACGAATCGGGATTCTTCGACAAATTATTCCGTGAAGGTCGGCACGGAAAACTCGCCAAGCTCATGGCCGAGCAAAAGGGGGCGGCTCGCGAGTTCGACCCGCAGGTCATTGAAGGGCTCCGCGTGGTCAAGTTCGAGCGCAAAGGAATCGCCGCGCGAAACAGCACCGTCCTTTCCAGCGTCTTTGAGCACTGCTCCATGGACGGCTGGGACCTCCGCGAGACCCATTTCTTCGGCTGCACCTTTGAACAATGCTCCCTGCACAGGGCCGTGCTGGAGAAGTGCCGTTTCCGCAAGTGCACCTTCAAGGGCTGTACCTTCGATGACTGCGATATGGGCCACCTGCTCTTACGCGAATGCAGATTTGTCGGATGCACCTTCACGACATGCGACATGCAAATGTTGCAGTGCTACGGGACAAACTTCAGGAAGACACGGTTCAGGGAATGCACACTGCCGGGAGCGGAGCTTGCGGAAAGCCGCTTCAGCGCCAGCAGGTTCAGGCACGTCACCGTCACCAACGCGATCCTTCTCTCCACCGAGCTCCATGCTACGGAATTCATACGCTGCGCCCTTGCTCAGGCCCGACTCTTCGGCTGCACCTCACTCCAGACCACCTTCGACTGCTGCGGCACCAACGACCTTGAAGTGTGCGCCACCGAAACGACCTGCCACATCCAGATGGCGGCGTGGCTTGCCGGGCTGCGTAAGGGGCTTATCGAACGGGCCTCGGAAAAATGCGAGGACTGCGTTGACGCAAAGCACAGCAACGCTGCGGCACGCGCCCTCATGAAGCTCACCCGGCACATCGACTTTACCCGCCGGGAAATGCGGATGCTTCGAAACGACAGCCATCGAATGAACGCCGCCATGCGCAGACTGCAGCCCGACCAGCGCGACCTGCTGCTCATGCTCCCGCATCTGCTTGAAAGCGACATCTTCGAGAAGGACCGAAAAGACGTGGAGTCCATGCCGTGCCGCCTGCCGGGACACGCTCCCTCGCTGACGGTGCTCGGTACACTATCTGCGCACTTCACCGTCGAAGAGCAGCAGCCACCCGACAGGAACGTCGTCATCTCCGCGCTTTACTCCATGGGCAGCGTCGGAAGCCTCGCCCAGACCACCACCTCGGACCTCGACTGCTGGCTGGTTGTCAAATCCGGCACAGCCAGCCGCGACCAGATGCTCCTTCTCAACCGCAAATGCCGAGCGTTGGAAAAATGGGCGTGGGACGAATACTCTCTGGAGTTGCACTTTTTCGTGATGGACGAAGACGCGGTGCGTGCCAACCATTTCGGCCTGAGCGACGCGGAAAGCTCGGGCTCTGCACAGGCGATCCTGCTCAAGGAGGAGTTCTACCGAACAGCGCTCAAGATCGCGGGGCACCATCCGGTCTGGTGGCTGGCGGAGCCGGGGTGCACGGCCGGAGAGTACGCGAACACCGTGCGCAGCGCCCTCACCCATCCCATGGGAGGCACGCCGCGCATGATCGACCTTGGCGCACTTCCAGCCATACCGCCCGGAGAATACTTCGGCGCAGCCCTGTGGCAGATGATAAAAGCCATCCACTCGCCGTTCAAGTCGGTGATGAAACTCGGCCTGCTTGACCGCTACTCATCCAAGACGAACGAGCTGCCACTTGCCGACCTCATAAAGAAGCGTATTCAGGAAGGCGAGCAGGGATCTGCCCGTGTGGACCCGTATGCGGCCATGTATCTGGAGCTCAAGGACATGTACGCCGAGCGCAAGGATCAGGCGGCAACGACCCTGCTGGCCGAGGCCTTTCTGCTCAAGGCGGACCTCTCGTCGCTGCCCTATTTTCGCAATCTTCCGGCCACCCGAGAGGCGCAGAGCCTTGTGGAGATACTGTTCGGCAGCGGCTATGTCTCCCCCGAGGTCGTCACCTGCGACGACGCGCCGTGGACCTTCTCCCAATCGCTCGAGGCAGGCGCATCCGTCAGCGACTTCATGACGGCTTCGTACAAACGCATCCGCTCCATTCTCGCCAATACCGAGGATTCCGCAGCCCAAATCACGCCGGAGGACCTCACCCGGCTCGGTCGCCGGATTCTGGCCAATTTTGCCCGCAAGCCTGACAAGGTCAGCCGCATCCCCTTTCTCGATGTGGGCAGCGAGAGCTTCTCCATGCTCCGTTTTTCGGCGGCCAGGAAGACAGGCAAGGCAACAATCTGGCACCTGCAGGCCATGCAGCGATCGGACGGCAAGGGCCCGTCACGCGAGCTTCAGGAACTCATCCGACACGAACAGGCCGCCATGCTCCCGGCATGGCTCATCGGCAACTGCCTTTACCGGCCGGAGATACATATTCAGGCAGACCGCAGCATCGCCCCGCTGGCAGCTACGGACATACAGCGCCTGCTCTCCGAGATGGCGGAATTCTTTCCCTATGAGGAGACATTCGAGCCTGACCTAGATCAAGGCCTGAGGCCTGAAACCGTGGTCAAGGCGTTCCTGATCGTGAATCTCGACGTGCCGCCAGAATCCAAAAGCATCGAAAGCCTTGCCGTGGTTTATTCCACCAACTGGGGCGAACTGTTTTGCAAGACGTTCCGCACGCCAGACCCAAGCGTTGCTGAAGATGCAGGCGCCTTCCTCGAAAGCGCGCTGGAACACAAACTCGCGGTTGACCCGGAACTCGGCATCTTCATGCCGCGAGGAGCGCAGTGCCCGAGGCTCACGCTGATATAGCCGCAGCCAATGAAACAGCTTCCACGAACATGTCCGCCACGGGTTTGGCTGCCAGACCGGGCACGGCAGTGCTGCCAAAATGCTCGATACGTCCAATGAGTCCTTGCGGCAAGCACTCGCGCAAGTGTCTGCGCTCCTGCTCATACAATACAGACCAAGCGGGATCGTACGGCACTACTACAACATGCTCTGCCACGACTCTTGCGATCTTTTCCTGAAGCGTTTCCATACGGCCCCCGAGCCTATTGACCTGAGGGAATAGACCATATCCGCTCCTGACTGCTCAAAACCCACTTTTTCCGCACAAATTGCATTTTGCGCAAAAGTTTTGTTGACAAACCCCACGCACGCAAGTATTTCCCCTCTTCACCGAATGCGTCCCCATCGTCTAGCCCGGTCCAGGACGTCGGCCTTTCACGCCGATAACAGGGGTTCAAATCCCCTTGGGGACGCCAACGAAATCAAAGGCTTACGTGCTTCACGTAAGCCTTTTTCGTCTTTTCGTGTCTCCCCTATGTGTCTCCAGACCCACGTCAGCTTCCGGCAGCCTTGCCAAACAGGCCATGACGGTTGCCTTTTCTTTCACCGGACTGCTTGCTCAGCGCAGCGTCCAGCGCATCCACCGCCCCGGTCGTTCTCGCCACCCGATGGACATACCCCTGCGTCGTGGCCACAGACTTGTGCCGAAGCAGTTGCTGAACCTCAAGCAGGTTTGCCCCATTATGGACGGCAATGCTTGCGGAGAGGTGGCGTATGCCGTGAAAGCCAAAGCGTCGGACACCGACCTCGTCACAGGCCCTCTTCAACCAGCGGTTGTTCGGGTCCTTCAAGTCGTCAAAGCCTTCATCAAACACGAAGCCGCTTCCACCAGACGCCAAACGCCACTCGGCCATCAGGGTCCGAAACGCCTTGGACATGGGGATCAGGTCGAACTCGTCATTGCCGCTACGCCGCTTGCGCGTCCATAAGCCGATCATGTCGCCATCGAAATCGACCTCTTCCCACTGCAAGCGCCACAGTTCGTTTTTGCGGGCTGCCGTGTGGTACGTAACCAGAAGCAGTTTTCTTTCCCTT
>NZ_BBCB01000049.1 GCF_001311825.1 Salidesulfovibrio brasiliensis JCM 12178 | reverse complement strand
CCCACGTCTACAAAGAACGGACTGGCGGTCTCCATCCCCGGCACCAACGGCCTCTCCGGCCTCGACCTCGCGGCGGCCCTCGGGGCCTGCTGCGGCGAGCCGGAACGCAAGCTGGAAGTCCTTGCCACGGTAGACGAAGCGTGCGTCGAAGAGGCGCGCAAGGCCGTACAGGAAGGCCGGGTCGAGGTGAACCTCATGCCCGACGTGCACGGCCTGCACGTCAAGGCCCGCGCCACCGCAGGCGACCACGTGGCCGAATCCTTCATCGAGGGACTGCACGACAACATCGTCTCCCTGTCGCTGGACGGCAATCCCGTGGAAAGCCCGCTCATCACCCCCGGCTGCACGCCCGGCGGCTCGTCCAAGCTGGCCGAGTTCGAGGCGTGGCTCAAGACCCTGACCCTGCGTGACCTCGTGGCCCTCACCGACCAACTCGACGACGAGGACTTCCGTTTCCTGCGCCAAGGCGTGGACATGAACCTCGCGCTGGCGGAACAGGGCCTCAAGTTCGGCATGGGCCTCGGCGTGGGCAAGACCATGGAACGGCTGGTGCGCCAGAAACTGGTGAAGAAAGACATGATCCTCGCCGCGCGCATCCTGACCTCGGGCGCATCCGACGCGCGCATGGCCGGGGCCCCGCTGCCCGCCATGAGTTCCGGCGGCTCGGGCAACCACGGCCTCACCGCCATCCTGACCCTCTGGGCGGTCAAGGACTACCTCGATGTCACCGAGCGGCAGGTGCTGGAGGCCATCGCGCTCTCGCACATCATCACCGCCTACGTGAAGGCTTACACCGGCCGACTCTCCGCGGTCTGCGGCTGCTCGGTTGCCGCCGGCTCTGGCGCAACGGCGGGTGTCACCCACCTGCTTGGCGGAGACGTGCGCCACATCGCCGGGGCCATCACCAACCTCATGGAAGACCTCGCGGGCATCATCTGCGACGGGGCCAAGGCAGGCTGCGCCCTGAAGCTGGCCACCGCCGCCGGTACCGCCGTGCAGGCCGCGCTCTTCTCCCTGCAGGGCGTCAACGTACACTTCACCGACGGCATCATCGGCCTCTCGCCCGAGGACACCATGCGAAACGTGGGCACCCTGTCCACCGAGGGCATGATCGCCACGGACCGCACCATCCTGAACATCATGCTGGAAAAGAAATTCACCGACGTCTAGCCGGTGCCGCATACGACCTTACAAGGCCCCCTGACCGGCAATCCGGCAGGGGGCTTGTGCGTTTCAGGCCGCATCCGCCCGCCGAACCGGTCCTTTTTTCCGCCATGAATGCTCGTGCCGGGTGATTTCATTTGCCCGTCGGCCGCATTCCGGCTATGCTCCCAAACCGGTCCATTTCCCATGAGGCCCGTCTGGAACCGCAACCGAGGAGTAAGCCTTGAGCCTCGACATCCTTAATGAATTTCACAATCCCGACCTCTGTCGCAAGCTGCTCGACCAGTTGACATCCGAGCTGCAGGGCGAGCTGCGCTTCATGGAAGTCTGCGGCACGCACACCGTGGCCATCTTCCAGAGCGGGCTGCGCTCGCTGCTGCCCGAAGGCATCGTGCACCTCTCCGGCCCCGGCTGCCCGGTCTGCGTGACCCACGAATCCGAAGTGAACGCCTTTCTCGACCTCGCCGAGCGCGACGACGTCATCATCGCCACCTTCGGCGACCTGATGCGCGTGCCCGGTCACGGCGGCCGCAACCTCAAGGCCGCACAGGCGGACGGCGCCCGCGTGCAGGTCATCTACTCCCCGTTCGACGCGCTCAAGACCGCCGCCGAGAACCCGGACGCACCGTGGTCTTTCTCGGCGTGGGCTTCGAGACCACCGCGCCCACCATCGCCGGGACCATGATCATGGCCCGCCAGCAGGGGCTGACGAATTTCCGCGTGCTGCCGTTTCACAAGACCGTGCCCATCGCGCTGGCCGCGCTCATGGACGACGCCCAGACCCGCATCGACGGCTTCATCCTGCCCGGCCACGTCTCGGCGGTCATCGGGCTGGAACCCTACAGGTACATCGCCGACGACTACGACCGCAGCGCCATCGTCACCGGTTTCGAGCCGGTGGACATCCTCCAGTCGCTGCTGGACATGGTCCGCTGGCGCAACGAAGGTACCCCCAAGGTCACGAACAACTACACCCGCATCGTGGCCGACGGCGGCAACACCAAGGCCATGGACATCATGTATCAGGTCTTCCAGACCGGCGACGCCCTCTGGCGCGGCATCGGCATGATCCCCGGCTCGGGCCTCGACATCCGCGAAGAATGGGCGGACATGGACGCCAAGCGCGAGTTCGGCATCACCATCGAGGAAGTGCCGCCGCTTCCCGGCTGCAAGTGTGGCGAAGTGCTCAAGGGCATCATGACCCCCGACGAATGTCCGCTCTTCAAGAAGGCCTGCACCCCGGCCAAGCCGGTCGGACCCTGCATGGTCTCCACGGAGGGAAGCTGCGCCGCCTACTACAAATACAAGGTTGACTAACCATGAGTGACAAGATCCTACTCGACTACGGTTCCGGCGGGAAAGCCTCCCAGCGTCTCGTCTCCGAACTCTTCCTCAAGCACCTCGGCAACGACGAGCTCAACCGCCTGAACGACGCCGCCGAGCTGAACGTGTCCGGCCGCATCGCCGTGAGCACCGACTCCTTCACCGTGGACCCCATCTTCTTCCCCGGCGGCAACATCGGCTCGCTGGCCGTGCACGGCACCGTCAACGACGTGGCCATGCTCGGCGCCATCCCGCGCTACATCACCTGCGGCTACATCATCGAGGAAGGCCTGCCCGTCGCCGACCTCGAAAAGATCGTGGAAGCCATGGGCGAAGCCGCGCGCCACGCGGGCGTCAGCATCGTTTCCGGCGACACCAAGGTCGTACCCAAGGGCGCGGTGGACAAGATTTTCATCAACACCACGGGCATCGGCGACATCATCACCGAAACCCCGCCCGCTGGCGACCTCGCCAGACCCGGCGACGCCATCCTCATCAGCGGCACCATGGGCGACCACGGCCTGACCGTGCTCGGCACCCGCGAAGGCCTCGAATTCGAGACCAGCGTGGAGAGCGACTCGGCCGCGCTCAACCACCTGCTCATCAAGCTGGTGCAGGAAATCCCTGAAATCCACGTGCTGCGCGACCCCACCCGGGGCGGGCTGGCAACGACCATGAACGAAATCGCCATCAGCTCGGACGTCTGCTGCGAACTGGAAGAGGCGGGCATCCCCGTGCGGCCCGAAGTGGCTGGCGGCTGTTCCTTCCTCGGCCTCGACCCGCTCTACCTCGCCAACGAGGGCAAGTTCCTCTGCGTTCTGCCCGAGGAACACGCGGAAAAGGCCCTTCAGATCATGCAGGCCGACGACCTCGGCAAGGACGCCCGGCGCATCGGCACCGTGACCGACACAAACCCCGGCAAGGTGGTCATGATCACCAAGCTCGGCGGCAAGCGCCTGCTGAACATGCTCGAAGGCGAACAGCTCCCGCGCATCTGCTAGCCCGCGTATCCAGAAACACCAAAACGCCCCGCCGCTCTTTTGCGACGGGGCGTTTTTTGTCGGCCAACGGCGACCCTAGCAGTCGTCGAGGCAGCAGCCGCGAACCGCAGCAGGTTCGGCCCGGGAAAGGACGATCTGCAGGTTGTTGATGTGCCCGTAGGTGAACCCCGCCTCGCAGATGGACAGGTAGAAGTTCCACGTGCGCCGGAAGTAGTCGTCGAACCCGTGCTCGGCGATGGCCTCCCAGTTGGCGTTGAAGGCCTCGCGCCAGCGCCTCAGGGTGTTGGCGTAGTGCGGGCCGATGGCGTCCACGTTCTGCACCACCAGCGAAGTGCGCCGGGACGTGACCTCGCAGATGCGGGAGAGTGAGGGGAGCAGCCCGCCCGGGAAAATATGCTTGCGTATCCAGTCCATGCTCCAACGGTAGCGGTCATAGTGGGCGTCCTGAATGGTGATGGTCTGAATCGCCGCCAACCCGGACGGGGCCAGCAGTTCGTCAACTCTACGGAAGAACTGCGGGTGGTAGGCATGGCCCACCGCTTCAAGCATCTCAATGGACACGATCTTGTCGAATTGCTCGGTGATTCTGCGGTAATCCTGAAACCGAATCTCCACCAGCTCCTCCAGCCCGGCGGCACGGATGCGCTCCCGCGCGTGGTCATACTGCTCCTGCGAGACCGTGACCCCGGTGATGCGGCAGCCGCGCTCCCGGGCGATCTGTTCGGCAAACCCGCCCCAGCCGCAGCCGATCTCCAGCACATGATCGCCGGAACCGATGCCGATCTTGTCTGCCAGCATCCTGTTCTTCCGGCGCTGGGCATCTTCCAGCGGCTCCTCGCGGTCGCAGGGATTTCTGAACACGGCCGAAGAGTACATCATGGTCGGGTCGAGAAAACGGGAAAACAGCTCGTTGGAAAGGTCATAGTGCGCCGCGATGTTGCTGCGCGAGCCCTTTTCATCGTTGCGTGGCGCGAACTGGTGCTTGAGGTGCTGTAGCGCGCCGAACGTCCTGTTGACCGTGGCACCGACAGGCCCCGGAGCCGGGGTCTGGAGGTTGCGGTTGTGCAGAAAGAAGAGGATGACCTCCGTCAGGTCGGGCGTGTCCCAAAGCCCGTCGCAGTAGGTTTCCCCAAGGCCGATATCGCCGTGCAGCAGCACCTCCGGGTAAAATTGCGAATCGCGGACGTCCATACGCGCGCCCTTCTCGGCCTGCCCGAAGGTCATCTCGCGCCCGTCGGGCAGCTTCAGTTCAAGGCGGCCCTCGCTCATGCCGCGCAGCCGGGCAAGAACGATGTTGCGGGCCAGCCGCTGTTTCACAGTCGGTTTGGCGTCGTGTCGAATGGTCATGTCGCTCATGGGTTCCGGTTTGGGGTTGTAGCCGATCTTCTTGCCGAAATGGATTTTCCCCGCCTCCCACAGAATGCGCGGGAAGGTCAGATGCGTCAGGAACGGCCGGGTCAGGACGGTCTTCAGCAGGGCCGCGTCGCTCAAAGGCACTCGGTCACCCTCCTCGGTCAGGCTGGCCTCGAACGCCTTGCCGCCTTCGCGAAACAGGGTAACGGTCACGGAGAGCCGCTCCCTGATGTCGGAAAAATGAAACTCGTATTCCCCGGCGCGGTCAAAGAACGGAGAGACGTGAAACGTCTTCTTCGCATGGTAGAGCGCCGGGAACCCTTCGGCCTCGCCCGGACCGGGGAGCGGGTAGACGTGCTTTTCGCCAAAAGTGTTGTTGACCTCGGCCACGCAGGCCGCGAGGCTCCCCCCGCGAAATATCCAGTAGAAACAGACCGGGTTGAACACGTAGTTCATGTAGCGCGGGGACGTGACCAGATAGACGGTGTCCGCGTCCTCAAGCTCCATGCCCTGCCCGCGAAGCAATTCTGCCAGTTTATCTCGGATGGGCCCCGGTCCCTCGGTCAGGTAGTCCTTGTCCAAAAGCGAGGTGAGCTGAAAACCGTTGTGCCGGAACAGCCGCAGGGTCGCGTCCAGCTCCGGCAGGTCGTCGAGATCGATGAGGCAGGTCTGGACCGGATATTCAAAAGCGTGAGGCGTGGGCGAGAACCGCTCGTGCTTCACGCGGCAGCGCAGCAGGAAACTGTTCACAGCGACTCCCCGAACTGCCGGGCCACGCGCTCGCCGGAGCGCGCACCGTCCTCATGAAAACCATAGCCCTGATACGCGCCGCAGAAGAACGTGCGCCGCACGCCGTCGAGCATGTCCAGTTCGGCCTGCGTCCTGAGCGAAGCAAGCGAGTATTGCGGATGGTCGAGCACCACGTCCTCGATGGGCCCGCCCGCACCCGGCTCGCGCACCGGGTTGAGCGTGACGATGTACTCCCGCTGCGAGGCGATCTGCTGCAGCCTGTTCATATGATAGCTGACGCCCACCAGCGACTCCGGCGGCCGCTCAGGCTCCCGGATGAACACCCACGAGGCCCACGCCGAACGCTTCGGCGGCATGAAGCTCTCGTCCGAATGCAGCACCACGCGATTCGGGGCGTAACTCCACGGGGAAAGCAGCCGCCGCTCCTCGTCCGTCGGGTCGGTCAGCATGCCGAGGCTCACGTCCGCGTGCGTGGCCAGCACCACCGCGTCGAACGTCTCGGTCCGGCCGTCTGCCGTCACCGCCACGCCATCGTCGCTGCGCGTGACCGCACTCACCGGGGTGGAGGTGCGGACCTCTCCGGGGAAGCGCTTCTCGAACGCCCGCACGTAGGTCCGGCTGCCGCCCTTGACGTAAAACCACTGCGGCCGGTCCAGATAGTCGAGCAGCATGTGGTTGTCGAAAAACCGAATCAGGGCCTCGGCGGGAAACTCTCGCGATCTGCCGTCCGGCGCGGACCAGATGGCCCCGGCCATGGGCAGCAGGTAGTTTTCCTCAAACTCCCGGCTGTGACCTCGCCTGTCCATGTATTCGCCGATGGTCATTCCTTCGAGGCTGCCGTCCTTCAGGTCTTCGCGCGCCTCGCGGCTGAAACGGCGCATGCCCGAGACCATCTTCCAGAACGGCGGCGAGACAAGATTGCTCCAGCGCGCCAGCATCCCCCGCAGGCCGGTGCCCGCATACAGCATCCCGGACTGCGGGTCGTGATACGCAAAGGACATGTCCGATACAGCGCGCTCCACCCCCAGTTCGGAAATGAACCGGTTGAAGACAGGATAGTTGGGTTCGTTGAAAACGATGAAGCCGATGTCCACGGGCTGCTCGCCTCCGCCCCCGTCATCCACGCCCACCGTGTACGTGTGCCCGCCGAGCAGGCGTTCCCGCTCGAAAAGGACCACCTCGTTGGAACGAGAGATAAGGTGCGAGGCCACTATCCCCGAAATGCCGCCGCCGATGACAGCGATCCGGAGACCGCCCTTGGTGAAGTCGATGGATTTTTCAGACATGCTCCCCGTATACAACAAGAAAACCCCTATGGGAACACTCAGATTAACCGAATCGCCTTCTCGCCGCGATTCGGCGCATGGCCCATCTAACAGGATAGAACACCAGCGGCCCGACCACGGCCCACGCGCTGATCCAGCCCACGATGGCGTGAACAAGCGGCATCCCCAGCACCTCGAACGACCCGATGGGATCGGTCAGCACGATGGTCACGATCTCCGGCACCGACGTCTCGAAATGCTCCACCCCGAGAATCGTCTCCCCCAGCCGCAGGAACGGAATCATCAGCATATACTGAAACGGGGTGAACACCAGTGAGATCCCGCTCGTGATCGCCTTGTTGCAGCGAAACAGCCACGACAGCAGGATCGCCATGATCGGGTTGGTCCCGATCTGCGGCCACGTTGCCGACACGAATCCCACAATGACCGCCAGCGCGACCCGCTCCGCCGAAACGCCGCGCCGCAGCTCCCGCAGGACAGGCCCTCGCACCCGTCTGCGCCACAGCCGAACCGGCCAGATCGCTTCCTTTGATCCGGAATTCTCCATGCTCACCCTCTACGCTTTTTTTTTGGAAAAATCATGCTAGAGTCGCATTAATCTCATCCGTCTTTCCCAATGGAGGCAGATCATAATGGAGAACGCACGAACCATCTGGCTGACCGGGGCCACCAGCGGCATCGGCGAAGCCCTCGCCAAACGCTTTCTCAAAGAAGGCAGAAACGTCGCCCTCACCGCCCGGAACAGCCGAAAGCTCAAAACCTTTGTCGCACGCCTCGGCAATGACGAGTCGCTGCTTGCCGTGCCCGCCGACGTCACCAGTTCCGAACAGCTCGGGGCAGCTTACCGCTCCATCAAGGAGACATGGGGCGCGCCCGACATGGTCATCGCCAACGCAGGCACGCACATCAACATGCCCGCAAGCGAACTCACCGCAGAGAAATGCCGCACCCTCATCGACATCAACCTCGTCGGCGCAATCAACACCCTGCTCATCGGCCTGCCCGATATGCTTGAGCGCGGCAGCGGGCACCTCGTCGGCGTCGGCTCCCTCTCCTCATACCGTGGCCTGCCTCTGGCCGCTGCCTACGGTGCCACCAAGGCCGGACTCAACAACTTCCTGCAAAGCCTGCGTTTCGACGTGGAGACCTACGGGCTGCACGTCACCGCCATCAACCCCGGCTTCGTGAAAACCCCGCTTACCGACAGGAACACCTACCCCATGCCCCTCATCATCGAAGCCGACAAAGCCGCGGACTACATCTGGCGCGGCCTCGAAAAGCACAAAATGGAAATACACTTCCCGGCCGCCTTCTCATGGAGCTGCAAGCTCCTGAGGGTATTGCCCTACCCGCTCTACCACGCACTGGTGCGCCGCATCACCGGCAGCGCAAAAAGGAGAGGATAAAATGGATAAACTCATCATCCCCGTCTGCATGATGATGCTCATGGGATGCTCCGCCCCCAGCGCCGAAGAAAACGCCGCAGGCGGAACGCCCTTCACCCTCGAAACCTTCTTCACCGGCGAGCTCGACGCCCACGGCGTCATCCTTTCCAGAAACGGCAAGGTCCGGCGCTCCTTCAACGCGGTCATGCGAGGTGAATGGACCGAATCGGACGGGGCCCTCCAAGGCACCCTCACCGAGGACTTCGTCTTCAATGACGGCGAAAAACTCCAGCGACGCTGGACGCTCACCAAAACCGCCGACAACCGATACATCGGCACCGCGCCCGACGTGGAAGGCACCGCACAGCTCCAGACCGCAGGAAACGCCCTGCGCATGGACTATGACCTCACCGTGCCCGTCAGCGGCCGAAGCTTCGTCCTCAACGTCGAGGACTGGCTCTGGCTCATGGAACCAAACGTCGTCGTCAACAAGAGCATCATGAAAAAATGGGGATTCCGGGTCGGGGAAATCATCACCACCATCATCAAACGACCGGAAAGTGACTGATCGGCGGATACTTCCGGCGGGCAAGGCATTCAGTCCGCATGTAGGGAGCGGGTAACGAAACAAGGGCCAGCAGTTGAACGGACACTTGGAATCACGCAGTAATTTACAATCAAAGTAGTGCAATTAACCCTTTTTGGGAGGTCAGATGCTTCATTGGACCGTTGTTTTCTTCATTATTGCCATCGTGGCCGGAGTTTTCGGATTTGGCGGAACATCGGCGGCAAGTGCCTGCTGAACATGCTCGAAGGCGAACAGCTCCCGCGCATCTGCCAGCCAGCGTCTCCAGAAACACCAAAACGCCCCGCCGCTCTTTTGCGACGGGGCGTTTATTCGTCTTACAATAAATACAACTCTGGGCCGTTGGCGGATAGAACGCAATCAATCTGACAGCGGGATTGTCTGAAGGTGAAAACCATCTAAGCAGTGGGGGCTGGATTAAAACCTATAATCGTGTATTATTGAAAGTAGAACGTACTTTTAACCCCTTTTTGGGAGGTCAAATGCTTTTTTGGACAGTTGTTTTCTTCATCATTGCCCTGGTAGCAGGGATTTTCGGATTCGGCGGTATTTCCGCCGCTGCCGCAGGAATCGCCAAGTTGCTCTTTTTCATATTCATCATTGCATTCATCGTGTCTCTTATCATGGGTCGCCGACGCCGGATGCGCTAAAACTAAATCAACTCGTTTCCCCAACGACAACCTCAAGGAGAATTACCATGAAATGGATGAAGACACTTATTGCCGCACTGTGCCTGCTTTCCGTTCTGGCCGTGGCCGCAGGGTGCGAAAGCGAAGGCCCTGCTGAGAAGGCGGGCAAGAAAATCGACAGAGCCGTGAAAGACGCGGGCGATGCCATTGAAGACGCCGGAGACAAGATCGAAGACTCCGTGGACAACTGATCGACCGGCGTGGAGAACAGGCCATGCAGATACCGGACATTGACTGGTTGCGGGTGGGGTCACACCTGACCCACCTGCTGTTTGCCTACCTCCTGGCGCTGCCTATCGGCTGGGATCGTGAGCGAAGCGAAATACATTTCGGCATGCGCACGTTTCCGCTGGTGGCGGTCGTCACATGCGGGTTCATGCTCGTAGGCATGTCGGTGCTTGATTCCTCGGAATCGGAAGCCCGAGTTTTTCAGGGCATCGTCACGGGCATCGGCTTTCTGGGCGGGGGCGCAATCCTCAAGGATGGCGGTTCCGTAACAGGAACGGCCACCGCCGCGAGCATATGGAACACCGGGGCCATCGGCATAGCCGTCGCCTTCAACAGATATGAGATCGCCATCGCCCTGAGTGTGCTCAATTACATCACGCTACGTCTCGTGGGCGGTCTCAAGAACATCGCGAACAACGACGACAAGGAAAAGTCAAAGGAGTGAAGAAATGACATTTCATCTGGCGTTACAACCCTTGCTGGCCCTCGTGGCCGGGATACTGATTCTCGCCATGCCCAAGATGCTCAACTATATTGTTGCGGCCTACCTGATCGTCTTCGGTCTCATAGGCCTTTTCGGCTGAGTATCATGAAAAGCTCCGGCCCTCGCAAAAGGTGTGCGAGCCGGGCTTCCATCTTTGAGTACTGAAGCAAGGCAGGATCATCGGTGTTTTGACCTTGCCCGTTCTTTCGGGTTGGGTCGCAGTGGCATACATGGCGGGACCTGTGTTCGCCAGTACGGGAGGAGACGTATGCGGTGGTTTGTTTCATTCCTTTTGACGCTCACACTCTGGGCCTCTCCGGCTTTTTCTCAGGAGGCAGTCCGGTTTGCCACCGTGGAGTGGCAACCCTATGCAGGGGAGTATTTGCCGGAACATGGGATAGGCTCCGCAATCATCGCAGAGGCGTGCAAGCGGGCAGGGATTGAGGCCACCTTTCATTTCCTGCCATGGAAAAGGGCCATGGCCGAAGTTGCCACAGGCAAGTACGACGCCCTGTACAGCGCATATGACAGCAAGAGCAGGCGGGAAACCTATGCCATGTCCAAGCCATACCTGCACGGCCAGATGGTCCTATGCGCCAGAAAGGACAAAGAAATACACTGGGACGGAACGGTCGATTCTTTGCGCCCCTACAGTCTGGGCGTGGTTCTCGGATACGTGAACACGCCCGCAATAGATAAGGCCCACTTTCTTCAAAAGGATACGGCCCCGAGCGACCTGCTCAACTTGACGAAACTGCTCAAGGGCCGTCTGGACCTCGTTGTCATCGACCTGTATCAGGCCATCTATCTCCTCAAGAACAGCCCCGTTCTCATGGGCGGGGTTTCGGACGTGAAGTTCTTGAGTCCGGCCCTTGAGAAAAAGGGAATCCACGTCATGTTCTCGAAAGCGAACCCCGGCTGGGAGGACCTGCTGGAACGCTTCAACAAGGGCCTTGAACAGATTGAAGAAGACGGAACCAAGGACGCCGTCATGGCGAAACTCGGCTTTATTGACGACACGGAACTCGAGTAACTGCCGACTGTGAATTCACCCGTACCGGTTCTTCGGCGACTGAAGACATAAACGGAAAAACGGCCCGCCTTCTGGCGGGCCGTTCGTTGTTTTCATCTACCCGAGGATGGCCTTGAGGTCGTCTTCGGGGTTGCTGATGGGCTTGATGTCGTAGTTCTCCACGAGGAAGTCGAGGACGTTGGGGGTGATGAACGCGGGCAGGCTGGGTCCGAGCCTGATGTTCTTGATGCCGAGGGCGAGCAGCGAGAGCAGGATAGCGACGGCCTTCTGCTCGTACCAGGAGAGGACGAGCGAAAGGGGCAGCTCGTTGACATCGCAGTCGAACGCGTTGGCGAGCGCGAGGGCAATCTGCACTGCGGAGAAGGCGTCGTTGCACTGGCCCACGTCGAGAAGGCGGGGGATGCCGCCGATGTCGCCGAGCTGCTTGTCGAAGAAGCGGAACTTGCCGCAGGCGAGGGTCAGGATGACGCTATCCTGCGGGGCCTTTTCCACGAACTCGGTGTAGTAGTTGCGTCCGGGCTTGGCGCCGTCGCAGCCCGCCACGAGGAAGAAGTGGCTGATGTCGCCGCCCTTGACGGCTTCGATGACCTTGTCCGCCACGCCGAGCACGGCGTTTCTGGCAAAGCCGACCATGACGGAACCCTTGTCCTCGTCGGCGGTGAAGCCGGGCATTTCCAGAGCCTTTTCGATGACCGGAGTGAAGTCTTCGTTACCGACGTGGGTTACGCCGGGCCAGCCGACGAGGCCGGTGGTGAAGATATTGTCGTGATAGGCCTTGCCGGGCTTCTGGATGCAGTTCGTGGTCATCAGGATTGCGCCGGGGAAGTCGGCAAACTCACGCTGCTGGTTCTGCCATGCAGTGCCGTAGTGACCGTGGAAGTGGGGGTACTTCTTGAGCTCGGGGTAGCCATGACAGGGCAGCATCTCGCCGTGGGTGTAGATGGTGATGCCCTTGCCTTCGGTCTGCTTGAGCAGGGTTTCGAGGTCCTTGAGGTCATGTCCGGACACGACGATGGCCTTACCGGCCTTGGGTCCGAGGGGAACCTCGGTGGGCACGGGATGGCCGTAGGTGCCGGTGTTGCCCGCGTCGAGCAACTCCATGGCCCGGATATTGGTATGCCCGGTCTTGAGGGCGTTTTCCACCCACAGGCCGAGGTCGAGGTCGCTGCGAAGTGTGTCGGCCAGCAGTTCCTGACAGGCCTTGTAGAGCTCCGGGTCCTCCTGTCCGAGAATGGCTGCGTGGTCGGCGTAGGCGGCGATGCCCTTGATGCCGTAGACGACGGTCTGCTTGAGGGACTTGATGTCGGCGTCCGGCTCGGGGTCGTTTTCGATGCCGTGGGCTTCACCCTGCGCGATCAGGCCCTCGAGGTCGGCGGCGGGCTGGAACTCGGCCGCGGGGTGCCACTCGGGACTCACTCCCTTGATGGCGAGGTTCTGCTTGATCTTCTCGCGACGCTTGACGGCCTCCTCGATGAGGGGCTTGAAGCGTTCATCGTCGAAATTGACGTTGGTAAGCGTGGAAAAGAGGGCGCGGGCGAAGAAGTGCCCGTCCTCGGGACAGTCGATGCCGTTTTCCCGGGCGGTCACGGCCACCTGGGAGAAGCCCTGCATGGCATAAACGAGCAGGTCCTGCAGAGCGGCGGTGGCAGGCTGCTTGCCGCACACGCCCATCTTGCTGCATCCCTGTCCCTTTGCCGTCTGTTCACACTGATAACAAAACATATACTTACTCCTTGGTGGGTTTTAAGATTCATCTCCTACCGTGATCGAACCTTATGACTACTCCTCCCAGCACAACATGACTTGAGTCAAAATGACGTTATTATTTTCCAAATAGCCGATAATCACATTCGCATTGGAAAAAATATCCGGTTCTGATAAGTCTTACGGGCAAGTTGTGACGAGGACGGGCATGAAAAGGAAAGCAGCGATTATCATTGTCGTTTTGGCGACATTCCTCTGGACATTCGACGCCGACGCGCGCCGGACGTCCAAGCGGGTTCTGCTGCTCAATTCCTATCATCAAAACCTCGCGTGGGTGGAGAACATCAACCGCGGGGTCATCGACGTTCTGCGCCCGACCGAGACCGGGATGGAGCTTCTTGTCGAGAACATGGACACCAAGCGTGTCGAGTACAGCGAGGAGTACAAGAAGCAGCTTCACGAGGTCTACGCCCATAAGTACGCAAAAATGCGTCCGGACCTCGTGCTGGCCAGTGACAACAACGCGTTCGAGTTCCTCAAGGAATACCACGAAGAGCTTTTCAAGGACGTCCCGGTTGTCTTTTGCGGGGTGAACGATTTCCGCGAGGAGATGCTGCGGGACCAGCCCCTCTTCACCGGGGTGTCCGAAGAAGTTGACGCGCTCGAGACCGTGCGGGTGCTGCTGAAGCTGCAACCCTCCACCACCCGTATTTTCGTCATCAATGACGACACACCCACCGGCCGCGCCTGGGAAAGCGACATGCGCAAACAGCTCGGCAGGCTGGGCAACCATATCAAGCTCACCTACGCCCGGCCCATGAGCTTCGACTCCCTGCTCACCCTCGTTTCCAGCCTTGAACCTGATACGGTGGTGCTTCTGGGCGCGTACTTCCGCGACAGCCTGAAACGGTACATCGGCGGCAAGGAGGCGGTGCGGCAGATATCCGAGGCCAGCCGCGTTCCCGTCTTCGGCCTGCTGGACTTCGCCCTCGGCAACGGCATCGTGGGCGGCATGCTGACAAGCGGCTACCGACAGGGACAGGCCATGGCACAGCTCGGGCTTCTGGTCCTCTCGGGCAGGCACCCGGAAGACCTGCCTGTCATCACCACCGGTCTTGTCTCGCCCCAGTACGACTACACCCAGCTCAGACGCTTCGGCATGGACCCCTCTGACCTTCCGCCCGACAGCGACATCATCAACATGCCCCGCTCCTTCTATGAGCAGCATTACCTCGCGCTTTACGGCATCGGCATTTTTCTGGCCGTCCAGACGCTCGTCATCCTTTTTCTGGCCGTCAACATCACCCGCCGCAAGCAGGCGGAGAACAGCCTGCGCCGAATCCGCGAAGATCTGGAACTGCGCGTGCGTGAACGCACTTCGGAACTCAAGGAGTCCGAAGAGGCGCTGCGCGTTGTCTTCGACAGCACTCACGACGGCATCATCGTGCATACGCCAGAGGGATTTATCCTCGACGCCAACCAGGGCATGCTGGACATGTTCGGCATCAAGCGCCGGGACCTGCCCACACTGTCCATCACGCGCGACATCTGCAGCCGGAGCTGTCCGCTGCACCAGCTCTCCGCCATGTGGCGGGAAGTTGCCGCCGGGGCGGACCATACGTTTGAATGGGTGGCACGCCGCCCCATCGACGGCACCGAGTTCGACGTCGAAATCCACCTGAGCCCGATCCTGTTCCGCAAGCGCGCAGCCATACTCGCCAACGTTCGCAATATCTCGGAACGCAAGCACTCGGAAAACCGCCTTCGACAGACGCTCTCGAAACTGGAGGCGATTCTGGACAACTCGCTCATGGGCATCGCCATGACCCGGGGCGAGATTGTGGAAACCATCAACCAACGCGGGGCCGAAACCTTCGGGTACACCCCGGAAGAGGTTGAAGGGGCCAACTGGGCCGAACTCATCGAGCCAAGCGACGGGCACGAGATACTGGTCCGGGAAACCACCAAGAGCCTTTCCGTAACCGGCGAATACCTGACCGAACGGCTGCTTACGGGCAAGGGCAATCACGCCTCATGGTGCCGCATGTATGCCAAGGCCGTGGACATGCGCGACCTCTCCAAGGGCGTGATCTGGGCGTGGGACGACATTACGGACATCAAGACCGCCGAGGACGAGCTTCGGGCAACGCGCGAGCAGGCCCTGAACGCCAACCGGGCCAAGACCGAATTCCTCGCGGCCATGAGCCACGAAATCAGAACGCCCATGAACGCCATCGTGGGCATGACCGAGATCACGCTGCAAACGGAACTCGCCGAGGACCAGCGCGACTATCTTCTCACCGTCAAGGAATCGGCCGACCACCTCCTCCAGATCATCAACGACATTCTGGATCTTTCCAAAATCGAGGCCAAAAAACTGGAACTCGACAACGTGGACTTCGACCTGCCGAGGCACATGACGACCACGATCAAGGCGCTGGAGGTTCAGGCGGCGCAGAAAGGGCTGGACCTCACGCTCGACATCAACGAGAACGTCCCCGTCTGCGTCAAGGGCGACCCGGTCTGCCTGCGGCAAGTGATCGTCAACCTCGTGGGCAACGCCATCAAGTTCACCCACAACGGGCATGTCGCGGTACGGGTGTTTCCGGGCGAAACCCAACTGGATGACGAGGGCTGCAAACGCCATGAGCTTCGCTTTGAGGTCGAGGATTCCGGCATCGGCATACCGCCGGAGTTCATGGACTCCATCTTCCAGAGCTTCAGCCAGAACACGCGGGCATACGGTGGCACCGGCCTCGGTCTTTCCATCTGCCGCGAGATCATCAAGCTCATGGGCGGCAGCATCTCTGTGGAGAGCGAAGCAGGACGGGGCAGCACCTTCCGCTTCACCGTCTACATGCAGCCCGGCCTGACCTGCCCCGGCATAAAGACCACGGCCCCATTGCCTGCCGCGAGCGACGGCAAGGCCCTGCACATCCTGCTTGCCGAGGACAACCCGGTGAACGTCATGGTAACCGCCCTGCGGCTGGAAGAGATGGGCCACACCCACGACGTGGCCCAAAACGGTGAAGAAGTGCTCGAAATGCTCCGAAGCACCTCCTACGACATGATCCTCATGGACGTGGAGATGCCCGTAATGGACGGCCTGAGCGCAACGCGCAGCATCCGGGCCGCCACGCCGGAGATGGGCATCCTCGACCCGGAGATTCCCATCATCGCCATGACGGCCCACGCCCTCAAGGAATTCCGCGACAAATGTCTGGAGGCGGGCATGAACGCCTATGTCTCCAAGCCGGTGGACTTTGAGGAACTGATGGGCATCATGAACAGGTTACGCAAGGACACTGCAACCGTTCTGGTAACGTCCCACGAAGAACAGGAGGCACCGGAACCGATGCCCGAGCCGCCTGTCCCGGACCCTGTGCCGGCAGACGAACCGGAACCCCGGCGCCCCGGAATTCCAGACAGTCTCGGACTGGACCCGACCATGCTTACCGACCTTGTCCGGACCGGCATCGCCGAAGCGCACCGCCTCGCCGAACGCGTCAGGGACGAGCTTTCCCGCGAGCTGCGCATGGAAGCCAAGAAAACCCTGCGGACCATCGGAAACATCTGCCGCGTCATCGGTGCCCACAACTGCTCCGCGTTCGCCGACCAGACCGAAGCCGCATGCCGCATTGCCCCGGAGGACGAAATCCTCGCCCGCCTCTCTTCGCTTCTGGCATGCTCGACGAGCTTGCCGAGGAAAACAACGCATAGATACGATCATTCTTTATCATGGAGTTGCAGCAGCAATGCCGTGATGATAGCGTTTCCTGTGATCACAAGGAGGCAAGCGCAATGACATCCTACCCGGCTCTCCGTAAATTCGTTGCTCCCGAACTCATTTTCGGCATCGGTGCGGCCGAACTCGCCGGACAGCACATAGCCAACCTTTCTGCCAGAAAAGTCCTGTTTGTGACGGATGAAGGCATGCTCAAAACGCCGTGGCCGCAGATGGTCATGGACAGCCTCAGCGATGAGGGAGTGAGCTACACCCTTTTCTCGAACGTGACCCCCAACCCGCGCGACAGCGAAGTAATGAACGGCGCGGAGGTCTTTCAGAAGAACCGCTGCGAGGCCATCGTGGTCGTGGGCGGAGGAAGCGCCATCGACTGCGCCAAGGCCATCGGCATCGTCAACACCAACCGCCAGAACGTTCTCGAGTTCGAGGGCGTGGACATGGTCGGCCATCCCGGCCCTCCGCTCGTATGCGTGCCGACCACCTCCGGTTCCGCAGCAGACGTCTCCCAGTTCTGTATCATCAACGACACCGCCCGGAAGGTGAAAATCGCCATCGTCAGCAAGACCATGGTGCCCGACGTCTCACTCATCGACCCCCTGCTCACCACGACAATGAGCCCGGAACTGACCGCTCACACCGGACTCGACGCCCTGACCCACGCAGTGGAGGCATACGTCTCAAATGCCAACTCGCCGTTCACGGACCTGCATGCGCTGGAATCAGTACGCCAGAGCGCGACCCACCTCCAGACCGCCATTGAGGAGCCGCAAAATCTGGACGCCCGCTCAGGCATGTCGCTGGCAAGCACCTACGCGGGGCTGGCCTTTTCCAACGCTATCCTCGGCGCGGTCCACGCCATGTCCCACAGCCTCGGCGGGATGCTGGACCTGCCGCACGGGCTGTGCAACGCCATCCTGCTGGACCACGTCATCGAATTCAATTTCGAGGCCGTGCCCGAACGCTATTCGAATCTGGCCCGCGCCCTCGGCGCCGACATCCCGGAAGACATGCCCGTCAAGGACGCAAAGGCGGCCACCCTTGAGGCGTTCCGGGACATTAAAAAGCGCTGCGGCGTCGAGGTGACGCTTGCGGAACTCGGCGTGGGGGAAGAAGAGATAGCCGCATTGGCCGCAACCGCCATCAACGACCCGTGCATGCTGACCAATCCGAGGCAGGCCATAGCCGCGGAACTGGAGGGGGTGTATGGCAAGGCGCGATGAGTCGGGCGAAACCCAAAGGGACAGGCTCATCGGTCTGGGCCGCCGCTCCATCGCGAAAAGCTACTACCCGGAGTTGCGGCGAAGGCTTGACGAACTCGAAATGTTCCGCGCCCTGCTCGACAGGATCAACGATGCCATCTTCATCCTCGATGTGCTCACCGGGGACATCGTGGACGTTTCCGGCTCCCTGCAGGACCGCTACGATTGCGCGCCCGAGGACCTGATCGGCGTTCCGTTCCGGGAGCTCCTGCCTCCACACGTCGCCCGCTACGTCAACGAAATCCTGAACAGCGAGTCGGGCGTCACCCGTCTGGAGACGGAGCTGCATTGCCCCGGTTCCCTGAAATGGACCCCGGTGGACATCAGCATCCAGATCCCCGAAGGCCTCGACCCGCCTCGAGCGGTTGTGGTGGCCCGAGACATTTCGGAAAGGAAACGCGCCGAAGAGGAGCTCAAGCGGATCAACATGGAGCTGGAACAGCGCGTCATGGAGCGCACCCGCGCGCTGCACAAGGCCAATCAGGCCAAGAGCGAGTTCCTTTCCATCGTTTCGCACGAACTGCGAACGCCCCTGACATCCATCATCGGGTTCGCCAAAATAATGGATCGCCGCCTGAAACGCTCGATCATTCCAGAGGTGGAGTCCGATCACACAGACCTCCTCCCTTCGCTGGAGAAAATGCGACATAACCTCAACGTGGTGGTCTCCGAGGGCGACAGGCTCACCAACCTGATCAATGACCTGCTGGACGTTGCCAAGCTGGAGGCCGGGGGCATGGAATACCACACCGTGGAGATGGACGTGCCGGAACTGCTCCGCCGCGCCTCGGACTCGGTATCCGGGCTCCTGGAGAGCAGTGGCATCGAACTGAAAATCAACGCGGAAAGAGACATTCCGCCCGTCATTGCCGACAGGGACCGCATTCTTCAGGTGGTCATCAACCTGCTCTCAAACGCCATCAAATACGCCTCGGGAGAACCCGTGGAGCTTTCCGCCACACAGGAGAAAGATGGCATCCGCATCGCCGTGCGCGACCACGGCCCGGGCGTCCCCGAACATCTGAGGGAAAGCATCTTCGACAAGTTCATCACACAGGCGCATGCCGCTGAACGCGCCCCCATGAAAGGCACCGGCCTCGGCCTGACCATCTGCAAGCACATCGTGGAAGCCCACGGGGGGAGCATCAGCATCAACACCCCGGAAGACGGCGGCAGCGAGTTCTTCTTTACCCTGCCCACACAGCCGGGATAGCGGCGAAGACGCCCTTGCGGACGCCTTCGCCTGCCGATGCCGGGATACTAGCCGATATTCTCGAAGCAACGCTCAACGTGCGTCTCTTCCATCTTTTGCGTGAAGCTGCTGACCACAAAAGCCAGCACCAGCGAGATGGGCAGCGCGACCACGTTGGGGTCCACCCACTGCATAAGCCAGAGCGATGATCCCTTGGCCGCACCCGCAGCCAGAGAGTCCATGCCGAAGAGCGCTTTGCTCAGCCCGATGGCCTGTGACTCCTTGAGATGCACGAAAAGCAGCCAGAACATGGAGGTGGCAAATCCGCCCACCATGGACACCACGGCCCCTGCCCGGGTCATGCCCTTCCAGTACAGGCCGAGACAGTACGCGGGCAGAAACGCCGCAGCGCACAGACCGAAGAAGAAGGCCGTTGCGCGCGCAATGACCGAGGCCGGAAGAATCCACGCCCATGCCAGCGCAGCCAGCACGGTCAGCGTCACGCCGAAGCGGGACGACAGCACCGATCCGGCGCGGCCGCGAACATTCTCCCAGATGTCTCGCGAAAGCGAGGTGCCGCCCACATGGTACTGCGAGGACAAGGTGCTCATGGCCGCCGCGAACATGCCGAGCAGGAACAGCCCCGCGAACCACGGCGGCATGACCTTCTCGATGTAGATGGGAATGATCTTGTCCATGTTTCCCGCTGCCATGGCGATGGATATCTTGCCGAACTTTTCCATGAACACGGCGTTGGAAAGCGCGCCCACGGTGAAGGCCACGCCGGTCATGAGCGGGATGAAAATGCCGCCCACCAGCACGGCGCGGTTCAGTTCGCGGTCGCTGGGCACGGTCATGAACCGCACCGCGAGTTGCGGCTGGGCCAGCACCCCGATGCCCACGCCGTAGACGATGGTGGTGTAGATGACCAGCCAGAGCGGGCTGCCGAACCGGGCTCCCTGCGTCCAGCCTTCCATGCCGCCGAGCTTGAGCTTCTCGGGCATGAGCGGGGCCAGCTTGGCCAGCGCGGAATGCGCCTCCGTCACACCGCCGAGCATGGCATAGGTGCCCACCAGCAGAATAATCATCATCAGGGCCATGATGAGCGCCTGAAACGCATCGGTGTACATGACGGCTTTCAGCCCCCCGCTGATGACATAGATGGCCAGCAGCACGGTCATGCCCACCAGCGCGGCCTCATACGGCACGCCAAGGGAAATCTCCAGAATGCGGGAGATGCCGATGAGCACGGCAGCCGCATAGATCGGGATGAACAGAAAAATGATGCCCCCGGCAAAACTCTGAATGAAGGAGGAGCCGTAACGCCTGCCGAGCAGTTCCGGGAAGGTGTGGCTGTTCAGGGAGAGCCCCATGCGTCTCGTGCGCTTGCCGAACCCGACCATGGCCACGAAAACCCCCACAAAGATGGTCAGGAAGGTCAGCCAGAGCAGCGGAAAGCCGAACAGCCCGGCCGCGCCCCCGAAGCCGACGATGGCCGAGGTGGAAACAAAGGTGGCTCCGTAGGAAAGGGCCATGACCCACGGCGACATCTGACGCCCCGCCAGCATGTAGTCCGTGGGCCGCTTGGTGGTCTGCCACCCCTTGTATCCCAGATACATGACCACGCAGAGATACAGAAGGATGGCGATAGCCTTGGAGATCATGACTACTCCTCCCCGTCCCGGCTGACCTGTTTTCGGCCGCTCTCGTTCCAGTTCCTGATTCCATAGACGACACACCATGCCGAAGCGGCAAGGCACAGCCACAAAGCAGCGGCAGGTTCAATGGTGTCGAAACCCAGCATCAAGGCCTCCTCATTGTTGTGGGCCGGAAGCTTGAGCCGGGGCAGAAAGAAAACGGGCCGCCGGCTTTCGCCTGCGGCCCGTTGTTTGCGTTGTCTTTCAGGCGCTTATGCCTGTGACGCAACCTCCGAACCGCAGGTGCCGGTAAAAAAGAAGAAAAAGAAAAAGAATCCGAAAAATTCGGCTAGGAAAAGGTGGGTAAACCGGGAGCTGCGGGACTCGTGGTTCGTCATACCGGGGAGATAGCAAAATTATACGTCGTCGGTCAAGTAACCGTTTGCAACTCTATGCGCGGCTTCGGCAGTGAGGCCGGTCGTTCCGTCAAAACGCCGGGCGGTCGCCGCAAGCTCCGCAGCAAAACCGGCAAGCCCCTCTTTGGCGTACGGCGCGGCAAAGCACTGCATTCCTTCACGGATGCGGGAGATGACCTCTTCCTGAACCGGACCGGGAGCCTCAGGGACTTCCACGCCGCCCGGACCGATGTCCACGGCGGACAGCGCATGGTCCGCAGCCGCTTCCCCGGCGCGCTTGCCGAAGACCTGCGTTGCCAGCACCATGGCCCCGCCCAGCCGGTTGGCCCCGTGCATCCCGGTGGCGCATTCGCCCACGGCAAACAGGCCCGGAACGCTCGTCTCACCGTTAAGGCCGATTATCGCACCGCCGTTGCCCGCATGAGCCATGGGTGCGACCTCGACAACACCTTTGGAGGTCCGGACCGTGACAAACCCGTCATCGGCCGCGTGATCGGAAAGCCAACGATCAATGACGGTGTCGGGCCTGCCGATGAAGGCCGGGCAATGCGTCCTGCGCATGGACAGCAAGTCCGGATCGAACTCCGGCGCTATCTCCCTGCCGTCTGCGATAATGCGGGCCTCGGGACCAGCGAGGCTGGCGGGACAGACATACTCCTTGTCCCTCGTATACCAGAGAAACTGGAGACATCCGGTATTCCTCAGTTCGCAACCGGCACGTTGCAGCAGTGCCGGAGAGGTGCCGTCGTTGGCCGGGCCGCAGACCCGGTGCCGAAACAGCGGGGCCGGACCGCCTGCCGCCATGATGACAGCGCGCGCCCTGATGACCACTCGCTGCCCTGCCCCGTCGAGCCCCCAGACGCCATGGCATCCAGCCTCTCCCACAAGCAGGCCGAGCACAGTGATGTCGCTGTTGAAATTCACGCCCACGGTGGCGGCGCGATGCTCAAATCTGGCAAAGGTTTGGCGGAGGCCATCAAATATGTACGCTCCGGGGCGGCGGCTTCCGCAGCCGGGAAACCGTTTGAGTCCTTCGGCGTCGCCCCGGAAACGAAGGCCGAGAGCAAACATCTCCTCAAAGCGTTCTCTGCCCTCTTCGGCCAGAATCTGCACCAGTTTCGCGTCCACGAAACCGGGGCGGCCGAGGTCGAGCACCTCTTGAACAAAGGCCTCGCGCTCGGCGTCGTCGAGCGGGACCTGCACGCCAAGGGCGTCATTGCGGTTGGCAAAGGATGACCCGGAGGGACCGGGACGACGGCAGGCCACCAGCACGGCGCAGGTCGGACACGCCTCGCGCGC
>NZ_BBCB01000048.1 GCF_001311825.1 Salidesulfovibrio brasiliensis JCM 12178 | reverse complement strand
GCATGCCGGTCTTGCTGCCGGGCGCGGCGCACATGTCCAGAACGTGCTCGCCGGGCTGGGGGGGCGAGGGCGAGCGGGGGCAGCATGGAGGATCTGTCTTGAATGTAGACGCGCCCGAAGCGGGCGGCCAGCGAGTTGCCCAGCGGGGCAGGCTCGGCGGTTAGCCGACGGGCGAGTGGGTGAAACGGTTCGGTCTCGAAGTCGTATCCCTGCGCCTTCAGAAGCGCTTCGATGAGCGGGACTTCTTCCGGGCTGCCGACCAGCCTGAAGGTGCGTTCTGCGTCCATTGCATGCCCTCCTCGATGGATGCGCGCGACGGCTTCGGGATACCCGTATCCTGAGGCGAAGGCAACAAAGACCTCCTTTGCATAGCGGAGGATAAACTGCTACAACGATCCTCCCGGCAGACCGGGATAAATCGAAATCAGGCGGGTCCGAAATACGGGCCCCGGAGGATACACATGTTCAAGAAGATCGGTGCGTTTTCCCTCGCATTGCTGTTCGTGCTGACCGCTTCCGCCGCGTTTGCTCAGGCTGGCAAGCAGTTTCTGGTGCTTCCGGTGAAGTACAATGGTCCCAATACGTATAAATATTTGAAAGAAGGCGTCCGGATGCAGCTTGAGAAAAAGCTGACCTGGCCCGGACAGTATTCACCCGTCAAGAAAGATGCGGGCGACGTCAAGTTTCCCTCTTCCGAGGCGCAGGCGCTTCGCCTCTGCGATCAGCTTGGAGTTGATGCGCTTGTGTGGGCGTCAGTCAACCAGATGGGCAGCAGCACGGGGGTTATCCTCGAAGCGGCCGGACGCAACGGAAACAAGTGGCGGGGTGAGACGCAGGTCAACATCAACGAATTGCCCTTGTGGCTTGAAAGCTCTGCAGAAAACATTCAGGGCGAGGTCTACCAGCGCCCCGGTTACGGCGAAAAGAAAAAGAGCCTCGAGGAGCTGACCTCGGAGCAGCGCGGCGACCGTCAGGCTCCGCAGAACAGCAGCATCATCGCCGGTTCCTCCGAAGGCGTGACACAGCCGAAGATCATGACCCTCAACCCGAACTTCCGCTATGAAGGCGGCGCGCAGACGCCCGGCCGCTGGCGCAGTCAGACCCTTCGCTTTCCGTCCTACAGCATGGTGGTGGGCGATGGCGACGGCGACGGCGAAAACGAAGTCTTTGTGCTCGGCAAGGACTACCTCCACGCATACCGCTACAAGGACGGCAAGCTGGAGCCGCTCGCCAAGTACGACCTTGTCAGCAACCCCAGCACCACCTACCTGCGCCTTTCCATCATCGATATGGACCGCGACGGGGCCGCCGAACTGGTCATAACCTCCAGAAGCTACGACCGGCCGGACTCCTCCATCCTGTCCTTCAAGGGCGGCAAGTTCACCGAGCTCAAGACGAGCATCCGGGAGTACCTTGCGACCATGAACACGCCGCCGACCTATCAGCCCACGTTGGTGGCGCAGAGTCGCGGACGGCGTGGTCCGTTCTCGGACGACATGTACGAAGTGACCTTCAACGGCAAGGAGCTCGTCAGGGTCGCCAAGGTTCCGCGTCCTCCGTACGGCACCGTCTTCTCCATGAACTACCTGCCGACGAGGGTTCGTACAAGGTCGTGGTCATCGACGAGATGCAGCGCCTGCGCGTGTATCAGCCCGACCTCGAAAGCCTCTATCAGGGCGAGGAGACATTCAACTCCTCGGTGGTGGGCTTTGAGCTTGACGACAAGCAGTACGGCATGGGCAGCATGTCGGACAGCCGCCAGATAAAGGAACATTACGTCATCCCGTTCCGCATGGTTCCTGCGGCCATCACCAACCCCAACAAATACGAGATGCTGGTCAACAAGGACATCACCATGGCCGGTCAGGTCTTTGAGCGCTTCACCACCTATTCGCAGGGTGAGATTCACGCGCTCTTCTGGGACGGGGTCGGCATGAGCCTGGCGTGGAAGACGCGGCGCATCAAGGGGACCGTCACCGACCTCGGCTATCAGGATATCGACAACGATGGCGAGAAGGAATTGTGCGTTCTCCTGAACACCAATGCCTCGACCATGAGCTTTGCCCGCAGGAAGACCATGATTCTGGCCTATGATCTGAATAATTAGCCAACGGCACTATCAACATTCTAAGGAAGGAGAGGGAAATGTTGAGGAAATGGATCGTTGCGTGCATGGCAGCCATGCTTTTGCTGGCGCTTGCCGGTTGCGCCGGGGAAGAAGAGAAACAGGCTGAAACCAAGGCTGAAGAGCCGGAAGTCATTACCATCAGCTATGCCAACTTCCCTCCGGCCTCGACGTTTCCCTGCGTCCAGATGGAGCGCTGGGCCGATGAGATCGAAGAGCGCACCGGCGGCCGGGTGAAGGTTGAGACCTACCCGGGCGGCACGCTGCTTTCGGCCAAGAACATGTATCGCGGCGTGCTGGAAGGGCAGGCCGATATCGGCTGCCTGAGCCTTGCCTACTATCCCGGCGTGTTCCCGGCACTCCTGTCCGTGAACCTGCCGGTAGGCTTCACCAACGCCACGGTTGCCAGCCTCACGCTGTGGGACCTTTACGAGAAGCTCCAGCCCAAGGAAATGGAGAACCTCAAGGTCGTGACCATGTTCACCTCGGCTCCCTCCAACATCATGAGCAAGGTGGCCATCAAGAGTCTGGACGACCTGAACGGCGTCGAGCTCAGGGCCAGCGGCGCGCTTCTGAAGATGCTCGAGCAGATGGGCGCCAAGCCCGTGGGCATGCCCATGTCGCAGACGCCCGAGGCGCTGCAGAAGGGCGTGGTCAAGGGCCTCGTCTCTTCCCTCGAAGTACTCAAGGACTTCAACTTTGCCGAGTTGTGCCGCTATGAAACCATTACGAACCTGCCCGTGTACCCCTTTGCGGTGGTCATGAACAAGGACCGGTGGAACTCGCTGCCCGATGAGGTCAAGAAGGTCATCAACGACCTTGGCCGCGAGCAGGCCGAATGGACCGGCCGTTACATGGACGGTCACATTCAAGAGTCCCTTGCGTGGTCCAGAGAGAAGTACCAGATTGAAGTGTACGAGCTGGATCAGGCAGACAAGGACCGCATTGCCGAGATCGGAGAGGGCATCATCGCAGACTGGAAGGCCAAGGCAGACGAGGCCGGACTGGACGCGGACGCGATATATCGCGACATGATGGCACTCAAGGCAAGTACGAATCTCAATATCCCAATTAAGCCAACCGGCGCGCTCCCTGTCTCGGGGGGCGCGCCTTTTTTTGCCATGATCGATACTCTTGATCGCGTAAGCGACTTTTTGAGCCTCTGGCTGGCGCGGCTGGCCGGGCTGTTTCTCGTGGCCATGATGGTGCTCGCCTGCGCCAACATGACCATGCGTGCGGTGAGCGAACCCATCAAGGGCACGTTCGAGATGATGGGCTTTCTCGGGGCGGTTGCCACGGGGCTGGCGCTTGCCTATGCCCAACGCAGCAAGGCGCATATTGCCGTGGGTCTGCTCATGAAGCACTACCCGAAGATCGTCCGCCGACTACTGGCCTCGCTGACCGACCTCGTTTCCTGCGCCTTCTTTTTGCTGGCCGGTGTTGAAACGGGCAAGTGGGCAGGGTTTCTGGTCAAGACGGGCGAACTGTCCGAGACACTGCGTATTGTCTACTACCCGTTCGTCTACGCTGCGGCGGCTGGGTGCCTTGCCATGGCCTTCGTGCTTTTCTGCGATTTTCTGAAGACCGCCTCCGGCAGGGTGGAGAGCTGATATGGAACCGGCAACCATCGGCATATTCGGCATCTGCATCATGCTGGCGTCCATCTTCGCCCTGCGCATCCCGGTAGGTTTTGCCATGGGCATCACCGGCTATCTCGGGTTCATGGCCGTGCTCGGCCCCAAGGCCGCCTCGGGCATGATCGGCACCGAACTCTGGAACGTGTTTTCGTCCTACGGCCTGACGGTCATACCGCTGTTCATCCTCATGGGGCAGATATGCTTCTATTCCGGCGTGAACGAGCGGCTCTACAAGGCCGCATACGCTTGGATGGGGCACATCCGCGGCGGCATCGCCATGGCCACGGTGCTGGCCTGCGGGGGCTTTGCGGCCATCTGCGGGTCCAACTCGGCCACGGCGGCCACCATGAGCACGGTGGCCCTGCCGCAGATGAAGCGGTTCGGCTACAGCCCGGAGCTGTCCACCGGGTCCGTGGCGGCCGGGGCCACGCTGGGCGTGGTCATCCCGCCGTCCGTGGTGCTCATCATCATCGGTCTGCAGACCAGCCAGTCCATTGCCAAGCTCTTTGTGGGCAGCGTCCTGCCGGGGCTGCTGCTGACCACGCTCTTCATGCTCACCGTGGTCTGGCTCTGCCGCCGCAACCCGGACTGGGGCCCGGCCGGAGAGAAAGCCACGTGGGGCGAGCGCTTCCGGCTTCTGCCGGGTTCGGCCGAGATGGTGGTGCTGTTCTGCCTCGTCATGGGCGGCCTGTTCATGGGGCTGTTCACGCCTACGGAAGCGGGCGCAGCCGGGGCCATGCTCGCGCTCATGCTCAGCGCCGCAACCCGCACGCTCTCTTTCGCCAACTTCCTTCGCTCGATCATGGACACGCTGCGGGTGTCGAGCATGATAATGGTCATCGTGGCCGGGGCGGTCATCTTCGGCCGTTTTCTCGCGGTCACGCGGTTGCCGTTCACCACGGCCAACTTCGTTGCCGGGCTCGAGATTCCTTCGATGGTGGTCATCCTGCTCATCTGTGTGATCTACGTGATCGGTGGAATGGTCATGGACGCGCTGGCAATGCTGCTGGTGACGATTCCCATATTTTACCCGGTGGTCATGGCCATGGGGTACGATCCGCTCTGGTTCGGCGTACTCATCACGGTCGTCACCACGCTTGGGGCCATCACGCCGCCTGTTGGGGTGAACACGTTCATCGTCGCGTCCATGGCGCCCGACATCCCCATGGGCCATGTCTTCAAAGGCGTGACCTGCTTCCTGCCCGCGTTCATCCTCTGCGTGGCGTTGATGATGCTGTTTCCGCAGTTCGTGACATGGCTGCCCGGACTGATGTAGTCAACTGAAACGACAAACGGCCCGGCACACCTAGGTGTGCCGGGCCGTTTGTCGTTGTTCGTTTGAAATGCGTTTAAAAGAGCGGGGTGCCGATCTTGTCCGGTTCGCCGCATTCCTTCACGTCCGCCATGAGGTCGGCCAGTGTTATGGAGTTGAGCTTTTCGTACATGGCCTCCGCCGCCTGCTGCCAAAGAGAACGGGTCAGGCAGGTGTCGGTACGGTCGCAGACGGACTCGTCGCCCGTACACTCAACAAGGCTTACGTCGCCCTCGAGAACACGGACAATCTCGCCCACGGTAATCTCGCCGGGCTCCTTGGCCAGCATGTGGCCGCCTCTGGGGCCGCGCTTGCTCCTGATGAATCCGGCAAGCTTCAGCTCCCGGATGAGCTTCTCAAGATATTTGACGGAAACACCCTGACGCTCGGCTATGTCGCTGATGCGAACCGGTGCGTTCTGGCCGTTCTGGGCGATGTCCAACGCCATCCTTGTGCCGTATCTGCTGCGTGTCGTTAATCTCATGATTCACCTATAGCCTGTGCGGTTATATCATTCCCGGCGCAAAATCAATGGATGAATGCAAGGGATCCGCGTTTCCTTCTCCAATGGTAGGGAAAAAAGCGGATTCAGGCAAGGAGCAAGGATATGGTCAGTTTGGCGGGAGAGTTACCCGCGCCGTGAGCGTGCGTAGGCAAAGAGGCCGCCCAGCCCGACAAGCCAGCCGATGCCGCCGAAGATTTCGCTCATGCCCGGCCCCTTGTCGTGCAGGTCGGCCAGCATGGACTTGACGGGAGCCAGTTCGCGCTTGAGCGCCTTGTCCACGGCCTTCTGCACCAGCGGGGCGAGGGCTTCGGCGTCAATGTTTGCAGGAGCGGTGGTTTCAGTGGCGGTGATGACCGGTTCAGCCGTGGCTTCGGGCGTGCCGCCGAGTTCCGAGGCCCGCACCGTCCATTCCGCGCCGTGTCCTTCTCCGGCATAGAGCACCAGCTTGAGGTCCATGCTGCCGCCCTTGGCTTCCTCGGGGATGGGCAGTTCGAGGTGTCCTTCGGCGTCAGTGGTGCCCGAAGCCAGCTCCTGACCATCAGGCCCAAAGACCTTCACCGTACCGCCGTTCACTCTTCTGGAACGGCTGTAACCGCTGTCCGTAACGATGGAATCGCCATCAACATACGCGAATATGTTGACCTTGTGGGCTGTGGATACGGCCGGGAAACACAGGATGATGGCAAGGGCGAGAAAAAAGGTGCGCATAAAGGCTCCGATCAGGCTGCACTGCCGTGCAGGACTTCTGGTTTGACTTTGGCAAGGAAGGTGTAGGCAAAGCCGGTGATGACCCCTTCGATTATCATGATGGGCACATGGCTTGCCGCCAATATCCCGGCAGGCTCGATGAAGGCGTCACCGGAAAGAGCCAGCGACGCGGCGGTAAGCACGGTGCTGAGCAGCACGGCCAGCGAACCACAACAAAACGCTCCGGCAAACGCCCGTGTGCCACTGTTTCGCAGCAGATTGCCGAAAAGATACCAGCATAAAACAGCAGGCGCGGCCATGTTGAACGTGTTCAGGCACAATACGGTCAAACCGCCATACTGAAACAGCACGGCCTGCAATAAAAGGCCAGTAAGAATAGCCGGAAAAGCTGCCCAACCAAGCACCACGCCCAGAAGGCCGTTCAGAATCAGATGTGCGTTGCTCGGCCCGATAGGAACATGAATGAGCGAAGCCACAAAAAATGTCGCCGACATGATCGCCGCGCTCATGACCTTGTCGTAATCCAGTTTTTTCAAACCGATGGCCGTGCCGACCGCGCCGAGAACACCGCCGCCAATGAGCACCTGTGCCGAGAGAACGCCTTCCGAGATGTGCATGAATTCACCAGGATTCCATAGTTCGTGTGAAAATTCTCAAAGACGTATACACCCGCACGCCTCACAGCGCAAGGCGAGGAGTGTGAAGTCGTTTTGCCTCCGGCGGGCAGGGCGCTGCCCTGCACCCGGCAAAGGGGATAATCCCCTTTGCAATCCCTGACTTGAAGGCGTCTGCAGGAAACGAAAGCCATACGTGAACGGACACTTCCGCCGAAGGCAAGCTAAAAAGCTTTGGAGTTTTAGAACCTTTCCCGAAAGGTTCTAAGCCCCCGGAGGGCCGCCGGAGGCAAAAAAGGGGCCGCCATCTGGTGGCGGCCCCTTTATCTGATGTATATTGATCGGCTAGTTGCCGCTTTTGAGTTTGTTCCAGTACTTTTCGTAGGTGACGATGGCTTCTCCCACGTCGTCCTGATAGTCGGATTTTTTCATCACTTCTGCGGGCGGGAAGATGACGGGGTTGTTGCGGGTCTTTTCATCCAGCAGTTTGAGGGCTTCGCGGTTGGCGGTGCCGTATCCCCATTCGTTGACCATCTGGGCGGCCACTTCCGGGCGCAGGATGTAGTTGATGAAGGCGTGTGCCTCTTCCACGTTTTCGGCACCTGCGGGTATGGCGAGGCAGTCCATCCACATGATGCCGCCTTCCTCGGGCCAGTGGAACTTGAGGAAATCCAGTTCGTTCATGGCCACGTAGGCTTCGCCGTTCCAGATCATGCCGATGGTGACCTCTTCATTCAGGAAGGGGGTTTTGGGCGTGTCGTTGTTGAAGGTGCGAACGGCGGGGAAGAGTTCTTTCAGGCGTTCGTATGCTTCCTTGATGTGTGCCGGGTCGGTGTCGTTGATGGAGTAGCGAGGCTGGCCAGCGCCATGCCGAAGACTTCGCGCAGGTCGTCCTGAAGCTGGATTTGCTGTTCGTAGTCCTTGTTCCAGAGGTCTTTCCAGGAGAGGGACTTCGGGTTGCCGTAGCGTTCGGCGTTGATGAGGATTCCGCTGCCGCCGTGGCAGTAGGGCACGGAATAGGCGGATTCAGGGTCGAAGCTCTTGCCGAGGTAGATGGGGTCGAGGTTCTTCCAGTTGGGGAGCAGGGACTTGTCCAGTTTCTTGAGCAGTCCTTCGCGGCGCATTTTGCTGACGAAGTAGGTGGAGGGCACGATGACGTCGTAGCCTTTGCCGTCGAGCATTTTGAGCTTGGCGTACATGGACTCGTTGCTGTCGTAGGTGGTGTAGACCACCTCGATGCCGGTTTCTTCGGTGAACCGGTCCAGCACCCCTTCGGGGATGTAGTCGGTCCAGTTGTACACGTACACCTTGCCGGAACCGGCAAAGGCCGTGGCCGCGGACAGCAGGGCCGCCAGAACGAGGGCGGTAACGGTCACGATACGGTTCATTTCTTTTTCCTCATGAGCAGTTGATAGGTGAACACAAGGCATACGGTTATGCCGACCATGATGGCGCTCAGCGCGTTGACGTCCGGCTTCACGCCCATGCGGACCATTGCGTATATGCGAAGCGGCAGGATGTCGAAATCCGGGCCGGTGACGAAGAAGCTGATGATCACGTCGTCCATGGACAGGGTGAACGAGAGCAGCCAGCCTGCGAAGACCGCCGGGAGGCACATGGGCAGGATGACGTGCCGGAAGGTGCGGTACTCCCCGGCGTAGAGGTCTTCGGCGGCCTCTATGAGGTGCGGATCGAATCCTTTGAGCCGCGACATGACGGTGGCGGTGACGAACGGGATGCAGAAGGTGGTGTGCGCGAGCAGCAGCGGCCAGAAGCCCGGCTGCATGCCCAGCAGCATGAAGAGCAGCAGCAGGGACACGCCCATGACGATGTCCGGGCTCATCATGATGACGAAGACTCCTGCCTTGACCGCGCTCTTGCCCTGAAACTTGTATCGGTACAGGGCCACCGCCAGCAGGGTCCCGAGGCTGGTGGCAAGCGTGGCGGCGAGCACGGCCACAGTCAGCGAATTGAGCGCTGCATCAATGAGCTGCTCGTTGCCGAGGAGCTTGCCGTACCACTTCCAGGTGAAGCCGCGCCACGCGGTGGAATACTTCGAGCTGTTGAACGAGAAGATCACCAGCACGATGATGGGCAGGTACAGGAAGAGATAGACCGGCACGAGGCGTGCCGCTGCGCCGAGCCGTCTCATAGCTCGTCACCTCCCTGTTTGCCCAGCCTGCGGGAGCTGGTTCCATAGAAGCGCATCAGAAGGAGCATTATCAGGGTGAGCAGCACCGACGCGGCCGATCCGCCGGGCCAGTCGCGCGCGGTCAGGAACTGGTTCTTGATGAAGTTGCCCACGATGAGGTGTTTGCCGCCCCCGAGGATGTCCGGGATGTAGAACATGCCGAGCGCCGGGAGGAACACCATCATGCATCCGGCAATGATGCCCGGCTTGGTCAGGGGCAGGATGACGTGCACGAAGGCCTTGAACCTGCCCGCGCCGAGGTCGCCCGCCGCCTCAAGCATGCTCTCGTCGAGCTTGTCGATGGAGGAGTAGAGCGGCAGGATCATGAACGGCAGCAGGGTGTAGGTCAGCCCCGCGAAAATGGCGAACTCCGTGTACATGAATGAGACCGGGTGTTCTGCAATGCCAAGACCGGTAAGCACCTGCGATATGAGTCCCTTGCCCTTGAGCACGAAGACCATGGCGTAGGTGCGGATGAGCGAGTTGGTCCAGAACGGGATCATCACCAGAAGGAGCAGGAGTCCCTTGTGGCGGCTCTTGATGCGGGCCAGCGTCCACGCGAACGGGTAGGCGGCCAGCAGGCAGATGAGCGTCGCGGTTCCGGCCAGATAGACGGACTTGATGAGTACGTCCAGAAAGACCGGGCTGAGGATCTTGGCGTAGCCGTCCAGCGAGAACGCGGGGGCAACGAATGAGGCCTCGTCGCGCGTGAGGAAGCTCGTGACCAGTATCAGCAGGTTGGGGGCGAGCACGAACAGGGCCAGCCAGATGGTGGCCGAGCCGAGCGAGATTCGCCTAAAGAGCCGTGACGTCTTCATCGGGCAGCACGACCTCCCATCCCTTGTACCAGCTGACCATGACCCGGTCGCCGGATTTGTGCCAGATGCGTTCGTCGTCCTCGTTGAAGAACTCGGTGACGAGCACGTCTTTGCCGGAATCGAGCGCTATGACCATGTCCCATGTGCTGCCCTTGTAGACCGTATCCCGGACGGTCCCGGGCAGCCAGAGCGCGTGCTCGGAGTCGGTCTCCTGCTCGACGATTATGTCCTCGGGCCGCAGCACGATCTTGATGGCTTCGCCCGGCAGAAAGTCCCGCGCGGTTTCCAGTTCGCAGGCTTTCCCTTCCACCATGGCATGCAGCGTCTCGCGTTCCTTGGAAACCACGGAGCCGTCAAGGATGGTGGTCTCGCCCACGAAGCGGGCCACGAACATGTTCACCGGCTCTTCGTAGACTTCCTCGGGCGTGCCCACCTGTTCGATGCGGCCTTCGTTCATGACCACCACGCGGTCGGACATGGCAAAAGCCTCCTCCTGATCGTGGGTCACGAAGACGAAGGTCATACCCAGCTCGCGGCACATGTGCTTGAGCTGCACCTGCATGCGCTTGCGGAGTTTGGCATCGAGGGCGGAGAGAGGTTCGTCCAGCAGCAGGGCCAGCGGGTTGTTGACCACGGCCCGGGCGATGGCCACGCGCTGCTGCTGGCCTCCGGAGAGTCGGTCGGGATAGCGCCGGGCCAGATGGCTGAGGTCAACCATGTCCAGCGCATCGTCGATGCGGCGTTCGGCCTCACGGCGGGAAACCTTGTTCATCTTCAGGCCGAAGGCGAGGTTCTCGCGCACGGTCATGTGCGGGAACAGAGCGTAGCTCTGAAACACGGTGTTCACGCGTCGCTGGTTGGCGGGCAGATCGTTGAGGGGCTGTCCGTCGAGGTGCACCCGCCCTTGGTCGGGTGTCTCGAACCCTGCGATGATTCGCAGGATGGTGGTCTTTCCGCAGCCGCTCGGCCCGAGAATGGTCAGGAACTCCCCGTCTCTGATGTCGAGGCTCACGCCGTCGAGGACGGTGGCGCCGTCAAATCGTTTGACGAGGTTTTCCAACCGAATGATCGGATTGTTTCCAGTCATTTCGGCCCCCTTGAAAGAAGAGTTCGGCCCGTCCGGGGACGGCGGGCCGTTCCGGCTCGCGGCCGGACGTGGCGTAATAATGCTTTTTGGCTTCAAAGGAAACCATAAATTTCATGTTGTCGGCAACTCTTTTCCCGGCGGGCGTTGACACGGCTTCGGCGCTTGGCAGGGTTGAAAAAAGCGCAAATTTCGGCATGGCGTGCAGTTTTCGTCATAATTTGCTTTTCCCGTACTTTTTTTCAGCCGTGCCCGGATTGACCATTTGTTGATTTTTTTGCTTTTTTTTGACAAAGGCACATGGATTGCTTCACCGTGAAGCATGATCGATCATTACCGGAGTGTCATCCAGCATGAACAGAAGACGGTTTCTTGAGATTGTGGTGACGGCGGCCGCCCTCGGCTTTGCCGCGCCCGCTGCCGCTGACAAGAAAAAGAAGGTCGTCATCACCGGCAAGGGCGGAAAGGTGACGGACGTGAAGAAAGGCTCCAAGAAGTAGCCTGAGGATACATATCAATAAAAAAGCGCGGTCCCGAGCGGGGCCGCGCTTTTGTTTTGGCGTATGAAAAGGCTACTGCTTGGTGTCGGTGCTCGGGTTTTCCGGATCGGTGTTGTGGAGCTTGGCAAGGTAGTCCTTGACTTCATCCAGTTCCTTCCACTCGTTGAAGCTCTGTTCCCAGTCGGAAAAGAAAAGGTTCTCTTCGTCGAGGATGGCTTCGTGCATTTTGACCCAGAGGTTGAAGACGTACATGTCCACCTTGAACTGGGGAGCGTCAAAAACCCGGGGAATCACCGAGGGGTCGTACTTCTGGCCGTCCAGCGAGGCGGCGATGTGCGAGCAGACGATGTCATGTCCGGTCTGCTGGTCGATGGCGTAGCCGTCCATGCTTTCGGCCAGCCCGGCCAGGCGGGGGTGCTCCTTGTGGAGTCGCTCCATGACGTCCTTGGGCACTTCGACGTACAGCTTGTCATCTTTTTCGACTATGTAGTTGAAGCGAAGCCACTGGTCGCACTGGAAAATCTGCAGGGCGTCGCGAATGGCGGCTTTCAGGCTCAGGCTTTTTATCATCGGGATACTCCTTGGCGATTGTCGTTGCCGGGGAATATGGTCATGAATCGGCCTTGCGTCAAGTGCCGGATGGTGCACTTGTGGGCTGGACAACCGTTTCGGCTTGGGGTATGAAATCCGGCCCACACGAAATAATCATCAGCCTCCGGGCTGTACGCTAAGGAGTAATCTCATGGCTACAAAGAAGCATGAACGCAAGAAGGAACTGGATCGCAAACGTCATCGCCGCAAGAAGGCCGTCAAGGCTCGCATCAAGGAAGCCAAGGCCGCTGCAGCGAAGTAATCTTTCCCTTTGCGACGGGGAGGAGTGCAGATGCCAATTTACGAGTATCAATGCGAAAAGTGCTCCAACGTGTTCGAGGAGTGGCAGACCGGGTTCGAGGAAAAGGATCAGGAATGTCCCGAATGCGGCGGGAGCGCGAAACGGCTGATTTCCAACACCTCTTTCGTTCTCAAAGGCTCCGGGTGGTATGTCACGGAGTACGGCGGGAAACGGGAGGCAGGGCAGGCTGAGAGCGGTTCGTCCGATAGCGGCGGAGAGGGCGGCGAAGCCGCCGCATCCGGCAGCGACACGGGAGCCGGGGCCAGCCCTGCGGCGGAAACGCAATCCCAGGGCGGAGCGACCAAGTCCGCCCCGGAAGGTGCGTCCTCTCAGGCAGGGTCCTGATCGGGCGCAGAAAAGGCAGCCATGGCTGCCTTTTTTTTCGGTCGGCTATCAGCGAACGGCAAACTGGAGAAGGGCATGATTGAACGGTATTCCCGCCCCGAGATGGCAGGGTTGTGGACGCTTGAGAACAAATTTCGCGTCTGGCTCGAGGTCGAGCAGGCGGTCTGCGAAGCGTGGCATGAGCTGGGCGAGATCCCGGCCGAGGCCATGAAGGACATCCGCGACAAGGCGGACTTCGATCTGGACCGTATTCTGGAAATCGAGGAAACCACCAAGCACGACGTCATCGCCTTTTTGACCGCAGTGGAAGAAAAGGTGGGCCCGGCTTCGCGCTATATTCACCTCGGCTGCACCTCGTCGGACATCGTGGACACGGCCAACGGCGTGCTCCTGACCCGCGCGGCCCGGATCGTGCTGGAAAGCCTCGACAATCTTCTGGAAGTCCTCAAGCGCCGCGCCCATGAGCACAAGGGGCTTCTGTGCATGGGGCGCACCCACGGCATCCATGCCGAGCCCACCACCTACGGCCTCAAGTTCGCCGGGTTCTACGCCGAGTTCGCACGGCACCGCGAGCGCTGGGTCGCGGCCATGGAGAACATCCGCGTGGGCAAACTGTCCGGCGCGGTGGGCACCTTCGCGCACCTCTCCCCGGAACTGGAGGAACGCGCGCTGGAAATCCTCGGCCTCAAGGCGGACCCGCACTCCACGCAGATCGTGCAGCGTGACCGTTACGCCCAGTTCTTCACCTCGCTGGCCATCATGGCCGGTGGCATTGAGCGCCTCGGCCTTGAGCTGCGCCACCTGCAGCGCACAGAGGTGCTGGAAGTGGAAGAAGGATTCTCCAAGGGCCAGAAGGGCTCTTCGGCCATGCCGCATAAAAAGAACCCCATTTCCGCGGAAAACCTCTGCGGCCTCTCGCGCGTTGTGCGCACCAATTCGGTTGCCTCAATGGAAAATCAGGCCCTCTGGCACGAACGCGACATCAGCCATTCCTCGGTGGAGCGCGTCATCATGCCCGACACCACGGTGCTCATGGATTACATCCTCCGCCGCATGGCCGGCGTCATCGACCGCCTTGTGGTCAAGGAAGACAACATCCAGCGCAACCTGATGGGATCGTTCGGCCTTTTCTATTCGCAAAGAGTGCTCGGAAAACTCATCGCCGCAGGCCTGAAGCGGCAGGAAGCCTACGAGATGGTTCAGAAAGTGGCCATGCGCTGCTGGAACGAGAAGGTCCAGTTCGAGGATGAGGTCAGAAAGGACGAGGCGGTTGCCGAATATCTGCAGGCGAGTGACCTTGACGAAGCGTTCGACGCAACATATTACAAAAGATACGAAAACACGGTGTTCAATCGTGTGTTTGGAGAATAGGGCATGGAAGAGTTGAAGACACGTCTGGCAAAGCTGCTCATGGAACTTTCCTATGTGGAAGGCGAAGTGACATTGACCTCCGGCAAGAAGAGTGATTACTACTTCGATTGCAAGCAGACGGCCCTTCATCCCGAGGGCAGCTGGCTGATCGGAAAGTGCTTCCTTGAAATGCTTGCGGAGCGTGACGACGTGCAGGCCGTGGGCGGCATGACCCTCGGGGCCGATCCGCTCGTCTCTTCGGTGACCGTACTTTCGCACGAGTCCGGGCGGCCCCTGCCCGGATTCATCATCCGGAAAAAGTCCAAGGGGCACGGGACCAACCAGTATCTGGAAGGGCTCAAAAATCTTCCCAAGGGCGCAAAGGTCGCGCTGCTGGAAGATGTCGTGACCACCGGCGGAACGCTGGTAACGGCTTGTGAGCGCGTGCGCGACGCCGGTTTCGAGATTGTGGCTGTGCTGGCCGTGCTCGACCGTGAAGAGGGCGGACGCGAGAATCTGGAAAACGCGGGCCTGCCTCTGGAGTCGATCTTCACTCGACAGGAACTCCTAGAGGCGGCCAAACGATAGCGCGGGAGCCATGCGGACCCTACTGACGCTCATACTCATTCTTGCCGCAGGGGCGGCTTATGCCGACGGATGGAAGCCGAGACTCACGTCCGGCGACAACGTCCCGGCATCCATCGTGGCCATCGACAAGGGTGAGCAGAAGCTCATGCTTTTCGAGCGCAAAAGCCCCTTGCATCTGGTGCAGGAGCTTCCCTGTACCACCGGGCAGGCCGTGGGCGACAAACAGGTTCGCGGGGACCTTCGCACCCCGGAGGGGGTCTACTTCCTCGGACCAAGGATTCGCCGGTCGCTGGACTGGGACCTTTACGGCGACATCGCCTACTCTCTGAATTATCCCAACCCAATCGACCGCATCAAGGGCAAGACCGGGTCCGGCATCTGGCTGCACGGCCGCGGCAAGCAACTCGTGCCTCGTGACACCCTTGGATGCGTGGCTTTGACCGTTCCGGACATCAAGTCCATCAAGGGCGACTCCCGTGTGGGGACGCCCGTGGTCATTGGCGCGGACGTGGAGTGGGACGCGCAGCAGGAATCCATGGCCGCAAAGGAAATGGTCGCGTTGGTGAACCAGTGGGCCGAGGCGTGGCAGAGCCGTTCCGAAAAATTCTTCAAGATGTACGACGCGGAGAAATTCTCCCGCGCCGAGTCCGGGGATTTCGAGCATTTTCGCATCCACAAGCAGGGCATATTTTCCAGCACGCCGTGGATTCACGTCATGCTGGACAGCGTAAAGGTTTTGCGCGGTCCGGATTATTGGGTGACGTGGTTCGACCAGCTCTATCGTTCGCCCGCCCTGACGCAGACCGTGGGAAAGCGTCTTTACTGGCAGAAAAACGACGAAGGCCGCTGGACCGTGGTGGGCCGGGAGTATACGGGCGCGACCCGTGACCTTGTCCCCGAGTACCTGCGGGTCAAGGGCGAGGAGGCCGAGGCGTTCGTTCACAAGTGGGCCGAGGCGTGGCAGTCTGCGGACATGGAAGACTATGCTGCCGCCTATTCGAGCGATGCGGTTTCCGGTTCCCAGCGGGGGCTGGCTGAGATCAAAGACTATAAAAAGGCATTGTGGGAACAAAAACCACCTGTTATGGTCGCCGTCGAAGATATCGGCATCGACCTGCATCCTTCCGGACTGCGGGTCCGGTTCCTGCAGAAATACGAAGATGCTTCCGGGTATTCGGATGTTGGCGTTAAGACCCTGGTGCTGGCTCCGGTGGATGACGGCTGGAGAATCGAGCGTGAAGACTGGAGACGTCGTTGATGAGTGATTCCAAGTACAGTGTCCTGTTCATGCGTGACGATGCGGATGTCAGGCGCTACAGGCTCAGCCCTTTCTGGCTCAGATTCTTTCTCTGCAGCCAGATGTTCCTGCTGTTCTGTGCGGCCGGAGGCATGTACCTCGGCTACCGGGGCTGGAAGGAAACCAAGGCGCTCAACGTCGAGAACAAGCGTCTTGAGCAGCAGCTCGTGGACGCGCAGGTCCGGCTGGAACGTCTGGGCAACATGGAAAAGATCCTCAAGTCGTACGACCCAAGGAGCTTCAGGCGTTGCTCACCTCCGCAGCGGCAGAGCCCGAACCCAAACAGCCCGAGCTGAACCTGAACCGTATCTTCACCCGCACCGACACCCGTCAGGTCGGCGTGGACAACCTCCAGGCCAAGATGACCAAACGGAAGGTGTCGGTCAGCTTTGAGCTGAACAACCTTCAGACGTCCAAGCCCATTGCGGGCGAAGTCGACTTCGTCTTCGTTCGGAAGAACGGCTCCGAGGCCAAGATCAAGTTGAACAGGAACGATCTGACGTTCCAAATCCAGCGTTTCAAGCGAATCCGAACGACATTCCTTCTGCCGGAAGGCCTGAATGCTGACGACATCTTCGGCCTGAGGCTCGAAATCAAGGGCAACGATGACAAGGTTATCTTCTCGGAGACGTATCCGCTCTACAATATTCTGGCTTAGCCTGACGCTGCTCACGCTTGCCGCTCTTCCCGCGCGCGCCGCGTCGTGGGAACACGTCTTTTTCAACGGCACCCAGTATCCACTGAAAGTCTTTTTCCTTCAGGGCGACCGCCCCGGCCCCACCATCATGGTGCAGGGCGGCATTCAGGGCGACGAGCCTTCCGGTTTCGTTACCGCCCAGCTTTTGACCCGCGCACACGTCACCAAGGGCAACCTCATCGTGTTGCCCCGGGCCAACGTGCCCTCCATCCATTTGCGCAGGCGGCAGGTCAACGTGGACATGAACCGCCGCTTCGATCAGGACTACAATCGTTTCTACGAAGACCGCTGCGCCCGGGTGATTCGTTTCCTGCTCGCCCGTTCGGACGCATTCATTCATCTGCACGAAGGCTCGGGATTCTATTATCCCAAGTACATAGACAGCATGCGCAATCCGCAGCGCTACGGTCAGTCCATTATCGTGGACACCCTCAACTGGAACGGCACCCTTGAGCTCGGCACCCGCGTGGACAAGGTGCTGGCCAAGATCAATCGGCGCATCAATTCCCGGGATTACCAGTTCAAGCTCTTCAATACCCGCACGTTCGACCGGGCCACCGACTATCCGGAAATGCGCAAGTCCCTGACATGTTATGCACTGACCACGTTGAACATTCCGGCCATGGCCGTGGAGGTCAGCAAGGACATCCGCCAGCTCGACTGGAAGGTGCGCCAGCAGCTTGAGGCCACGGCCATGCTGCTGAGTGAATACGGCGTGGACGTCGAACTGCCGGAGTTCACCCGCGATGATGTGTTGGCCTATGCAAGGCAGAACGTGAAGGTGCTTGTCAACGGCAGGCCGCTGCAAAACGGCCAGACGCTTGCGCTGGCTCCGGGAACGACCCTTGACGTCACGACCGTGGGGGCAGGCTCGGACCAGTTCTCCCCCGAACTGGCGCTCTTTGCGTCAGACCGTCCCGGCGTGAACCTCATGTCCGCGCGGCGCATGGCGCTTAAGCCGTTTTCGAGCCTTGAACTGAGGTCCGACGGCCTCTCCGTGGCCTCGGCGCAGGTGCGCTGGAGCGGCAAGCTGCCGTCCACGCCCGATGACGACAAACCGGTCTTCGTCTGCTGGCTCAACGGCCACCCGGCCTTTGTGCGCGCGGGCGACACCCTCAAGGCCGTTGTGGGCGATCAGCTCATCCTCGAAGGGGTCTGGGGCGGTGAAAAGGAAGTGGTCAACTTCAAGGGCTTCGTGGCCATCCCGTGGGAGAACACCGGTCAGGATCTCGGTTGGGAGATCATTCTGGACCCGGACAATTTCATTGACCGCTATCAGGTGGACAACTCGCGGCCCAACATCTACCGCTATCGCGTTGTGCGCGAAACGCCCGGCAAGCCCAAGGCCACCTTCTACATCGACCTCATGCCGCGTGAGATTCTGGCCCTCAAGCTCAAGAACGACACCGGCAATTCCATTTTCGTGCCGTGGAACGAAGGCGGAACCTTCCACCTGCCTAAAGGCAGCTACACGCTGGAACGTGCGTGGAGCAACGGGCATGAGGAGAAGCTTATCGCCACCACCGGCACCGACCCGCTCCGGCCCGGCGATTCCTTCCACATGGAACCCGGAGGCAGGATGGACCTCGACGTCAGGCTGGCCACCACTTTCGGCCTGCTCGGCTCCATGACCTTTACCGCCGATGGATTTGCCAGCCGCTGAACGCATTTCCGGCACGGTCCGTGAAAGGATTCGTGCAGGCACCCTTCGTTACGGTCGGCAATGGTAAAGGTCTCGTCACACTACAAATAAAATCGGCTGGTTGCGAAGGGATGCCGGAAAAAGCCCCCGTCCTGTCTCAGGATGGGGGTCTTTTTGTGCACTTGGTGTGCACGTTTGGTGCTCTGCGGGACGCAATCATGCTGGAAATGACCGCGCGGCTGTCGTAAGCTGACATATAGCCAAGGAGGCAGGTATGGCCCGGATTAATTGGGACGAGTCGCTTGAGACCGGTATATATTCCATAGACAGTCAGCACATGGATCTTGTTGGGATGTGCAACGATTTTTTGGATGCTGTTTCCTCGGGAAAGACCGAGCAGGCTGTGAACGCGCTCGTGCGAAGGCTCAGGGAGTACTGTGTGCAGCATTTTCATGACGAGGAGGAGACCATGGCCGAGATGGGCTACCCCCGGCTCGGCGAGCATCAGCGCGAGCACCGCAGGTTGTCCCAGCAAGTCAAGGAATACCAGCGCGACCTCTACAAGAAGCGGACGCCGCAGCCTCTGGAAGTAAGGGATTTTCTCAAGGACTGGCTACTCGGACACATCCTCGGCATGGATATGAAGATAGCCGAGTGGCTGAAGGAGCGGGAGGCCGAACAAAAGGAGAGCAAGGTGGTCATCGGCGAAGCCGGAGAGGGTGAGAGCGAGGGCAAGGAGGAAGCATGACGATAGAACGCATTGTCCGGGGCGTTGCCGGGTTCATGATTCTGGCTTCGCTCACGCTGGCAATAACCCATGACATCAACTGGCTCATCCTGACGCTTTTCGTTGGGCTGAATCTGCTGCAGTCTGCGGTGACGGACTGGTGCCCGCTCATGGGCATCCTGCACAGGCTGGGCGTGCGCAAGGCGGGTGATACGCCTGCGGACGATTAGTCGCGCATCTTCAGCCCGAGCGCCGTGAACGCCAGGCCACAGAGGGTCGGTAGCACGGCGAACCAAAAGAGTCCGTTGAAAAACAGCAATGTCGAGAAGCACAGCAGTGCGATACCGATAGAGAGGGCCATGGCCGGATTCATGGTCATGCTGTCCAGCAGTCTGGCGCTCCTGCGGGGCATCAGTGCGCCGCAATGACGGCACTGGGTTGCCGTTTTCCGGTTTTTCCTGTTGCAGGTAGGGCAGTTCATGGCGGCACTGTATGCAAAAACAGCGGGAAGAGGAAGTGCAGGGGTGGGTGTTCTGATAACGAAAAAGCGGCCGGACAATGTCCGGCCGCTTACGATTTCGCGGTGGCGCGCCCGAGAGGATTCGAACCTCTGACCTACGGATTCGTAGTCCGGCACTCTATCCAGCTGAGCTACGGGCGCGCAACGGAGGTACTGTTTACGGGTCACGCGCCTGATCGTCAAGCGTTTTTTCGAATTTTTTTCATACTTCTTCGTATTCGGCCTGCTCGAGTCCTGTGAGCAGAAGGTAGCTGCGGGGCACGGCGCGGATCATTCTCGCTCCGGGCCGATCCAGAAACGCCTCCATGTGCGGGTGGCGAAGCAGAAAGAGTTGGCGGAGCCGGATCGTCTCGGCCTCGGTGGGCGTTTCATGCCGGGCCTTGATGGTCAGTGCCCTCGCCCTGTCCCTGCGTTCGGGCAGGTCCTCCTCGCGGGAGTCGATGAGCAGGCAGAGGTTCGGGTTGCGTTCGATATTTGCCCATTTGGTGGTCTGCTCTTCGGTGAACAGGATGAAGCTGTCGGTCTCCGGGTCCCGCACATAGGCCATGAGGGACTGGTGCGGTCCCGACGGGGAGAGGGTGGCAAGGGCGCATATGTCCTTGTCGTCTGCAAGTGCTCGCATTCGTTCGTTCATTGTCGCTCCTGATGGTATGGTGTCGCTTGTTGCCCAAGTCGTCCGGGCTTGCTTTCACTGCTATGAAAGTGCAACAAGACTGGTCATGGTCGAAAAAAGCCTTCCTGCCAAGATAGCCCGATCCGAAGAAATTCTTCAACCGTATCTGGAAAATTCCGTAAAAGAAGTGGCCGTGGCCTGGACCGGCGGTAAGGATTCCACCGTGTTGCTGGCCCTGTGGCGGGCACTTCTGGACCATGCCGGGCTCGGGCCTTTGCGGGCCATTACAGTAGATACCGGGGTGAAGTTCCCCGAAGTGATCGCCTTTCGTACCGAACTGGCCAAGCGTTGGGGTGTGGAACTTCACGTGGCCCGACCGGAAGTCGATACAGCCGCCTATCCCGTTGCGCGAGACCCGCTTGAATGTTGTCGAACCCTGAAGGTCGAGCCGCTGATGCGCGCCATTGAAAGGACCGGAACGAGGGTGCTGCTGAGCGGCATTCGGCGCGATGAGCACCCTGACAGGAAAGGGCGGGAGCCCGTCGAGCCGCGCACCGACCCCGACCATATTCTGGTTAATCCGTTGCTGGACTGGACCGAGACGGACGTCTGGGCCTCTCACGACCTTCTGGGGATTCCGTACTGTTCCCTGTATGCCATGGGATACCGATCTCTTGGATGTATGCCGTGCACTGCCTTTTCATCCGTCGGACCGGAACGGGCAGGGAGGGCGTCCGCCAAGGAACAAGTATTGAGGGATTTGACCGCATTAGGATACTTTTAATTGCAATATTCGATGCAAGATAGCGATTTGAAATAACAAACTTTCTTGAATCAGATTGTGTTTTCGGTTATACCAACTTTCCGTCGAATTTCCTCCGGTCTAAAGTGTGAATTTCGATGCAGGCTAAGGGGGTTTTTGTCGCAATGGTCCGGACAAGGGGAGCCCGGACGAGAGTTCCGACGAAAACCATGAGCCAGAGACCCCAAAGTAAGAGGTGTTCATGACCAACTTGCTGCTTTCACTCATCCTGTTCCCGATTGTCGCCGGGGTGGGCTGCTACGTTCTCCGAATGAGCGTGGTCCGTACCATTCTGGTGGCTGCCACGGCGGTGGTGGTTACCGTCGCCGCGGTCGCGCTGGTCGGCGAAGCTCCGACCACCGTGTTGCTGGGAAACGTGATGGGGCTGGAGTGGGGCGCCATAGTCGCGGTTGCCGACTTTGCCCTTCTCGCAACGGTCCTTTACTTCGGTATCAAATACAAAAACGTGCTCGTGCAGATGTTCACCGGCACCCAGCTGCTGTTGCTGGCCGTTTTTGAATTCCTGATACTCGACCACGAAGCTGCCACGGCGCTATCACCGTGGACAATCTCACCGTTATCATGGTTCTGATCATCTCCGTGATCGGATCCCTGATCTGTCTTTACGCGCTGCCGTACATGAAGGCGCACGAAGAGCACCAAAAGCTGGAAATGTCGAAGCAGCCTCGCTTCTTCCTTTTCCTCGTGCTGCTCATCGGCGTCATGAACGGGCTGGTGCTGACCAACAATCTGCTGTGGCTCTATCTCTTCTTCGAGATGACCACCTTCTGTTCCTTCGTGCTTATCGGGCATGACGAGAACGTGCGCTCGCCCAGAAACGCGCTTCGCGCCCTGTGGATGGGCAGCTGTGGCGGCCTGTTCCTGCTGGGCGGCATCGTGCTGCTGTATCTCAAGACCGGCAGCCTCGACATTCAAACGCTTATTGCCACCACCAATGCTTCGCCTGCGGTGCTCTTCGCAGTGGGCCTGATCTGCGTCGGCGGATTCGTCAAGGCCGCGCAGATGCCGTTCCAGAGCTGGCTGCTCGGTGCCATGGTGGCCCCGACTCCGGTCTCTGCGCTGCTTCACTCCTCCACCATGGTCAAGGCGGGCGTGTATATCGTGCTGCGCTTTGCCCCCATGTACGAGGGCAGCTTCCTGAGCTACGGCATCGCGCTGTGCGGCGCGTTCACGTTCGTGGCCTGCGCCGCGCTGGCCATCGGCCAGAATAACGGCAAGCGGATTCTGGCGTACTCCACGATATCCAACCTCGGCCTCATCATGGCCTGCGCGGGCATCAACACGCCGCTGGCCATCACCGCGGCCATCATGCTGATCATCTTCCATGCCGTCTCCAAGGCGCTCCTGTTCCTCTGCGTGGGGACCATCGAGCAGGAGATCGGCAGCAAGAATATCGAAGACATGCGCGGCCTGTTCACGAGACTTCCGCGCACCGCGACCATCACCATGATAGGCATTCTGTCCATGCTGCTGCCGCCGTTCGGCGTACTGATGTCCAAGTGGATGGCTCTGGAAGCCGCTTCCAGCCACCTCGTGGTCATCATCCTGCTGGCGCTGGGCAGCGCGCTGACCGTCGTCTACTGGGCCCGCTGGCCGGTACGCTCATGGGTTCCCGTCCGGCCGGGACGCCCGCGGAGCGGCA